>NZ_BCUG01000018.1 GCF_001591165.1 Thauera butanivorans NBRC 103042
AGACTCGGCGCTGGGCGAGGGCGGCCGGCGAGGCAGGCCGGCAGCAGGCTTCGTTCCGATCATGAAATCAGATGGTGGGATCGCACCCGCCACGCTGCCGCCCCTGCGGCTGCCGGCTTCGAGGAGACACGGTCGATGAATGGAAACGAGGCGGCGGCATCGCAGGATGCAGCCGGAGCGGCAAGGCAGGCCATGCTCATCGTCCTGCTGACGGCCGCCACCATGCTGGCTTTCGCGGCCAATTCGCTGCTTACCCGGCTGGCTTTGCAGACCACGGCCATCGACCCGACATCCTTCATCGTCGTCCGTCTCGCCTCGGGTGCGGCGATGCTGGCGCTGATCGTGATGCTCCAGCGCCTCAGGCTGCCGTCGCTGCAGAAATCCTGGCCGTCCGCCGTGCTGCTGTTCATCTATGCGGTGGCTTTTTCCTTCGCCTATCGCGGCATCGACACCGGTGCGGGGGCGCTGCTGCTGTTCGCCAGCGCGCAACTGACGATGATCGCCTACGGCTATGCCCGCGGCGAGCGTGCCAGCCTGCCGGGCGTGCTGCTGGCACTCGCCGGTCTGGTGGCCTTCCTGGCGCCGGGCGCGGCGGCGCCGGCGCTGCTGCCTGCCGGGTTGATGACGATCGCCGGCATCGCCTGGGGCGGCTTCTCGCTGCTCGGGCGCTTCAGCCAGGACACGCCGGTGGGCAACACCGCCAGCAGTTTCATCTGGGCCCTGCCGCTGGCGCTCGGCCTGATGTTCCTGCAGCGCGACGCCATCCGGCTGGACGGCGTCGGCGTGGCCTATGCGTTGTTGTCCGGCGCCGTGATGTCGGGGCTGGGCTATGCGGTGTGGTACTGGGTCCGGGTGCGGATGACCGCGATCGCCGCCGGTTCGGTGCAACTGAGCGTGCCGGTGCTCAGTGCCCTGCTCGGCATGATGATGCTCGGCGAGCACCTGGGCGCGGAGCGCTGGCTGGCGGGCGCGGCGGTGCTGGCCGGCGTGGCGATCACCACCTTGTCGGCGGCCAGGCGTGCCCGGCAGCGCAAGGGCTGAAGTCTCCCTGCCGGCATCCGCCGCGGTCTGCCCGGTGTGCCGGGGTGCCGGCGCGCGTTCTTTCATGTGTGTCGAAGGGCGGGACTATCTTCGCTGCGGACGCTGCGAGGCGACTTTTCTGCTGCCCGCGCAGCGCCCGGCGGCGGCGGCCGAGCGGGCGGAATACGCGCTGCATTGCAACGATGCCGCCGATCCGGCTTATCGCCGCTTTCTCGGCCGTCTGGCCGCGCCGCTGCTGGCCCGATTGGCGCCGGCGAGTACGGGGCTGGACTACGGCTGTGGCCCCGGCCCGGCACTGGCCGGCATGCTGCGTGCAGCCGGACATGCGGTGGCGCTGTACGACCCCTTCTTCGCGCCGGATGCTGCGGTGCTGGCGCGAAGCTACGACTTCATCACCTGCACCGAGGCCGCGGAGCATTTCCATGACCCGGCAGCCGAATTCGCCCGCCTCGACGGCCTGCTGCGGCCCGGCGGCTGGCTGGCGGTGATGACCTGCTTCCAGGCCGACGATGCCCGCTTCGCCGGCTGGCATTACCGCCGTGATCCGACGCACGTGGTGTTCTACCGCGAGTCGACCTTCCGCTGGCTGGCGGATCGTTTCGGCTGGCAGTGCGAAGTGCCGTGCAAGGACGTGGTGCTGATGAGGAAAGCGCAGGGCGGCGAAACGCCGTAAGGCAGGGCGCTGGCCGCTGCGGCTTCAGCCTGCGGGATCGGGGCACGGCAGCAGGTTCGATGCACTCGGTGGCCTTGCCTCGAGACGCCGATCGAGTTCATGCACCGAGATGGTGCAAGTCTTCGAGTGCAGACCGTCCGATTGCCTGCCATCGACCGCTCCGGTGCCGGAGTGGCGCTGAAATTTCCTTGATCGACAAGCAGATACGGCCTTCATGCCAGTGCTGGAACGCCGTTTGCTTGTCGTCCGGCATGAACGCCGTAAGCACGCCCGAAACCCATGCCCTGGCCGAGCAGCCCGCCGGCCGTGGCTGGCGGGCCGAATTGCGCCTTGGCTATGAGCGGCGCGGCGGGCGGACGGTGCTGGCGCGCCGCGAACATGTCGGACCGCTGGTGGTGCAGCGGGCGCTGTATCCCGAAGGGGAGGCGGTGTGCCACACCATTCTGGTGCATCCACCGGCGGGAATTGCGGGCGGCGACCGCCTGAGCGTCGATCTCGACGTCGGTCCGGGCGCGCATGCGCTGGTGACCACCCCGGGCGCGGGCAAGTGGTACCGCAGTGCGGGGCAGGTGGGTTCTCTGGTGCAGCGCATCGAAGTCGCTGCCGGCGGCGTCTGCGAATGGTTGCCGCAGGAGAGCATCGTCTTCGACGGCGCGCTGGGCGAGCTGTCCTCCGAAGTGCGCCTGCATGGCGACGCCTGCTTCATCGGCACCGAGATGCTGTGCTTCGGGCGCACCGCGTCCGGCGAGCGCTTCGGCCATGGCGAACTGGCGATGCGCACCCGGATCGAGCGCGACGGCCGCCCGCTGTGGCTCGAGCGCGGTGTGCTGGCGGGCGGCAGCGCTTTGCTCGGCGCGGCGGTGGGCATGCAGGGACAGCCGGTCGGCGGCAGCTTCGTCGTCGCCTCGCCGCACTGTGATGGTGCATTGCTCGAATGCTGGCGCGGCATCGAAACCGAGGCGGGCGAGGGCGCGGTGACGCTGCTGCCCGGCCTGCTGCTGGCGCGCTGGCTGGGGCCGGCATGCGAGCCGGGGCGGGCGTGGTTCGCGCGCCTGTGGGCGGCGGCGCGGCCGGTGGTGGCCGGGCGGCCGGCGCAGACCCCGCGCATCTGGAATACCTGATCAATTGTGTTGCAGGCGGCGCCCGGCGCCGCGGAGAGGACGATGGAACTGACGCCACGCGAGAAGGACAAGCTGCTGATCTTCACCGCCGGCCTGCTGGCCGAGCGGCGGCGCGCACGAGGCTTGAAGCTGAACTACCCGGAGGCGGTGGCGCTGATCACCTGCGCGATCCTCGAGGGCGCGCGCGACGGCCGCACGGTGGCCGAACTGATGAGCCACGGCGCGACGCTGCTGACGCGCGAGGAGGTGATGGAAGGGGTGGCGGAGATGATCCCGGACATCCAGGTCGAGGCGACGTTTCCGGATGGAACCAAGCTGGTGACGGTGCATGCGCCGATCGTGTGAGGAGAAAAGGATGATCCCAGGAGAATTCTTCGTCGCCGACGGCGACATCGAGCTCAACGCCGGCCGCGCCACGCTGAGCCTGGCGGTGAGCAATACCGGCGACCGCCCGATCCAGGTCGGTTCGCACTACCACTTTGCCGAGACCAATGACGCGCTGGTATTCGACCGCGCGGCGGCGCGTGGCTTCCGGCTGAACATCGCGGCGGGCACGGCGGTGCGCTTCGAGCCGGGGCAGTCGCGCACCGTCGAGCTGGTGGCGCTGGCCGGCGAGCGTGAGGTGTATGGCTTCAACGGCCAGGTGATGGGAGCACTGGGCGAACCTCCGCGCGCATTGCATTCGCTGCCCCCCATGGGGACGCGGGCCTCCCTCGGGGCGGCCCGGCAGGAGGCCTGAGATGGCAATGATTTCGCGCCGCGCCTATGCGGAAATGTTCGGCCCGACGGTGGGCGACCGGCTGCGGCTGGCGGACACCGAGCTCGTGATCGAGGTCGAGAAGGACTGGACGATCTATGGTGAGGAGGTGAAGTTCGGCGGCGGCAAGGTGATCCGTGACGGCATGGGCCAGGGCCAGGACGTGTCGGCCAACGTGGCGGACACCCTCATCACCAACGCGTTGATCATCGATGCGGTGACCGGCATCGTCAAGGCCGACGTCGGCCTCAAGGACGGGCGCATCTGGTGCATCGGCAAGGGCGGCAACCCGGACATCCAGCCGGGGGTGACGATTCCGGTCGGCGCCGGCACCGAGGTCATCGCCGGCGAGGGCATGATCCTGACCGCCGGCGGCATCGACAGCCACATCCACTGGATCTGCCCGCAGCAGATCGACGAGGCGCTGAGCAGCGGCGTCACCACCATGCTGGGCGGTGGCACCGGGCCGGCGACCGGCACTTTCGCCACCACCTGCACGCCGGGGCCGTGGCACATCCATCGCATGCTGGAGGCGGCGGATGCCTTTCCGATGAACATGGGTTTCTTCGGCAAGGGCAACGCCAGCCTGCCGGCGCCGCTGAAGGAGCAGGTGGCGGCGGGCGCGATCGGCCTGAAGCTGCACGAGGACTGGGGCACGACGCCGGCGGCGATCGACAACTGCCTGACGGTGGCCGACGAGATGGACGTGCAGGTGGCGATCCACTCCGATACGCTCAACGAGTCCGGCTTCGTCGAGACCACGCTGGCCGCGTTCAAGGACCGCACGATCCACACCTTCCACACCGAAGGCGCCGGTGGCGGCCATGCGCCGGACATCATCAAGGCGATCAGCCGGCCCAACGTGCTGCCGTCGTCCACCAACCCGACGCGGCCCTACACCGTCAACACCATCGACGAGCATCTCGACATGCTGATGGTATGCCACCACCTCGACCCCGCGATCGCCGAGGACGTCGCTTTCGCCGAGTCGCGCATCCGGCGCGAGACCATCGCCGCCGAGGACATCCTGCACGACACCGGCGCGTTCTCGATGATGTCCTCGGATTCGCAGGCGATGGGCCGCGTGGGCGAGGTGGTGATCCGCACCTGGCAGACCGCGCACAAGATGAAGCTGCAGCGCGGCCCGCTGGCCGAGGATGCAGGCAGCGGCCATGACAACTTCCGCGTGCGCCGCTACATCGCCAAATACACCATCAATCCGGCGATCACGCACGGCATCGCGCACGTGGTCGGTTCGATCGAGGAAGGCAAGCTCGCCGACCTGGTGCTGTGGCGGCCGGCCTTCTTCGGCGTCAAGCCGAGCCTGGTGCTGAAGGGCGGCATGATCGTGGTGGCGGCGATGGGCGACCCGAATGCGTCGATCCCGACGCCGCAGCCGGTGCATTACCGGCCGATGTTCGGCAGCTTCGGCCGCGCGCTGAGGACCTCCGTCACCTTCGTGTCGCAGGCCGCGCTGCACAACCCGGCAGTGGCGGCGCTCGGCCTGCACAAGCCGCTGGTGGCGGTGAAAGGCTGCCGCACGGTGCAGAAGCGCGACATGGTGCTCAACGGCGCCACGCCGGACATCGAAGTCGATCCTGAAACCTACGTCGTCCGCGCCGATGGCGAGCACCTGGTGTGCGAGCCGGCGGACACGCTGCCGATGGCGCAGCGCTATTTCCTGTTCTGAATCCAGCCATGACGACTACCCTGACTCCAGACACCGGTGCGCCGGCCGCCGGGATGCCGGCCAACGATACCCTGGTCGAAACCGCTGCGGTGTTGCTGATCGAATCGCTGCACGAGGGCGCCGAAGTGGCGGCCGAGGTGCTCGAACTCGATTTCAACTACCGCACCAAGAGCCGCCTGCGCGCGAAGCTGGCGTCGGGCGCCGAGGCCGGGCTGTTCCTGCCGCGCGGCACCATCCTGCGCGGCGGGCAGAAGCTGCGCGCGAACGACGGCCGCATCGTCGAAGTCCGCGCCGCGCCCGAAGAGCTGATCGAAGCCCGCTGCGCCTCGGCGGTCGAGCTTGCGCGCGCGGCCTACCACCTGGGCAACCGCCACGTCGCGGTGCAGGTCGGCAGCGATGCCGGCGGCGGCTGGCTGCGCATCCAGGCCGACCATGTGCTCGAAGGCATGCTCGCCGGCCTGGGCGCGCAGCTCGTGAAGCTGCATGCGCCGTTCGAGCCCGAGGCCGGCGCCTATGCCCATGGCCACCAGCACCCCGGCGACGGCAGCGGCGCGCGCATCCACCTGATGGCGGGGCGCTGAAGGTGGCCGTGCCGCTCGTTCCGGGCGCCACCGGCATGGGCTTGCTGCCCTTGCTGCGCCTGCTGCAGTTGAGCAGCCCGGCGCTGCCGGTGGGTGCCTACACCTATTCGCAGGGGCTGGAGTGGGCGGTGGAAAGCGGCGCGGTGCGCACCGAGGCGGAGGCCGCGGCGTGGATCGGCGGCCTGCTGGAATGGAGCCTGGCGCGCTTCGAGGCGCCGTTGCTGGCCTGCCAGCTCGCGGCCTGGCGCGCAGGCGACGATGGCGAGGTGCTGCGCCTCAACGACGACTTCCTCGCCAGCCGCGAAAGCGCCGAGCTGCGCGCCGAGAGCGTGCAGATGGGCTGGTCGCTGGTGCGCCTGCTGGCCGAGCTGGACGCTTTCGCCGCGCTGCCCGGCTGGCGCGAACGCCTGCTCGCCGTCGATACGCCGGCCTTCCCGACCGCGTGGTCGGCCGCCGCCGCGGCCTGGCGGGTGCCGGCCGAGCAGGCGCTGGCGGCCTACCTGTGGGCCTGGGCCGAGAACCAGGTGATGGCGGCGGTGAAATGCGTGCCGCTGGGCCAGAGCGCCGGCCAGCGCCTGCTCGCCGCGCTGGGCGAACGCATCGCGCCGCTGGCGGGCACGGCGCTGTCTCTGCCCGAAGCGCGCTGGAGCAACCACACCCCCGGCCTGGCGATCGCCAGCAGCCGGCACGAAACCCAATACACGAGGCTTTTCAGATCATGAGCACGCATGTCCCCAACCAGCGCGGACCCTTGCGCGTCGGTATCGGCGGTCCGGTCGGTTCGGGCAAGACCGCGCTGACGCTGGCGTTGTGCCTGACCCTGCGCGACAAGTACGACATCGCCGTCGTCACCAACGACATCTACACCGCCGAGGACGCGCAGTTCCTGGTGCGCAACGAGGCGCTGGCGCCGGAGCGCATCATCGGCGTCGAGACCGGCGGCTGTCCGCACACCGCGATCCGCGAGGATGCGTCGATCAACCTGGAAGCGGTGGATCGCCTCAACGCGCGCTTTCCGGGGCTGGACATCATCTTCGTCGAATCCGGCGGCGACAACCTGGCGGCGACCTTCTCGCCCGAGCTGTCCGACCTGACGATCTACGTCATCGACGTCTCCGCCGGCGACAAGATCCCGCGCAAGGGCGGGCCGGGCATCACCCGCAGCGACCTGCTGGTCATCAACAAGATCGATCTCGCGCCGCTGGTGGGGGCATCCTTGGACGTCATGGAGCGCGACGCATGCAGGATGCGCGGCCCGCGCCCCTTCGTCTTCTCCAACCAGAAGACCGGGCAGGGACTGGCCGAGATCATCGGCTTCATCGAACGCCAGGGCATGCTGGTCGCCGCCTGATGCGGCTGCAAACCAGGGACACCAGAAAGAACGACACCCGATCACAGGAGCCATCGCCATGAAGAGCCGTTTCGCACTTGCCGCAATCCTTGCCGCCGCCTCGGGCGCGGCACTCGCCCATCCCGGCCACGAAACGGCCGGCTTCCTTTCCGGCTTCGCCCATCCGCTGGGCGGCCTCGACCACCTGTTGGCGATGCTGGCCGTCGGCCTGTACGCCGCACGCCAGCCGGGCGCGGCGCGCTGGATGCTGCCGGCCGGCTTCGTGCTGGCGATGCTTGCAGGCGCCGGGCTCGGCGCCCTTGGCGTGGCGCTGCCGGCGGTCGAGGCGGGCATCGCCGCCTCGGTGCTGGTGTTCGGCCTGCTGATCGCATTTGCCGCACGCTTGCCACTGGCGGCCAGCCTGCCGCTGGTCGCCGCGTTCGCGCTGTTTCACGGCCATGCGCACCATGCCGAAATGGGCAGCGCCAGTCTCGCGGCCTATGCGCTGGGGTTTGCGCTGGCGACCATGCTGCTGCACGGCACCGGCTATCTGATTGCGCGCTGGATGCCGGAAACGCCCGTCGCGCAGGGCATCAGGCGGGCGCTGGGCGCGCTCGTCGCGGGAACGGGGGCGGTGTTGCTGGGGGTGTGATCCGGTGTGTCGGTGCCGCCGAATTCGGGCGTCGCCGCGAAAGTTGTGCCAGAGTACGGCCCGAAAAGCTGTTTCTCGCTGACACGGAGCAAGCGCGCATGAAAGAAACGCCCCGCATCGTCGTGATGGCCGGCAGCAGCCGGCGGGATGCCTTGTCGCGCAAGCTTGCCGCCGCCTGCGTCGCGCCCTTGCAGGCAGCCGGCGCCGAGGCGCGCCTGATCGAGCTTGCCGATTACCCCGCGCCGCTGTACAACGGCGATCTCGAAGCCGAATCCGGCCTGCCGCCGTGCATCGTCGAGCTGCAGCGGACGCTGTATGACAGCGATGGCCTGCTGGTGGTGAATCCGGAGTACAACGGTTCGATCACGCCACTGCTGAAGAACACGCTCGACTGGTGCTCGCGCCCGAATGCGGCCGATCGGACACGTTCAGGCGGCGCGGTGTATGCCGGCCGGGCGGCGGCGGTGCTCGGCACGTCGGCCGGTGCGCTGGGCGGCATGCGCGTGCTGTTCCACGTGCGCGACATCCTCGGCTATCTCGGCATGCAGGTGATTCCGCAGCAGCTTGCGATCGCCCATGCGGACAGAGCAGTCGGCGACGACGGCAGCCTGTGCGACGCGGCGCAGCGCACAGCGCTGGACAGGCTGTCGGCGGCCCTGGTCGATACCGCGCGGCGGCTGCGCGGCTGAAGCGCCGCGCAGGCCGGGTGCTGCCTCAGCTACCCCAGGTGACCGGCACCGCTTCTTTCTGCGCGGTTTCGAGCATGTCGAGCAGCGGCCAGGCGCGTTGCGCGAGCCCGACCGGCGCCGCCATGCCGCTGCGGCCGGCCTCGCGGTCGGCGGCATCGTCCTTTTCGGTGCGCTGGCGTTCGAGCTCGGCCTGGCGCGCGCGGTCTTCCTCGATCGCGGCGCGCAGGCGGACGATCGCATCCGGCAACTGCTCGACCGTGACGATGCCCTGGCTGTCGGCAGCGTCCTTGCCCATGATGGCGATGAGCTTCTTCGCCGAGTCGCCCAGCATCAGCACGTCGGCGCTGGCGGAAGACTTGAAGGTGTAGAGCATGGCGAGTCTCCTGGTGGTCGGGGTCGGTCTTACAGGCCTTTGACGGCGTAGATGCCCGGGGCGTTGCGCCAATAGCCCTTGTAGTCCATGCCGCAGCCGAACAGGAAGCGGTCGGCGACGTCGAGGCCGCTGAAATCGGCACGCATGCCGGGGCTGGCCTTGCGTTCGTGCAGCTTGTGTACCAGCACCGCGGACAGCACTTCGGCGGCGCCTTCGTGCTTCAGGTGTTCGACGATGGCTTTCAGCGTGTGGCCCTCGTCGAGGATGTCGTCCAGCACCAGCACGCTGCGGCCGCGCAGGTCCTGCGTCGGACGCACGCGCCAGTCGAGCTGCGTGCCCTGCAGCGCATGGCCGTAGCGGGTGGCGTGCAGGTAGGCGACTTCGAGCGGGAACTGGAGGCGCGGCAGGATGCGTCCGGCCAGGATGAGGCCGCCGTTCATCACCGCATAGACCAGCGGATTGCTGTCGGCCAGGCGCGCGGTGATGGCCGCCGCCATGCGGTCGAGCGCCGCATCCACGGTTGCGCCGTCGGCGAGGCAGTCCGCTTCCTCGCGGGCGCGTTTGATTTCTTCCAGATCTGCTTGCATGTCGATGAGCCGCGGAGCCATGCCTGGCGAATGTTCAGGCCTGTCATTCTAGCGCCGAACCGGAAACGGCGCCGGGTGCCGTGTGTTCTTGTGCGCGCTTCGGCGGCGCGGTAAAAGAGGCAGGTCTTTGCCCTGCAGCCTGGAACCGCCATGCCCATCCACGAAATCTGCCACCCGCTCGTGCGCCACAAGATCGGCCTGATGCGCGAAGGCGATGTCAGTACCAAGAAATTCCGCGAGCTCACGGCCGAGATCGCGCGCCTGCTGGCCTACGAGGCCTGCAAGGATTTTCCGCTGGAAACGGTCGAGATCGATGGCTGGGCGGGTCCGGTCCGGATCGAGCGCATCAAGGGCAAGAAAGTCACCGTGGTGCCCATCCTGCGCGCCGGGCTGGGCATGCTCGACGGCGTGCTCGACATGGTGCCGAGTGCCAAGGTCAGCGTCGTCGGCATCGCGCGCGACGAGGAAACCCTGCAGCCGGTGCCGTACTTCGAGAAATTCGTCGGCCAGCTGGACGAGCGGATGGCGCTGATCATCGATCCGATGCTGGCCACCGGCGGCTCGCTGGCGGCCACGGTCGATATGCTCAAGCGCAAGGGCTGCAGGCAGGTTCGTGCGCTGGTGCTGGTGGCGGCGCCAGAGGGCATCGCGCTGATGAACGCGCAGCACCCGGATGTCGACATCTTCACCGCCAGCATCGACAGCCACCTCGACGGCCAGGGCTACATCATTCCCGGGCTCGGCGATGCGGGCGACAAGATCTTCGGTACCCGCCACGACTGATCTGCGGTGTGCCGCGGCGGACCTTGCTTCCGGGCAATGAGGCCGCCGGCCGGCGGCACGTGGGGAATGATGGCGCCGTTCAGGCCGACAGCGCGCGCTTCAGCGAGCGCAGCAGGCGCCGCAGCACCGGGACGGCAAACGGCAGCAGACGGCTGCCGCGAGCCTGGCGCAGCAGCAGCCAGCCCAGCCAGGCGCGCCGGGCCAGGCGCAAGGTGAGGCGTGGCTTGAACAGCAGCACGGTGATCACGCCGATCGACAGCAGCGGCACCTTTTCCTTCGCCCACGACAACTGGTCGCGCACGGCATCGAGGCGCGACAGGCCGGCTTCGATGCCGGCCAGGCGCGCCGCCATGTCTTCGCGCTGGGCCTCGGCGCGAAGCTGCAGGCGCTGCTTGCGCAGGGCGATGTCGACGAGTCGCGGGTCCATGGCGGAAAGCCGTTCAGCCGTCGTCGTCGGGCGCGCGCAGGGCATCCCGGTCGCGGGCGAGTTCGGCGAGGCTGGCGGCGAACAGCCGGCTGCCCTGCTTGAAATCGCGTGCCACGTTGGTGGCGGTGAACAGCGCACCGCCGAGGCAGATCGCGGTGGACAGGCCGAGTGCGAGCAGGCGGTGCTCCTCCCAGAACAGCACGGTCAGGAACACCATCAGGAAGACCAGGCCGAAGCCCAGCAGCAGCCCGCACAGCACGATGTTGATCGCCAGGCGGGCGAGGCGCAGCTTTTCTTCCTGCGCCTCGAGTGCCAGCAGTTCGAGCCGCGTCTGCAGCGTCTGCAGCGCGGCATCGGCGATGCCGCGCAGGCGCCCGGCCAGGCGAGGCTTGCGGGCCTGCTCCATCTTCGGCGTCAGCGGCGGCTGGCGAGCAGGCCGAGCAGGAAGGCGACGCCGGCGGCGACGCCCAGCGACTGCCAGGGGTGCTCATGCACGTAGTCGTCGGTGGCGCGGGCGGCCTTCTTGCCCGAATCGATCAGCGCGGCTTCGGCGTCGGACAGCTTGGCCTTGGCTGCGGCGAGGCGTTCGGTGATGCGGCCGCGCAGGTCGCCCAGCTTGTCGCCGGTCTGGTCGGCGGTCAGGGCAAGCAGATCTTCTGCGTCGGTGATGATGGCCCTGAGATCATCGACGAGCTTGTCTTTCGAGGGGACTGCAGCTTTGGCCATGGTATCTCTCCTTGTTCATCCGTCATGAATGATCGCGCTTCTGCGCGCCCATCCACAGGCTAACGCCGCCGGGGGGCAAAGGCAATGCAAAAGCGGGTAACAAAAAATGGGTGCGTACCCTGAAATGGGCGCCAGTGCTGGCGCCGGAGGGTTTGTGCGGCGCAAAACCGCGTATAGTCCGACGAAGACCAACAGCCTGACGGCATCGTCCGGATACGCCATCCGTGTGGCGGGCGGCCAGCCAGGCAGCGATTCCCTTTCCCTCTGCCCGATGAGCATACGTACCGAATCCGTGCCGCAGGCCGGTAACAAGGCGTCCGGCGCGAAGCTGCCGGAATATCTGCGCCGCACCTATACCTGGGCCTACCTGAGCCCGCGCACCATGCCCTGGCTGGACCGGGCGCCGGTGGTGTCGGCAATCCTGTGGGGCAACGCCGGCCGCCTGATGCGCTGGGCGGCGGCGCAGTTCGCGCCGGGCGAGCACGTTTTGCAGGCGGCCTGCGTGTATGGCGATTTCTCGCCGATGCTGGCGCGGCGCGTCGGCCCGCAGGGGCGCCTGTCGATCCGCGACGTGGCGCCGATCCAGATCGACAACGTGCGGCGCAAGCTCGCCGGCCTGCCGCAGGCCGACGCCGAAGTGGCCGATCTCGTCGATCCACTGCCCACGCGTTATGACGCCGTGTGCTGTTTCTTCCTGCTCCACGAGGTGCCCGAGGCCGAGCGGCGGCGCATCGTCGCCAACCTGCTCGCGGCGGTGAAGCCCGGCGGCCGCGCGGTGTTCGTCGATTACCACCGGCCGCGCCCCTGGCATCCGCTGGCGCCGGTGATGGCGGGCGTGTTCCGTTGGCTGGAGCCCTTCGCCGAATCCCTGCTCGACGAGCCGCTGGGGACCCTCGCCGACGAGGCGGGCGACTTCGAGTGGCACAAGCAGACCCGCTTCGGCGGCCTCTACCAGCTCGTGGTGGCGCGCCGCCGCTGAGGCTGTGCGTGGCCTGCCCTACAGCGCCCAGTCGTAGTCGACCGTCAGCGGCGCATGATCCGAGAAGCGCTGCTCCTTGTACACCGCAGTGGCCAGCGCCGTGCCCGCGATGGCGGGCGTGGCGATCTGGTAGTCCAGCCTCCAGCCGACGTTCTTCGCCCAGGCCTGGCCGCGGTTCGACCACCACGTGTAGCAGGCATCGGTGGCCTCGGGGTGCAGGCGGCGATAGACGTCGATCCAGCCCTGCTCGTCGAACAGGCGGCTGAGCCAGGCGCGCTCCTCGGGCAGGAAGCCCGAGTTCTTCTGGTTCGATTTCCAGTTCTTCAGGTCGATCTCGCGGTGGGCGATGTTCCAGTCGCCGCAGACGACGACTTCCTGGCCGCTGGCGGCGAGCGCGGCCATGTGCGGCAGGAAGCGGTCCATGAAGCTGAACTTGATCTGCAGGCGCTCTTCCGAGCTCGATCCCGAGGGCAGGTACAGCGACACCACCGACAGCTTGCCGAAATCGAGCTGCAGGAAGCGGCCCTCGGCGTCGATGTCGGCGATGCCCAGGCCTTCGACGACGCGGTCCGGCTCGATGCGGCTGTAGATGCCGACGCCGCTGTAGCCCTTCTTCTCGGCATGGTGGAACCAGCCTTTCATGCCTTCCGGGCTGCGCATTTCCGGATTCAGGTCGCCGGCCTGTGCTTTCAGCTCCTGCATGCAGACGATGTCGGCCTGCTGGCGGGGCAGCCAGTCCAGGTAACCCTTGCTGACTGCGGAGCGGATGCCGTTGAGGTTGAGGGAGATGATGCGTAACATGGATGCTTTCCAGAAATGCTGCACAGCAGCCGGACAGCCGTGGATTTTAGCCGGGATTTCATCGCTCTCGCCTGTCGCAAGGGGGTGCTGCGCTTCGGCGCCTTCGTGACCAAGGCGGGGCGCAACTCGCCGTATTTCTTCAATGCCGGTCTGTTCGACGACGGTGCCTCCTTCCGCGAGCTGTGCGGCTACTACGCCCGCGCGATCCGCGCTTCGGGCGTGGCCTGCGACATGCTGTTCGGGCCGGCCTACAAGGGCATCCCGCTGGTCGCCGGCACGGCGATCCGCCTCGCCGAGGACGGCATCGACCTGCCGTTCGCCTTCAACCGCAAGGAAGCCAAGGACCATGGCGAAGGCGGCACCCTGATCGGCGCGCCGCTGAAGGGCGGCGTGCTGATCCTCGACGACGTGATCTCGGCCGGCACTTCGGTGCGCGAGTCGGTGGAGATCATCCGTGCCGCGGGCGCGACGCCGGCAGGCGTGGTGATCGCTCTCGATCGCATGGAGCGCGGCAAGGGGGCGCTGTCGGCGGTGCAGGAAGTACGCGAGCAGTTCGGCATTCCGGTGATCGCGGTGGCGACGCTCGAAGACCTGATCGCCTACCTGGCCGACAGTCCCGAGCTTGCGGCGAACCTGGGTGCAGTGCAGGCCTACCGCGAACAATATGGCATTGCGTCGAACTGAGCAGCCGTCCGGCAGGGGCGTGCTGGCGGGCGTGCTGGCCGCTGCGGCGCTGATGGCCGCCGATGGGGCGCTGGCCCAGGCGCAAGGCGGGCGCGTGATCTATTGCTGCGACGTCGGCAGCCAGGCGGTCTGCGGCGACATCCTGCCCCCTGTCTGCTATGGCCGGGCCTATCGCGAGATGAATCCATCGGGTACCGTGCGCCGCATCGTGCCGGCACCCTTGACCACCGAGGAAATCGCCCGGCGCAATGCGCTGGAACGGGAGCGCCGCGCCCAGGAGGCGCTCCGCCTGAAGCAACTGCGCATGGACGAGGCCCTGCTCGAAACCTATCGCAGCCTGCAGCATCTCGACGAGCGGCGCGACCGGGAAATCGGTGCGCTGGACAAGTCCATCCAGATCCTGCGCCAGCGCGAGGCCGAACTGATCGAGCGCCAGCACGAGCTGATCGAGGAAGCGTCGCGGGCGGGCGAGGGCAATGCCGACCCGGTGATCGAGGAGAACATCCGCAGCCTGGACGGCGAGATCGTCGCCCAGCGCAGCGTGATCGATGCCAAGATGCGCGAGCGCTCGGCGATACTCGACCGTTTCGACGAGGACCGGCAGCGCTACATCGAGCTGACCTCGCCCGCCTCTTCCGCCCCGCAGCCCGGGGTGCGCTGAGTTCCTCGAGCCATGTACCGCGATCATCCGGATCCCGAACTGGACCGCGTCGCCACGCTGCTGGCCCGGGCGCAGCGCATCCTCTTCATCACCGGCGCGGGCATCTCGGCCGATTCCGGCCTGCCCACTTACCGCGGCATCGGCGGCCTGTACCACGAGCGCCTGACGGCCGAAGGGCTGACGATCGAGGAAGCGCTGTCGGGCGAGATGATGGCGCTGCGGCCCGAGGTCTCGTGGAAATACATCGCCGAGATCGAGGCCAACTGCCGCGGCGCCCGCCCCAATGCCGCGCACCGCCTGATCGCCGCGCTCGAGCAGGAGAAGCCGATGGTCTGCGTGCTGACGCAGAACGTCGACGGCCTGCATGCCGATGCCGGCTCGCGCAACCTGATCGAGATGCACGGCACGGTGCACCGCCTGCGCTGCGACGACTGCATGAATGCGCGCCGGGTGGCCGATTACGCCGGGCTGCAGATCCCGCCCGAATGCCCGCGCTGCGGCGGCATCATGCGGCCGGACATCGTGCTGTTCGGCGAGCAGTTGCCGCAGCGTGCGCTGGAGCGCCTGGAGCACGTATTGCAGCAGCAGCTCGACCTGGTGATCTCGATCGGCACCACCAGCGTCTTTCCCTACATCGCCGGGCCCGTCGTATGGGCGGCGCAGGACGGCGTGCCGACGGTGGAGATCAATCCGGGCGATACCGAGGTCAGCAGCATCGTCCGCCATCGCCTGCGCATGACCGCGAGCGAAGCGCTGCGCGCGCTGTGGGACCGAACCCATCCCAGCGAAGCTGCCGAAGGCTGAAGCTGCGCTGCCCGGCGTGATGGCTGGGTCGTCCGGCCTTGCTGTAGCGGGGTCGAATGCAAAGGGCCGGGGTCTTGCGATCCCGGCCCTTTGCTTTGCTGCGTCGCCTCCGCCTACAGCAGCACGCGCTCGATGCCGCCGTTGTTGGCCTTGCCGACGTAGTCGGGCAGCCAGTTCTCGCCGAGCAGGTGGCGGGCGAGTTCGACCACGATGTAGTCGGGCTCGACGCCGCCGGCGTCGTTGGCGTAGCGGTGCATGCCCTGCAGGCAGCTCGGGCAGGAGGTCAGCAGCTTGATGCGGGCGTTGGGGTCATCCTCGCGCAGCTTGGCCGCGCCCTTCTCGATCTCTTCCTGCTTGCGGAAGCGCACCTGGGTCGAGATGTCGGGGCGGGCGACGGCGAGCGTGCCGGATTCGCCGCAGCAGCGGTCGGACAGGTCGACGCGCGTGCCCATCAGCTCGTTGGCCACCTTGATGCCGGAATGCACCTTCATCGGCGTGTGGCAGGGCTCGTGGTACATGTACTTCACGCCTTGCACGCCGTCGAGCTTGACGCCCTTTTCCATCAGGTACTCGTGGATGTCGAGCAGCCGGCAACCGGGGAAGATCTTCTCGAACTCGTACTTCTGCAACTGATCCATGCAGGTGCCGCAGGACACGATCACGGTCTTGATGTCGAGATAGTTCAGCGTGTTGGCGACGCGGTGGAACAGCACGCGGTTGTCGGTGGTGATCTTCTGGCCCTTTTCGTCCTCGCCGGCGGCGGTCTGCGGGTAGCCGCAGCACAGGTAGCCCGGCGGCAGCACGGTCTGGGCGCCGACGTGGTAGAGCATGGCCTGGGTGGCCAGCCCGACCTGGCTGAACAGGCGCTCGGAGCCGCAGCCGGGGAAGTAGAACACCGCTTCAGACTCGCCGTTGACTTTCCGCGGGTCGCGGATCACCGGGATGACCTTGTCGTCCTCGATGTCGAGCAGCGCGCGGCTGGTGCGCTTGGGCAGGTTGCCGGGCATCGGCTTGTTGATGAAGTGGATCACCTGGGCCTTGATCGGCGGCTTGCCGAGCGTCGCCGGCGGTGCCTTCAACTGCTGCTGGATCAGGCCGAACTTTTTCGCCATGTCGTGCGCCCAGCGCTGGGCCTTGTAGCCCCAGCCCATCATGCCGACGCGCATCGCCTTGATCGTGGCCGGGTCCTTGATGGTCAGGAAGGCCATCGCCGCCGCCTTGCCCGGATTGAACGACTTCTTGCCCTGCTTGCGCAGCAGGTTGCGCATCTTGATCGACACGTCGCCGAAGTCGATATCCACCGGACAGGGCTTCTCGCACTTGTGGCAGATCGTGCAGTGGTCGGCGACGTCCTCGAACTCGGCCCAGTGCGCCAGCGACACGCCGCGGCGGGTCTGTTCCTCGTACAGGAAGGCCTCGATCAGCAGCGAAGTGGACAGGATCTTGTTGCGCGGGCTGTACAGCAGGTTGGCGCGCGGCACGTGGGTGGAGCACACCGGCTTGCACTTGCCGCAGCGCAGGCAGTCCTTGATGTCGTGGGCGATGTCGCCGACGTCGGTCTGCTCCATGATGATGGACTCGTGTCCCATCAGGTTGAAGCTGGGGGTGTAGGCGTTGTCCAGGTTGCCCTTGATCGGCCCCTGGCGCATCAGCTTGCCGCGGTTGAAGCGGCCTTCCGGGTCGACTTTCTGCTTGTACGCCCAGAACTCGCCCATTTCCTCGTCGGTCAGGTAGTCGAGCTTGGTGATGCCGATGCCGTGCTCGCCCGAGATCACGCCGTCAAGGCTGCGCGCCAGCGCCATGATGCGGTCGACCGCGCGGTTGGCGGTCTGCAGCATCTCGTAGTGGTCGGAGTTGACCGGCAGGTTGGTGTGCACGTTGCCGTCGCCGGCGTGCATGTGCAGCGCGACGAAGACGCGGCCGCGCAGCACTTCGCGGTGGATGTCGGCGATGCGGGCGAGGATGCGCGCGAACAGCGCGCCGTCGAAGACCTGCTCGAGCAGCGGGCGCAGCTCGGTCTTCCACGACACGCGGATCGAGTAGTCCTGCAGGCGGTGGAACAGCACCGGATCGGCGGCGCGGTTGCTGAGTTCGCCGGCGTCGATGCCGTAGTCGGCGAACTGCGGCTCGGCTTCGGCCAGCGCCAGGTCGAGGTTGTCGAGCAGCCACTGCCAGCGCCGCCGCACCGCGGCGACGTAGGCCAGCGCCTGGGCGCGGTGGTCGGCGATCAGCGTCTCGCGGTCGACGATCTCGTCCTTGACGTCGAGCGGCAGTTCGCCGCGCAGGAAGGTTTCCAGCGTGTCGCACAGCTCGATCTTGTTCTGCAGCGACAGCTCGATGTTGATGCGCTCGATGCCGTCGCAGTACTCGCCCATGCGCGGCAGCGGGATGACCACGTCCTCGTTGATCTTGAAGGCGTTGGTGTGGCGCGAGATCGCCGCAGTGCGGCTGCGTTCGAGCCAGAAGCGCTTGCGCTGCTCGGGGCTGACGGCGATGAAGCCTTCGGCGCCGCGGCTGTTGGTCATGCGCACGACGTCGGAGGCGGCCTGCATCACCGCGTTCTCGTCGAAGCCGACGATGTCGCCGATCAGCACCATCTTCGGCCGGCCGTGGCGCTTGGCCTTGGTGGCGTAGCCGACTGCCTTGACGTAGCGTTCGTCGAGGTGTTCGAGGCCGGCCAGCAGCACGCCGGCGAGGTTGCCGGCGCCGCCCGGCTTGAAGTAGTCGGTGATCTCGACGATCGCCGGCACCGCCTCGCGCACCTGGCCGAAGAACTCCAGGCACACGGTGCGGGTGATCGGCGGCATCTTGTGCAGCACCCAGCGCGCGGCGACGATCAGGCCGTCGGTGCCTTCCTTCTGCACGCCGGGGATGCCGCCGAGGAACTTGTCGGTGACGTCCTTGCCCAGGCCGTCCTTGCGGCAGTGCGCGCCGGGCATCGACAGCACCTCCTCGCCCAGCGGCTTGTAGCTGAGGCCGTCGAAGCGGCGCAGGCGGAAGCGCGCGGTGTGCTGCTCGTGGATCTTGCCGAAGTTGTGGTCCAGGCGCTCGACTTCCAGCCAGTTGCCGTCCGGCGTGACCATCTTCCACCACGCCAGGTTGTCGAGCGCGGTGCCCCACAGCACGGCCTTCTTGCCGCCGGCGTTCATGGCGATGTTGCCGCCCACACAGGAGGCGCTGGCCGAGGTCGGGTCGACCGCGAACACGCGGCCGGCCAGCGCCGCCGCCTCGGACACGCGCTCGGTGACGACGCCGGCGCCGGTGCGGATCGTCGCGTAAGGCGAATCCATCGGCCTGCCTTCGGCATCGGGCAGCACCATGTCCTCGACCGCGCCGATGGCGATCAGCTTCTCGGTGTTGATCACCACCGAGTCGGCGTCCAGCGGCACGGCGCCGCCGGTGTAGCCGGTGCCGCCGCCGCGCGGGATGATGGTGAGGCCGAGCGTGATGCATGCGCGCACCAGCGGCGCCATTTCCTCCTCGGTGTCGGGGTAGAGGACGACGAAGGGGTACTCGACGCGCCAGTCGGTGGCGTCGGTGACGTGCGACACGCGGGCGTGGCCGTCGAAGCAGATGTTGTCGCGGCGGGTGTGGCGCGACAGCGCCTTGAGCACCGACTTGCGCCGCCGCGCGGTGGCGTCGAACCAGCTCTCGAAGCTGGAGATGGCATCGCGCGTGCGTGCGATCAGCAGGGTCACGCGGTCGTTGCCCTGGCGGCGCTTCTCGATCTCGGCCAGGCGGTGGTTCAGCGCGCCGATCAGCGCCTCGCGCCGCTCGCGGCTGTCGAGCAGGTCGTCCTCGAGGTAGGGGTTGCGGCGCACCACCCAGATGTCGCCGAGGACTTCGTACAGCATGCGCGCCGAACGGCCGGTGACGCGCTCCGCGCGCAGTTCGTCGAGCACCGCCCAGGCTTCGCTGCCGAGCAGGCGCATGACGATCTCGCGGTCCGAGAACGAAGTGTAGTTGTACGGAATTTCGCGCAGGCGTTGGGTCATCGGGATACCGGGAGAGCTGCTGCTGGGGAACGTGCCATTTTAGCCCACCGCAGTGCACCATGCAGCAAAAAACAAAACCTTACCGGGAGCGTGGGCACGCGTCGGCATGCTGGAGCCGGTTCAGCGTGCGGTGGGGATCAGCCGCTCACCAGCTTCGCCACGCCGGCGCTGATCATCACGACGTCCACGGTCTCCATGCGGAAGGGGCTCCTGTCGGTTGCGCGGCTGCCTGGGCCGCAGGGCTACTCGGTTGTACGGCGGCCGGCGGGCCTGCGCGGCCTGGTTTTTCCGCTCGAGGCTTTGCCGGTTCCGCCTGCCGCCGTCGTTCCTGCGGCAGTTTCCGTCGTTGCTTGGTGCGCCACCGCTTCGAATGCATCCAGCATCTGCCGAAGGCGCTCGGCTTCGCCGGCCGACAAGGGATCGCCGTGTCCGGTCATCGATTCCAGCACCTGGGCTGCGCTGCGGATGTCGTCCGGCGCCGCCTGCGCGAGCAGTTGCGGCAATGCTGCCAGCGCAGCCTGCGCGTTGCGGCGTATCAGCAGGGCCTGGCCGCGGACGTGCTGGCGGAATGCCGCGAAGTCGAAGCCGGGCTGGCTCACCCGCGGCTGGAGCAGGCTCCAGGCGTGGCGGAAGAGCCGCTCGTCGCTGCCGCCGCGCTCCTGCAGCACGTAGAACAGCGCGCGTTGCGTCGCTTCGACCAATCCGCCCGTCGTCATCTCGGCGTCCTGGCGAGCGAGCTCGCGGGCGAGATAGTCCCTGTGCTCCGGGGAACTGCCCGGATGCGATCGTGCCGGGGAGGCGTCATGCTGGCTGCGGCCTGCCAGTGCCTGCACCGCGGGCGAACCGTAGATGGCATCGAAGACCCGCGCATACATGAGGTCGCGCTGGTCGCGGTAATGGTCGAGGAAGCGCTCGATCGCACTGGACACCGCTTCCTGCACCTGCAGGAAGGGGTTGTCGGCTGCGGCCGGCTGCCGATGCCCGCGTACCCATTGCGCCTGCGCAGCCACCGGAGCGGCGAGCGGATTGCGGTCCGACCACGACTCGTAGCCGACCCGCAGCGGATGAAAAAGCTGCTGCCAGTGTGCGCCCAGCGGCGTCGCCAGCGTCTGGACCCAGGGCTGCATCAGATTGCGGTAGAACGCCAGGTTGATCTCCGAGATCCGCGCCGCTGCGGCGAAGCGGGCGTCGCGCCGGGGATCGGGTCTGACGATGCCGCGCACCTCCTCGACGCCACTCTTGCGCAGCCGCATCAGGTATTCGTCACCGGCCAGTTCGTCCGCCGGCATGCCGTCGGGCCGGTCCTCGACGGTGGCGCGGTAGATGCCGGCCGGCAGCAGGTCGATGATGTCGATGTTGCCGGCGAATTCGTTGTGTTCCTTGCGGCCGACGCTGCCCGAGACGAAGATGCCCAGGTGGCCGATGCTGTCGTGGGTGGCGAAGACGATGGTCTGGTCGTGGCCGACGACGTCGTCGTCGTCCCGGTAGAGGTCGGTGATCCAGCCCAGCGCCTGCCCCGGTGGCGTGATGTTGTCGCCGTAGGAGCAGAACACCACGATCGGCGAGCGGATGTTGCGGAAGTCGATGCGCAGGCCGTCGGAGGTGGTCAGCTCGGCGTTCGACAGGCGGTTGCCGATGAACAGATTGTCGACGATGTATTGCATCTCGCCGCCGTCCAGGAACACATGCCCGCCCCAGTATTTCTCGAACTCCAGGTAGCGCGGGCCCTCGGTGTCGACCTTGGCGTAGACGCCGTACTGCTTGGTCCACAGCGTGTTGGCCGGGTCGAGCTGCTCGAAGTTCTGCACCAGCCAGGCGCCGTCGAAGCGGCCGTTGCCGAGGTCGCTGGTCATCGCCGTCAGCCAGCTGCCGCCCATCAGGCCGCCGGCGTAGCGCATCGGGTTGTCGCCGGCCCAGTAGGACAGCGGCGTGCCGGCGACGATGATCGGGCCGAACAGCTCCGGCCAGATCGATGCCGTCATCAGCACCTGCCAGCCGGCCTGGCAGTTGCCGATCACCGCCGGCTTGCCGACGCTGTCCGGATGCAGTTCGGCGACCTTGCGCAGGAAGGCGGCTTCCGCGCGCATGACGTCCTCGATCGTCTGGCCCGGCACCGGATCGGGCAGGAAGCCGACGAAGTAGCACGGGTGCCCGGCCTTCAGCGCCGCACCGATCTCGCTGTCCGGCTTGAAGCCGCCGATGCCCGGACCGTGGCCTGCACGCGGATCGACGACGACGAAGGGGCGCTTGCGGGGATCGATCCGGATGCCGGCGGGCGGCACGATGCGCGCCAGTCCGTAGTTCGCCGGCTGCGGCAGGCTGAGCCCGGACATTACCAGCTCCGCCTCGAAGTGGAGCACGTTGGGCACCCTCTCCAGCATGTGCGCGCGGTACTGGTTGCCGCGCTGGCGCCGGATGTCCGCATACAGGATGGAGCGCTGCCAGGCGTCGGTGGCGTATTCGGTCGCTGCCGTTGCCAGTGCGAACGGATTCATCCAGCGGCTCCAGTTC
The DNA here is from genome assembly GCF_001591165.1 of Thauera butanivorans NBRC 103042. GTDB lineage: Bacteria > Pseudomonadota > Gammaproteobacteria > Burkholderiales > Rhodocyclaceae > Thauera > Thauera butanivorans. The sequence continues at coordinate 21,866 of NZ_BCUG01000018.1, forward strand.
GGCACGATGGCCGCGACGGCTGTCTTTTCGGGTTCGTTCATGCGGATGCTCCTTGGATGGTCTTGCCCGGTTGCGGTCGGCAAGCCGGCGCTCGTCACTCCTGACCGCTTGAGGCCGTTGACCGTTCCTGAGTGCCGGGGACCTTGCCCACGGCCTTCTGGATGGCGACGTAGCGGGTATTCAGCCGCCTTCGGCTTGCAGGTCGCGGCGGGCCTGCAGATGGCTGCGCTGGCTGCCGAGCACGGCGGCGAGGCCGGCGGTGCCGCTGCCGTAGCGGGCCTGTGCCAGTTGCCAGGCATCACCGGCGCTTCGCACGCGGAGCGCCAGTCGGTGAGTCTTTTGCTGCTCTGCAGTATAACTGCTCAGGGCGCCGCCGATTTCCCGCCAGGCCTCGAGCACGGTCGGCTGGCAGCTCACCGCGGCTTCCTTCCAGTTCGCGCAGTTGCACCACGCTCTTGCGCCGGCCGCACGTCGCCGGCATGCGCGGCGCCAGCTCTCACGCCATCAACCAGGCGATCGCGCCGTAGCGCAAACCTTTCCCCAAGGCCATCCAGGCCATGCAGGCGAGCCAGTTCAGGCGCAGCACGCCTGCCGCAGCGCACAGCGCGTCGCCGATCAGCGGTACCCAGGACAGCAGCAGGATCAGGCTGCCGTGGCGGCGCACCAGTTCGAGCCGCGGCGGCAGCTCCTTGCGTGGCAGCAGGCGGCCGAGGGCATACGTGCTCATGCCGCCCGCGGTGTTGCCGAGGGTCGCCAGTGCGAGTGCGGGCAGGCTCAGGTCCGGCCGAAGGACGACGAGGCCGGCGAACACCGCTTCCGAGCCGCCGGGCAGCAACGTTGCGGCGAGGAAGGCGGCAAGCGTCAGCGAGCCGAGCAGGGCGAGATCGGTGTCAGCGCCCATGGCAGGGGCGGCAGTGCGCCGCTGATGATGACGTTCGATTCAAATAAATTGACATTAGAATATGACGAAAGCAGAATCGGGCCGCAGCCTTGCTGCGTATCCCAGAGGAGATTCGATGATGAAGAACACATTGCACGCTTTTGTCGCCAGCCTTGCCGTCCTGATGCTGGCTCCTGCCGATGCATTGGCCAATCCGCAGCACGAGCGCATGAGGAATTGCAATGCCGAAGCCAAGGCGCAGGCGCTGAAAGGCGATGAGCGGAAAGCGTTCATGAGCACTTGCCTGAAGGGCAAGCACGCCGCGGCGGAGACGGGGGCTGCAGCCGCCGCGCCGGTCGCCGCCGAGCAGCCGGTTTCCCAGGCCGCGGTGCCGGATGACGGTGCCGACAAGAAGAAGGTCTGCAACCAGGCGGCGACCGAGCAGTCGCTGACCGGCGCCAAGCGCAAGGCCTTCATTGCCGAGTGCACCAAGGCCTGACGGGTTCTTTCTGGACATGCGCCGCCGACTCGCCAAGGGCGGGGAGGCGGCGCAATGCTTCGTGGGCGCCGGGAGATGGCGTGGCGGGGACTCGATCTCAGACGATGTCGAAGAACACCAGGTCGCGCTCGATTTCATCGGCGGAGAAGCCACAGCCGATCCGGCCAGGGCCGCGCAGCACCAGCTTGTCGTGACGGATGCGGCGCTCCTCGCCGCCTTCGATCGACACGAAAGTGCCGTTGGTGCTTTCGTCGATGAGGGTGAAGCCCTCGCGCTGCCGCTCGATGCGCGCATGCTGGCGCGAGGCGCGAGGGTCCATGATCACGATGTCGTTGCCCAGTTCGCGGCCCAGCAGCAGGACCGGCCGCTGTTCCTCGACGAACACGACGTCCTGCTGGTGGCGCAGGCGCAGGCGCTGCGACAGCCGTGCGGTGGGCGGGATGGACGTCACCGTGCCCATGCGCTGGGCGATGGCGTAGATCGGCCAGTCGAGCGCCTGCAGGGCCGGTGCCTGCAGCGGATGGGCGCTCGCGGTGTGGCGGGCGGCGGGCGTCAGCAGCAGCACTGCGGTGCTGCTGGCCAGTGCCTGTTCCGATTCGGCGTGGGCGGCGATGCGCTGGGCGATGTCGATGCCTTCCCCCGTTCCCTGCGATGGATCGACGATGCCGTAGTGCAGGCCGATCCGCACCGGTTGGCGCAGCCCGTTCATGCTCGGCAGGTTCCTGATCCGGTCGAGCATGTCGCTTGCCGCGAGCACGCCGGTGTCGCAGCGCTCGAAGGCCGCCACGATCGAGCCGCCCTGCTGCTGCAGCACTTGGCCGCCGTGTGCGGCGATTGCGCGCTCGATGCGGTTCAGGCAGCGTTCGGCCGCATGGCTGGCTTCCGTGCTGCCGAGGCGTGCGACGAAGCTGTCGTCGGCAAGCGCATTGGCGGCGAGCACGCAGAGGTTCTTGCGGTCGGGCATGGCTTCGATGTCGTCTGGATGCAGGGAGCGTGCGTGGCAGCGTCCAATGATGTTGAAATGCGGCCTGTTGCGCAAGCCCTCGCCGGGGCAGCGGCTTCAGTCCGCATCCTGCAGCCGCGACACGATCTGGACGGCCTGCGGCACCAGGCGCGGCAGTTCGGGCGGATCGAAGGCGGTGTCGCCTTCCTCCACTTCCGTCTGCTGCGTGAGACCGGTGAAATCGAACAGGCGCTGATCGGCCAGGTGCGAGGGCACGACGTTCTTCAGCGAGGTCGCCAGCGATTCGATGCGGCCGGGGAAGTCGCGTGCCCAGCCCTGCAGCATCGCCTTGATCTGCTTGCGCTGGGCGTTTTCCTGCGAGCCGCACAGGTTGCACGGGATGATGGGGAAGTCCATCGCGCGGGCGAAGCGGGCGATGTCGGCCTCGGTGCAGTAGGCCAGCGGCCGGATCACGACGTGGTTGCCGTCGTCGCTGACGAGCTTGGGCGGCATGGCCTTGATCTTGCCGCCGAAGAACATGTTGAGGAACAGCGTCTCGAGGATGTCGTCGCGATGGTGGCCGAGCGCGATGCGGGTGGCGCCGATTTCCTTCGCAGTGCGGTAGATGATGCCGCGGCGCAGGCGCGAGCACAGCGAACAGGTGGTCTTGCCTTCCGGGATCTTGTCCTTGACGATGGAATAGGTGTCTTCGGTGACGATGCGGTAGTCGACGCCGATCGATTCGAAATAGCCCGGCAGCACGTGGTCGGGAAAGCCGGGCTGCTTCTGGTCGAGGTTCATCGCCACGATGCGGAAATCGACCGGCGCGCGTTCGCGCAGCGCCAGCAGGCAGGACAGCAGCGTGTAGGAGTCCTTGCCGCCCGAGATGCAGACCATCACGGTGTCGCCGTCGCCGATCATGCCGTAGTCGCCGATGGCTTCGCCGACGCTGCGTTCCAGCTTCTTCTTCAGGCGCAGGAAGGTGTTCGAATGGCGGGCTTCCGGCCCGGCTCCGGTGGCATCGGCGGCGGGAGCAAGGGTTTCAAGCGGGGCGGTGACTGCGTTCACGGGGCGGCTCGATCAGTGAAAAAAAGCGAAGAATTATACACTTGGCGCTGTCCGCCGGACCTAGAGGTGGGCGCTGCGGCCGCCGTCGACGGCGATGATCTGGCCGGTGACGTAGGGGGCATCGAAGATCAGGAAGCGCACCGTGCGGGCGATGTCCGCTGCCGAGCCGGTGCGCTTGAGCAGGGTATCGCCGATGATCCGCTGGCGTTCCTCGGCGGAGAACTGGCCGTCCTCCGGCCATTCGATCGGCCCCGGCGAGATGCCGTTGACGCGCGCTTCGGGCGCCAGCTCGATCGCCAGCGCGCGCGTCAGCCCGGCCAGTCCGGCCTTGGCCGCGCTGTACACCGGGTAGTGCGGCAGCGGCCGTTCGGCGTGAATGTCGACGATGTTGACGATGGCGCCGTACCGGCGCCGGATCTCGGGCGCCAGCGCCTGCGACAGGAACAGCGGACCCATCAGGTTCGAGCCGACCAGTTCGTCCCAGGCGGCGCGGTCGATGCGGCCGAGCGGCGTGGGGAAGAAGCTGGAGGCGTTGTTCACCAGTCCGTCGATGCGGCCGAAGTGGGCGAGGGCGGCGGCGGCGACTTCGTCGGCGGTGCCGAAACGGGCGAGATCGCCGCCGACGGTGGCGGCCGAGGCGGCGCGTTGCGTGTTCAGTTCCGCCGCGAGCCTTTCAGCCTCGTCGCCGCTGTTGCGGTAGTGCAGCACGACGCGGGCGCCGGCGGCGTGCAACTGGCGGGCGATCTCGGCACCGACGCGGCGGGCGGCGCCGGTGACGAGGACGACGGGGGCGCTGCCCGTGGCGGGCGCGTTCGGATCGGTCTTGGAAGGATCGAGAAGCGTCATGTCGGATCGAAGTGTCGAAGGTTTTGGTCTGCCCACGGCATGAGCATGGACGATCGGGCTTGCCGGTACAATCCCGCACTTCCGTTTCACTGCCTGCCGCGCCCATGTCCTCATTGCCCCAGCCCTCCGCCGATGCGCTCGATCAGAGCTCCCGCCTGCTCCGACTCGTCGAGGCCGACATCGATGCGGCCGGCGGCTGGCTGCCGTTCTCCCGCTACATGGAGCGGGTGCTGTACGCACCGGGCCTGGGCTATTACAGCGGCGGCGCGCGAAAGTTCGGCCCCGGCGGCGATTTCATCACCGCGCCCGAACTCACGCCGCTGTTCGGCCAGGCGCTGGCCGCCCAGGTCGAACAGGTGATGCGGGCGAGCGCGCCGCAGGTGATCGAAGTCGGCGCCGGCACCGGCCTGCTCGCCACCGACCTGCTGCTCGAGCTGGAGCGCCGCGGCTGCCTGCCCGAGCACTACGGCATTCTCGAACTGTCGGGCGAACTGCGCGAGCGCCAGTTCGACACCCTGGCGCAGAAGGCGCCGCATCTGGCCGCGCGGGTGCGCTGGCTGGACGAACTGCCCGGATGCTTCAGCGGCGCGGTGGTGGCGAACGAAGTGCTCGACGTGATGCCGGTGCATCTGCTGGCTTCGCGCGCGGAGGGCCTGTTCGAGCGCGGCGTGGGGCTTGCCGACGACGGCGCCGGCGGGCGCCGCCTGTGCTGGGCCGACGTGCCGGCGGCAGGCGCGGTGTGCGAGGCCGCGCAGGCGCTGGCGCTGCCCGCGCCCGCCAGCGGCGAGTACGTGACCGAGCTGAATCTGGCCGGAGGCGCCTGGGTGGCGGCCTGGGCCGAGCGGCTGGAGTGCGGGGCGATGCTGCTGATCGACTACGGCTACCCGCGCGCCGAGTACTACCTGCCTTCGCGTTCAGGCGGCACCTTGCTGTGCTACTACCGCCATCATGCCCACGGCGATCCCTTCCTGTGGCCGGGGCTGAACGACATCACCGCCTTCGTCGATTTCACCGCAGTGGCGGAAGCGGGCTTCGCGGCGGGGCTGGACGTGCTGGGCTACACCTCCCAGGCCCATTTCCTGTTCAACTGCGGCGTGCTCGATTGCCTGGCGCGGCGCGGCCCGCAGGAAAGCGCCGACTACATCCGCGCCGCGCGGGCGGTGCAGCGGCTGACGGCGCCGCAGGAGATGGGCGAACTGTTCAAGGTGCTGGCGCTCGGCCGCGGCATGGCCGAACCACTGCAGGGCTTCGCCCGCGGCGACCGGCTGCACACCCTGTAGGCACGCCGCTTCAGCAGCGCTGCGCCTGCAGCCAGGCGGCGATGCGCTCGGCGACTTTTTCCCAGTCGCGCTCGAGCATCAGGCCGTGCCCCATGCCGGGGAAGATCTCCGCCTCGCGGCCATAGGTCATGGCGGTCATCCGTACCTGGTCGGGCGGGATCAGAGTGTCGTGTTCGGCGCCGAGGATCAGCATCGGCACCTTGCGTACCTGCATCGGGTTGGGCAGGTTGAACAGCGTCATGTCCCAGATCGCGCGGTGCGATTCGGGCTGGCACAGGCTGTAGTAGCGCTGCAGGTCGCGGGCGTCCACCGGCTGGTGGAACAGCGCCTCGCGCAGGCTGTCGATGTCGATGTCGTTGCCGGCCATGATGCGGTTGAGGTCGCTCATCAGCGTGGGGCGCTGCATCATCAGGCCGAGCGCCGAACTCATCAGCCCTTGCGGCGGCACCGAGGACATCAGCACGGCTGCGGGCGCGTCGTGCCGCTCGAGGTATTTCTGCACCACCAGGCCGCCCATCGAGTGGCCGACCAGCACCGGCGGCGCCGGCAGCGATGCGGCCACTTCGGCGACGTCGCGCACGTAGTCGTCGATGGAGTAGGTGTCGAGATGTTCCGGCTGCCGGCTGTAGCCGTGGCCGGACAGCGACACCGCGTAGGACGTCCAGCCGCGCGCGGCGAACCAGGGCAGGAAGTGCTCTTCCCAGCACCAAGCCGACACGTAGGCGCCGTGCACGAACAGCAGCGGCGTCGCATGGACCGGGGTGGCGGGCGAGTGGCAGAGGACTTCGAGGTCACCGAAGCGGCGAGTGTTCATTTGGGCTCCTGGGGAAGAGGGCGGCAGGCGCGGCACGGGGGCGTTCGTGCTCGGCGGAGAAGAGACGTGATGCGCTTTTTGTTCTTGAGGGGTGTCGTATCCGCTGTTGTGTCTGAAGTCGCAGGCCGATTTTTGCACGCAGCCTGCCGCGGCGCCAAGCCGAGTGGTTCACGTTCGCGTAATGTTTGCCGGATTCGGGCTGGCGGCAGAAGCGCGGAGGCCGAGCGCGCGCACCGCGTCGACCCGGGCGGCGTGGATGGCCTGCGGTATCCGGTCCTTGTTGGCGCAGCTGCGCGCGATCGCGCCGGCGTCGAGGCTGCGCACCGCGTCCAGCGCCGCCAGCCAGGCCGCGCGCGGCGCCCATTCGGGCCGCGGGCCGCCGCCGCGGCCGAAGTAATCGCAAGCCGCCGCATCGAGCGCGAGCGCGAAGCGTTCCGGCCGCCGCAAGGCGTCGCAGCGCTCCAGCACCTTGACCATGGTCTCGGGCCGCAGGATCGCCGCCTGGCCGAAGATGCCGTGCTCGCGCGCGACCATTTCGGCCAGGTCGCGGCAGTCGGCCGGCGCTTTCAGCCGCATCGACACTTCGCGCGCGCGCCGCGCGCTGGCCTGCTCGTGGCCGTAGTGGTGCGGCAGGATGCCGGCCGGCGTGTCGCCCTTGCCGAGATCGTGCAGCAGGCAGGCCCAGCGCACGGCGAGCGGCTGCCGGGTGGCGGCGGCATGGTCGATGACCATCATGACGTGCTCGCCGGTGTCGATCTCCGGGTGGTGCTGGGCGGGCTGGGGCACGCCGAACAGCCTGTCCACTTCCGGCAGGATGTGGGCAAGGGCGCCGCAGTCGCGCAGGCTGCGGATCATGCGCGAAGGCTTGTCCTCCATCAGGCCGCGGGCGAACTCCTGCCATACCCGCTCGGCGACGAGGTGGTCGACTTCGCCGGCCTCGACCATCCGGCGCATCAGCGCGAGCGTTTCCGGCGCGGTGCCGAAGTCGGCGTAGCGCGCGGCGAAGCGCGCCACCCGCAGGATGCGCAGCGGGTCTTCGGCGAAAGCCGGCGAGACATGGCGGAACACCCGGGCTTCGAGGTCGCGGACGCCGCCGTAGGGGTCGATCAGGCTGCCATCGGCGTCGCGCGCGATGGCGTTGATGGTCAGGTCGCGGCGCAGCAGATCCTCTTCGAGCGTGACCTCGGGCGAGGCATGGCAGACGAAGCCGGCATAGCCCTTGCCCGATTTGCGCTCGGTGCGGGCGAGAGCGTATTCCTCCTGGGTCTGCGGATGCAGGAAGACCGGGAAATCCTTGCCCACCGGGCGGAAGCCCCGGGCCAGCATGTCCTCGGGAGTGGCGCCGACCACCACCCAGTCATGGTCGGTGACCGGCAGCCCGAGCAGGGCGTCGCGCACCGCGCCGCCCACCACGTAGCACTGCATCAGTCGTACAGGTCCTCGGCCGGGATCGATTCGGTCTCGGCGCGTGCCGCCGCCGCCCAGTCCTGCATGTGCGGATTGGCCAGCATCGTGGCGAGGTACTCGCCGGCAGCGCCGTCCGGCTGCACGCCATAGGTCTGGAAGCGGAAGCAGACCGGCGCGAAGGCGGCATCGGCGAGGCTGAAGCGGCCGAACAGGTAAGGGCCGCCCTGGCCGAAGCGGGCGCGGCAGTCGTTCCAGATCGCGGTGATGCGGGCGATGTCGGCATCGACTTCCGGCGTGTGGCCGAAGCCGCGGTAGTCCTTGCGGATGTTCATCGGCATCTTGCTGCGCAGGGCCTGGAAGCCGGAGTGCATTTCCGCGGTGACCGAACGGGCGGTGGCACGCGCGGCAGCGTCGGCGGGCAACAGCGCGGGCTGCTTCTCGGCGAGGTATTCGCCGATCGCCAGCGAATCCCATACCAGCACGCCGTTGTCGTTGAGGCAGGGCACCTTGCCCGAGGGCGAGTGCGCCAGGATGCGTTCGCGGCTGCCCGGGATGAACAGCGGGATGTCGATTTCCCCGAAGCTGAAGCCGCCTTCGCGCGCGGCGAGCCAGGCGCGCAGGGACCAGGACGAGTAATTCTTGTTGCCGATGATGAGCTTCATGGCCGACTCCGGGTGGTTTGTGTGGTTAGCGGCAATGCTGTTCACTCAGGAGATTCCCGCTTGGCGTAGGAGCGGCTTCAGCCGCGAAAGGCGCTTGTTCGCGGCTGAAGCCGCTCCTACGGTGAAAGAAGCTCCTGCTTGAACGAACGGTATTGGGCTTAGCGGCGCGCGTGGCGCCGGAAGGGATAGTAGCGCGAGCGGACGGTTCCATCGCCCAGCCAGCTCGGCACCACCGCTTCGATGGAGGTCGGCTGCAGGCCGAACGGTAGCGGCGCGCCGTCGGTGACGACGTTGTCGACACGCATCGAGCGGACATTGTCGCGGCTCATCAGCGGCTGGGGCGCGAGCTCCAGCAGGCTGGCCTGCAGCATCGCCAGGCCTTCCGGCAGGCCGATCACCGGGCGCGGCTTGCCGATCTGGGCGGAAACGTATTCGACGAGCTGGCGCAGGGTGTAGACCCGGGGGCCGGCGACGTCGAAGATCCGGCCGGCCGCGCCCGGCGTGCTCAGGCTGCGCCAGACGACTTCGGCGACGTCCTCGACGTAGACCGGCTGGAAGCGGGTATCGGCGCCGGCCAGCGGCAGTATCGGGAAAGCCGAGGCGAGATCGGCGAACAGGTTGAGGAAGCGGTCGTCGCGGCCGAAGATCACCGAGGGCCGCAGGATGACCCAGTCGAGGTCGGCGCCGGTACTGCGGATCGCCGCTTCGCCCGCGGCCTTGGAGCGCTGGTAGCCGGAGGGGCCGTCGGCACTGGCGCCGAGCGCGCTGATGTGCACCAGCCGGCGTATGCCGGTGTTGCGGCAGGCGGTGACGATCTTCTTCGGCAGTTCGACGTGGGCCTGGGCGAAATCGGGGCCATAAGGTTCGCCGCCGCGCGAGTGCAGGATGCCGACCAGATTGACCACCGCGTCGGCGCCGGCGAGCAGATGTTCCAGCGTGGCGGGATCATGCACATTGGCTTCGACGGCCTCGACCGTCGGCAGCAGCACGACGTGGCCGGCACGGCTGCGGCGGCGGGTGGGGACGACGACCTGGACGCCGGCTTCGACGAGGCGGTTGGCGACGGCATGACCGACGAAGCCGGTGCCGCCGATGAGGACGACGCGTTTGATGTTCATGGCAGGGACTCGCTGTTGTTGCTCGATCGGAAAAGCTGTGTTCATTCGCTGGCCGGGCGCGGGCCGATCACGCCCAGCCGTGCTTTCAGCGACTGGGGCCGGTGCTCGAACATCGCGCCGTAGATGACTGCATTGACCATCACCTTCTTGACGTAGTCGCGCGTCTCGTTGAAGGGGATGGTCTCGATGTAGATGGCCGCTTCGAGCGGCTTGTCGTCGCGCCAGCGGCGGGCACGCCCCGGGCCGGCGTTGTAGCCGGCGCTGGCCAGCACCGGATGATCGTCCAGGTCGTTCAGGATCAGGCGCATGTAGCTGGTGCCGAGCAGCACGTTGGTGCTGGGGTCGTTCAACTGGCGGGGATGGTAGCCGCGCAGGCCGATCTTGTTCGCCACCCATTTCCCGGTCGCCGGCATCACCTGCATCAGGCCCTGGGCGCCGGCGCTGGAGCGGGCCGGGACGACGAAGCGGCTTTCCTGGCGCATCAGGCCGTACACCCAGCCCAGGTCGAGCCCCTGCATATGCACCTGCGGCTCGATCAACTCACGATAGGGGGTCAGGAAGCGCAGCGCATAGTTTGCGCGCGGGTTCGACAGTTCGGCGCTGTTGATGGCGCGGTCGTAGAGCTCGTTGCGCAGCGCGAGGTGGGCGGCGGCAAGGCGGAAGGTTTCGTCGCGGCCGCGCAAGGCCCAGGTCCATTCGCGGGTCGCTTCGGTGCGCAGGCCGAGCCGGTACAGCGCGAGGGCGCGGCGCAGCGCGGGATCGTTCTCGGCCTCGTCGAGCGGGGGCACGGCAAGCGAGTCCCCGCTTGCGGGAAGCGCAAAGGGCCGGCCGAGTTCCTCGGCGGCGAGGATGCCGTAGAAATGCGGTTCGGCGGCAATATGGCTGAACAGCGCCTCGGCGTCGCCGGCGCGGCCGGCGGCAGCATGCGCACGTCCGAGCCAGTATGTCCATTCGGGCTGCTGGCGCTCGGATTCCGGCATCGCTTCGATGGCCGTGCGGACGGCGGCCCAGTCTCCGGCCCGCAGCGCGGCGCGCACGCGCCAGGCACGCTGCAGCGGCGTCAGCTCGGCATTGCCCACCGCTCGGTAGAAGGCCATCGCCTCGGGCATCTGGTCGATGGCGGCATGCATGGCGATGACGGCCTGGATGTCGCCGCGCTCCTCGCTGCCAAGGCGGTCCTGCAACTGCAGCAGGCGGGCATGGGCGAGGCGGGCGTCCTGCCAGGCGATGCGTGTCAGTGCGGCGAGGACGAGCTCCCGGCCGGCGCGGGTGACGGCGAAATTGGCCGGCAGGCGGTCGAGCCAGGCGGCGGAAGAGCGCAAGGCCTGTTCGGCATCGGCGGCGGCCGGCGCGATTTCGGCGGGCAGCCAGTTCCAGCTCAGCAGCGCATCGTCGGGTTTGCGCGTGTCGGCCTGGCGGCGCGCACGGCGCCAGAGCGCGTCGTCATCGACCCTGCCGGTGGCATGGGTGGCACGCAGCGCGGTGTCGCAGGCCGCCGGCGCATTGTCCAGCGTGCGCCATTCCAGCGCGACTTCGTCGAGCGCGCGGGTGTCGCCGGTCATCAGGCGGGCGGTCCAGTCCGTGCAGCGCGTTTCGCGGTCGGGATTCAGCAGGCCGGGATAGAGCGCCGTGAAGCGCGTCCAGTCGCCATCCGTCGCCAGCCGGCGCAGCCAGTCGGCACGCAGGCGCTCGGCCAGCACGGTGCCGGCTTCCCGCTGCAGGAAAGCCTCGAGCTCCCGCGCCGGGGGAGGCAGTTCGGGGCGCGCCAGCACATTGACGAAGCGCCAGTAGCGGACGTAGGCATCCAGCACGTGCGGGCTGGACTCGGCGGCGAGCACGTCGAGCGTGTCGCGGTCCCCCTTGCGCACCGCCTCGTGAGCGGCGACGATGCGATCGTCGCCGAAAGCCCGCGGCACCTGGGCCGGCGCCGTCGCCGGCAGCAACATCCCGGCGACGCAGAGCGCAGCCGCCATCAAGCCCGTTTTCATACTTCCCCTGCTCTCCATTGCAAGCAACCATACCACAGTGACGAAGCCTGTTTCCGACCCCGCCGATGACATCGAGAAACGCCGCAGATTCCTGCGGCAGCAGGCAATCCAGGCCCGCGAGGCGCTGGACGAGGCGCAGCGGGCACGGCTCACCGCGCGCCTGTCAGCCCATCTCGGCGGCGTGATCGACGAACTGGCGCCGCGTACGCTGGGTTTCTGCTGGCCTTTCCGTGCCGAACCCGATCTCAGGGACTGGGTCCGGCACTGGCTGGCCGGCGATGCGCTGCGCGTGGCGGCCTTGCCGGTGGTCGTCGCAGCAGGGGCGGCGATGCATTTCCGCCGCTGGACGCCGGGGGCCGGGATGGTGTTCGACCGCCATGGCATCCCGCATCCGGCGACGCCGGAGGAGGTGGCGCCCGAGGTCGTGATCGTGCCGCTGAACGCCTTCGATGCGGCCGGTTACCGCCTGGGTTACGGTGGCGGCTATTTCGACCGCACGCTGGCGGGGATGGACGTGATTGCCATCGGCGCCGGCTTCGAGCTGGGCCGCGTGCCGAGCGTGCTGCCGCAGCCGCACGACCGGCCGATGGACTGGATCGTCACGGAAGCGGGGGCAGTCCGCGCTGGCGCGGTACCCATCGGCACGGCCCGCGCCAGCCGCTGAAACGCGCGCAGCACACCGCCGGAAACCCGGCGGAAGAGCGTCAGGCGGCGAGGAACAGCCGGTAGGCGGGGTTGTCGGTCTCGGCCACGTATTCGTAGCCGAGCCGTTGCAGGAAGTCCTCGAAGGCTTGCGTGTCCTCGGGCGGAACCTGCATGCCGATCAGCACGCGGCCGTAGTCCGAACCGTGGTTGCGGTAGTGGAACAGCGAGATGTTCCAGTCCGAATGCAGCTTGGAGAGGAAATTCATCAGCGCGCCCGGCCGTTCGGGGAAGACGAAGCGGTAGAGCACTTCGTTCTTGGCCTGCGGCGAGCGGCCGCCGACCATGTAGCGGCCGTGGGTCTTGGCCAGTTCGTCGTCGGTCAGGTCGATCGCCGGCAGTTCGTGGCGTTCGAGCATTTCCACCAGGCGGCCGGCTTCGTTGCGGTTGTGCACCGTGACGCCGACGAAGATGTGGGCCTGCTCGGGGTCGGCGTAGCGATAGTTGAACTCGGTGATGTTGCGGTTGCCCAGCAGGCTGATGAACTTGCGGAATGCACCCGGCCGCTCCGGAATCGTCACTGCCAGCACGGCTTCGCGCTGTTCGCCGAGCTCGGCGCGTTCGGCGACGAAGCGCAGGCGGTCGAAGTTCATGTTGGCGCCGGAGGCGACGGCGACCAGGTTCCTGTCGCGCAGCTTGTGGCGCTTGGCGTATTCCTTGGCACCGGCAATGGCGAGCGCGCCCGAGGGTTCGAGGATCGAGCGGGTGTCCTCGAAGACGTCCTTGATCGCGGCGCAGATGGCGTCGTTGTCGACGACGATCATCTCGTCCACGTACTGCTGGCACAGGCGGAAGGTCTCGGCGCCGACCTGCTTGACCGCGGTGCCGTCGGCGAACAGGCCGACCTGTTCCAGTGCCACGCGCTTGCCGGTGGCGAGCGACTGCGTCATCGCGTCGGCGTCGACGGTCTCGACGCCGATGATCTTCGTCTCCGGGCGCACCCGCTTGACGTAGGCCGCCACGCCGGCGAGCAGTCCGCCGCCGCCGACCGCACAGAAGATGGCATGGATGGGCCTGGCATGGGCGCGCAGGATCTCCATGCCGATCGTGCCCTGGCCGGCGATGACGTCCGGGTCGTCGTAGGGATGGACGAAAGTCAGCTTCTCGCTCTTTTCCAGTTCCTGCGCATGGGCGTAGGCGTCGGAATAGGATTCGCCGGCGAGCACGACTTCGCCGCCGCGCGCCTTGACCGCGTCGATCTTGATCTGGGGCGTGGTGCTGGGCATCACGATGACGGCGCGGGTGCCGAGCCGTGCCGCCGACAAGGCGACGCCTTGGGCGTGGTTGCCGGCCGAGGCGCAGATGACGCCGCGCTTCAGGGCCTGCGGCGACAGCCGCGCCATCTTGTTGTAGGCGCCGCGGATCTTGAAGCTGAACACCGGCTGCATGTCCTCGCGCTTGAGATGGATGCGGTTATGCACGCGCGCGGACAGGTTGGCGGCGAGATCGAGCGGCGTCTCGACGGCGACGTCGTAGACGTGGGCGTTGAGAATGCGCTCGAGGTAATCCGTGGGGGTGCTCATCGAAGGCTCGCGGGGCAGCAAAGCCGTCGAGGTTAGCAGCCGATGCGGCACTGCGGCAATAGCACCGCCGATAGGCCGCTTGCCGGCCGGGGCGTGCTTACGCCGCGCCGTCGCCGTCGGCGGCGCTCATCGCCTGCATCTGGCGGTCGATGAACTCCTGCATCGCGTCGATGCCGCGCAACTGCAGGATGGTCGAGCGCACGGCGGCTTCGAGCAGCACCGCGAGGTTGCGGCCCGCGGCGACGGGCAGCACCACGCGCATGACCTTGACGCCGAGGATGTCCTTCACTTCCTGCTGCACCGGCAGCCGGCTCGGGTCACCGTCGCCGGGCTGGCGGCGTTCGAGATGGCAGACCAGGCGCAGGCGCATCTTCCGGCGGCAGGCGGTCTCGCCGAAGATGGTGCGGATGTTGAGGATGCCGAGGCCGCGGACTTCGATGAAGTCCTGCAGCATCGGCGGACAGCGGCCCTCCAGCACGGTCGGGGCGATGCGCGAGAACTCGACGACGTCGTCGGCGACCAGGCCGTGGCCGCGCGAGATCAACTCGAGCGCGAGCTCGGATTTCCCCGCGCCGGAGTCGCCGGTGATCAGCACGCCGACGCCGAGCACGTCCATGAAGACGCCGTGCAGCGAGATCTTCTCGGCCAGCTCGCGCGACAGGTAGAGCCGCAGCTGGTCGATGACGCTGGCCGAAGGCTGGGGGGTGGTGAAGAGCGCGACGTCGTGCGCTTCGCAGACGCCGCGGATGATGTTCGACACCGCGCAGCCGTCGGCGACGATGATCGCCGGCGGCTGGCTGGACAGGATCTCGTTGAGGTGGTGGGCGACCTTGTCGGTGGTCTGGCGCTGGGCCCAGGCCAATTCGGCGGCGCCGACGATCTGCAGCCGGGAAGGATGGATCAGGTTCAGGTGGCCGACGAGGTCGGCCGGCCAGATCCGTTCTTCGGCCACCGCCAGCACGGCATCCAGCCGTCCGCTGACATGGCTGAGCTGAAGGAGCTCCCGTTCAGCCTCGAACAGCCGCGCGACGCTGGTCTGCCTCATTCATCGGCGCCCCAGTTCACGAACAGCTTGTGGATGTGCGCGGCGTCGGGTGCGTCCAGCAGGGCCTCGCGGAATTCGCGGTCGCTGAACATCTGCGCCAGTTCGGACAACAGCTGCAGATGGGTCTCGTTGGCCTGTTCGGGCACCAGCAGCACGAACAGCATGCTGACCGGCTTGCCGTCGGGCGAATCGAACTGAACCGGCGCCGCCAGGCGGAGAAAGGCGCCCGCCGCGTCCTTGAGGCCCTTGATGCGGCCGTGGGGAATGGCGATACCCTGGCCGAGGCCGGTGGAGCCGAGCCGTTCGCGGGCGAACAGGCTGTCGAATACGAGGCTCTGGGCGATGCCCTGGTTGTTCTCGAACAGCAGGCCTGCTTGTTCGAAGACGCGCTTCTTGCTGCTGGCGTCCAGATCGACCACCACGTTCGACAGTGGCAGGAGTTGAGATATCAGGCTCATTCGCTATGGAGCTTGCGCAGCGCCGTTACCGCTGGCGCCACGTTGGGCGACGGGGGTTGGACCGGGGTGCGTTGAAGCCGCGTCTTGAAAACGCGCGCATTATAACCACACCCCGGAAGGAAAGCCGCAAGAGACGATCCACCGGTTCGCCTTCGAAGCGATGACCGCGTTGCCCAGCCTTGCCGTGCAATGAGCACCGTCTGCGGCTTCGCGTCTTGTCCTCGCTTCGAATGCAAGCCGGTATCAGGCCTCGGGCGGCGCCTGGTGCTTCAGGGCTTCGTGGTTGTGGTCGGCCATTTTCTGCTTGTACTTCTGGACCTGGCGATCGAGCTTGTCGGCCATCGCGTCGATGGCGGCGTACAGGTCGGTATCCTCGCTTTCGACGAAAATGTCCTTGCCGCGCACGTGCAGCGTGACTTCGGCCTTCTGCTGCAGCTTTTCGACCGAGAGGATCACCGCCACGCTGGTGACGTTGTCGAAGTGGCGGATGACGCGGTCGAGCTTGGCGCCGACGTAGTCGCGAATGGCCGGCGTGACTTCGACGTGGCGCCCGGTGATGTTGAGATTCATGCTAACTCCTGTTGTTGTCAGATCGATTTGCGCAAACTGACCGGCGGGATATTGAGTGATTCGCGGTATTTCGCGATGGTGCGACGTGCGACCACGATACCCTGCTGGCCCAGAACTTCTGCAATTCGTGCGTCGGACAAGGGTTTCTTCCTGTCCTCTGCGTCCACCAACTGGCGGATCAGTGCGCGGATTGCCGTTGAGGAAGCTGCTCCGCCGGTGTCGGTGGAAACGTGGCTGCCAAAGAAATACTTGAGTTCGAACACGCCACGCGGTGTCGCCATGTACTTCTGCGTGGTGACGCGTGATACGGTGGATTCGTGCAGCTCGAGCTGGTCTGCGATCTCCCGGAGGGTCAGTGGCCTCATCGCCACGTCACCATGATCGAAGAACTGTCTTTGCTGGTCAACGATGGCCTGGGACACGCGCAGGATGGTGTCGAAGCGCTGCTGCACGTTCTTGATCAGCCAGCGAGCCTCCTGGAGCTGGCCGGTGAGTCCGCCGCCCTGTCCCCTGTTCTGCTGCAGCAGGCTGGCGTACAGGCGATTGACGCGCAGGCGCGGCATCGCCTCCTGGTTCAGGCTCACGCTCCAGCGCCCGCGGACCTTGCGCACGACGACGTCGGGCAGCACGTAGCGCGTTTCGGAAGCCGAGTGGCGCAGGCCGGGATGCGGGTCCAGGCTGCAGATCAGGGCGTGCGCGGCGCGCAGTTCGTCGTCGTTGCAGCCGGTCAGCTTCTTCAGGCGGACGAAGTTGCGTTCGGCCAGCAGTTCGAGGTGCCCGTCGACGATCTCGAGCGCCAGCATCTGGATCGAGCTTTCGGGCATCGCGCGCAGCTGCAGCGCCAGGCACTCCTGCGGCGTGCGGGCGCCGATGCCCGCCGGGTCGAGGTTCTGCACGTGGCGCAGCGCGATCGACAGATCGTCGAGGTCGATCTCGAGCTCGGGCGGCAGCAGTTCGAGCAGTTCCTCGAGCGGCTGGTACAGGTAGCCGTCGTCGTCGAGCGCTTCGATGATGAAGCGCACCAGTGCGCGGTCGAGGTCGTTCAGCGGCGACAGCGCGACCTGCTGGTCGAGGTGTTCGCGCAGCGACAGCTCGGCGGCCTGGATTTCCTGGAAGTCGACGTCGTCGTCATCGTCGCGCTTGGCCGAGGTGCCGGTGCCGACGTTCGACCAGTCGATGCCTTCGTCGCCGCCTTCGCGCTCGGCTGTACCGCCGTTGTCGCCGTCGCCGCCCCCGTCGGTGTCGGCTTCGCGCTGCTGTTCACGCTCGCGCTCGGCCGGCGAGGAACTGGTTGAGGGTTCGAGCCTGGGCGGCGGCTCGTCGAATTCCTCGCGCTCCAGCATCGGATTCTCGAGCAGGAAGCGCTCGATCTCCTGGTTCAGCTCGATCGTCGACAACTGCAGCAGCTTGATCGACTGCTGCAGTTGCGGCGTCAGCGTGAGGTGCTGGGAAAGCTTGAGCTGGAGACTGGGTTTCATCCTGGACTAGAGGCGGAAATGCTCGCCGAGGTAGACCTGGCGGACTTTTTCGTTGGCGATGATCTCGCCCGGCTGGCCGCTGGCGAGCACGCGGCCTTCGCTGATGATGTAGGCGCGGTCGCAGATGCCGAGCGTCTCGCGGACGTTGTGGTCGGTGATCAGCACGCCGATGCCGCGTTCCTTGAGGAAGCGGATGATCTTCTGGATGTCGATCACCGCGATCGGATCGACGCCGGCGAAGGGCTCGTCGAGCAGGATCAGGCGCGGGTCGGTGGCCAGCGCGCGCGCGATCTCGCAGCGGCGGCGCTCGCCGCCCGACAGCGAGATGGCGGTGTTGTCGCGCAGATGGCTGATGCCGAGCTCTTCGAGCAGCTCCTGCAGGCGCTCGTCCACCTGGCGGTTCTCGAGCCCCTGAAGCTCCAGCACGGCACGGATGTTTTCGGCCACGGTGAGCTTGCGGAACACGCTCATTTCCTGCGGCAGGTAGGACAGGCCCAGCCGCGCCCGGGCGTGGATCGGCAGGTGGGTCAGGTCCTTGCCGTCGAGGCCGATCTGGCCGCCGTCGGCGCGCACCAGGCCGACGATCATGTAGAAGCAGGTGGTCTTGCCGGCGCCGTTGGGGCCGAGCAGGCCGACGACCTCGCCCGAGCCGACTTCGAAACCGACGTCATGTACGACGGTGCGTGCCTTGTAGCGCTTTTGCAGGCCAGCGACCTTAAGCAGACTCATCGTGGGGCTCTTTCAGCAGCTTGCGGATCAGGTCGGGTGCGAAGCCGCGGGTTTGCAGGAAGCGCGCCTGCCGCGCCCATTCGCGGGCATCGGCGGGCGGCGTGGTGAAGCGGCTGCGCAGCACGCTGCGCGCACGCTCCGATTCCGATTCTGCACATTCGCTGGCGATTGCCTCGTCGACCAGGTCACGGTCGAGGCCACGCCGCGCCATTTCGCTGCGCAGGCGGCTGGCGCCGAAGCGCGCCGCCTTGCTGCGCACGAAAGCCTGGGCGAAGCGTTCGTCGGACTGCAGGCCGAGCTCGCCCATGCGTTCGATCACCGCCCGGATCTCGTCCTCGTCGCCGTAGGCCGCGAGCTTCTTCGCCAGTTCGGCGCGAGAGTGGTCGCGGCGGGCGAGGTGGCGCAGGGCGCGTTCGCGCAGGCTCGGTTCAGCCATGGCAGCCGCTGGTGTCCCTGTCAGGCCTCGTCCGCCGCGACGGCCGAGGCTGCGCCGCCCGACGGCATTTCGGGCAGGCTGACGGCGGCACGGACCTTGTTCTCGATCTCGCGTGCCAGCGCCGGGTTGTTGCGCAGGAACTCGCGCGAGTTGTCCTTGCCCTGGCCGATCTTGTCGCCGTTGTAGGAATACCATGCGCCGGACTTGTCGACGATCTTGTGCACCACGCCGAGGTCGATGATCTCGCCTTCGCGCGAGATGCCTTCGCCGTACAGGATGTCGAAGTGCGCTTCCTTGAACGGCGGTGAGACCTTGTTCTTGACGACCTTGACGCGGGTCTCGGAGCCGACCACCTCGTCGCCCTTCTTGATCGTGCCGGTGCGGCGGATGTCCATGCGCACCGAGGCGTAGAACTTCAGCGCGTTGCCGCCGGTGGTGGTCTCGGGGCTGCCGAACATGACGCCGATCTTCATGCGGATCTGGTTGATGAAGATCACCAGCGTGTTGGTGCGCTTGATGTTGGCGGTCAGCTTGCGCAGCGCCTGCGACATCAGGCGGGCCTGCAGGCCGGGCAGCTGGTCGCCCATCTCGCCTTCGATTTCGGCCTTGGGCGTCAGCGCGGCGACCGAGTCGACGACGACGATGTCGACGCCGCCCGAGCGCACCAGCATGTCGGCGATCTCGAGCGCCTGTTCGCCGGTGTCGGGCTGCGAGATCAGCAGGTCCTCGATATTGACGCCGAGCTTCTCGGCGTAGCCGACGTCGAGCGCATGCTCGGCGTCGATGAAGGCGGCGGTACCGCCGAGCTTCTGCATCTCGGCGATGACCTGCAGCGTCAGCGTGGTCTTGCCGGAGGATTCAGGACCGTAGATCTCGACCACGCGGCCGCGCGGCAGGCCGCCGAGGCCGAGTGCGATGTCGAGGCCGAGCGAGCCGGTGGAGACGGTCTGGATGTCGCGCTCGACGTTGCCGTCGCCCATGCGCATGATCGAGCCCTTGCCGAACTGCTTTTCGATCTGCGAGAGCGCGGCGGCGAGTGCCTTGGCCTTGTTGTCGTCCATGAAAACTTTTCCTGAGTGATGGGCGGATTATGGCACAGAGCTTGCAGGGATTTTCGGCGGCGAGCTGTCGCAGCCCTGAACAAGGTCTCTGACGGCGTCAGCTTAGCATCTGTATTTATATACAGCAAATATGTCATGCAATATCCGCGCCAGCCAGTTCGATCAAGCGGCGCAGCGCCTGGATGACGGTCTGGCGCCGCACTGCCTCGCGGTCGCCGGCCAGCTGCAGCGTCTGCACCAGCGTGGCCGCGCCGCGCCGCGCCCAGGCCACGCACACCATGCCGACGGGCTTTGCCGGCGTGCCGCCGCCGGGGCCGGCGACGCCGGAAACGGCGATCGCGACGTCTGCCGTGCTGTGGATCAGCGCGCCTTCCGCCATTTCGGTGACGGTCGCTTCGCTGACGGCGCCATGCGCTTCGAGGGTCGTGGCGGCGACGCCCAGCATGTCGGTCTTGGCCGCGTTGGAATAGGTCACGAAGCCGCGGTCGAACCAGGCCGAGCTGCCGCTGGTGGCGGTGACGGTCGCCGCGATCCAGCCGCCGGTGCAGGATTCCGCGGTGGCCAGCAGCCAGCCCCGCGCGGCCAGCGCGGCACCGGCCGCGGCCGAGAGTTCGTTCAGTTCGCTATCCATCGTTCGCATGTGTGCTGAAGGGGGGACCGGGGCTGGTCAGCGGCCGAACAGCTGGACCAGGATGGCCAGCACGAGCAGGGTGTAGCCGGCGGCGATGATGTCGTCGAACATCACGCCGAAGCCGCCCTTGAAGCTGCGGTCGGCCCAGCGCACCGGCGGCGGCTTGACGATGTCGAAGAAGCGGAACAGCGCCACCGCGACCGCCTGCCAGCCCAGCGTCGCCGGCGTGAATGCCAGCACCAGCCAGATCGCCACCATCTCGTCCCAGACGATGCCGCCGTGGTCGGGCACGCCGAGCGTGCGGCCGGTGCGTTCGGCGGCGAGCACGCCGACGATGAACAGGCTGGCAAGAAAGGCCAGGAAGACGAACTCCGACAGCGGCGCGCTGAGCAGCGGATACAGCGCCCAGCCCAGCAGCGTGCCCGCCGTGCCCGGCGCCCATGGCGACAGGCCGGAGCCGAAGCCGAGCGAGATGAAGTGGGCGGGGTGGCTCATCATCAGTTTCAGAGTGGGGCGCATCGGCTCGCTCCGGAAGGTCGGGGAGGGGGGGGCGGAAGAACGGGCGTGACGGCGGCGGCGATGTTCATGCGAAGTGATCGTAGCCGCTCGGATGCAGGACCTGCTCCTCGCCGTCGGCCGTGCGCAGCAGGCATTCGCCCGCCCGGCCGGTGATCCGGCCGATGCGGTGCAGCGGCAGCGCGAGCCGGCGCGACAGCGCGTCGATGTCGGCGCGCGCGGAGGCCGCTGCGGTGAACAGCAGTTCGTAGTCGTCGCCGCCCGCCAGCAGGCAGGCGCGGGCCTTGTCCTCGGGCGCGCTGGTCGCGAGCAGCGCCGCCAGTGGCAGGGCCGCGCTATCGATGACGGCGCCGGCACCCGACTGCGCCAGGACGTGGGCCAGGTCGCCGAGCAGGCCGTCGGAGACGTCGAGCATCGCGCTGGCGAGCCCGCGCAGGGCCAACCCCAGCGCCACGCGCGGCTGCGGGCGCTGCAGCGCGGCGATGCAGCCTTGGCGGCCGGGCGGGTCCAGATCGACTTCGCCGCGCAGCGCGGCGAGGCCGAGCGCAGCCAGGCCGGGCTGGCCCGAAACCCACAAGTCGTCGCCGGCGCGGGCGCCGGCGCGGCCGATCGCTGCGCCCGCCGGCACTTCGCCGATGATCGTGACGGACAGGTTCAGTGGCCCGCGGGTGGTGTCGCCACCGGCCAGGTCCACGCCGAAAGCGTCGGCGCAGGCGTAGAAGCCGCGCGCGAAGGCGGTGATCCAGTCCTCGTCGGCCGCCGGCAGCGCCAGCGCGAGGAAGGCCCAGCGCGGTTCCGCGCCCATCGCCGCGAGGTCGGACACATTGACCGCCAGCGTCTTCCAGCCGAGGTCCTGCGGGTCGGTGTCGGCGAAGAAGTGCGTGCCGGACACCAGCATGTCGGTCGACACGGCCAACTGCATGCCCGGCCGCGCACTCAGCAGTGCCGCATCGTCGCCGCCGGCGAGATCGGTATGCCGCGTGCCGCGGCTGAAATGCCGCCGGATCAGGTCGAACTCGGATGGCGGCGCAGATGCGGGCCGTGGAAACGTGGCGGGCGAGGCGGATTCGGTCGGGCGGGGCATGGCGCGGGCGCGGCAGCGAAGCGGGGGCGCAAGCTTAACGCAGATGCTGCCGGCTCGCCTGCCATCCCCATGGCCACTGTCGTTTGCGCGAGGCCATCATCGGTCCGCGAGCATTCTCGCCGACAGCCCGGTTCTTCGTAGGAGCGGCTTCAGCCGCGAATGGGGCTGAGATGCCGTTTCCACAGTTGCTTTCGCGGCTGAAGCCGCTCCTACGGATAGCGTCAGCGGCCGAGGCCCAGCTTTGCCTTCAGCGCATCCCAGTCGACCGCGTCGAGGGTGTTCTTGACCAGCAAGCCCAGTTCGGTATCGCCTTCCATGCGCAGGCGGCGGCTGAAGAACAGCGTGTCGGGGTCCTCCTCGCGCAGGGCCAGGGCGATGAAGTCGCGCGTGGTGGCGGAAATGACCAGATCGGGCTTGCCGTCGCCGGCAGCCGGCGCGGCGCGCTGGAAGCCCTTGTCGCCCAGCGTGAAGTCGAGCCTGAGGCCGGCATCGAGCACCCGCATCTGCAGGTGGCGGCCGCTCAGCGGCGCCAGCGTGTCGCGCGGCAGGATGCGGTCGAGCGCCAGGTTCAGCGCTAGCGTCAGCGCCATCGTGGGCGGCTGCTGCGGCAGGCGGCCGGCCAGCTTCGCCAGTGCGGCGGGCACGGTGAAGTCCGGCACGCGGAAGTGCTCCAGGCGCTCGCCGATGCGGCGGCGCAGGTTGCCGGGCAGCAACACGGCCGGCGGCGGGAAGGGCAGGGAAGGCAGGGCGGGCATGTTCGGGCTCCGGATGTTCTCAGGGCGGATATGCGGCAGGAAGCGGGGCGATGCGGGCTGCCGCGCTCACGCCGCCACGTACTGCTCGGCGCCGGCGCGGCCGTGCCAGAAGCCGTTGCACGGCGCTTCCACCATCAGTTCGCGGCTGGCGGCGAGTGCGGCGGCCGGTGTCTGTGCATCGTCGAGGGCGGCGCGGAACAGTTCGACGACACGGCGGGTGTCCGAACCCTGCGGGCTGATGCGCAGCACTTCGGCGTTCTGCCGTACCGCCGGCAGGTCGCCGAGCAGGTTGTGCACGCGGGCCGACTGGGTCTGCACGCCGTTCAGGGTCAGGAAAGGCTCGCCCTCGCGGGTGCGCAGCGTGATGCCGTCCATGATGGCCAGGCAGCGGAACTCGCAGGTGTCCTTCTGCAGGTTGAAGTGGCGCGCGGTGAAGCAGCGCGCCGAGTGCGCCAGCGGCAGGCGGCCGTAGGCGAAGACTTCGGTCTCGACCGGTGCGGCGAGCGCGGCGCGCACGGCGGCGAGCGCCTCGCCCGACATCTCGGGCGCGACCGCCCAGCGCGTGGCGCCGGCGTCGATCATCAGTTGCAGCGTCGCCGGGTTGAAGATGTTCAGCGTCGGGCCGGCGACCCAATCAGTGGCGCCGGCTTCGCCGAGCAGGCGCACCGCGCCCATGTCGTTGGCTTCGACGCGGAAGCCCGGCGCGCCGTCCGCGCTCTGGCGCACGATGCGGCGCAGCACCTTGAGGTCGGATTCGGATTCGATCAGGCCCTGGGTGCTGATCACCACTTCCTTGTCGGCGGCGGCGAGCATTTCGCCGACTTCGAGCCAGTCGTCGAGGCGCAGTTCGTGGCGGCGCGAACACACTGTTTCGCCGAGATAGACGCTATCGACAGACGTTTCGGCGATGTCGGCGTAGAAGTCGAGCACGCTCTGGCGCGGCCAGTAGTAGAGCAGGGGGCCGAGGGCGAGTTTCATCGGGCGGGTTTCCATCATTTCCACGGACGGTAGTAGGCGCCGAGCGTGTGGCTCTGGCCTTCGGATACCTTGTTGAGTTCGGCCATCCAGCCCGGCAGCACGCTGAAGGCGTCGGCGCCGCCGGCGGCGAGTTTGTCGAGCGCGGCGCGCCACACCTGTGTGACCTGGGCGACGTAAGCCGGGCTGCGCTGGCGGCCTTCGATCTTGATCGCGCGGATGCCGATGCGCGCCAGCTCGGGCAGCAGTTCCAGGGTGTTGAGGCTGGTCGGCTCCTCGAGCGCGTAGTAGGTCTCGTCGTTGACCTCGAAGCGGCCCTTGCACAGCGTCGGGTAGCCGGCGCGCTCGCCGTCGGCGAAGCGGTCGATCAGGATGCCGTTGAGGCGGGTTTCCATGCCTTTCGGGGTCTCTTCCCAGCGCACGTGCTTGCCGGGCGAGCAGGCGCCGTTGCAGTTGGGCGATTCGCCGGTGGCGTAGGCCGACAGCGCGCAGCGGCCTTCGACCATCACGCACAGGCCGCCGAAGCCGAAGACTTCGATCTCCACCGCGGTGTTGGCGACGACGTGGGCGACCTGGGGCAGCGACAGCACCCGCGGCAGCACCGCGCGGCGGATGTCGAAACGCTCGGCGTACCAGTTGATCGCCTCGTAGCTGGTGGCCGAGCCCTGCACCGACAGGTGCAGGCGCAGCTGCGGATGCGTACGGGTGGCGTAGTCCATCAGGCCGGGGTCGGCCAGGATCAGCGCATCGACGCCGAACTCGGCGGCGCGGTCGATGGCCTGCGTCCAGCTCGGCCAGTTGTCCGCCTGCGGATAGGTGTTGAGCGCCAGCAGCACCTTGCGGCCGCGGGCGTGGGCATAGGCGACGCCTTCGCGCATCTGCGGCGGGTCGAAGTTCAGGCCGGTGAAGTTGCGCGCGTTGGTCGCATCCTTGAAGCCGAGATAGACGCAGTCGGCGCCGTGGTCGACGGCGGTCTTGAGGGCCGGCAGGCTGCCGGCGGGGCAGACGAGCTCGATCGGGGCAGGCACGATGATGGTGTCCGGAACGGGAAAAACTCCACCACCTTAGACGAGCGGGGCGGGCCGTTCGTTGATCACCATCAAAGCCGGGCGCCGGGAGCGCCGGCGAGGCGGGCTGCGCTCGCCGGCGCTGCCCGCGGTTTTGCTCAGTGTGCGGTGCGATGGGCGCCGGATGCCGGGTGCGGGCCGACGAGGCCGCCGATCAGCATGCCGAGGGCGCTGGTGCACAGGCCGTAGAGCTGAGGCTCGATATCGCCTTCGGCGACGAAGATCTCGCACAGGATCCAGGTGCCCAGGCCGAGGCCGACCGCCAGCGCCGCGCCCAGATTGTTGGCCCGCTTCCAGAACAGGCCGGCGGCCAGCGGCACGAAGGCGCCGGCCAGCGTGACGCGGTAGGCGTTCTCGACCATGTGGTGGATGGAGGCGTCGGTGCCGGTGGCGTACCAGGTCACCAGTGCGGTGAACACGGTGATGGTGATGCGGGTGCTCCACAGGAACTGATGGTCCTTCATGCCCGGGATGAAGCCGCGCAGCACGTTCTCGGTGAAGGTCACCGACGGCGCCAGCAGCGTGCCCGAAGCCGTGCTCATGATCACCGACAGCAGCGCGCCGAAGAAGATGACCTGGGCGTAGAAGGGCATGTACTGCAGCACCAGGGTCGGCAGGATGAGCTGGGAGTCTTGCTCCATCAGGCGCTCGACCATCGCCGGGTCGATGATGTTGGCGGTGTAGGCCAGGAACAGCGGCACCGCGGCGAAGAAGAAATAGCTGACGCCGCCGAGCGTGGTGGCCCAGACGGCGACGAATTCGTTCTTCGACGAGTTGACGCGCTGGAACACGTCCTGTTGCGGAATCGAGCCCAGCGCCATGGTGGCGAAGGCGGCGATCCAGCCGATGATGTCGAGAAGGTCCAGTGTCGGCAGGAAGTCGAGCTTGCCTTCGGCGGCGGCCTTCGACACCACGACCTCGAAGCCCCCCGCCATGTCGCCGGCGAGCCAGGTGACGTAGAGCAGGCCGAGCACGATGACGATCATCTGCACGAAAGTGGTCACCGCCACCGACCACATGCCGCCGAACAAGGTGTAGAGCAGCACCACCGAGGCGCCGATCAGCATGCCCTGGTTCATCGACACCGCGTCCGCCGACAGCACGTTGAACACCAGGCCGAGCGCGGTGACCTGCGCCGCGACCCAGCCCAGGTAGGACAGCACGATGCAGATCGACAGCACCAGCTCGGTCGTGCGGTTGTAGCGCATGCGGAAGAAGTCGCCCAGCGTCAGCAGGTTGAGCCGGTACAGCGGACGGGCGAAGACGAGGCCGAACAGCACCAGGCAGACCGAGGCGCCGAGCGGGTCGGAGATCAGGCCGCGAAAGCCTTCCTCGAGAAAGGTGGCCGAGATGCCGAGCACCGTTTCGGCGCCGAACCAGGTCGCGAACACCATTGCCAGCACCACTGCCATCGGCAGGTTGCGGCCGGCGGTGACGTAGTCCCGGGCGTTGTGCACCCGGGTGGCGGCGATGAGCCCGATCGCGATGGACACGACCAGGTAGGCGACGACGAGCCAGAACATCATGTTGGGCGTCTCCAGGCGGCGGGTAGGGGGCCGGGGGAAAGGGGGCGAATCCGGTGGAACGACGGCAAAACCGGCGGATTCTAGCAACGAATCGGCCGCGTGTTGCAGTGCAATTTGCCTCTGTTCGAGCGGTTGCCCGATGGAGTACCGGAGAAGGCGGGGAGGGGGGCGCGGCAGGCCACCCGGAAACGACCCCGGAGCGGGCCCGGCACTGCTGTGCCGCACCCGCATGGCCGTGCCGGCGCCGTCAGTCCGACAGGCTGGCCAGCGTGTCGATGACGACGTTCGCGCCTTCGCGCAGCACCGCTTCGTCGATGATCAGCGGCGGCGCCAGCCGCAGCACGTTGCGGTTGGTGTCGCGGGTGGCGATGCCGCGTGCCAGCAGGCATTCGGCGGCGCGAGCGGCGCTGAAGGCGGGGTCGAGCTCGATGCCGACCAGCAGGCCGCGCCCGCGCACCTCGCGCACGCAGGGCGGCGCGGCGGCGCGCAACTGCATGCGCAACGCTTCGCCCAGCCGTTCGGCCGGCTCCCAGGGCCGGGTTTCGGCCAGCAGCGCGAGCACTTCGGTGCCGACCGCGGCCGCCAGCGGATTGCCGCCGAAAGTCGAGCCGTGGTCGCCGGGGCGGAACACGTCCATCACCGCGCAGTCGGCGAGGAAGGCCGAAACCGGCAGCAGGCCGCCGCCGAGCGCCTTGCCCAGGATCAGGCCGTCGGGGCGCACGCCTTCGTGTTCGCAGGCCAGCAGGCGGCCGGTACGGCCGAGCCCGGTCTGGACTTCGTCGGCGATCAGCAGCACGCCGTGGCGGTGGCAGATCTCGGCACAGCGTGCCAGGTAGCCGGCCGGCGGCACGACGATGCCGCCTTCGCCCTGGATCGGTTCGACCAGGAAGGCCGCGGTGCGCGGCGTGATCGCCGCTTCCAGCGCATCCGCGTCGCCATAGGGGATGCGGCGCAGGCCGGGCGGGAAGGGGCCGAAGCCGTCGCGATACTGGCGATGGGACGAAAAGCCGACGATGGCGATCGAACGGCCGTGGAAATTGCCGTCGCAGGCGATGATCTCGGCTTCGTCCTCGGCGATGCCCTTGACCTTGTAGCCCCATTTGCGCGCCGCCTTCAGCGCCGTTTCGACGGCTTCCAGGCCGGTATTGACCGGCAGTGCGCGTTCGTAGCCGAAGGTGGCGCACAGGCGTTCGAGGAAGACCGGCAGGCGGTCGCTGGAAAAGGCGCGCGAAGTCAGCGCCAGGCGCTGCGCCTGTTCGGTCAGTGCGCGCACCAGGCGCGGGTGGCTGTGGCCGAAGCTGACGGCGGAATAGGCGCTCATCATGTCGAGATAACGCCGCCCTTCCACGTCCCACAGCCACACGCCCGCGCCGCGCTGGAACACCACCGGCAGCGGCGCATAGTTGGCGGCGCCATGACGCCGTTCGCGCTCGCGCAGTTCGCTGCTGTCCGGGCCCAGCGCCGCTGCGGCGAATTCGAGCGCCCAGTGTGCGCTGCGGCCGTCGGCATCGAGATCGGGGCGGTATTCGACGATCTCGAGGGCGAGGAAATCGTCGCAGCTGCGCAGCGCCAGCAAGGCGTCGGCGAGCTCGCGGGGGTCGAGGCCGCCGGCTTCCGGGCAGGTCACGGCGGGCACGGCCTGCGGCTCGAGTGCGTCGAGATCGAGGCTGAGGCCGAAGCCGCCCCCGCCCGCGCGTGCGATCGTCAACGCGTCGCGGAACGCCGCTGTCAGGCCGCGCCGCCTGATCTCGGCCATGTCGAAGATGCGCACGCCGCGCCGCTGCAGCAACTGCAGCTCTTCCACTTCCCAGGCACGCGCGCCGACGATGCAGACCCGTGTCGGATCGAGCCGCGGGCCGGGGATGCCGGCCAGGGCCGGATCGCCTTCGCCCAGCAGCGCCGCCAGCGGCATGCCGTGGATGTTGCCGGAATGGGTGGTGGTGGCGGTATGGCTGTCGAGATGGGCATCGACCCAGATCAGGCCGGGAGCGTGGCCGGCGCGCCGGGCGATGCCGCGCCAGGTGCCGGTGGCGACGGCGTGGTCGCCGCCGATCACCAGCGCGGTGGTGCCGGCCGGCAGCGCGGCGAGCTGGTCGGCGAGGCGGCGGGCGAAGTCGCCGTTGGCCTGCAGGCGCGCATCCATGCCGGCAGCGGCCGACGCGGCGGCAGGCGCTTCCAGCGTCGTGCTCCATTCGACGGTGAGCCCGATCGAGGCCAGGCGTTCGGCCAGGCCGCCTTGCCGCAATGCGTCGGGCGCGGCGGCGCTGCCGGAGTGAGGGGCGCCGAGCGCGGAGCCGGCACCGATGATCTTCAGCGGGGAATGCGGCGCGGACGGCCGCAGGGCTGTCTTCTCCATGGCACACCTCCCGTCCCGCTTTGGCGCGGGCGCCGCAGGATTGTTCTGGCAGGGCCGCTTTGCGGAATTGGACGGAGGCAGGCGGGATTCGTTCAGCCGAACAGGCGGTACAGCTCCAGGCCGAGCAGCGCCGCGGCCAGCGCGCCGATCACGGCCAGCATGCGTCCCTGCAGGCGCTGGCCGGCGGCGAGCTGGTCGAGGCGCTGCTGCTGGGCGGCCTGCTGCCTGCCGGCGTCGGTCAGGTTCTGGTGGATCAGGCGCGGCAGCTGCGGCAGCGCGCCGGCCCAGGCGGGGGCTTCTTCCTTGACGCCGTGCACCAGCGCGCGCCAGCCCATGCGCTCGTCCATCCAGCGTTCGAGGAAGGGCTTGGCGGTCTTCCACAGGTCCAGCTCCGGGTCGAGTTGGCGGCCCAGGCCTTCGATGTTGAGCAGGGTCTTCTGCAGCAGCACCAGTTGCGGCTGCACTTCCATCTCGAAGCGGCGCGCGGTCTGGAACAGGCGCAGCAGGGTCTTGCCGAAGGAGATGTCCTTCAGCGGCTTGTCGAAGATCGGTTCGCAGACGGTGCGGATCGCCGCCTCGAACTCATCCACCCGGGTCTTCGCCGGTACCCAGCCGGCTTCGATGTGGGCCAGGGCCACGCGCCGGTAGTCGCGCTTGAAGAAGGCGAGGAAGTTCTGCGCGAGATAGTTCTTGTCCACCTCGTTGAGCGTGCCCATGATGCCGAAGTCGAGCGCGATGTAGCGCCCGTCGCGATGCACGAAGATGTTGCCCGGGTGCATGTCGGCATGGAAGAAGCCGTCGCGGAACACCTGGGTGAAGAAGATCTCGACGCCGGCGCGCGACAGCGCCTTCAGGTCGTTGCCCTGGGCGAGCAGGGCCGGCGTCTGCGAAATCGGCACGCCGTGCATCCGCTCCATCACCATGACCCGGCTGCCGCACCAGTCCCAGTGCACTTCGGGCACCAGCAGCAGCGAGGAATCCTTGAAGTTGCGCCGCAGTTGCGAGCAGTTGGCTGCCTCGCGCATCAGGTCGAGCTCGTCGTGCAGGTGCTTGTCGAACTCGGCCACCACTTCGCGCGGCTTCAGCCGCCGGCCTTCCGGCCAGACCTTTTCCAGCAGCATCGCCGCGGCTTCGAGCAGGGCGAGGTCGTGGGCGATGACGCGGTCGATGCCCGGCCGCAGCACCTTGACCGCCACTTCGGTGCCGTCCGGCAGGCGGGCGAAATGGACCTGCGCCACCGAGGCCGACGCCACCGGCGTGCGCTCGAAGTCGCGGAACACCTCGTCGATCGGCCGGCCGTAGAAGCCTTCCAGCACGCCGAGCGCCTGCTCGATCGGAATCGGCGGCACGCGGTCCTGCAGCAGCGCGAGTTCGTCGGCGAGGTCGGGTGGCAGCAGGTCGCGGCGGGTGGACAGCATCTGGCCGAACTTGACGAAGATCGGCCCGAGCGACTCCAGCGCGAGGCGCAGCCGCACGCCGCGCGGCTGGGCAAAGCTGCGCCAGAAGAACACGGCTTGCCAGACCCGTGCCAGCCGGCCGCTGCTGTCGGCGTCGAGGATCAGGCGGTCCAGGCCGAAGCGCAGGCTGACGGAAACGATCTTGATGAGGCGGAAGAGGCGCACGGCGGAAGGGGGGCGGCGGCAAAGGCCGGACTTTAGCCGGAAAGCGCCGGGCGGGGAACGGGTGAGCCTGGGCGTGGGCGCGTGACCGCCGCGTTCTAGCGGGTTTCCGCCTGGTGCAGCGACTTGACCAGATCCCTGACGACCTGCTGATGGGCGTCGCTGAGCGCCGCGATGTCGCGCATCAACTGATAATCGAACGCCGCCCCCGGCTCCCTGGCGCTGAAAGCCGCATTTCCCGCGCCGAAGCGCAACCATTCGGCGCTGACGCCGAGCCAGTCGGCCAGCACGCGCAGCTTGTCCTGGGCCGGGATGGCGTCGCCGCCCAGCCACTTGCGGGCGGCATGCAGCGTCACCGGCTCTCCGGCGTAGCGGCGGTTGAATTCGCGGGCCAGCGCTGTCGGCCGTGCGGCATCGGGCGCGACGCGCACGAGGGCTTCCCGCAGGCGGGTGCTGAAGGCGTCGCGTTCGAGGTAGGGTTGCATGGATGCAACGCTAGCAACCGCGATGTCGTCTGAAGGTATATGTTTTTTCGTCGACCGGAAGTATAGTTCTGCGGCATATGCGGAATGCTTGGCCGCGGGAGTGTCGCGGCGGCTGGGGATGTCAAGGAACGAACGACGATGGCAGGCAAGCAGCGGCCTCCCTACTTCAGGGTGGTTTTCCCGGGGCCGGTGAGGTCCGTGACGGGAGAGATGGCGTGGGAAGGGCACTGGCGCAGCCGGGCCTATATCGATTTCGGGCGGTACCGCTTGGGGGACGTCGTGACCTGCCCTCGGATGGATCGTGTGCTCGATGAGTGCGGCAGCGATCCCGACGCGGTCGTCAGACTCGGGCATTTCCTGATCTGGCGCTGGGTGCTGTCGGTCAGCAGCGGCGGGCAGATCGAGCGCCAGGGGCTGCTGCCCTTCGCCCTCGGCCTGCTGCTCATCACTGCCACGTTCGCGGTCGGCGGCTTCGTGTGCCTGTTCATCGGCATCGGCGTGCTGGAGATGGCCGATGGCGTCTTGCCCGGCCTGGCGCTCGCCGTGCTGTGGGCGGTGCATATGGCGATGAATCTCAAAGCCTGGCTGGGCGCCTGAGCGCCGCGGGGCGCGAAGTGGAAAGGATCACCCGCCGCCCATGGGCGGCGGGCCGTGTGGCGGTCAGAAGTCCAGCCTGACGCCCACCGTGACGTTGCGCCCGACCAGCGGCGCGGCGTGCTTGATGAAGGAGCTGTGGTTGTAGGCGAGCTTGTCGGTCAGGTTGTTGGCCTTGACGTAGAGCAGCCAGGGCATGCCTTCGTATTTGCCGCGGTAGCTGGCGCCGAGGTTCAGCATCGTGTAGCCGGCGGTTTCGCTCTCGAACTCGGCGACCTTGTTCTGGCGGCCGACGCGGTAGACCTCGGCTTCGCCCGTCCAGGCGTTCCAGTTCGCGTCCAGCCGCAGGCCGGCGCGGTGGGCGGGAATGCGCGGCAGGTCGCGGTTGCCGCCGCTGTCGAGGCGGGCGCGGACGTAGTCGCCGAACACGGTGGCGCCGAAGATCGGGTTCAACTGCTGGCGAAGCTGGCCTTCGATGCCGGTGAAGCGGGCGTCGCGCTGGGCATACTCGATCAACTGGAAGCCTTCGTGCACGTCCAGGGTGTTGGCATAGATGTAGTCCTTGACCCGGTTGTGGAAGACACCGACCGAGAAGGTGGTGGCGCCTTCGGTCTTGCGCAGCGACAGGTCGATGTTGCGCGAGGTCTCCGCCTTCAGGTCGGGGTTGCCCAACTCCCAGGTGCTGGTCGCCAGGTGGATGCCGTTGGCGTAGAGCTCCTCGGCGCTCGGCAGCCGCTGGGTGCGCGACAGCGACAGCCCCAGCGCGTACTGCGGGGCGAAGTTCCACACCGCGCCGAGCGACAGCGAATTGCCGCGGTGGCTGCGGTCGCGCTGCGCCGAGTCGACGTCGATGTCCTGCCATTCGTGACGCAGGCCGGCTTCGAAGCGCCAGTCGCTGAGCGCGTATTCCTCGACCAGGAAGACGGCGTGCTTCCTCGTCAGCGTCGGCGGGACGTAGGCTTCTTCGCCATTGGCGCTGAAGTCGCGGCGCGAGGTCTGCAGGCCGACGACGCCGCGCCAGCCGGCGAGCGGGGCGTGCTCGAGCTCGAGGCGGCCGTCGTGGGCCTTGCTGCGGAAGCGGGTGGAGATGTGGCGCTCGCCGTCTTCCTTCTCGATCTCGTCATGCACGTAGTCGGTGTGCGCGGCGCGCAGGCGCAGCCGGGTGAAGCCGGGCAGCGGGTCGAGCAGTTCGCCGCGCAGGTCCCAGCGCTTGCTGTCGAGTTCGACGTAGGGAATGCCGTGCGCGTGCCCATGATCGTGATCGTGGTCATCGTGGTCATCGTGATCGCCGTGTCCATGGCCGTGATCGTCGTGGCCGCCGCAGTGCAGGTGGTCGCCGTGCGGGTGGCAGTCCTCGTATTCGTGGCTGTGGCCGGGCAGGCCGTATTCGTTGCGCTGGCGGCTCCAGGCGACGCCGAGGTAGCCGCGCTCGCCGACCCAGGACAGGCCCAGGCTGCCGCTGTCGGTGGTGTTGTAGCTGCCGTCGACGCGGCGGCCGTCGTGCCAGCCGTCGCCGACGCGGTATTCGTTGGCATCGCGCTTCAGGCCCTCGGCGTGGACGGCGACGTTGCCCGATCCGGCGGTGATCGCGAAGGCGCCGGCGCCCTCGCGGGCAGCGCTGCCGGCACGCAGCTCGATGCTGCCTTCGACGCCTTTTTCCGGCACCGCGGTCGGCACCCGGTCGTCGAGCACATTGACCACGCCGCCGATGGCGCCACCGCCGTAGGCGAGCGCCGACGGGCCGCGCAGCACCTCGATCTGGCGGCTCAGCATCGGCTCCAGCGCGACGGCATGATCGGGGCTGATGCTGGAGGCATCCATGATCTCGGCGCCGTCGGACAGCATCTTGACGCGCGGGCCGTCCATGCCGCGGATGATCGGCCGGCTGGCGCCGGCGCCGAAGTGGCTGGCGGCGATGCCGGGTTCGCTGGCCAGGGTGTCGCCCAGCGTGGCGCCGCGGCGCAGGATGAGTGCGTCGCCTTCGAGCACGCTGGCCGGCGTGCTCATGGCATCGGTGCCGAGCGTGAGCGCGCTGGCGGACACGGTGATCGGTGCGAGCGTGGTGCCGCCGTCGCTCGCCTCGTCGGCGAAGGCCGGTGCCTGGGCGAAGGCGAGCAGCAGGCCGGCGGCGAGAGGGCGGCGGGCGAGCGGGTGCAGAGCGGGGAAGGCGGAGCGAGGCTTGGGATGAAGCATGGTGGACATCGGAGTTCCCTTGTTGCTTTCAGTCCGGATGGGGTGTGCGCAGGTGCCGGACGAGTCCGGCGGGCCGCAGCAAGCCCCACCGGCCGGCGGTGCCGGCAATGGAAATGCCGCGGCCAGGCGAAGTGCGGGCGCGGCGGGCGTTCAAGCGGAGTGGCGGTTCAAGCCAGCAGGACGGACAGGGAAGGCAGGGGCGGGGCGCGGCAGCGCGGCCGGAGCGGGGGCGCGTCAGGGGCGGGAAGAGTCGCGGCCGCCGGTGGCCGCGGCAAGGTCGCGTGATGGGTGCGGGCGGGAGAAAGGCCGCCCAGCGGCAAGTCGACGCCGGTCAGCGCCAGGCATTCGAGGCAGGCGCCGGCAAGGTGCTCGCCATCGCCTTCGGCCCGGTCGGTAGCGCTCCCGCCTTGCAGCAGCTCCCCGGCATGGCCGACGAGGTGGGTCCTGGCCTCGCCCTGCACCGCAAGCAGGGCCAGCGCCAATGCCAGTGCCCACATCAGCCGGGCCATGGTCGTGCCCGCGCGGGCACGCGAAGCGGTACGGCGGAGCTGTGTGGCGGCGCGGCGGGGGTGGGATGGTGTGGCCGGGGCGGAAGGCATGACCGGATTCTATGGGGCTTGTTCTTTATTCGCAACATTGTTGCGATAGAGGGGCTGCTTTCGGCGCGCTGTAATTCGCGCTCACATGCCAGCCGCGGAGCGTGGAAGGCGATCCGCTATAATCCGACGTTTAGATTTCCAGCCGAGTGCCATGAGCGCCGACCCCAAAGCCCTGCTGACCGACCTGCTGAAAACCGCGCTGAAGAGCGTGGCACCGGATCATGCCGATACCCCCGTCCTGCTCGAGCGCCCGAAACAGGCGAGCCACGGCGACTTCGCCACCAATCTCGCGCTGCAGCTCGCCAAGCCGCTGAAGCGCAACCCGCGCGAGCTGGCGGCGATGCTGCTGGCCGAACTGCCGGCGTCGAAGCTGGTGGCCAAGGCCGAAGTGGCGGGCGCGGGCTTCATCAACTTCGCGCTGGCCGCCGATGCCAAGACCGCGATCGTCGCCGACGTGCTGGCGAGGGGCGCGGACTTCGGCCGCGGCGCGGCCAAGGGCGTGAAGGTGCTGGTGGAATTCGTCTCCGCCAACCCGACCGGGCCGCTGCACGTCGGCCACGGCCGCGGCGCGGCCTACGGCGCTTCGCTGTCGGACGTGCTGGCCTTCGCCGGCTTCGACGTCACGCGCGAGTACTACGTCAATGACGCCGGCCGCCAGATGGACATCCTGGCGCTGTCGACCTGGCTGCGCTACCTGGCGCAGTTCGGCATCGAGATCGCCTTCCCGCCCAATGCCTACCAGGGCGACTACGTCACCGAAATGGGCCGCGACATGCGCGATGCCCATCAGGACCGCTTCGCCCGCGTCACTGCCGGGCAGGTGCTGGCCGGCACGCCGGGCCTGCCGCCCGCCGAGCGCAACGACGACGAAGCCAGGCAGCAGCGCGAGGAGCACCTCGACGCGCTGATCGCCAACACCAAGCGCCTGCTCGGCGACGACTACGCCTGGGTGCATGGTTTCGCGCTGAACGAACAGCTCGGCGACGGCCGCGACGACCTCGGCGAGTTCGGCGTGCGCTTCGACAAGTGGTTCTCCGAGCAGAGCCTGTTCGACACCGGCCTGGTCGAGCGCGCAGTCAAGCAGCTCGAGAAGCAGGGCCACATCTACGTCCAGGACGGCGCCAAGTGGTTCCGCTCCAGCGCCTTCGGCGACGAGAAGGACCGCGTCGTGCAGCGCGAGAACGGGCTGTACACCTATTTCGCCTCCGACATCGCCTACCACCTGAACAAGTACGAGCGTGGCTTCGACCGTATCATCGACATCTGGGGCGCCGACCATCACGGCTACATCCCGCGCGTGAAGGGCGCCATCGCCGCGCTCGGCCTGCCGCCGGAAAGGCTGGAAGTCGCACTGGTGCAGTTCGCGGTGCTGTACCGCAACGGCCAGAAGACCTCGATGTCGACCCGCTCGGGCGAGTTCGTCACGCTGCGCGAGCTGCGCCAGGAAGTCGGCAACGACGCCTGCCGCTTCTTCTACGTGCTGCGCAAGTCGGACCAGCATCTGGACTTCGATCTCGACCTGGCCAAGAGCCAGAGCAACGAGAATCCGGTCTATTACGTGCAGTACGCCCACGCCCGCGTGTGCTCGGTGCTGAACCAATGGGGCGGCGAAGCGTCCGAGCTGGCAGGTGCCGACCTCGGCCTGCTGCAGCACGAACGCGAGCTGGCGCTGTGCGCGCGGCTGGCGGCTTTCCCCGAGCTGGTGCAGAACGCCGCCGCCGACCATGCGCCGCATCAGGTGGCTTTCTATCTGAAGGATCTCGCTGCCGATTTCCACGGCTGGTACAACGCCGAGCGGATGCTGGTCGAGGACGAGGCGCTCAAGCTCGCCCGCCTGGCGCTTGCCGGGGCGGTGCGCCAGGTGCTGGCCAGCGGCCTCGCGCTGCTCGGCGTGTCGGCGCCGGAATCGATGTGAGTTTCGGAGAGTTTCGTGAGTCGTGATCGCAAATCTGCCCGCAAGCCTGCGCGCGCGCCGTCGCGCAGCGGCGGCAGTACCCTGATCGGCATCTTCATCGGCCTGGTGTTCGGTGCGCTGATCGCCGCCGGCGCAGCCTGGTACTTCACCCGCGCCAATCCCTTCCAGTCGGCGCCGACGGCTTCGCGCATGCCGCCCAGCGAGCGCCAGGCGCCGGCCGCGCTGCCCGGCAAGCCGGGCGACCGCCCGGTGGCGAAGCAGGATTTCGAGTTCTACAAGATCCTGCCCGACGGCGACAACGTGCCTGCGCCGGCCGAGCCGCCGGCGCGCCCGCAGCGGCCGCCAGTGGTGAACGTGCCTGCGCAGCAGGCGCCGGCGCCGGTGCAGGAAGTGTCGGTGAAGCCGGCCGAGCGCCTGTACCTGCAGGTGGGGGCGTTCGAGAATCCGGGCGAGGCCGACAACCTGAAGGCGCGCCTGGCGCTGGCCGGCATCGAGGCCAGCGCCCAGCGGGCGCAACTGGCCGACGGCCGGGTCGTGCATCGGGTGCGCATCGGCCCGTTCTCGCGGCCGGAGGACATGAACCCGACCCGCGCGCGGCTGGCCGAAGCCGGCTTCAATGCTTCGGTGAGCCGCAGCGCACCGTGATGCCCGATACTTTCCGGATGGCCGGGAACGCGAAGGCGTTGCCGGCGTCTGAAGGCCGTTATCGAACCTGGAGTGAGCCTGAATGAACCGTCGTGATGCCCTGAAGCAGCTTGCCGCCGTATCCGCAGCCCTGCCGCTCGCCAATCTCGCCTGGGCCAAGGATCCGTTCGTGGTCCTGAATCCGGCCCAGCCGACCGACGATCCGTCGAAGATCGAGATCATCGAGTTCTTCCACTACGGCTGCCCGCACTGCCGCGACTTCGACCCGCTGGTCGCGGCCTGGAGCAGGAAGCTGCCGGCGGACGTCAGCTTCCGCCACGTTCCGGCGATCTGGAACAACCCGCAGCTCGCCGCGCTGGCGCGGCTGTTCTACGCCGCCGAAGCCTCGGGCGACCTGAAGACGCTGCATGAAAAGGCGTTCGTCGCCGTGCAGGATGAACGCCGGCCGCTGCATACCGAGGAAGGCGTGCGCGAGTGGATCGACGGCAAGGTGGCCGATCCGGCCAAGTTCATGGATGCCTACAAGTCCTTCGGCGTCAATTCCAAGCTGCAGCGGGCCGATCAGCTCGCGCGCGCGATGAAGATCCAGGGCGTGCCGACGGTGGCGGTGGATGGCCGCTTCCTGACTTCGGCGTCGATGGCGGGCAGCCACGATGGCGCGCTGCAGGTCGTCGACCAGCTGGTCGAGCGGATCCGCAAGGAGCGCGGCGGGAAATGAGCGGAACGCGCGCCGCGCCAGTGCCGCCCGAAGCATCGGTCGAGCGCCGGGGTTGCCAGCGCTTCGTCGCCCGGCGCAGGGGTGAGCCCTGCTTCTGGGTGGTGATGGACGGCGCACGCATCCCGCTCAACGATCTTTCCGCCGACGGCTTCTCGTATCCGTTGGCGACACCGCCCGCCAGCGGCCAGGCCTTCGACTTCGTGCTGCAACGCGATGGCGTGCCGGACGAGATCCACGGCCGCGCCGTGGTCGTGAATTTCCTCGCGGGGTCGGCGCAGGCGGGTTGTTCTTTCGTCAGCCTCGACGGCGATGGTGCCGAGCGCCTGCGTGACTGGCTGATCGCCCACGTGCTGATGACCGCGACGGTCCGCATCACCGAAAAGGACGCGGCCGCGATCGTGTCGGGGCCGTCGCTGATCTAGGCGGGGCAGGGATGAGCAATCGCCGGACCAACGTCGATGCCCTCGGCCATGCGCACGCGCCGGCGGGACCCGGGGCCCGCATCGTCTCGCTGGTGCCGTCGCTGACGGAGCTGATCTTCGACCTGGGCCTGGGCGAGCGGCTGGTGGGCCGCACCGGCTTCTGCATCCATCCCCGCGACGCCCTGCGCGCAGTGCCCAAGGTCGGCGGCACCAAGGACGTGAAGGTCGATGTGCTGAAGGCGCTCGCGCCGACGCACCTGATCGTGAATATCGACGAGAACCGCAAGGAAACGGTCGATGAGCTGGCGGCATTCGTGCCGCATGTGATCGTCACGCATCCGTGCACGCCGGCCGACAACCTCCAGTTGTATCGTTTGTTCGGCAGCGTGTTCGATTGCGAAGCCGCAGCGGAAAGGTTGTGCACCGCGCTGCAGTCCGCGCTGGACGATGCCGCCGCGCTGCGTGCGGGCCTGGCCGACGAAGCGGTGCTGTATCTGATCTGGCGGCAACCGTGGATGACGGTGGCGCGCGGCACCTATATTGCGGCGATGCTCGAAACCGTCGGCTGGCGTACCTTGCCGGAGGAGGCGCAGACGCGCTATCCGGTGTTCGAGTGGCCGCTGGCGGAACAGGCCGGGCGGGTGTTCCTGTCGTCCGAACCCTATCGTTTCAAGGAAAGCCATCTGGCGGAAGTCGAGGCGCTGGGCAAGCGCCCCGCGACGCTGATCGACGGCGAGATGGTGTCGTGGTATGGCAGCCGGGCGGTCGCCGGGCTGCGCTACCTGATCGCGCTGCGCCGCCGCCTGGCCGGCCTGGTGGCCGATCAGCGTTCCGGCGCCGCTGCCGGAGCGAGTGTTTCGGCGCTGAAGCGCTCGGGCGTCATCACCCGATAGCGGCCGCGCAGCAGGCGGTGCCGGCCGGCCCGCAGCAGCAGCTTGTCGCGCGTCAGCAGGTGGCTGGCGCCGGCGTCGAAGGCGATCTCGAGGAATTTCTGGTCGTCGCCGTCGCGGCAGACGGGGAGCGCGCGCGTTTCGCCTTCGGCCATTTCCGGCAGGACCTCGACCTGGTTGCGATAGTCCGCCAGCAGCGCATGCTGCGCATCCTCGCCGAGCCCGAACCGGGAGTAGGCGAGCACGTGCCGCAACTCGGTCAGCGCGTCCTCGCGCGACGCGAGCGTGCAGGCACCGCCCTCGATCCAGCCGCGCAGCAGCGCGAGGCGGGGGTCGCGGAACATCCACAGTGCGAGAATGGTGTTGGTGTCGAGGACGAGCCGGGGGCGCATGGAGGGCATGGCAGGCGGCGGCAACGAAAAACGGGGAGGGTCGCCCCTCCCCGCTCGCTTCCGGCCGCTTCGCCGCGATCAGGCCGCTTGCGTGGCGTCGATGCGCATCTTGACGAAGGAGCCCGGGGCGTCTTCCAGCACCTTCAGCTTGCCCTTGGCGGGGTCGCGCGGCTCGGCCTGCTCGCTGTCCATGGCGGTCAGCCACGCCTGCCAGTCGGTCCACCACGAACCCGGGTGCTGCTGCGCGCCGGCCAGCCAGTCGTCGGGGCTGCCGGGCAGCTTGGCGGCCGGGTTGATCCAGTAGCCGTACTTGTTGGCCGCCGGTGGGTTGACGATGCCGGCGATGTGGCCCGAGCCGCCCAGCACGAAGCGCACCGGGCCGCCGAAGTTGCGCGCACCCAGGTAGGTGCTCTTCCACGGCGCGATGTGGTCTTCGATGGTCGAGATGAAGTAGCACGGCGTCTTGATCTTGCCGAGGTCGATCGGCACGCCGTCGACGCTGATGCCGCCCGGTTCGACGAGGCGGTTTTCCATGTACAGCTTGCGCAGGTAGAAGCTGTGCATCTTGGCCGGCATGCGGGTGGAGTCCGAGTTCCAGTACAGCAGGTCGAACGGGAACGGATCCTTGCCCAGCAGGTAGTTATTGACCACGAAGGACCAGATCAGGTCGTTGGCGCGCAGCATGTTGAAGGTGCCGGCCATTTCCGAGCCTTCCAGGTAGCCGCGCTCGAACATCTTCTTTTCGAGGCTGGAGACCTGGCCTTCGTCGATGAACACGCCGAGTTCGCCCGGATCGGAGAAGTCGGTCATGGTGGTGAAGAAGGTCGCGGCCGAAATCCGGCCGGACTGCTTCTTGGCGGCCAGGTAGGCCAGCGTGGTGGCGAGCAGGGTGCCGCCCAGGCAGTAGCCGGCGGCGTTGACCGACTTCTCGCCGGTCTGCCGTTCGATGGCGTCGAGTGCGGCGATCGTGCCTTCCAGCAGGTAGGAGTCGAACAGCTTGTCCGTATGGCGCTCGTCCGGGTTCACCCACGAGATGACGAACACGGTGTGGCCCTGGTCGACACACCACTTGATGTACGAATTCTTCTCGCGCAGATCGAGGATGTAGAACTTGTTGATCCAGGGCGGCACGATCAGCAGCGGCTTCTTCAGCACCTTGTCGGTGCTCGGCGTGTACTGGATCAGCTGCATCATGTCGGTCTGGAACACGACCTTGCCCGGCGTCGTGGCGACGTTCTTGCCCAGTTCGAAGGCAGTGGTGTCGGTCATCTTGACGCGCAGCTGGCCACCGCCGTCCTCGACGTCGCGCAGCAGGTTGTTCAGGCCCTTCAGCAGGTTCTGGCCGCCGCTCTTGACGGTCTCGCGGAAGACCTCGGGGTTGGTGACGGCGAAGTTCGACGGCGACAGCGCGTCGATGTACTGGCGGGTATAGAAGTTGACCTTCTTCTGGGTCTGTTCGTCCAGGCCGTCGACGCAGCACACGGTGTCATGGATGTGGCGGGCGGCGATCAGGTAGGACTGCTTGATGAAGTCGAACAGGAAGTGCTGTTCCCATTCTTCGTCCTTGAAGCGCTTGTCGGTCTTCTCGGGGGCGGCGATCGGCGAGGCGTTGAGGCCGGCGAAGCGCATCATCGAGTGCTGCCACAGCGAGAAGTAGTCCCACACCAGGTTCATCTGGGCCTGGGCGAGCTTGTACGGGTTTGACAGCAGCTTGGCCATCATGTCCATGAAGGCCTGGGCGATGCCCAGTTCGTCGGCGGGGGCGGTGATGCCCTTCTTCAACTGGCGGTTCACGTGATCGCTGATCAGGTGCGAGGCACGGCGGGCAACGTCGGCGTAGGTCTTGGCGACCTCCTGCGGATCGGGCAATTCGGGGCGAGGGGTTTCGGTGGAAGGTGCAGCCATCTTGTTTGAACTCCTGGTTGGCGACCGGAATGTCTCTCCGGCAGGTTTTTTCATTGTTTGCTATCGATGAAACGGATCAGGCCATCCGTGCCGATTTCCCGGCGGAGCTCTCCCCGCTCCTCCAGGTAGTTGAGGTGGGCAATGGCCTCCCCCATGGCAAACATGACCTGATGGGTGTCCAGCTCGCGCGGAAACAGTGTCGCCAGCACTTCGCCTGCCGTTCGTGCGCTGCGGCACTCGGCCTGCAGTGCGGCGCAGCGCTCGCTGTGGTGGGTGACGAGCTGCGCCACTCTCGACCGGATACCCGTGAAAGGTCTGCCGTGCGATGGTAGCACGAGCGTGTCATCGGGCAAGTTGCAAAGTTCCTGGATCGAGTCGAGAAAGTAGCCGAGGGCATCGTCATGCGGTGTTGCAGCATGGACGCTGACGTTGGTCGAGATGCGCGGCAGCAGCATGTCGCCGGAGATGAGCACGCCGAGCTCGGCGCAGTACAGGCTGGCGTGCTCGGGAGCGTGGCCGTAGCCGACGATGACGCGCCATTCCCGGCCGTCGATCGGCACGATGCTGCCGTGGCGCAGGCGCTCGTAGCGCGAAGGCAGCTCGGGGATGCCGCGGCGGTAGGCGTTGCCGCGCGTTGCCAGGGCCGTCGCCGGGGCGTCGTCGAGTCCGTGGGCGCGGAACTGGGCCACCATGTCCTGCACGTTGTATCCCGGCAGTTGGTGCCAGATGGCGTGGCCGAGGAGATATTCCCCCAGCGTCATGTGTATGCTGGCGCCATTGCGCGCGGCCAGCCAGGCCGCCAGGCCGACGTGGTCCGGATGGTGGTGGGTGACGACGATGCGCGTGACCGGGCGCGGATCGGCATCGAGCACGCTGGCCCAGGCCTGGCGGGTGTCGTCCGAACCATAGCCGCAGTCGACGATCACGCGTTCGTCGCCGTCGTCCAGCAGCCACAGGTTGATGTGGTCGAGCGCGAAGGGCAGGGGCATCCGCAGCCAATGCACGCCGGGCGCGACTTCGGCGGCCTGGGCCGTGGCGGGGAGGTCGGGAAAGGGGTAGTGCAGTGGGGGCATCGGTCTGTCTTCCTCGTGGGGCTGTGCGGGAGCGGGCTTGTGGCGGCCTGGCGTTGCTCAAACCGCCGAAATCTGCTTAACTCTCGCTGTTTTGTTTAATTTTTGGCTTATAAAACAATATCTTGCTGTTTGTGCCGCGCCTCATGCGGTGTCAGCGGCCATCCCGGACCACTCATGGGCGACGAACAAACCTACACCATCACCGAGCTCGCACGCGAATTCGACATCACGCCCCGTGCGATTCGTTTCTACGAAGACCAGGGCTTGCTGACCCCGGCCCGCGCCGGGCGTGCCCGCATCTACACCAAGGCCGACCGCACCCGCCTCAAGCTCACGCTGCGGGGCAAGCGCCTGGGCCTGTCGCTCGCCGAGATCCGCGAGCTGCTCGACATGTACGGCGGTGTGCGCAATTCCGCTTCACAGCTCGAACTCTTCCTCGACGTGCTGAAGGAGCGCCGTGCGGCGCTGGAACAGCAGCGGCTCGACATCGAGGCGGTGCTGCTCGAGATCGACATGCTCGAACAGCAATGCCATGCTCTGCTCGGCCACAATGCCGCAGGCGCTGCGGCGGCGAGGGCGAAGCTGGTCAGGCATATCGACGGCGTCGGTGCCGGCCGGGCCGACACCGACTGAGCGGTGCGCCGCGATTCCGTCTCCGTTGAATCCAATATTACGTTGACGTAAACGTAAAAACAAAGAAAATACGCCCCGGAACACGAGAACACCGCCAGACCACGCCCGCCCAGGAGACCGCCATGCGCCCGGAAATGCCGCAGTTTCAGCCCAGGGACCCCGGTTATGCCGCGCGTGTGCGGGCGAGCTTCGAGCTCCAGCAGGCCATGGCGCTGATCGGTGCGCAGCTGGCCGTGATCGAGCCGGGCTATACCGAGATCCACCTGCCCAACAAGCCCGAGATCACCCAGCAGCACGGCTACATCCACGGCGGTGTGGTCGGGATGATCGCGGATTCCGCCGCCGGCTATGCCGCCAACACGCTCACGCCGGCCGACACCAGCGTGCTGACGGTGGAATACAAGCTCAATCTCGTCGCCCCTGCCAACGGCCAGCGCCTGGTGGCGCGCGGCGAAGTCATCAAGCCCGGCCGCACGCTGATCATCACCAAGGCCGAAGTGTTTGCGATCCGCGACGAGCGCTGGACGCTGTGCGCGATCATGCAGCAGACCATCATGGCCATGCAGGGCAAGAACGAGCGCCAGGGCTGAGGGTCGAAGACTGACGCCACCACCATCCGAGGAGCTTGCATGTCCCTGAGCCTGCGTGCATTGACGCCGTCCGATACGGCCGAGCTGGAGCAGGTGCGCCAGTTCTTCCGCAACTACGCTGCCTGGCTGGGCGTCGATCTCAGCTACCAGGGCTTCGCCGACGAGGTCGCGAACCTGCCGGGCGCCTATGGCGAGGCCGACGGACGCCTGTTCTTCGCCGAACTGGACGGCCGCCCGGCCGGCTGTGTCGGCGTGCGGCGCTTTTCCGACGGTGTCTGCGAGATGAAGCGGCTCTACGTCGACCCCGAGGCGCGCGGCCACGGGGTGGGCCGCAAGCTGGCGCTGGCGGCGATCAAGGCGGCGCAGGCACTGGGCTACCGCCGCATCCTGCTCGACACCCTGCCGGCGATGCGCATCGCGATGAAGCTGTACCGCGAGCTGGGTTTCACCGAGGCGCCGGCCTACTACCCGAGCCCGATCGAAGGCACGATCTTCCTCACCCTCGACCTCGCGCAGTGGTCCGAGGAGCAGGCGAACAATGAAAGCCTGCTGCACCTGTTCGACTACAACCAGGCCTGGTCGCGCCAGATGCAGCAGCTCGACCCCGCCTTCTTCGAGAAGCTGTCCCACCTGCAGAGCCCGGAATACCTGTGGATCGGCTGTTCCGATTCGCGCGTGCCGGCCAACCAGATCGTCGGCCTGCTGCCGGGCGAAGTCTTCGTCCACCGCAATGTCGCCAACGTCGTCGTACACACCGACCTGAACTGCCTGGCAGTGATCCAGTACGCGGTGGATGTGCTGAAGGTGAAACACATCATGGTGGTCGGCCACTATGGCTGCGGCGGCGTCAAGGCTGCGCTCGACCGCGCCCGCGTCGGCCTCGTCGACCTGTGGCTGCGCCATGTGCAGGACGTGCATGTGCGCCACCTGCAGGCGGTCGATACGCTGCCGCCCGAATTGCGCCATGACCGCCTGTGCGAACTGAATGTGCTCGAGCAGGTGGTCAACGTCGCCCAGACCGTGGTCGTGCAGGACGCCTGGCGGCGCGGTCAGCGCCTCACCGTGCATGGCTGGATCTACGGCCTCAAGAACGGCTTGATCCGTGACCTGGGGCTCAATGTGGGCCGTCCGCAGGATCTCATGCCGCGCTATGTCGCGGCGCTCGAAGCGCTCGGTCAATGAGCGCGGTTCGCAACAAGGTATCAAAACAGGAGAATGGAATGTCCGATCCCGTCGTCATCGTTTCCGTCGCCCGCACCCCGCTGGGCGGCTTCCAGGGTGAGCTGTCCAGCCTGGGCACGCCGCAGCTCGGCGCCGCCGCCATCAAGTCGGCGGTCGAGCGCGCCGGCCTGGCGCCCGAGCAGGTGCAGGAAGTGATCATGGGCTGCGTGCTGCCCGCCGGTCTTGGCCAGGCGCCTGCCCGCCAGGCCGCGCTCGGCGCCGGCCTGCCGCTGTCGGCCGGCTGCACCACGATCAACAAGGTGTGCGGTTCGGGCATGAAGGCCACGATGCTGGCGCACGACCTGATCCTGGCCGGCACCAACGAGGTGATGGTCGCGGGCGGCATGGAGTCGATGTCCAACGCCCCCTACCTGCTGCCCAAGGCGCGCGCCGGCTACCGCCTCGGCCATGGCCAGACGCTGGACCACATGTTCCTCGACGGCCTGGAAGACAGCTACTCGAAGGAGAACAAGGGCCGCCTGA
The DNA here is from genome assembly GCF_001591165.1 of Thauera butanivorans NBRC 103042. Taxonomy (GTDB): domain Bacteria; phylum Pseudomonadota; class Gammaproteobacteria; order Burkholderiales; family Rhodocyclaceae; genus Thauera; species Thauera butanivorans. Next base: position 66,660 of record NZ_BCUG01000018.1, read on the forward strand.
TGGGTACTTTCGCCGAGGACTGCGCCGGCCACTTCGGCTTCAGCCGCCAGGCGCAGGATGAATTCGCCATCGCTTCGACCACCCGCGCCCAGGCCGCGATCAACAACGGCGATTTCAGTTGGGAAGTCGCGCCGGTGACGGTGTCCGGGCGCAAGGGCGATGTCGTCGTCGACAAGGACGAGCAGCCGCTGAAGGCGCAGATCGACAAGATCCCGGCGCTGAAGCCGGCTTTCCGCAAGGACGGCACGGTGACGCCGGCCAACTCCAGCTCGATCTCGGACGGCGCCGCGGCGCTGGTGCTGATGCGCAGGTCCTCCGCCGACAGGCTCGGGCTGAAGCCGGTCGCCACCATCGTCGGCCACGCCACCCATGCGCAGGAGCCGGCCTGGTTCACCACCGCGCCGGTGGGGGCGATGCAGAAGGTGCTGGACAAGGCCGGCTGGCGCACCGAGGACGTCGATCTGTGGGAGATCAACGAAGCTTTCGCCGTGGTGACGATGGCGGCGATGCACGAGATGAAGCTGCCGCACGACAAGGTCAACGTCAATGGCGGCGCCTGCGCGCTGGGCCACCCGATCGGCGCTTCCGGCGCCCGCATCCTGGTGACGCTGATCGGCGCGCTGCGCAAGCGCGGGCTGAAGCGCGGCGTCGCCAGCCTGTGCATCGGCGGCGGCGAGGCGACGGCGATGGCGATCGAGGTCGACGCCGCGGTCGGCTGCGGCGGCTGAACCGGGCCGAGGCTGTCCGCTGCGGCGTCCGTGCGGTTCTGGCGATTCGTGCCCTGAACCGCCGGCCACGCCGGGGATTTGCTCCGCAGTCTGCGGAACTCGCTCCCTGCGGTCGCTCGGACAGTCCCCGACTGCTCCACAAACTCCCGACACGGCCGATTCGGCAGTGTCGCAGATCCGATAGGCAATGGGACGGCTGAGGCCGTTCCGGAAGAGGTTTGACATGATTCTTACCCAGGAACAGGAACTCGTCCGCGACTCGATGCGCGCTTTCGCCCAGGAGCGCCTGGCGCCGTTCGCGGCCGAATGGGACCGCAACCACACCTTTCCGCGCGAAGCGCTGAAAGAACTGGCCGAACTCGGCGCGCTCGGCATGGTGGTGCCGGAGGAATGGGGCGGCGCCGGCATGGACTACATGAGCCTGGTGCTGACGCTGGAGGAAGTCGCCGCCGGCGATGGCGCGACCTCGACCATCCTCAGCGTGCAGAACTCGCTGCCCTGCGGCATCATCAACCGCTTCGGCACCGAGGCGCAGAAGGAAGCCTGGCTCAGGCCGCTGGCCCGGGGCGAGAAGCTGGGCTGCTTCTGCCTCACCGAGCCCCACGTCGGTTCCGACGCCGCCGCCATCCGCACCACGGCGATGCGCGAGGGCGGCGAATGGGTGCTGAACGGCGTCAAGCAGTTCATCACCACCGGCAAGCATGCCGACGTCGCCATCGTCTTCGCCGTCACCGACAAGGCGGCGGGCAAGAAAGGCATCACCTGCTTCCTGGTGCCGGCGGATGCGCCCGGCTACCAGGTGGGGCGCATCGAGGAGAAGATGGGCCAGAAGGCTTCCGACACCACGCAGATCCTGTTCGAGAATTGCCGCATTCCGGCGGATTCGGTGATCGGCGCGGAGGGCGAGGGCTACAGGATCGCGCTGTCCAATCTGGAAGCCGGCCGCATCGGCATCGCCGCGCAGTGCCTCGGCATGGCGCGTGCCGCGCTGGAAGCGGCGGTCAAGTATGCGCAGGAGCGCGAGAGTTTCGGCAAGCCGATCTTCGAGCACCAGGCGGTCAACTTCCGCCTCGCCGACATGGCGACGCAACTGGAAGCGGCGCGCCAGCTCGTGTGGCATGCCGCCAGCCTGAAGGACGCCGGCCGGCCCTGCCTCAAGGAGGCGTCGATGGCCAAGCTGTTCGCGTCGGAAATGGCCGAGCGCGTGTGCTCCGACGCCATCCAGGTGCATGGCGGCTACGGCTACGTCACCGACTTCCCGGTCGAACGCATCTACCGCGACGTGCGGGTATGCCAGATCTATGAAGGCGCCAGCGACATCCAGCGCCTGGTGATCGGACGCGCGCTGGCGGGCTGAGCGCTCGCTCCCTGCTTCACCGTCAGCCTGACCGCCAAGGCCGGCCCCTCGATTCGAGGGAGCCGGCCTTGGCGTTTTTGGGTCTTCTGTGTGATGAGAAAGCGAATCTATCGCCTTTTTGGTAATACCAATTCGATAATAATTGCTAATGGGTGCCAATAGCTGTGTTTTTCAGCCTTGTCGACATGCCTGCTCCAGGGCTGGATCCATATAATCGCGCAGCGCGGCAGGCGTGTTTTGGTATGACCAATATGATCGGCGCGGGAGCGGGTTCTGCCCAATGCGGCGAACTGCCCTCGGCAACTGGCGCGCAGAAGGGGCCAAGCTGGAGAGCGATAACTTCAGAGGCCGTGTTCATCGACCAAGGAAGGCAAAATGGAACACATCTGGCAACAAAACTACGATCCCGCCGGGAACGTATGGATTTCGGCGCTGGTTGCGCTGATACCGATCATCTTCTTCTTTCTGGCACTGACGAAGCTGCGACTGAAGGGCTACGTGGCCGGCACCATCACCGTGGTGCTGGCGCTGGCCGTGGCGCTGATCTTCTACCGGATGCCGGTCTCGGCGGCGCTGGCCTCGGCGGTATACGGCTTCTTCTACGGCCTGTGGCCGATCGCGTGGATCATCGTTGCCGCGGTGTTCCTGTACAAGGTCTCGATCGCGACCGGACAGTTCGACATCGTCCGCTCGTCGATCCTGTCGGTCACCCCTGACCAGCGCCTGCAGATGATCCTGGTCGGTTTCTGCTTCGGCGCCTTCCTGGAAGGCGCGGCCGGTTTCGGCGCGCCGGTGGCGATCACCGCCGCGCTGCTGGTCGGCCTGGGCTTCAAGCCGCTGTACGCCGCCGGCCTGTGCCTGATCGGCAACACCGCGCCGGTGGCCTTCGGCGCGATGGGCATTCCGATCATCGTCGCCGGCCAGGTGTCGGGCGTGGATGCGTTCGCGATCGGCCAGATGGCCGGCCGCCAGTTGCCGTTCATGACCATCATCGTGCTGTTCTGGCTGATGGCCATCATGGACGGCTGGCGCGGCATCAAGGAAACTTGGCCTGCCGTGCTGGTCGGCGGCGGCTCGTTCGCGATCGTGCAGTTCCTGACCGCCAACTACATCGGCCCCGAACTGCCGGACATCACCTCGGCGATCGTGTCGCTGGTGGCGCTGACCGCCTTCCTCAAGGTGTGGCAACCCAAGCGCATCTTCCGCTTCGAGCTCGAGGACGGCACGCCGCCCCCGAGCGCGGCAGGCGCTGCAGCCGGGCTGGACAAGCCGCCGGTGGACTTGACCGTCGGCACGGTGCTCAAGGCATGGTCACCGTTCATCATCCTGACCGCGATGGTGACGCTGTGGAGCCTGAAGCCCTTCAAGGCCTTGTTCGCCGCCAATGGTGCGCTGTCCGACTGGGTCATCAACATCCCGGTGCCGCTGCTGCACAACCTGGTCGAGAAGATGCCGCCGGTGGTCGCTGCGGCCGCGCCGTATGGCGCGGTGTACTCGTTCAACTGGTTCTCCGCGACCGGTACCGCGATCATGATCGGCGCGCTGCTGACCATCGTCTTCCTGCGCCTCAAGCCGGCCAAGGCGATCGAGACTTTCGCCGATACGCTGAAGAGCCTGGCGTGGCCGATCTACTCCATCGGCATGGTGCTGGCGTTCGCCTTCATCGCCAACTACTCCGGCCTGTCCGCCACGCTGGCGCTGGCGCTGGCGCACACCGGCGATGCCTTCGTGTTCTTCTCGCCCTTCCTGGGCTGGATCGGCGTCTTCCTGACCGGCTCCGACACCTCCGCCAACGCCCTGTTCGGCGCGCTGCAGGCCACCACGGCGCAGCAGCTGGGCCTGCCCGAAGTGCTGACGGTGGCGGCCAACACCACGGGCGGCGTGACCGGTAAGATGATCTCGCCGCAATCCATCGCAATCGCGTGCGCGGCAGTGGGCCTGGCCGGCAAGGAGTCCGACCTGTTCCGCTTCACGGTGAAGCACAGTCTGATCTTCGCCGCCATCATCGGCGCGATGACGACGCTGCAGGCTTACGTTTTCCCGTGGATGATCCCGGTCGTCCATGCGGCACACTGAGTAGGATAGGAGGCACGCAATGCGCCTGGCTGATCAGATCGCCGAGCAACTGCATACCCTCGTCCGGCAAGGCAAATGGCAGCCGGGCGAGCGCTTGCCGGCCGAAAGGCTGCTCGCCGAGCAACTGGGGGTGTCCCGGCCTTCCCTGCGGGAAGCCATCCAGAAGCTGGTCAGCCAGGGCGTGCTCCACAGCCGGCGGGGCGCGGGCACCTACGTTCAGGAGCGCAACCGGGGTTTTCTGCTGTCGGGCACCTTCGAGCCTCTGGCCAACCTGCTCACTGCGGACCCCGAATACCGCTACGACGTGCTGGAAGCCCGCCATGCGCTCGAAAGCAGCACTGCCTGGCATGCCGCGCTGCGCGCGACGCAGGCCGACAAGGACCGCATCCGGCGCTGCTACGACGTCATGGTGCGCCACCAGCAGAGCGGCCACGCCGAGCTGTCCGCGCGCGCCGATGCGCAGTTCCACCTCGCCATCGCCGAAGCCTCGCACAACGTGGTCCTGCTGCGCGTGATGCACAGCCTGTTCGAGCTGGTGTTCTCCAACGTCATGCACAGCCGGCGTACCATGTTCACGCTGAGCTCGCCGGAAACCATCAACGAACTCACCGACCAGCACCGCACACTGATGCAGGCCATCCTCGACGGAGATGCGCCGCAGGCGCGCGCACTGATCGAAAACCACCTCGATTTCGTGCGCGACACCGTTCGCCGCTTCGACGACGACGACGCCAGGCGCGCCCGCTACGGCCGCCTGCCCGAGGAAGCGCGCGTGCCCACCTTGATTCCCGATGAACCGGGCTGACGCTTCGCCAGCCCGCTCCAGATACCCAGGAAGACAAATCCATGATCATTTCCTCTGCCAGTGACTACCGGGCTGCCGCGCAAAAGCGCCTGCCGCCCTTCCTGTTCCACTACATCGATGGCGGCGCCTACGCCGAAAAGACCCTGCGCCGCAACGTCGACGACCTCGCCGAAGTCGCGCTGCGCCAGCGCGTGCTCAAGGACATGAGCCAGCTCGACACCAGCATCGAACTGTTCGGCGAAAAGCTCTCCATCCCGGTGGCGCTGGCGCCGGTCGGCCTCACCGGCATGTATGCGCGCCGCGGCGAAGTGCAGGCCGCGGTGGCGGCCGACAAGAAGGGCATCCCCTTCACGATGTCCACCGTGTCGGTGTGTCCGATCGAGGAAGTCGCGCCCAAGCTCAGCCGCCCGATGTGGTTCCAGCTCTACGTGCTCAAGGACCGCGGCTTCATGCAGAACGCGCTCGAGCGCGCCCAGGCCGCCGGCTGCTCGACGCTGGTGTTCACCGTCGATATGCCGGTGCCCGGCGCCCGCTACCGCGACGCCCACTCCGGCATGAGCGGCCCCAACGCCGCCCTGCGCCGCTACATCCAGGCCGCGCTGCACCCGCACTGGGCCATCGACGTCGGCCTCAAGGGCAAGCCGCACACGCTGGGCAACATCTCCACCTACATGGGCAAGGACATCAACCTGGAAGACTACATGGGCTATCTGGGGGCCAACTTCGACCCCTCGATCTCGTGGAAGGACCTGGAATGGATCCGTGAGTTCTGGAAAGGGCCGATGGTGATCAAGGGCATCCTCGACCCCGAAGACGCCAAGGACGCGGTGCGCTTCGGCGCCGACGGCATCATCGTCTCCAACCACGGCGGCCGCCAGCTCGACGGCGTGCTGTCGTCGGCCCGCGCGATGCCTGCCATCGCCGACGCGGTGAAGGGCCAGATCAAGATCCTGGTCGACTCCGGCATCCGCAATGGCCTGGACGTGGTGCGCATGCTCGCCCTCGGTGCCGACTGCACCATGATCGGCCGCGCCTTCATCTACGCGCTGGCTGCTCAGGGGCAGGCGGGCGTGACCAACCTGCTCGATCTGCTGGAAAAGGAAATGCGTGTGGCGATGACGCTGACCAGCGTCAAGAACGTTGCCGAAATCACCGGGGATTTGCTGGTGCAGGGAGGCTGAAAGCGGCGCCGGGTTCGGCGCGGATTTGAGGTTTCGGCGAACGGCCGGTACTGCTCAGAGAGGGTAGTGCCGGCCGTTTGTTTGTGGCGTACGTTACGTGTGTTGTGTGTGGCGATGTTGTTTTCTGCAATTTCCATCGTCGAGCACTCGAACTGCCGGATGGCATATGCATGATGGAGTGCGATCTGGCCGGTGTTAGACTCCATGCGTTAACCACGGGGTCTGATTCAGTCCTGGTAATCACATGAACAAGACACAAGCAGACGCCGCCGCCCGTGCGGTGCTGGAGCCGGGCATCCGCGCCCAGCAGGAAGCCCGCCGCAAACGCCACGAGCAGGAGTTCATCGAGGCAAGGCGGCGCCAGGTCAGCCGGTTTGCCTTTGCCGGTTTTGGCATTGGCGCGGCGCTTGCCTGTTTCCACTTCAGGGACGAATATCCTCTGGTCGTTGGTAGTGCGCTGATGGGCAGCCTTGCCGGCACCGTTCTCGGCTGGATCGTGGCCTGGTGGCGTGGCAGGTCGCGTGCGGGCTGACGGTCTTTCTGCTTGATTTTACGAGACGATCGGTTTAATGTCGCTGCATGGACGTCGAACAACAAGCCCCTCGTCGCCGCGGCAGGCCGCCCAGGCAGCGTGAGAACCTGATCGAGACACGCGAGCTGTTGCTGCGCGCGGGTCTGGAAGTGCTCACCGAGAAGGGCTTTTCCGCCACCGGCATCGAGGAAGTCCTCGGCCGCGTCGGCGTGCCGAAAGGCTCCTTCTATCACTACTTCAGCAGCAAGGAGGCTTTCGGTCTCGACCTGATCGAGCGCTACGGAGTGTTTTTCGCCCGCAAGCTGGATCGCCATCTCGGCAATTCGTCGCTTGCGCCGCTGGACCGCCTGCGTTCTTTCGTGGCCGATGCGACGGATGGCATGGTTCGGTACGAATTCCGCCGCGGCTGCCTGATCGGCAATCTCGGCCAGGAGATGGGTGCGCTGCCGGAGAGTTTCCGCGACCGGCTCAAGGAGACCTTCGAGGATTGGCAGGTGCGTCTGGCGGCCTGCCTCCGCGAAGCGCAGAAGGCCGGGGAAATCGCCCCGGATGCCGACACCGAACAGCTTGCCGCCGTGTTCTGGATCGGCTGGGAGGGCGCGGTGCTGCGTGCCAAGCTCGAGCGCAGCGCGAAGCCGCTCGAGGTGTTTGCAGGGTTTTTCTTTGTCGGCCTGGCAGCAGGCTGATTTTTTTGATCGTAACTAGACGGTCGGTCTAAATGAAGGAGGGTGAGATGTTCAAGGGCATTCTGATCGAGAAGGACGAAGCGGGTTACCGCGCCGGGGTAAAGGACATCGACGAAGCGCAACTGCCCGAGGGCAACGTCACGGTCCGCGTCAGCCACTCGACGATCAACTACAAGGACGGCCTGGCGATCACCGGCAAGGGGCCGGTGGTGCGGAAGTTCCCGATGGTGCCGGGCATCGACCTGGCGGGCGTGGTCGAGGAAAGCTCGCATCCGGAATACAAGGCCGGCGATGCGGTGCTGCTCAACGGCTGGGGCGTCGGCGAAACGCACTGGGGCGGCTTGGCGCAGAAGGCGCGGCTGAACGGCGACTGGCTGGTGCCGCTGCCCGCGGCATTCTCGCCGCAGCAGGCGATGGCGATCGGCACCGCGGGCTATACCGCGATGCTGTGCGTGCTGGCCCTGGAACGGCACGGCGTGAAGCCGGCGGACGGCGAGATCCTCGTCACCGGCGCGGCGGGCGGAGTGGGCAGCGTCGCCGTCGCGGTGCTGGCGAAACTGGGCTATACGGTGGTGGCAATGACCGGCCGGCCCAAGGATGCCGATTACCTGAAGGCGCTCGGCGCGAAGGAAGTGGTGGACCGCGCCGACTTCTCGTCCCCCGGCAAGCCGCTGGGCAGGGAGCGCTGGGCAGGCGCGGTCGATGTCGCCGGCAGCCACGTGCTCGCCAACGTCTGCGCGACGACGAAATACCGCGGCGTGGTGACGGCCTGCGGCCTGGCGGCGGGCATGGATCTGCCGGCGAGCGTCGCGCCCTTCATCCTGCGCGGCGTCACCCTGGCGGGCGTCGACAGCGTGATGTGCCCGCGCGCCGACCGCCTGGTGGCGTGGCAGCGCCTGGGCAGCGACCTGGACGTCGCCAAGCTCGGCCGGATCAGCCGTGAAGTCGGCCTTGCTGAAGCGATCCCGCTGGCCGAAAGCATTCTGAAGGGCGAAGTGCGCGGCCGCGTCGTCGTGGACGTCAATCGATAAAAACCTGCAGATCCCGAAATCTGCTTCATCACTCGAAGGAGAAGTACATGACTCAAGCACAACAGGCCGCAGTGAGCCGTTTCCCGGTCCCCGCACTCGAGGACATGCCCGAGGACATCCGCGAGCGGATCGTCGCCGTCCAGGAAAAAGCCGGCTTCGTTCCCAACGTGTTCCTGACCCTGGCCCACCGTCCGGACGAGTTCCGCGCCTTCTTCGCCTACCACGACGCCTTGATGGAAAAGCCCGGCAACCTGAGCAAGGCCGAGCGGGAGATGATCGTGGTGGCGACCAGCGCGGTGAACCAGTGCCAGTACTGCGTGATCGCGCACGGCGCCATCCTGCGCGTCCGCGCCAAGAATCCGCTGATCGCCGACCAGGTCGCCACCAACTACCGCAAGGCCGACATCACCGAACGCCAGAAGGCGATGCTCGATTTCGGCATGAAGGTGTCGCAGGCGGCCCATCTGGTTGGCGATGCTGATTTCGAGGCGCTGAAGGCGCACGGCTTCACTGATGATGACATTTGGGACATCGCCGGTATCTCGGCCTTCTTCGGCATGTCCAACCGCATTGCCAACGTGACGAGCATGCGGCCCAATGCGGAGTTCTATTCGATGGGCCGCTGAGTTTCCGGCAGCGGTTCGTTCAAACCCGGCCGGCCTCGAAAACATGCAGGCCGCGCCGGCAGGTGCGCGATGAATGGCATTCCGATGAGCCACATACTCGTTTCGCTTTGGCCGCTCTTCGTCCTGATCGTGGCCGGCCATGCCATGCAGCGCTCCGGTTTCCCCGGGGCCGGGTTCTGGCCGGGTGCGGAGCGTTTCAACTATTTCGTGCTGTTTCCGGCGCTGCTCTTCAGCAGCCTCAGCGCCGCGCCGCTGAACAACCCGGCGCTGCCGCGCCTGCTCGCTGCCCTGGTGATCGTGCTGGGCGTGGTCACGGCCGGCCTGCTCGCAGCGCGCCGGATCAAGGGGTGGCCGGCAGCCCGCTTCGGTGTTCTGCTGCAGGGCCTGCTGCGTTTCAATACCTATCTCGGCCTTGCTGCCGTCAGCGGCCTGTATGGCAAGGAAGGCATGGTTTTCGCCGCGGTGATTCTCGCGGTGCTGGTGCCGGCCGTGAACGTGCTGTCGGTGCTGGCGCTGTCGGCCGACAGGAACAGGAGCGTCATGGCGCTGATCGTGCCGGTGGCAAAAAATCCGCTGATCCTGGCCTGCCTGGCGGGCGCACTCTTCAATCTTGCTGGGTTCGAGTTGAAATGGGGTGCGGACAAGCTGCTGAGCTTGCTGGCGAATACCAGCCTGCCGCTGGGTTTGCTGAGTGTGGGCGCTGCGCTGAAGCTCGATGAACTGAGAGGGCAGGGCGGCACGCTGGTCGGGAACAGCTTGATGCGCTTGATTCTGGTGCCGATGCTCGCGTTCCTGAGCGCCCGGATTCTGGCCCTGCCCACGATCGAAACTGCCGTCCTCGTGCTGTTCTTCGCCCTGCCGACCGCCCCGACGGCTTACGTTCTCACGCGGCAACTGGGGGGCGATGGGCATCTGATGGCCGGCATCATCACTTTTCAGACCTTGCTGTCCGCAATCAGCCTTCCGCTGGTGATGGCGGCGCTTGCGCAAATTTAGGGGAAATGAAATGGAGCTTGCATTCCAGGATTTCTACGCCGAGAAATTCAGCCATTGCCATGGCTGCGGCAGGAACAACCCGGCAGGACACCACCTGAAGAGTCATTGGGATGGTGACGAAACAATTGCCAGGTTTCTGCCGAAGCCCGAATACAGCGGCGGCGTGCCGAATCACGTCTATGGCGGCCTGATTGCCTCCCTGCTGGATTGCCACGGCGCGGCGTCGGCGTCGGCGTTTGCCCATCGAGCCCAGAACCGTGAGATGGGGTCGGAAGGCGAGCCCATCCGCTACGTCACCGCATCCCTGAAGGTCGACTTCCGCCGGCCCACGCCGATGGGCATCGAGCTCGTCATCAAGGGGACGCTGCGCAGCATGGAAGGCCGAAAAGTGTGGGTGGATCTGACGCTGTCGGCAGATGGCGAGGTGTGCGCAACGGGGGAAATGCTGGCGGTCCGGTACCAGCAATGAAATGTGTTTGTGAGCAACCTGGCTGTCTCGCCGGTGCGAACCCAAGCACAACCGCTGCCTGGCGATGCAGGGGGAGTTTCAAGGTTTATCCAGGGGCACGGCTTGATTATATGTATTAAATGCATACAATAAATCCATGAAGATCACCTTCGATCCGACCAAGAATCGAACCAACATCAGGAAGCACCGCGTCGACCTCGCCGATGTCGAAGCCGTCTTCCATGACCCTGCGGCCCTGACATGAGAAGACCGGGACCATCACGAAGAGCGGTTCGTCACGCTCGGCATGGACGGTTTCGGCAGGTTGGTGGTGGTGGCCTACACTTACCGGGGCGAGGACGAAATCAGGGTATTTTCAGCCCGCCAGGCAGAACCGCACGAACGACGCGCCTACGAAGAGGGATAGACAATGAAAGCGAGTTACGACTTCACCGCCGCTAAGCGTGGCCCGGTGCTTAAACCCACAGGCAAGACCCGTATCACCATTTTCCTCGACGACGATGTGCTGGCCGCATTCCGCGAGCGCGCCGCAGCAGAAGGCAAAGGCTACCAGACACTGATCAACGAAGCCCTGCGCAGCGCTGCCGCCCCAGAGTCGGCGCCGGTAACGGTTGAAGCACTGCGCCGGGTGCTGCGCGAAGAACTTCAGGTGGCTTGAAGGAAAAGGCCAGGCTCAATTCTTCCTCCAATCAGCACGTGGCATGCAGCAGGTAAGCAGTCTTCTGCAGCAACCGTCAAATCGAGCTAGTTCTATTTGTGGAGTCTGGAGCGGTGGAGGAGGGAGTTGTGAAGCACAAGCTTGCAAATTGGGTTTCGCTGGCCGCCCTGGCTGTGACGCTATTCTACTGGTGGCGTGAGTTCATTGCGTACGGGATTTTTGTCCTGATCGTATTCTTGATCGCCTTGGCTAAGGCTTGGTACGATATTTCGTACCTTGAGAAGAAGAAATACGATCTCGATCGTCAATTGGCGTCCGGAATTGTTCTCCGACCCTATGCGCTCCTGCTGAAGTCGGGTGGGGCGGTTAACGCCCTGCATGGAGATCTTCCAAATCCGAACTATAAATACTCAGTACGGATACTGGAGCCTGCTGTATTGCCGGGATTCTTTCGTCGGGTCGACAAGCTTCTTGCGCCCACGGCGGTTAAGCTCGTCAACGATCCAACCGACAAGCTGGCTGATTTCGCCCAGTTTGACTATTCCAAGGCGTGGCAGAGCGAGATCATCAAGGATTTCGCAGATTCCATCTTGATTCTTGTTGTTCCCATCGCGATGTCCGAAGGGGTGCGGTGGGAACTCGATTATCTTCTGCAGAATCGACTCTTGTGGAAAGTGATTTTCGTGATGCCGGCACAGGTTGATGGCGGGAGCAGTATCGAATGGAGGAGGGCGGCTCGTGAGTTGAGAAGGAGAGATATCCTGTTGCCGGTTTACCGGCCCTCGGGCGGATTAGCGTGTCAAACCGCCGATCGGCAGTTCGGTGCCCTCGTGCCCTGGGATGCGGCCAGCGATGAGTTGCTCATTGCTGTATCACGATTGCGCAGACTTGGGCAGGGTCATGCCGCCTTGTCGGACTATCCGATTCCCATCGTTCCCGCTTGGGGGCAGGCGTCGGAGGCTCCTGGAGCAGCTTTTCGGGACTCATGAACCCCGCAGGAAGTAAAAGCAAGCCGTGCCGGAAGGGAAGTGATGAGTGATATTTTGAAAAATCACATACTCGTTTCGCTCCGCTGGTGATAGCGATGCTTGTGAAAATTTAATGTGATCCGATGGGTCTTATGCCAGAGAAGACGAAATGAGCATTGCATTCCAGGATTTCTATGCCGAGAAGGTCAGCCATTGCCATGGCTGCGGCAGGAACAACCCGGCAGGACATCATCTGAAGAGTTATTGGGCTGGTGACGAAACAATTGCCAAGTTTCTGCCGAAGCCCGAATACAGCGACGGCGTTCCGCATCACGTCCATGGCGGCCTGATAGCCTCCTTGCTGGATTACCACGGCATCAAGGGGACGCTGCGCAGCATGGAAGGCCGAAAGGTGTGGGTGGATCTGACGCTGTCGGCAGATGGCGAGGTGTGCGCAACGGGGGAAATGCTGGCGGTCCGGTATCAGCAATGAAGCCTTCCTTCGGCAGCTCCATCACGGCTGGACTGCCTTCGTCGGCGCCGTCGCCGCAGGTGATCATCCTTATCGGCCTGGTCGCGCTGGCGATCGCGATGGGCGTCGGCCGGTTTGCGTTCACGCCGATGATGCCGCTGATGCTGCGCGACGGCAGCCTCGATGCGGTGACGGGCACGGAGTGGGCCACGGCCAATTACTTCGGCTACCTGCTCGGCGCGCTGAGTGCGTCGTGGTTCGCGGGCAGCCCGCGGCGAGGGCTTCAGATCGGGCTGGTCGGGGTGGCCGTGACGACGCTCGGGATGGTCTGGGGCGATGCCGGGCTGCCGTGGCTCGGCATGGCGCTTCGGGCCAGCGCGGGCATCTTTAGCGCCTGGGTGCTGGTCTGCGCCAGTGGCTGGTGCCTGCCCGAACTGAGCCGCCGGCATGCGACCTCGCTCGGCGGATGGATGTATACCGGAGTCGGCCTGGGTATCGCGGGAACGGGTGTCCTGACCTGGCTGGGCGGCGGGCAGAGCGCCGTACTGCTTTGGGCGGAACTCGGGCTGCTCGCCGTCCTCGGTGCCGCGTATGTCCTGCGGAAGCTTCCGGCGCCGTCCGCCGCTGCGGCGCCATCGGGTGCCTCCGCTCCGCCAAAGCCGGCGTCGTCGACCGCCGGGCGCGGTAACCTCGGCGTGGTGCTGTGCTACAGCGCGTTCGGCTTCGGCTACATCATCCCCGCGACTTTCCTGCCGACGATGGCGCGGCAACTGGTGGCCGACCCGCTCGTCTTCGGGCTCACCTGGCCGATTTTCGGCACGGCGGCGGCGCTGTCGGTCGCCTTTGCCTCGCGCTGGCTGCATGGCTGGTCGCGCCGGAAGGTCTGGGCGATTGCCCAGGGCGTGATGGCCGTGGGCACCTTTCTGCCCTTGCTGCAACAGTCGCTGTGGGTGCTGGCGGGGTCGGCGGTGCTGGTTGGCGGCACCTTCATGGTCACGACCATGGCGGGCCTTCAACTGGCGCGCGAGCGCATGCCCGACAATCCGACGGCTCTTCTCGCGCGCATGACCGCCGGTTTCGCGGCAGGCCAGATCGCCGGCCCGCTGCTGGTGCGGCTCATCGGCGACGCCCGGATCGCCGGCTGGGATGCCCTGAGCTGGGCCAGTGCCATTGCAACCGTGCTGCTGGCGGGCACGGCGCTATGGCTGTGGCTTGGCAGCCGTCACAGCGACCGTCCGGCCATCACGAGCCCCAGCAGCAGGAAGACGCCATAGAGCACGCGCTGGAACTGCATCGGCTCCAGGCGCCCTCGTAGCCGCGCCCCTGCCCACAGCCCCGCAAAGGCGGCGATGAATGCCGTCGCGCATGCCGGACCGTTGGCGGCCCAGTCGGCCAGGTTTGTGCTCCCCAGCCGCAGCATCAAGGCCACGGTCGCCAGCATGAAGCTGATGCCCATCGCCTGGATGAAGGCGTCCCTGGGCAGCTTCAGTGCTTGCAGATAGGGCACCATGGGGATCACGAAAACGCCGGTCGCGGCGGTCACCAGGCCCGTCGCCGAGCCGGCGATGCCGCCGGCGAGCCGGGCGTGGCGCCCGAACTCGGGAAGCGCAGGCCGGGCGAGCCCCCAGATGCCGTAGATCGTCAGCACCAGCCCGAGGACCAGCGAGGCGCGCGCGCCGGGGATGTCGATCGCCGAGATCGGGCTGAACAGGGCCGCCAGCAGCAGGCCGGCCCACATCGGCCACAACTGCCGCGCAAGCATCACCCAATGCGGGCCTGCGCACTGGGCGACGTTCGTCGCCAGCGAAGGCAGCACCATCAGCATCGCCGCCTCGGCCGGCGGCATCAGCAGGCCGAGCAGCGCCATCGAGACCGTGGGCAGCCCCATGCCGGACACGCCCTTGACCGCGCCGGCCGCCAGGAACACCGCGGCAACAATGAAGAGAAATGTCGCATCCATGGGACGATGATCGGGGGCGGGAGGCCGGATGTCGATCATTCATCGGCGATGATATTCTTCGCCGAAACGGAAGGATGAGGTCGATGGCATCAAGGAACAGCGTGACTCCCTATCGCATTTCCACGTTTGATCTGCATCTGTTCGCCGCCATCGTCGAAGCGGGATCGATCACGCGCGGCGCCGGGGCCATGCACCTTTCGCTGGCGGCAGCCAGCACGCGCCTGCAGAAGCTGGAGCATGCCCTGGGCACGGCCTTGCTGCACCGTTCCAAGCTCGGCATCCGGATGACCGATGCGGGGCGTGCCCTGCTGCGGCATGCCGGCCGTGTCGAGCGCGAACTGGAGATACTGCATGCGGAGATGGCGGCCTACGCGCACGGCATCCGCAGCACGATACGGCTGGTCTGCAATACCGCGGCGATGACCGAGCATCTGCCGCCGCTCATCGGGCGCTTTCTCGCCGGGCGCGCGGATGTGGACATCGACCTGCGCGAGCTGGGCAGCCAGGATGTCCTGCTGGCGATGCGGCAGGAACAGGCCGACATCGGTATCGTCGCCGATTACGTCGGCACCGAAGGGCTGCACACCCGCCTGTTCGCGGAGGACGATCTGGTCGCGGTCTTCCCGCTGGCCGCGTTCCGGCCGGCGGGCGCCGGCGTGGCCTTCGTCGATCTGCTCGAACACCCTTTCGTCGGCCTGCCGGCCGAGAGCGGCTTGAGCCGCTTCCTGCAGGGGCGGACGATGCAGTACGGCCGGGGGCTCCATTACCGGGTCCGCGTGCGCAGTTTCGATGCCGTCATCAGCCTGGTGGCCGATGGCGTCGGCATTGCCATCGTGCCGGCGGCCGCAGCCAGGCGCCTGGCCCACGCCGGCATCGGCGTGTCGCGGATCGCGGACGCCTGGGCGGCCAGAAGGCTGCTGCTATGTACTGCCGGCGATGCCAGGCCCGAAGGGCGGGCGGCGGAATTGTTCGACTTCCTCGCCCGGCACGGCGCCTGACTGCCGCCCGGCCTCAGCGCGGGCTCAAGCCTTCGTCGCCGGCTTCCCGCCTTCGCCCGCCTGCTGCGGCGCTTCGCTCTCGGCAGCCGGTTTCAGCTTGGCGGCGAGGAAATCGTCGAAGCCCTTGGAGACCAGTTCATAGGTCTTCATGATGCCGCTTTCGATGTCGCTGCCGCCCAGCACGCCCAGCCCCTGCAGGATGTCGCGCGCTTCGTTGAAGCCTTTCTCGAAGCCGCCCCGCACCAGCTCGGTGAAGTCGCGCGCCAGTGTTTCGGTGTCCTTGCCGGGGTGCTGCGCCGCGTAGGCGTCGAAGAAGCCGGTGGCGAAGCTCAGGATGCGTTCGGCAGTGGCTTCGGGCGAGTTGTCCTGCTCCATGGCCTTGCCGATGACGTCCACGTTCTGCCCCGGTGCCAGCACTTCGTTCAGGTGGTCGATGGCCGAACGGTAGAGCAGGGCGAGCGAGTCGTTGCCGGCCTTGATCGACACCTGCAGCGACGCGGTGATGATCGCGGCGTTCTGTTCGTGGCGCACCGTTTCCGCGCTTGCCATGCGGCTGCTGCCTTCGCTGCGTTGTGCGCCTTTCGCCGCCTGAGGGGCCTGCGTTGCGCTGCTTGCCGCTGCCGGGTTGATGCCGCTGCCTGTCGTTGCCATGGTGCTCTCCTTCGTCCGCTTCGGGCGTGACTTCAGCCGTCGTCACAGTAAGGGATTAACGGCCGGCTGCAGGGAAACTTGATGCCGCGAAGGCCTGGCTTGCGATTACCCGGCAGCTTGCGTGCGTTGTGCCTATATTGTGAATACATGTCCGTGAAACTGCATTTGCAATCCAACCGGGAGCGCAGGCATGAATGCGGAAAATGCACTGAAGATCGGTCTGGCGCTGTCCGGCGGCGGATTCCGGGCAACGCTCTTCGGGCTCGGCAGCCTGTGGCGCTTGAACGAGGCCGGCTTGCTCGGGGGGCTGGCGCGGGTCACCAGTGTGTCGGGCGGCTCGATTCTGGCGGGAGTCCTGGCGCACGGATGGCGTCGGCTCGATTTCAGTGCTGGCCGCGCCGGCAACTTCGAGGCGGTCGTGGCGCAGCCCGTTCGCCGGTTCTGCAGCCGGTCGATCGACATCAAGACCGCCTTGCTCGGCCATCTCGTGCCGTTCAAGACATCCGGCGAGTTTCTCGCCGACCGTTACGCCGACGACCTGTTCGGCGAGACGCTGCTGCGGTCGCTGCCGGATCCGGACCAGGAGCCGGCGCCGCGCTTCATCTTCTACGCCACCAACATGCAGACCGGGCGCAGTTTCCGCTTCCGCCGGGACTATGTCGCCGATTATTACCTCGGCATGTCCCGCGGCGCGGATGTCAGGCTGGCGGATGCGGTGGCGGCGTCGAGCGCTTTTCCGCCGATCTTTTCTCCGGTGGTTCTGAAGACCGACCCCGATTCCTGGGAGATGCCGCAACACGAGCTGCCCAATCTGGAAAAGCTGCGCCGGCGCATCGTGCTTGCCGATGGCGGGATCTACGACAACATGGGTCTGGAGGCCTTGCTCAAGGGCCTGGACATCATCCTGGTCAGCGATGCCGGGGCGCCATTCGAGATCGATGAGTCGCCCTTCGAGGATGATCTGCTGCAACTGGGCAGGGTGCGCGACATCCTGATCGACCAGACCCGCGCGCTGCGCAAGCGTTGGCTGGTCGATGACTTCCAGGCCGGGCGGCGGCGAGGCGCTTACTGGGGAATCGGTACCCGGATCGAGGCTTACGGCGATCCGGGCGCGATCACGGCCGACAACACAATCACCGCCGCTCTCGAAAACATCCCGACGCGGCTGAAGAAGTTCGAGGCGCGCGAACAGGGCCGCCTGATCAACTGGGGCTATGCGCTTGCCGACGCCGCCTTGCGCAGGCGTGCAAGACTGGACATCGCGGCGGCGAAGGGCTGGCCGGTGCCCGAGTGGCCGCTGAACTGAGGCCGCCGCGATGACCAACCGCCACGGCCTCGCCGCCTGGAGCCTGGAAGTCGACGATGAGCGCTTCGCGCAGGCCTGTGCGGCGCTCGGCATCTTGAATGCTGCTGCCCGCCGCCAGCGCCGCCGCCGCATCGACCTGCTGGAGCAACTTGCCGCCAGACGGACGGAGGTGCATCGAATCGCGGACATCGCAGCCATGTTCGGCAGCATGCGCGACGGCGACAAGGCCATGGACTGGGAGATGCCTGCGCTGGCGGGGCTGGCGCGATTTCCATCCGCAAGCGTGCTGGCCGCAGCCTGGCAGAAATATATCGACGACGCGCCCTGGGGCACGCGCATCGCGGTGAAGAGCCGGGGCCGCCGCTGGAGCAGGCTGCTGCCCATGCTGCACACCTTGCAGCAGGCGCCGGTGGGCGCCGGCAGCGTGTTCGTCGCCGATGCCTTCGCCTGGGACGGACAGGTCGACTGGCAGTTGCCATTCAGTTTCGCCGCCTTGCCGGACGATCCGCTGGCCGATGCTTTCTCGGACTTCCGCACCTACTGGCGGGAGCCGTGGCCGTACCGTTTCTGCGTGGTCGACCGTTCGCAAGCGCGGGTGGAGATGCTCGTGTTCAGCGGACCGCTGCGGCATGTGGCGGGCCGGCTGCTGGCGAAGGGAGCGAGGTGCCGGGCGGCGCTCGTATTGCTGCTGGGCGGCATCGAAGATGATGCCGACGTCGAGGACGTCGCGCGCATCGTTGCCCGCGAAGTGTCGGCAGAGGGCGTGGTGTGCGTCACGCCACCAGCCGAAGCGGAACCTGATTGGGAGATGCAGGCGCTGGTGCGCCTGGGTGATGAACTGACTCATGACCGCCCGCTCGACGTGGCGCTGTCGATGGTTTTCGGGGAGAGCGTGACTGCCTTCCTGAGCCGTGACCTCGTGCAGCTGAGCCATCTCTCGAACTCGGTGGAGCGGATCGCGGGGCGGCTGAAGGCCTTGCCGGCCGATGCGTCGCTGGTGGTGAGCGAGCGCTCGCTGGATGATCTGATCCATGTTCCCGACCTCGTCGAGACTTTGGAAACTGCGGTGCCGAGAGGAAGAGGGGGAGGGCTGGCAGGCGCCGGCCCTCCGGAAGAGGGAGGCGCGCCGGCCATGGCGGACTCCCTGCGCAAGGTCTCGCCAAAAATACTGGCCCGGAATATCCGCGGGTCGCGGGGAGCCTACGGCTACTACCGCGAGTCCGACGAGGCCTCCTCGCTGACGGAAGTGACCAACGAGGTGAGGAAGCACGAGGCTGCCCGAGCCGCCGAGCAGCCCGAGACGCGTTACGTGCAGCACAGCTTCTGGCGCACGGAGGCAGGCGAACTGGTCGAGGAGCGTCAGCGCCTGATCGTGG
Source organism: Thauera butanivorans NBRC 103042 (assembly GCF_001591165.1). Classification (GTDB taxonomy): domain Bacteria; phylum Pseudomonadota; class Gammaproteobacteria; order Burkholderiales; family Rhodocyclaceae; genus Thauera; species Thauera butanivorans. Next base: position 85,536 of record NZ_BCUG01000018.1, read on the forward strand.
GCACCACGGTGATGCTGCGCGTGCGCATCGGTCCGCCGGACGAACGCTGGCAGGCAGCGCCAGAACCCTTCCCGGCACATGAGCTGCCGCGCAACCGGCGCCGCCACCGCCTGCAGATCGTGTTCCACGAGCCCACCCAGCTCGACGCGCCGATGATGGAAGATCTCTGGCTGCCCGGTTCGGGGCCGAGCAGCGTGGCCGAGTTCGTGTTCACGCCCCGCGAGCCTGCGGCGTTCCAGGCCCGGATCACCGTGCTGCACCGGGGGCGCGTGCTGCAGACGGTATTGATCCATGCCCGTGTCGTGCCGCAGGGTGTGCAGGCGGGCGCTGGGGAGGGCATCGCGCAGCAGATCGAGGCGCGGGTGCGCGAGCACTGGAGTGACCTGGGCGCCCGGCGCCGGTTCGACGCATCCTTCGTGCTCAACCAGACGAATGCCGAGCGGCCGCTGCTGACCGGCGTTGCCGGCAAGCGCGCCTGGGCCACCGACCTCGATGGCATCAGGGAGCCTGTCGCGACCATCAACCAGCTGCTGTCGGAGGTCGCCTACAGCGTGGCCGACTACAGCGGAGGCCTGACCCGGGGCGACAACCTGAAGCTGTTCTACAAACTGGCCCGGGTGGGGAGCGACCTCTATTCGGTGCTGGTGGCCGACCATCTGCAGCAACTGCGCAGCGGTGGAATGGATGTGGAGGAAGCCACCCATATCCAGATCATCAGCACCCGCGCCGACGAAGTGGTGCCTTTCGAATTCATCTACCAGTACCCGCCGCCGGACGACGAGGACGACGTCCGTTTTTGCCCCAGCGCGCTCGAAGCATTGAGGGCGGGCGCCTGTCCCGGCCATTGCGACGGGCAGCAGGAGCCGGAACGGCATGTGTGCCCGATGGGCTTCTGGGGCTTGCGCAAGGTCATCGAGCGGCACATCTACAGTCCGAGGATCGGCAAGCCCGACGGCGCGGAGCTGATCGTCCAGGCGGAGCCCGCCGGCGACCGGGTGCGCCTGCAACTCGATCAGCCTGCCCTGGTGGCTTACAGCCAGGAGGTGGAGCACGACGAAGTGAGCCCCGTCATCGCAATCCTGGCGGCGCGCCTGAACGGGCGCGTGCAGGAAGTGAAGGACTGGGACGAATGGAAGGCCACCGTCAGCGGCAGCCGCCCGACGCTGCTGGTGGCGTTTCCGCACAACACCGGCGACAAGCAGGACATCGCGCTGGAGATCGGCGGCAAGACCTTCAAGACGCTGCGCCTGCCGCGCGAATATGTGCACGTCGACGGCCCGTATCCGCTGGTGATGCTGCTCGGCTGCGATGTCGCCAGCACCGCCCAGCAGTATGCGAACCATATCCGCTATTTCCGCCAGGCCGGCGCGGCGGTGGTCATCTCGACCATCGCGACCGTGTTCGGGCCGCATGCGGTAAAGGTGGGCGAAAAAATGATCGAGGGCCTGCTGTCGATCAGCGGGCAAGCGGGCGACGCACCTGGCGCGGATGCCGAAACATGTCTTGGCGAAGCCCTGCGGGCGGCCAAGCGCCAGGCCCTGCTCGACAGCCTGCCGATGGCGCTCTGCGTGGTCGCCTTCGGCGATGCCGATTGGCGGCTTTGAAAGGGAGCCATCCATGGCGGAACAGGACTTTTTCCGCATCGAACTGCTGCCCGCCCTGCATGGCGACTGCCTGCTGGTGGAGTACGGAAACGCCTCGCGCACGCGGCGCATGCTGATCGACGGCGGCCCGATCGGCGGCTACAAGCATCTCGATGCGCGCCTGAACGTGCTTCCTGCGGGCGACCGCCGGTTCGAGCTGGTGGTGATGAGCCATGTGGATACCGACCACATCGAGGGCATCGTGCGGCTGTTCGCCAACCTTCCCGTTCCCATCCGCGTGATCGACATCTGGTTCAATGGCTGGGGCCATCTGCAGCCGGGCAGGCAGGTGCTGGGCGGCAAGCAGGGCGAGTTCCTGAGCGCGCTGATCGTCCGCCGCTTCCGGCTGGACCAGTGGAACCACGCGTTCGGCGGCAAGGCCGTGGTGGTGCCGGACGATGGGTCCTTGCCGGAGCGCACGCTCGCCGACGGCATGAAACTGACCCTGCTGTCGCCGACGAACGCGAGGCTGGACAGGATGCGGACGAAGTGGAAGAAGGATCTCGGCCCGGAAGTGGTGCCCGGCGACCTGGATGCTGCGTGGGCAAGGCTGGCCGAACGCAGGGTCTATTTGCCCGGACAGGGGCTGCTCGGCAGCACACCCGAGCTGGACAAGCTGCTCGAACGCCAGCTCAAGATCGACGGTGCCGCCCCCAACGGCAGCTCCATCGCTTTCCTGGCCGAATACGGGGGCAAGTCATGCCTGTTCCTGGCCGATGCCCATCACGAGGTGATCGCAGCCTCGATCAGGCGCCTGTTGGAACAACGCGGCCAGAAAACGCTTCATGTCGACGCGGTGAAGGTGGCGCACCATGGCAGCGCGGGCAACATCAGCGACAAACTGCTCGCCCTGATCGACAGCCCGCGCTTCCTGATCAGCACCAACGGCGCCCAGTTCGGCCACCCCGACGCCGAGGCCGTGCAGCGCATCATCGCCCGTTCGGTGCATCAGCCGCCCACGCTGTGCTTCAACTATGACTGCGACACCACCCGCCCCTGGGCGTCGCCGGAAAAGCAGGCCGAACTCGGCTATGTCGCCGAATACAACCCGGTGCCGGACAAGCCTTATGTGATCGAGCTGTGACCGGGCAGGCGCAGCGCCGGATTTCGTTATTCGCCGGTGGCCGGAGGACGAGATTCCGGCTGGCTTCGGCGATGTGTTCGCGGTGCCGGGAACGGTGAAAGAACCCGGAGTTCGTGACCTCGTCCATCCTCATCTGCGTTCCCGTTGGGCCGGCTCCATGGGGTCTTGCCGCATTTCGCTCGGCGCTGCCCCCGTCCAGCTCCGGAATGCCCGCGCAAAGCTCTTTTCGCTGCCGAAGCCGACCGCGGCGGCGATCTGCTTGATGGGCCTCTTCGTCTGCAGCAGCAGGCGGATGGCGTGTTCGCGGCGGGCTTCGTTCTTCAGCCGCTGCAGCGACACGCCTTCGTCCTTCAGTTGCCGGTGCAGGGTGCGCACCGACAGGTTGAGCCGGGCGGCGAGGTCTTCGGCGGTGTGGGCGGCGCCGGGCGCGGCGTTCAGCAATTGCGCGACGCTGTGCACCAGCAGGCGGTCGCGCCGGTATTGCAGAACGGTGAGCGGCAGCGCGCGCTGCAGCATCGCCTGCAAGGCGCGTTCGTCGCGGCGCACCGGCAGCGACAGGTAGCGGGAGTCGAAGCCGAAGCCGGCGGCGTCGGCGTCGAAGCGCAGCGGACCGGGGAACAGGTAGGGGTAGGCATCGGCGTGGCGCGGAGCGGGGAAGGGAAAGCGGGTTTCCGCCAGCGCGATGCGCGAATCGATCAGCCAGCTCGTGTAGCCCAGCAGGTAGCGCAGCGTGGTGACGAGGCAGAATTCGCGCAGCTCGCCGAGCGCCGCGTGCTCGGTGACGCGGACCGTCGCCGTGCCGCGCTGCTGGTCGAATTCGAACACGATGTCCTCGGTCAGCAGGCGGTGGTGGCGGCACCAGCGCTTGAGCGCCACTTCCAGCGTGGGCGAGGTGAGCGAGGCGCGGCACAGCATGCCGTAGCTGCCCCACGGCAGGCGGCGCGAGAACCAGCCCAGCGCTTCGTCGTCCAGCGCCTGCATGGCGATGCCGGAGATCGCCTCCATCTGCGCGGCGGTGACGCGCGCATCGGGGTCGTCGAGCAGGCTGGCGGGGATCTGCGCCTGGCGCAGCGCGCTGGCCGGATCCATCCCCCGGCGGCGGTACGCGGTGACGATCGCGCGGATGAAGGCGATCGGTGTGGCGGCGCGGCCCAGCGTGAGCTCGGCGGGCGAGGGGGTGAGGATCTTCATGGCTGGAAATACTAGTCGACGTGGCACGATCTGCAACCCCGATGGCAGTTGTCGGGCGCCGCGCGGGGCTAATCTCGCTTCATCTCCGGGCGTGTGCCGTCCATCATTGGAGCGTGCGGCCTGCCTGGCGCCAGAAAAAATCGACAAGGAGACACCCCATGAACGTGCCCAGCCTGAACTTCAACCTCGGCGAGACCATCGACGCGCTGCGCGACACGCTGCAGGCTTTCTGTGCCGCCGAGATCGCGCCGCGCGCGGCCGAGATCGACCGCGTCAATGAGTTTCCCGCCGACCTGTGGAAGAAGCTCGGCGACCTCGGCGTGCATGGCATGACGGTCAGCGAGGAATACGGCGGCACCGACATGGGCTATCTCGCCCACATCGTGGCGATGGAGGAAATCTCGCGCGCATCGGCCTCGGTGGGCCTGTCCTACGGCGCACATTCCAACCTGTGCATCAACCAGATCCGCCGCAACGGCACCGAGGCGCAGAAGCACAAGTACCTGCCCGGGCTGATTTCCGGCGAGTACGTCGGCGCGCTGGCGATGTCCGAGCCCAACGCCGGTTCCGACGTGGTGTCGATGAAGCTGCGCGCCGAGCGCAAGGGCGACCGCTTCATCCTCAACGGCAGCAAGATGTGGATCACCAACGGCGGCGACGCCGACACCCTGGTGGTGTATGCCAAGACCGACATCGACGCCGGCGCGAAGGGCATCACCGCCTTCATCATCGAGAAGGGCATGAAGGGCTTCTCGCACGGCACCCACCTCGACAAGCTCGGCATGCGCGGCTCCAACACCTTCCCGCTGTTCTTCGACGACGTCGAGGTGCCGGTCGACAACGTGCTCGGCGGCGAGGCCAACATCGGCCGCGGCGTGCAGGTGCTGATGTCCGGCCTCGACTACGAGCGCGCGGTGCTGTCGGGCGGCCCGCTCGGCATCATGGCGGCATGCATGGACGCGGTCGTGCCCTACCTGCACGAACGCAAGCAGTTCGACACGCCCATCGGCGAATTCCAGCTCATGCAGGGCAAGGTCGCCGACATGTACTCCACCTGGTCCGCCTGCCGCGCCTACGCCTACGCCGTCGGCCAGGCCTGCGACCGCGCCGACCATGCCCGCACGCTGCGCAAGGACGCCGCCGGCGTCATCCTCTACACCGCCGAAAAAGCCACCTGGATGGCGGGCGAGGCCATCCAGGCCCTGGGCGGCGTCGGCTACACCAACGAATACGCGGTCGGCCGCCTGTGGCGCGACGCCAAGCTGTACGAGATCGGCGCCGGCACCAGCGAAATCCGCCGCATGCTGATCGGCCGCGAACTGTTCGCCGAGACGCGCTGAAGCACGGAGGGGGAGGGCGGCGGCTACTCGCCCCTCCCCTCCCGCAGTTGTTCCAGCAGGCGTACGGCTTCGCCCATGCTGTCACGGGTGTCGAGCCTGCCCGAAAAGGCTTCGAGCGGCCCGATGGGGGGAGGATCGAGGGCGAACACTCCGGGCTTGTCCGGGATGGGTTCGAGTCGTGCTCGGCGCTCAGGAGAAAGATCTGATTTGCGCATCGCATGCTTTGACAGGATTCGATTTTATTGAATCTTACTCCGTAAACTTTAATAAGAGTCGTGCTTGTCAAAGGATGTCAGCGAAACCCTGTCTTTGGGTGATCGAGTGCCCGGCCTTGCTTTCCTGAAGGAGAGCGTCACCGCTCGCCTGGGTGGCCGCTGCCCTCGCCGGAAATCATGAGACACTTGGCCGATGCCCTGGCGGAGGCGCCGTGGGGACGGAACTGACGGAGTGACGAAAAATGACCGAGCCGATCGATTTCTACTTCGACTTCTCCTCGCCTTACGGCTATTTCATGGCCGAGAAGATCGATGCGCTGGCGGCCGCCCATGGCCGCAGCGTGTGCTGGCGCCCCATCCTGCTGGGGGCGGTGTACAAGGTCACGGGCGACGTGCCCTTGCCCCTGAAGCCGCTCAAGGGCGATTACTCGAAGCGTGACTTCGAGCGCTCGGCCCGCTTCCTCGGCCTGTCCTGCCGCATTCCCGATGTTTTCCCGATCGGCACCCAGGTTGCCGCGCGCGCCTTCTACTGGCTGGACGACCACGATCCCGTCGAGGCCCGCCGCTTCGCGCTGGCCGCCTTGCGCGCCTACTTCGTCGACGGACGCGACATCTCGCAGGAGAGTGCGGTGCTGGACATCGCGGCGGCCCAGGGCGCCGACCGCGCCGCGCTGGCCGAAGCGCTGGCCGGCGACGCGGTGCGGAATCGCCTCAAGGACGAATGCGCGCAGGCCATTGCCCGTGGCGTGTTCGGTTCGCCCTTCGTCATCATCGACGGCGAGCCCTTTTGGGGCGTGGACCGTATTCCGCAGCTCGAGCGCTGGCTGGAAACCGGCGGGTTCTGAGTTTCAGACGCGCAGCCTCCCGGTCTGCGTCATACCCGCCGCCATGTAGCCGCCGTCGACGACCAGGGTTTCGCCGTTTACATACGAGGCTGCGGGCGAGGCCAGGTAGGCGATGGCGTCGGCAATGTCTTGCGGCGTGCCGCGGCGGCGCGCGGGCACCATTGCAAGGATGTTGTCCCAGGTTTCGTCGGAATAGGTGCCGAGCGTCATCGGCGTCTCGATCGCGCCGGGGGCGATCGCGTTCGCGGTCACGCCAAGCGGCCCGAGTTCGAGTGCGAGCTGCCGGGTCAGGCCGATGATGGCGGCCTTGGAGCTGCCGTAGGCGGCACGCCCGACACCGGCGCGCAAGCCGGAAACCGAGGTGATGTTGATGATCCGACCATAGCCGCGTTCAGCCATGCCCCGTGCGGCACGCTGGCTGGCAAGAAAGGTGCCGGTGACATTGACGCGCATGACCCTGTCCCAGCTCTCCGGAGAAAAATCCAGCAGCGGCTCGACCAGCATCAGCCCCGCGCTATTGACCAGCACGTCGGTTCCGCCGAACGCGGCCTCGGCGTGGTCGAAGCCGGTGGCAATCGAGCTTGCGTCGCCGACATCCATCGCAACACTCGTCGCCTTGCCGCCGGCCGCGGCGATTTCCTGTGCAACCGTGCTGGCGCTGCGGGCGTCCCGGTCGGTCACGACGACCTGGGCACCGCGCCGGGCGAGCGTCAGCGCGGCAGCCCGCCCGATGCCCGATCCGCCTCCGGTCACGAGAGCCGTGCCGTAATCTTCGCGCATGTTTTCCATCCTCCCTGTCTCAGCGTCCCATCATCGTGTCGGGCAGCCAGGTCGTGATCACGGGGAATGCGAACAGGATGGCCACGGTGAACAGTTCCATGATGACGAACCACTGCGCGCCACGGAAGATGTCGGTCAGCGAGGTGCTGCGGTCGATGCCGGCGATGACGAAGCAGTTCAGGCCCACCGGCGGCGTCATCAGCCCGATCTCGCACATCTTCACGCACAGGATGCCGAACCAGATCGGATCGAAGCCGAGACCGGCAACCGTCGGGAAGACGATCGGCAGCGTGATGACCATCATCGAAAAGGCATCGAGGAACATGCCGAGCGGTATATAGACCAGCAGCAGGACCGCGACGATCAGCGTGGGCGAAATACCGCTTTGCACGATCGCTTCCGAGATTGCCTGCGGGATCTGCACCAGCGTCAGGAAGTAGCTGAAGATGCCGGCGCCGATCATGGTGAACAGAATCATCACCGTGGTCGTCGCGGTGCTGCGGAAGCTGTCGAGCAGCCGCGTGCCCAGCGTCGCACGGGCCACGCGCGAAAAGACCAGCATCAGCAGCGCAGCGAATGCCCCGACAGCCCCCGCCTCGGTCGGCGTGATGAGGCCAAGATAGATGCCGCCGAGCACGAGCAGAAAAAGAACGAGCACTTGCCAGGCTTGCCCGGTCGACCGGATCCGTTCCCCCCATGGCGAACGTGGGCTGCGTGCTTCCCTGTTCATGCCGCGGCGGCCGATGATCGCGACGCCGGCCATGAAGACGAGCGTGGTCAGGATTCCGGGCACGAAGCCGGCGATCAGCATCTTGCCGGCCGAAACTTCGGTCAGCGCGGCGTAGAAGATCAGCAGCACCGACGGTGGAATCAACACGCCGAGCACGCCGCCTGCAGCGACGGAGCCTGCCGAGAGGCGCGGATCGTAGCCCGCCTTCTTCATTTCGGGGATGGCGACCGCGCCGACGGTGGCCGCGGTGGCGACCGATGATCCCGAAGTGGCGGCAAAGCCTGCCGAGGTGAGGATGCTGGCCATGGCGAGACCGCCTGGCAGGTGGCCGACCCATTTGCGTGCAACGTCGAAGAGCCGTTTGCCGACCTGGGCGTGGTGGGCGAAAGCGCCCATCAGGATGAAGAGGGGGATGACGGTCAGCGTGTAGCTTGCCGTGGTCGAAAAGGGCAGGGATTTCATCCGATTGAGAAGGAAGTCGAGATTTTCGACCATGACGATGCCGAACGCGCCCGACAGCGCGAGAGCGGCAAATACCGGCGTGCCGAGCGCCATGAGCAGAAGGATCAGCCCGACGGCGATAGTGGTGATGAGGGTGACGTCCATGACGGTTCCTGGGGTGCTTGATGCCACCGGGATGTGGTGCGGCGGGTGCGCGGGACCCTTGGGATCCCGCGCCCGCCGTTCAGTGGGTGACGGAGGTGGCGCTCACGCGGCGCTGCGGGGGCAGGCGGTCGAGCGCGATGAGGGCGGCGTGGATGAGCGCCTGCAGCGCGGCGAACCAGAGTCCGACGGCGACGATGACCTTGGCCCACCAGATGGGCATCTGTACCGCGCCCCAGCGGAACTCGAAGATCGAAACCGAATAGGCGGCTTCTTTCGTCGCAGGCCACGCGAGCAGGGCAAAGGTCAGTCCCGCAAAGACCCAGCCGAGCGCAGTGAATTGACGGCCGAGCGGCTTCGGCAGCCGGTCGGTCAGCAGGGTCACGCGGATATGCCCATCGTCGAGCAGGGTCGCGCCCAGCCCCATGAAGACGACCAGCGCCATCGACAGCTCCGAGAGTTCGAAGAGGCCCGGAACCGCGCGCCCGCTCAGGGCGCGGGCAAGGACATCGATGGTGATGGCCAGCATCATGAAGGCGAGGGAGGCGAGCGCCACCCAGCTCATCGCGTGAGCGACGCGCGTCAGCAGGCGGTCGAGGACGGACATGATTACAGGCCCGTCGCGATTTCGATCGGCCGCTTGAGCTTGCCCGAGGGCGCATGCCTGGCGATCGCCTGCTCGATCACGTCCTGCATGGCCTTGCCGTCGATGCGATTGGGTTTGGCAACCTCGTCGATCCACTTGTCGACCTGGGCAGGCTGGACGATGGCGCGCGCGCGCTCTTTCTCGGCACCGGGAAGCGAAGTGAACTTCACCCCTTCGGCCAGTGCCTTCTTCACGTAGTCGGTCAGCACGTTTTCGTAGATCTCGGCGAATTTGCCGGCATACAGCTCGTTGGCGAGATCGGTGCAGATCTGCTGATTGGCCGGGGACAGCTTCTCCCATGTCCGCTTGTTCATCACCGTGAGCGCGGGGGCATGTGCGCCGTCGCCGATGTCGTAGAAGTTGGGCGCGATCTCGTGCAGCTTGTAGGCGACGGCCGTGACGAAGTCGAAACCGTAAACGCCGTCGAGCACGCCGCGTTCGAGCGACTGGTAGACCTCGCCTGCCACCATCGGCACCGCGATGCCGCCGAGCCGCTCGATGACGTCGGTGGCAACGCCGTAGGCGCGGATCTTCTTGCCCTTCAGGTCGGCCAGCGACGAGATCGGCCTGCGCATCACCAGGGGGGCGTAGTTCCAGTTGGTCCAGTACAGCACCTTGCACCTGTGGCGCTGTTCCCACTCCTGCCGCAGCGGTTCGAAGTTGTCGTAGGTGTCGCGGCAAACCTGTTGCAGGGTGTCGGCGCGATCGACGCGGAAATACCATTCGAGGCCGCGCGTCACCGGCATCTCGGCCTGGTAGTAGCCCGGCGAGATGATGGTGATCTCCGAGGTGCCGTCGCGGACTGCCCCGAGATGCTCGCCGGCCTTGTTGAGGCTGCCGGCCCAGTAATACCTCACCGCGACGTCGCCGTTGGAGCGCTTCTGGAGCTCGTCGAGGAACCAGCGGTCGATCCACGAAGGCCCCGCGCTCTCGGTGACGTAGCTGTCGAACTTCATCGAGGTACGGGCCTGGGCCAGGCCCGGCAGGCCCAGCATGCCGGCGCCGGCAAGCGCGCCGCCGGTCTTCAGAAAATCACGTCTTTTCATGGTCTCCTCCTTGGTTGTTGGTGCGGGGGTCTTTCCCGTCGGTCGTTGTCAACGTGTGCTTCGAAGGGCTGCGTGCCGTAATTCGGTCTTCAGGATCTTGCCGTAGCTGTTCTTGGGCAGTTCCGTGGCGAAGACGTAGCGCTTCGGCCGCTTGAACGAGGCGATCTGCTGCCGGCACCAGCTGTCCAGCTCCGCTTCGGTCACGTTCTGGCCCGGCTGCGGCACGATGTGGGCGACCACCTGTTCGCCCCATTCCGGCTCCGGTTCGCCGATCACGGCTACCTCGAAGACGGCCGGATGGCGCAGGAGCGCTTCTTCCACCTCGCGCGGATAGATGTTGGTGCCGCCGGAGATGATCAGGTCCTTGGAACGGTCGGTCAGGTACAGGAAGCCGTCTTCGTCGAAATGGCCGAGGTCGCCGGTGTGCAGCCAGCCGCCGTGCAGGGTCTCCGCGCTCGCTTCGGGGTTCTGCCAGTAGCCGAGCATCACCGTCGGCCCCTGCACGCAGATCTCGCCGGTATGGCCCGCAGGCAGTTCGGCGCCGTCCGGGCCGAGGATCGCGAGCCGCACGCAGCCCGCGGCATGGCCCACGGAGTTCCGGCGGGCGCGCCAGCGCGAATGGCTCTGGTCCGCGACCAGCTTGCGCGGCAGGACCGAGATCGTCATCGGGCTTTCGCCCTGGCCATAGATCTGCACGAAACGCGGCCCGAACACCTCCAGCGCCTCGTCGATGTCATTGGCGTACATCGGGCCGCCGCCGTAGGTGATCGTGCGGATGCCGGAGCCGTCGTAACCCGTCGCCCGGGCCGCGGCGATGAGGCGCTTGATCATGGTGGGCGCGGCGAAGAACACCAGATTGCCCTTGCTCTGGGCGAGCTGGATGATCTCGGCGCAGTCGAAGCCCCGCGATGCGGGCACCAGATGGGCGCCGGCCGCGCGGATCTGCGCGAACATGTAGAGCCCCGCGCCGTGCGACATCGGCGCGGCATAGAGCATGTGGTCTCCGGCGGCGGGCGTATCGACGTCCAGGCTGTAGCACAAGGTCATGTTCCGCAGGTTCTCATGGCTGAGCATGACGCCCTTGGGCTTGCCGGTCGTGCCCGAGGTGTAGAACAGCCAGGCGATGTCCTTGTCGCCGGCCGGGCGTGGCGCCGTCACCGGCGCGCCCTTGGCGACGGGGGCCGAGAGCGCCTCCTCGACGAAACCGGAGTGGCCGGAAAAGGCATCGCCCTGGTCGGTGAGGACGAGGCGTGCGCCCGAGTTGGAGATGATCCATTCCGCCTCGGCCGGATGCAGCTTGTAGTTGACCGGCACCACGACCGCGCCGATCCACCAGCAGGCGTGCAGCACCTCGATGTATTCCGGCGCGTTCTGGCTGAAGAGCGCGACCCTGTCTCCGGGGCCGATCCCGTGCCGGTCGGCAAGATGGCGTGCGCGGTCGCACACCGCCTTGAGCAGCCCCGCGTAGTTGTGGGCCAGGCGGACGCCGTCGAAGATCGCGGGGTTGTGCGGCCAGGCGAGCGCCGCCTGATGAAGCCAGTTGGCGATGTTCATGCGAGCCTCAGGCGCGATCGGCATTCAGCAGCGAGGCGTAGTTCGCCACCGCCGTGCCGCCCATGTTGAAGGCCAGGCCCCATTGCGCGCCCTTGCGCTGCATGGCGCCGGCCTGCCCGGTGAGCTGGCGGAAGGCAAGGGCGTGCATCGAGACCCCCGTGGCGCCCACCGGATGCCCCTTGGCCTTGAGCCCTCCCGACAGGTTCACCGGGGTGCGGCCGTCGGCGAACACCGTGCCCTCTTCGAGCACCCGTGCGCCCTGGCCTTGCGGCGCGAGTCCCATGGCCTCGTACGTCAGCAGCTCGGCAGGGGTGAAGCAGTCGTGCACTTCGGCGAAATCGAGATCGCCCACGCCGATTCCCGCTGCCGCGTAGGCTTGTGCGATCGCGCGCCGGGGGCCTTCGAAGGCGAGGAAGTCGCGCCGCGACATCGGCAGGAAGTCCGAGACGTGCTCGGCGGCGGCGATGCGCACGCGGCGCTTCGCGCTGGCCGCCGCATCGGCCGAAGACAGCACGATCGCCGCCGCGCCGTCCGAGATCAGCGAGCAGTCGGACAGCCGCAGGGGCGGTGCGATGAGCGGGTTCTTGTCGCTCACTTCGCGGCAGAACTCGTAGGACACGGCCTTGCGCATCTGCGCAAGGGGATTGTTCAGCGCGTTGGCGTGGTTCTTTGCCGAGATGCGCGCCATGGCATCGAGCGGATCGCAGTAGCGCTCGGCGTAGGCTTTCGCGGCGATGGCGAAAACCTGCGGAAAGCTCAGCGCCGCTTCCGCGGGATCGTTCTGGTAGCCGGCGCCGGCCAGCGCCGTGGTGACGTCGCCGGTCGACCGGTGGGTCATCTTCTCCGCGCCGACGACGAGCACCTGCCGCGCCCGGCCGGCGCGGATCATGTGCAGCGCGGCGTGGATTGCCGCCGAGCCCGAGGCGCAGGCGTTCTCGCAGCGCATCGCGGGGGTGAAGCGCAGCGCGGGATCGGCCTGGTGGATCAGCGATGAGGCGAAGCCGTCGGGCACCAGCGCCGAGTTGAAGTGTCCCAGGAAAACCGCATCGATTTCCGATGCGGCGATCGCGGCCTCCGACAGGGCCTCCCGCGCGGCCTCGACGATCAGTTCTTCCAGCGTCTGTTCCAGCCGGCCGAAACGGGTATGGCCCGAGCCTGTGATGTAGATGTCAGGTGTCATGTCTCTCCTCCTGCCAAACAGTTTGGCTTTTGCGGGGGGCTGGCGGCTATGCGTCAAACTACGTAGATTCATACGTAGAAATTACTTAGATGCGCCCAGGACGCGGCATGAGCTACAACAATCTTCCGGACGAGACCCTGAATCTGACCGGCTTCATGGATGCGCCGGTCGGCATCATGGTGACGTCCAACCGGACCATCCTGAGGGTGAACACCGAGATCGAACTGCTGTTCGGCTGGAACCGGGTGGATCTCGAAGGGCAATCGACCCGCCTGCTGTACCCCTCGAACATCGACTTCGAGAAGATCGGCTCACGCTGGAGCCGCTGGCTCCTCAATTGCCCGCGCTACGAAGACGAACGCTTCATGCAGCGCAAGAACGGCGAGATCATCTGGGTTCGTGCGCGCGGCCGTACGCTGGTGGCGGCAGAGCCCTTCCTGCTGATGGTGTGGACCTTCGAGCACCTGAAGGACCGGACACCGAGTTCTTCGGCCTTGACGCCGAAGGAGCGCGAGGTCGCGCGCCATATCGTCAATGGCCATACGAGCAAGGAGATCGGACTGGCGATGGGGATATCTCCGCGGACGGTCGAGGTGCACCGCGCGGCGATCATGCGCAAGCTGGGGGTTCATAATGCTGCCGAGCTCGTGACGCGGATGATCATCGCCCGCTAGGCAGGTCCCTGGCCGGATCGATTCCCCGCGCGGCTCGCCTGCCGGCGGTCGGATTCATGTGCGCAGGCATGGCGGTGCATAGGCTGCGAGCGGAGCGGGTGGCGCTGGCTGCCGGATTTCCGCAATGCATCGCTCCGCCCGGTGATGGCATGAATTGCGACCTTCTTGGCACTCGCGGCACGGCCTGCGGCGCTAGTCTTGCGCAGTGTGCTGGCTGCGGCGCCTCATAGACAAGATGGACAAGACACGAGGACGAGGGGACATGAGTACGATCAAATCTGCCATCAACGTGCGCAGTGAAGAATTCCAGGCCAATGCGGCCAGCCTGCGCGGCCTGGTCGACGACCTGCGCGCCAAGGCGGCGCAGATCAGCCTGGGTGGCGGCGAGGCGGCGCGCACGAAGCACACCGCGCGCGGCAAGCTGCTGCCGCGCGACCGCGTCGGCCACCTGCTCGACCCCGGCACGCCCTTCCTCGAAGTCGGCCAGATGGCGGCTTTCGGCATGTATGGCGACGAGGCGCCCAGCGCCGGCGTCATCACCGGCATCGGCCGGGTGCAGGGCGTCGAGTGCATGATCGTCGCCAACGATGCCACCGTGAAGGGCGGCACCTACTACCCGATGACAGTCAAGAAGCACCTGCGCGCGCAGGAAATCGCCGAGCAGAACCACCTGCCCTGCATCTACCTGGTCGACTCGGGCGGCGCCTTCCTGCCCAAGCAGGATGAAGTCTTCCCCGACCGCGACCACTTCGGCCGCATCTTCTACAACCAGGCCAACATGTCGGCCCAGGGCATCCCGCAGATCGCGGTGGTGATGGGTTCCTGCACCGCGGGCGGCGCCTACGTGCCGGCGATGAGCGACGAGACCGTCATTGTCAGGAACCAGGGCACGATCTTCCTCGGCGGCCCGCCGCTGGTGAAGGCCGCCACCGGCGAGGTCGTCAGCGCCGAGGACCTCGGCGGCGGCGACGTGCACACCCGGCTGTCCGGCGTGGCCGACCACCTGGCCGAGAACGATGCCCACGCGCTCTACCTCGCGCGCCGCATCGTCTCCAACCTCAACCGGACCAAGCCGATCGGGCTGGCGCTGGGCCAGGGCGAAGAGCCGCTGTACGACCCGGAAGAAATCTACGGCATCATCCCCACCGACACCCGCAAGCCCTTCGACGTGCGCGAGATCATCGCCCGCGTGGTCGACGGCTCGCGCTTCGACGAATTCAAGGCCCGCTACGGCAGCACGCTGGTGTGCGGCTTCGCCCAGCTCTACGGCTATCCGGTCGGCATCGTCGCCAACAACGGCATCCTGTTCGGCGAGTCGGCGCAGAAGGGCGCGCACTTCATCGAGCTGTGCGGCCAGCGCGGCATTCCGCTGTTGTTCCTGCAGAACATCACCGGCTTCATGGTCGGCCGCAAGTACGAGAATGGCGGCATCGCCAAGGACGGCGCCAAGATGGTCACCGCGGTCGCCACCGTGCAGGTGCCCAAGATCACCGCGCTGATCGGCGGCAGTTTCGGCGCCGGCAACTACGGCATGTGCGGCCGCGCCTACAGCCCGCGCTTCCTGTGGATGTGGCCCAACGCGCGCATCAGCGTGATGGGCGGCGAGCAGGCCGCCAGCGTGCTGTCCACCGTGCGCCGCGACGGCATCGAGGCCAAGGGCGGCAGCTGGAGCGCCGCGGAAGAGGAAGCCTTCAAGGCGCCGATCCGCGACCAGTACGAAGCCCAGGGCCATCCCTACTACGCCACCGCGCGCATGTGGGACGACGGCGTGGTCGACCCGGCGCAGACCCGCCGCGTGCTCGGCCTGTCGCTGTCGGCGGCGCTCAACGCGCCGATCCAGCCGACCCGGTTCGGCGTGTTCCGGATGTGATGCGCGAGAGCGTGGACTAAGATAGCCATGTCAATGGCTATTTTCGAGGTGCGCGATGATTTCGATTGCCGATGCAAGGAACCGCCTGCCCGCGCTGGTCCATCAGGCCGAGGCGGGCGAGGCGGTGACGATCACCCGCCGCGGCAAGCCGGTGGCGGTGGTGATCTCGTTCGAGGAATACGAGCGCGTGCGCGGGGCGGCAAGTTCCTGGATGAGCCGGCTCGACATCTGGCGCACAGGCTTGCCGGATGGGATCGAAGGCCTCACCGATGCCGAGCTGGACGCGGTGCGCGATCGCGCGCCTTACGTGCCGCGGGTGGATTTCGGCGCGGCCGAGTACGCCGATCTCGAGGCCGCGCAGGGCCTGCATGCCGCGGAAGCGGAATCCGCAAGCGGGTTCGGCCGGAAGCAGGGACGCAAGCGGTGAAGTATCTGCTCGATGCCAACGTGTTGTCCGAACTGGTGCGGCCGAGGCCGGACGCTGTCCTGGCGGCTGCCGCGCGGACGCACGAGGCCGCATGCGCGACCTCCAGCGTCGTCTATCTGGAGCTGTGGTCGGGCGTGGCCTTGCTCGGCGACACCGCGCGCGGCCGCTATCTGCGGGACGGTTACGGGCAGATGTTCAAGGGCGGCGGTCTGCCGGTGCTGCCCTTCGACGCGGAGGCGGCGTACTGGCTGGCTTGCGAGCGTGCGCGCCTGGCCGCCATCGGGCGTCCGCCGCCCTTGCTCGACGCGCAGATCGCGGCGACGGCCGCCACCCGCAAGCTGACCCTGGTCACGCGCAACACCCGCGACTTCGAATGCTTCCGGGGTTTGCAACTGGAAAACTGGTTCGAAGCGGAAAAGAGCTGAAACCGAAAAGGGGCCGAAACGCCCGCGAGGCAAGGAGACATGATGTACGAAACGCTCGAAATCCAACGCGACGGCGGCGTGGCGACGATCTGGATGAACCGTCCGGATGTGCACAACGCCTTCAACGCGCAGCTCATCGCCGATCTCACCGCAGCCTGCCAGGCGCTGGATGCCGACGACGCGGTGCGCGTGGTGGTGCTGGCGGGGCGCGGCAAGAGCTTTTCCGCCGGCGCCGATCTCAACTGGATGAAGGCCGCCGGCGAGGCGAGCGAAGCGGACAACTTCGCCGACGCGATGAAGCTGGCCGGCATGCTGCGCACGCTGGCGGGCATGGCCAGGCCGACCATCGCCCGCGTGCATGGCGCGGCGCTGGGTGGCGGCATGGGGCTGGCGAGCGCCTGCGACATCTGCATCGCCGGCGACAAGGCGGTGTTCGCCACGTCCGAAGTCCGCTTCGGCATCATCCCCTCGGCAATCAGCCCCTACGTCATCCGCGCCATCGGCGAGCGCCAGGCCTATCGCTACTTCCAGACCGCCGAGCGCATCGACGCCCGGCGCGCGGCCGAGCTGGGGCTGGCGCACGAGGCGGTGGGCGGCGACGAACTCGACGCCCGCGTGCGGGCCGTCGTCGAGGCCTTGCTGCAGGGCGGGCCGAAGTCGCAGGCCGCGGGCAAGGAGCTGATCCGCGCGGTGGCGAACAGGCCGGTGGACGATGCGCTGGTGCAGGACACCGCGCGCCGCATCGCCAGCCTGCGCGCCACGCCCGAGGCCCGCGAAGGCCTGGACGCCTTCCTGTCCAAGCGCCCGGCGGCCTGGGTGCCGCGGCAGCAGGGTTGAGCGGCGCCGGAGGCGACGCAGGTGGACACCCTATCCGGATGGTTCGCCGGGCTGGGCAGCCTGACGCCGCTGCTGGACTGGAGCGGGTTGCCGCTGGACGTGGCCTCGCTGGCGGTGCTGGCGGCCGGATTGGGCTGGGCAAGCGGCCTGCGGCTGTATGCGCTGGTGTTCGTGCTCGGCGCGCTGGGCCGCTGGGGCGGTGTGCATCTGCCGGGCGGGCTGGAGGCGCTGACCCATCCCTGGGTGCTCGGCCTGTCCGGCCTGATGCTGTTTACCGAGTTCTTCGCCGACAAGCTGCCCTGGCTCGATTCGCTGTGGGACGCGCTGCACACCTTCATCCGCATCCCGGCCGGCGCGGCGCTGGCCGCCGGCGTGATGGGCGACCAGGGCACCGCGCTGCAGCTTGCCGGCGCGCTGCTGGGCGGCTCGCTGGCGGCCAGCAGCCATTTCGCCAAGGCCGGCGCGCGGGCCGCGCTCAACACCTCGCCGGAGCCGGTGAGCAACCTGATGGCCTCGTTCGGCGAGGACGGGATCTTCATCGGCGGGCTGTGGCTGATGTTCAACCACCCGCTGTGGTTCGCCTTCGGCCTGGTGGTGTTCGTGCTGTGCGCCATCGTGCTCATCGTTTTGCTGTGGCGTTTCCTCAAACGCATTTTCCGGCCAAGGCCCCGGCCTGCCGCAATGTGACCGACCGCGACATGAAGACTCAAACCTGGGGGAGACAAGATGTTCGACAAGATATTGATTGCCAATAGAGGCGGCCAGCCGCGCAGCGGCGCAGCGACGAAGTCAAATCGCCTTGCATGCGCAGCATGCCCGGGCGGTTGCACCGTGGAGAGCACACATGTTTGACAAGATCCTTATTGCCAACCGTGGCGAGATAGCGTGCCGGGTGATCAAGACCGCCCGCCGCATGGGCATCAAGACCGTCGCGGTCTATTCCGAGGCCGACGCCAAGGCCCGCCACGTGCGCCTGGCCGACGAGGCGGTGCTGATCGGCCCGGCGGCGGCGCGCGAGAGCTACCTCGTCATCGACAGGATCATCGCCGCGGCGAAGCAGACCGGCGCCCAGGCCATCCACCCCGGCTACGGCTTCCTGTCCGAGAACGAGGACTTCTGCGAGGCCTGCGAGCGCGAAGGCATCGTCTTCATCGGCCCGCCGGTGTCGGCGATCCGTGCCATGGGCTCCAAGTCCGAAGCCAAGAAGCTGATGGAAGCGGCCGGCGTGCCGCTGACGCCCGGCTACCACGGCGACGACCAGACGTCAGAACTGCTGCATCGGCAGGCCGACGCCATCGGCTACCCGGTGCTGATCAAGGCCGCGGCCGGCGGCGGCGGCAAGGGCATGCGCCTGGTCGAGAAGGCGGAAGACTTCATCGACCTGCTGGCCTCCTGCAAGCGCGAGGCGGCCTCCAGCTTCGGCGACGACCACGTGCTGGTGGAGAAATACATCACCAGGCCGCGCCACATCGAGATCCAGGTTTTCGGCGACAGCCACGGCAACGTGGTCTACCTGTTCGAGCGCGACTGCTCGGTGCAGCGCCGCCACCAGAAGGTGCTGGAAGAAGCGCCCGCGCCCGGCATGACGCCCGAGCGCCGCGCGGCGATGGGCAAGGCGGCGGTCGACGCCGCCAGGGCGGTGGGCTACGTCGGTGCCGGCACGGTGGAGTTCATCGCCAACCAGGACGGCTCCTTCTACTTCATGGAGATGAACACCCGGCTGCAGGTCGAGCATCCCGTCACCGAGATGATCACCGGGCTGGACCTGGTCGAATGGCAGTTGCGCGTCGCTGCCGGCGAGCCGCTGCCGCTGGCGCAGGAGCAGCTGCAGATCCGCGGCCATGCGCTGGAAGCGCGCATCTACGCCGAAGATCCGGCCAAGGGCTTCCTGCCTTCCACCGGCAGGCTGATCCATCTGGCGCCGCCGGCCGAAGGCCTGCACGTGCGCGTCGATACCGGCGTGGAAGAGGGCGACGAGATCAGCCCGCACTACGACCCGATGATCGCCAAGCTCATCGTCTGGGACGAGGGCGGCGAATCGAGCCGCAGCCGCGCGCTGGCGCGCATGCTGCAGGCGCTGGCCGACTACCGCGTGGCGGGCGTGGCCAACAACATCGACTTCCTGTCGCGGCTGGTGGCCTGCCCGGCGTTTGCCGGCGCCGATCTCGACACCGGCCTGATCGAGCGCGAAAAGAGCTACCTCTTCCCTGAAGACCTGGCGCTGCCCGACGAGGTGCTGCAGATCGCCGCGCTGGCCGAACTGCTGCGCGAGGCGGCGCTGGCCGGCAAGCGCGCGCAGCGCAGCGCCGACGCGCATTCGCCCTGGCATGCGCGCGACGGCTGGCGCATGAACGCCACCGCGCACCGCACGCTGCTGTTCCGCCACGGCGAGGCCGAGCACGCGGTCGAAGTCGCCTACCTGCCCGGCGCCTGGCGGCTTGCGCTCGGTGGCGAAGGAGGCGAACGGCGGGTGGTCGAGGCGCGCGGCGAGCTGAATCCGCGTGGCCTGCTGCGCGTCGAGCTCGACGGCACGCGCATGGATGCCACCGTGATCGCCGCCGCCGGCCGCCGCCACGTCTTTGTCCGCGGCCGTGCCTGGCAGCTTGCCGCGGTCGACCCGCTGCACCACAGCGGCGAGGGCGGCGGCGCCGAAGGCGGTCTGCTGGCGCCGATGCCGGGCAAGGTCATCGCGCTGGTCGCGGCCGAAGGCGCCCGGGTGGAGAAGGGCGCGCCGCTGCTGATCCTGGAGGCGATGAAGATGGAGCACACCATCACCGCGCCCGCCGCCGGCACGGTCAAGGCCTTCCGCTTCGCCGTCGGCGACCAGGTGGGCGACGGCGCCGAACTGGTCGAGTTCGAGGCGGCCGCGGCCGCCTGAGGATTCCGGACCGGGGGAGTATCGAGCGCTGCCAGCCGGCCTCCAAGAGCCGGCGCAGCCATGAGGATCAAAGGAGACGAAGATGACGAGCAACATCCCGAGTTACGTGCACGGTTCGACCGGCAAGGAACTGATCGGCCAGACTCTCGGCCGCCATTTCGACGAAGCCTGCGCCCGCCACGCCGAGCGCGAGGCGCTGGTGGTGCGCCACCAGAATCTGCGCCTGACCTACGCGCAGCTGCGCAGCCGCGTCGATGCGCTGGCCTGCGGCCTGATGCGGCTGGGCCTGAAGCCGGGCGAGCGCATCGGCATCTGGTCGCAGAACAATGCCGAATGGGCGCTGACCCAGTTCGCCACCGCCAAGGCCGGCCTGACGCTGGTCAACATCAACCCTGCCTACCGCCGCACCGAGCTGGAATACGCGCTGAACAAGGTCGGCTGCCGCGCGCTGGTGCTGTCGCCGGCCTTCAAGAGCAGCGACTACCTGGAGATGATCACCGACCTCGCGCCCGAACTGGGCCATTGCGAGCCGGGCCTGCTGCGCAGCCACCGCCTGCCGACGCTGGAGATGGTGATCCGGATGGGCGCCGGGAAGTCCGCCGGCATGATCAGTTTCGACGACCTGCTGGCGCCGCCGGCCAAGGATGAACTGGCCGAACTGGAGCGGCTGGGCGAGCGGCTGCAGTTCGACGACCCGATCAACATCCAGTTCACCTCGGGTACCACCGGCCATCCCAAGGGCGCCACGCTGTCGCACCACAACATCCTCAACAACGGCTTCTTCGTCGGCGAGGCGATCAAGCTCGTGCCGGGCGACCGCCTCTGCATCCCGGTGCCGCTGTACCACTGCTTCGGCATGGTGATGGGCAACCTCGGCTGCCTGACGCACGGCGCCACCATGGTGTATCCGTCCGAGGCCTTCGAGCCGCTGGCGGTGCTGGAGGCGGTCGCGGCGGAGAAATGCACCGCCCTGTACGGCGTGCCGACGATGTTCATCGCCATGCTCGACCATCCGCGCTTCGCCGAATTCGATCTCTCCAGCCTGCGCACCGGCATCATGGCCGGCAGCTCCTGCCCGATCGAGGTCATGAAGCGCGTCATCGACAAGATGAACATGGCCGAAGTGACCATCGCCTACGGCATGACCGAGACTTCGCCGGTCAGCTTCCAGAGCGGCACCGACGACCCCATCGACCGCCGCGTGTCCACCGTCGGCCGCATCATGCCGCACCTGGAGGTGAAGATCGTCGATGGCGAAGGCCGCATCGTGCCGCGCGGCATGCGGGGCGAACTATGCACCCGCGGCTACTCGGTGATGCTCGGCTACTGGGGCGACGAGGCCCGGACCCGGGAAGCCATCGACGCTGCCGGCTGGATGCATACCGGCGACCTCGCGGTGATCGACGACGAGGGTTTCTGCAACATCGTCGGCCGCATCAAGGACCTGGTGATCCGCGGCGGCGAGAACATCTACCCGCGCGAGATCGAGGAGTTCCTGTACGCCCATCCGCAGATCCTCGACGTGCAGGTGGTCGGCGTGCCCGACCAGAAATACGGCGAGGAACTGTGCGCCTGGATCATCCTGCGCGAGGAAGGCTCGATCAGCGAGGACGACGTGCGCGCCTTCTGCCAGGGCCAGATCGCGCACTACAAGATCCCGCGCTACATCCAGTTCGTCGACAGCTTCCCGATGACGGTGACGGGCAAGATCCAGAAGTTCCTGATCCGCCAGAAGATGAAGGAAACGCTCGGGCTCGAAGAAGTGAAGACCGCCTGAGGGGGGGCTTTGCCCGTCGTCGGACGCTTCGTCTGCGCGTTCCGGACTGCCGCTGTGGATGGACGATGAAGCGGAGCCGAAGAGGAGGCTCAGTCGCTGAAGAGCTCGCCGCAGTCGTCGCAGGCAAAGTGCCATTCATTCGGGCCGCAGCGAATGAAACCGGTTGCTGCTGCGGTGATGCGCCAGTCGCAGCGTT
This sequence comes from Thauera butanivorans NBRC 103042, assembly GCF_001591165.1. Classification (GTDB taxonomy): domain Bacteria; phylum Pseudomonadota; class Gammaproteobacteria; order Burkholderiales; family Rhodocyclaceae; genus Thauera; species Thauera butanivorans. The sequence continues at coordinate 107,477 of NZ_BCUG01000018.1, forward strand.
CTCCGTCCGCGCGCAGGGTGCCCTCCACGAAACACGGGGCGACCGGGTAGTTGTCGGCAATTTGCCGTGAGCTCAGTACGCGGGCGCGGCTGAAGAAGGTCGCGGCTTCCGTGTGGGTGAGAGCAACGTCGGCCGTGGTGCAGTCGAGCGGAGCGATGGAACGGAAATCCTTGACGAAAACCTCGTCGAGATACCGAGGGGGATTCGAATGGGTCGGAAGCCCGGCGCAGCCAAGGAGCGATGTCACGAGCAGGGTACTGAGAGCGAACTGGATCACCATTGCTTGCGCGGCCTCATCGGGAAGCGGCTGAGGATAGGATGTGTGAATAGCCTTTGCAATGTTGCGAGAGCACTTGCCCATATGAAAACGTGTTGCTTGGATGGGATGAAATGAAACAGCTTCCAGGGAAAGTCCGCATCGTCGAGATGGGGCCGCGCGACGGGCTGCAGAACGAAAAGCGGCTGGTGTCCGCCGATACCAAGGTCGAGCTCGTCCGCCGCCTGGAGGCGGCAGGCCTGAAGGCGATCGAGACGACCTCCTTCGTGTCGCCCAAGTGGGTGCCGCAGATGGGCGACAACACCGAAGTGCTGAGCCGCGTGCTGGCTGCCGCCGCGCCGGGCGTCGCCTATCCGGTGCTGACGCCCAACCTGAAGGGCTTCGAGGCTGCGCTGGCCGCCGGTGCGACCGAAGTGGCGGTGTTCGGCGCGGCTTCCGAATCCTTCAGCCGCAAGAACATCAACTGCTCGATCGCCGAATCGCTCGAACGCTTCCGCCCCGTCACCGAGGCGGCGCGGGCGGCGGGCGTCAGGGTGCGCGGCTACGTGTCCTGCGTGGCCGGCTGTCCCTATGAAGGCGAAGTGGCGCCGCAGGCGGTGGCCGAGGTGGCGGCGACGCTGAGCGAGATGGGCTGCTACGAGATATCGCTCGGCGACACCATCGGCACCGGCAATCCGGCCAGCATCGCGCGCATGCTCGACGCGGTGATGCGCCGGGTACCGGCCGAGCGGCTGGCGGGCCACTACCACGACACCTACGGCATGGCGGTGGCCAACATCCACGCCTCGCTGCAGATGGGCGTGGCGGTGTTCGATGCCTCGGTCGGCGGCCTGGGCGGCTGCCCGTATGCGGCAGGCGCGTCGGGGAACGTCGCCACCGAGGACGTGGTCTGGCTGTTGAACGGGCTGGGCATCGATACCGGCATCGACCTCGACGCGCTGGTCGACGTGGCGGCCTGGATCAGCGCGCAGCTGGAACGCGAGCCGGCGTCGCGGGTGGCGCGCGCGGTGCTGGCCAAGCGGGCGAAGGCGGGCTGCATGTAGCACCGGATGCCCCCGCCCTTTGTGGAAGAGGACACCCGGTTAGGAGCAATGCCGTTCACTTGGGAGATTTCGCTCGTCGTGTAGGAGCGGCTTCAGCCGCGAAAGGCGCTTGTTCGCGGCTGAAGCCGCTCCTACGGTGAAAGAGGCTCCTGCTTGAACGAACGGTATTGCGGTCAGGTGCGCCCGGCTTGGGGGCGCCCGTTCAGGGCCTGGGGGAGGGCGGGCCGCGACGGCGTTTTGGCCCGGCCTGCGCCGACTCGGTCATAATCCGGCCTGCCATCCACGAGACGGTGCACATGCATGCGCCGTCCGCGCCCCACCGAGAGAGTCGCCATGAATCCTGCTTCGCCCTGTATCAACGTCTGCCGCATGAGCCCGGAAACGGGCTGGTGTGAAGGCTGCCAGCGCACGATCGAGGAGATCGCACGCTGGAGCCGCACGACGGATGAGGACCGCCGGTCCATCCTCGCCGCCGTGGCCGAGCGCCGCGTGTGGCTGGAGGAGGCCGGCCAGCCGGTGGAGGTGCGCGAATGAGTGGCGATGCGCTGTGCGTCGGCGTCTGCATGATCGACTGGGAGTCGGGCGTCTGCCTGGGCTGCGGCCGCACGGCCGACGAGATCTACGGCACGACGGACACGCCCGAAGCCGCGCCGCAGGCCGGCGGAGCGTCCGGGGACGGTGCGCCGGCGGCTGAATCGCCGGCTGCCGATGCAGTGGTTGTCGACGCGCCGGCTGTCGGTGTAGCGCCCACCAAAGAGGACGAGGCTTGAGCACACCGCCGCGCCTGCCCGATACGCTGCGCGTGCTCGAACGCGGCTGGCTGTCGGCCAACAACGTGCTGCTGTTCGACGGCGACGAAGCCACGCTGATCGATAGCGGCTACGTCACGCACGCGGCGCAGACCGTGGCGCTGCTGCACGCCGCGCTCGAAGGCCGGCAGCTCGGCCGCCTGGTCAACACCCATTCGCATTCCGACCACATCGGCGGCAACGCCGCCGTGCAGCGCGCCTTCGGCTGCAGCATCACGGTGCCGAAGGGCATGGCGCAGGCGGTGGCGGACTGGGACGAGACCGCGTTGCTGCTCAGCGTCATCGACCAGGCCGGCGAGCCTTTCCGGGCCGACGCCACGCTCGCAGCGGGCGGGCGCTTCGTCGCCGGCGAGCTGGAATGGCAGGCCATCGCCACGCCCGGCCACGACATGGACGCACTGGCCTACTACAACGCCGAGCGCCGCATCCTGATGTCGGGCGACGCGCTGTGGCGCGACGGCTTCGGCATCCTGTTCGCCGACGTGCTCGGCACCGGCGATGCGCTCGGCGAGACGCGCCGCACGCTCGAAGCCATCGGCCGGCTGGCGGTGGACGTGGTCGTTCCCGGCCACGGTGCGCCCTTTGCCGAATTCGACGATGCGCTCGAACGCGCCTTCGCCCGCCTGCGCGCCTTCGAGGCCGACGGCGCGCGCATGGCGCGCAACGCCATCCGCGCCTGCATCACCTTCAGGCTGCTCGACGTGCGCAGCATGGCGCTCGACGAATTGCCGCGCCATCTCGACGAGACGCCGCTGTACCGCGAGGCCAATCGGCGCTTCCTCGGCCTGACCCCCGATGCGCTGGCCGCCTGGCTGGTCAAGGAACTGGAGCGGGCCGGCGTGGCGCGGCGGGAGCACGGCGCGCTGGTCGCGAGCTGAATCATGCGGCGGCTGGAGGGTGATGTGGTGGAGCTCCAGTGCTTCGCCGTCGACAGCCTGTTCGCCGCGGTCAGCAGCGTCATCGGCTTGGTCGGCGCGCTGGTGTTGATGCTGAGCCTGTCGTGGCAGTTGTCGCTGCTGGTGCTGGTATTGGTGCCGCTCGAGGCGGCCTGGCTGCGCTGGATGCGGCGCAAGGTGGAAGCGCGCACGCGCACGCGCACGGTGCGCGAGCGCGCGGCTGACGTGTCGAGCTTCCTGGTCGAGACGCTGCCGGCAATGAAGTTCATCCAGGTGTCGCGGCGCGAAGCCGACGAGCGCGCGAAACTGGCGATCCGCAACCATAAGCCGCTGTACCAAGGATCACTGCACCTGGTAACCGGCCCGCACCGCGTCGAAACTAGGGAGAGCATAGGTGCTCGGTTCGCGCCAGAGGCTTCCGCGCTGATCAGTGCCCCGGCGTGATGGAAATACAGGGTGTCTTGCGCAGTGTCGCAGATGGCAGTTCGCCAAACAAAGCTTTGTAATAGGCGGAAAACATACCCATGTGCCAGAATCCCCACTTACAAGCTATTCCATTTACCGAGCCCTCGGGACCCGCCATCAGCAGATCCTTTCTCGCTCCATGAAGCCTGACGTAGCGCAAGAAGGTGACAACGTTGATGCCCAGCACGTTCATGAAGGCGTGATGCAGCCCCCGCCGGCTCATCTTGAGATGGGCACTCAGCTCGGTGACCGTCGGCGGACTCTCACGGTTGGCAAGGACGTATTGCCGGGCACGCTCGACGATTGAGCGCTGCACGAAATGGCTGCTGCGCGCCGCCTCGCTTTCCGCTGAGCATGCCAGTACCGCGTGCAGCACGGCGCTCAGGATGGTCTCAACCATTGCCTTTATCGAGCCCTCGTGCTCCAGCACCTCCGGCGTCGATACCGCCGACGACAGCACTTCCTTCAGCGACACCCGCAAGGGGTGGGCGACCGCCTCCGGCAGCTCGCGCGTGTGCGAGCCCGAGATCGGCAATGGCGCGTCCCGTCCCGTGGTATCGCGTGCGAAGGCATCGAACACGTCGCGGTCGATGACCACGACCAGGATCGTCGACTTCTTCGGCGTGCGGAAATGCAGCTCCTCGTTGGGGCGCAGCATCATCAGCGAGTCGCGCGCCACGTGGTAGCCCTGCCAGTAGCCGCCTTCCTCCATATAGACCGGCACGCCGATCGTGTAGCTGTTGCGCCGCGGGTTGGCCTTCTCGTCCACGCATTGCCAGATCGTCTCGCGGAAGATCTGGATCGGCCCGATCGTCGTTTCGATGATCTCGCCGTGAAAGGGCCCCGCCGATAGCTGCAAGTAGTCCTGCATCCAGTCCCGAAGGCTGGCCGCATGCACACAGGGGTCGTCGGTGGGGATGACGGAACATCGCTCGGTCGACCAGCGCGATGCCGCCTGGCCCAGGGGCAGGCCAGTGTTCATCATCTGGATTCGTCTCCTCAAGCGCCGCCGCATGGATGCGGCCTCCGGTACGCACGATCACTCGCCAGGGGGCGGTTATTCCGCCGGCTTTTTCAAGATTAGGTCCGTGGTCGGGGCGTCGCAAGAGCAAGCGGCGCCCCGCTTCGGCGTCTGGCCGATTCTTGATAGCGCCAGCCAGACGCTATGGCCGTTTCACGATACCTCCCGCTCCTGCCCAGCCCTAACATGCCGCAAAACTCGCATCAAGGCTGGATGCGTCGGCCCCGCCGGCCGGCCCTTTCCCGCCAGCAGCAATTCGACCCGCATTGGACGGGTCAGCACCGGGGGCAGACAAACATGGCCGCAACAGCATCGATCGTCGAAAGTATCGAGCCGCAAAGATTCGGAGGAAGTCCCCTCGAACTTGCGGTATCGATGGTCAACCCGATGTCGCTTGCCAAAGTCGGCAACCCCTCCACCCGGCACGCCTACTGGCAGGCCGCGCTGGGCGACACTGAGCTGGCCTCATGGCTCGCGAACTTCACGCCCACCCACCTGTACGTCGGCAGCGAGTTCTGCGAGCACCTTCTGCCTGGGCTGAGGGCCTGGGAGAAAGCGATCGCCCATGCGCAGGCGGTGCACTGCCGCGTGTGCCTGCTCACACCGATCGCTTCGCCACAGCTCATCCGGGATCTCGGCGAATTGCTGCCATCCCTTCCGGATGGCAGCGAGGTGATCGTCAACGACTGGGGCGCGGCGCATTTCGTACGCGAGCGTTTTCCGGCACTCCACCTGATAGCCGGCCGGCTGCTGTGCCGGATGATGAAGGATCCTCGGCTCGGCCAGGCCAGCCAGGCGGTCACGTTCAGATTCGATCCGCGGCCCTTGCGGGCGATGTTCGCCCGTTTGAGCATCCGCCGAATGGAAATCGACGTGCCGCTCTCCACCGATGCCGGCACGTTTTCCACACTGCCGCTGCCGACCGGCGTCCATGTTCCATTTGCCTGCGTTGCCAAGGGCAGGATGTGCCGGATCGGATCGAGTTCGATCCGGGGATCGGAGCGATTCGCCGTCGGGCGCAAATGCAGGAAGGAATGCCTGAAGGTCAGTGCACAACTCGAACGGCCCGGCTTCCGTGACACACGGGAGGTCTATCAGGTCGGCAATTCCATCATCAGCAAGCATTCGGCGACGATGCTCGATGCCGTGAGGAGCGCAGTCGAGCAGGGTTTCATCAGCCGGATCGTCGTGCCGGGGGAGGCAATATGAAGATCGTCGCACCCATTGCCAGCGTGGAGGAAGCCGAAGCGCTGGTGCGCGCCGGGGCCCGGGAGTTTTATTGCGGCTTCGTCCCGGACGAATGGATCGGCAGGTTCCGTGCCGTGAATGCCAACCGGCGGCCGTCGGGCAATTTGCGTGATCATGCCGAGCTCCGCCGCGCCGTCGACGTCGCGCATCGGCACGGAGGTTCGATCTCGCTGGTCCTGAATGCGCAGAGCTACACCGACGAACAGATCGCGGCCACCATCACACTCGCCGACACCTTCCTGCAAATCGGTGGAGACTCGTTGATCGTGTCCGATTTGGGGCTGGTCGGCGAATTGTTCCAGCACGTGCCGCTGTCGCGCATCCACGTCAGTTCCGTGGCGACCTGCCGCAACAGCAGCGCTGCTCGGCTTTGCAAGGAACTGGGTGCATCACGGATGATCCTGCCGCGCGATGTGACGGTTGGCGAGGCCTGCGAAATCGCCGCCGAAGTGCCAGGCATCGAAATCGAAGCCTTCATCCTCAACGATGGCTGCGTGTTCGAAGAAGGCGCGTGCGCCACACTCCATCTGCCACAGAACCTGGGCGGCCCGATCTGCCTGGACAATCACCCCCCTCACTACAGGCGGCGTAGCGGCGGAAAGCTGGATGGCCCCGCCCTCGACAGGCTTCGCGACAATGACGAGGAATACCGGAAATGGCTCTGGTATCGCTTCTCCTGCGGATTCACGACGAATGCGGCGGGAATGCCCTTCGGCCCCTGCGGACTGTGCGCGCTGCCCATCCTGCTGAGAGGCGGAATCGCTGCCGTGAAGATCGCCGGCAGGGAAGCGCCCACGGCCAGGAAGCTGGCCAGCGTGCGCATGGTCAAGGCGGTTCTCGACCGCGCCGAGGCAGGGGAGGACGATGAACACATCATGCAATTTGCGCAGGCCTTGAGGCCCTCCGAGCAGCACTGCCGAACGGGATACATGTGCTACTACCCGGAGGTGCTCGGGCATTAGATGCCAGTTGCCCCCCGATCGTTTACAGCACCCCGTGAAGATGGAACGGGGACCGCCACGCGGACATTTGTCCAACCACCATCATCATTACACGAGGAGACATCGAGATGATCTACGCAATGCCCGGTCAATCCGGGGCCCCGGTGCAGCACAAGGCGCGGTACGACAATTTCATCGGCGGCCGTTGGGTTTCGCCGGTCAAGGGCCGGTACTTCGACGTGGTGACGCCGATCAGCGGCCAGGTGTACACGCAGGCGGCGCGCTCCACCGCCGAGGACATCGAGCTGGCGCTGGACGCGGCGCACGCGGCGTTTCCGGCCTGGAGCAAGACGCCGGCGGCCGAGCGGGCCAACATTCTGCTCAGGATCGCCGAGCGCATCGAACAGAACCTGGAACGGCTGGCCTACGCCGAGACGGTCGACAACGGCAAGGCGATCCGCGAGACGCTCAACGCCGACATCCCGCTCACGGTCGATCACTTCCGCTACTTCGCCGGCTGCCTGCGCGCGCAGGAAGGCAGCATCAGCGAGATCGACGAGAACACCGTGGCCTACCACCTGCACGAACCGCTGGGCGTGGTCGGGCAGATCATCCCGTGGAACTTCCCGATCCTGATGGCGGCGTGGAAGCTGGCGCCGGCGCTGGGCGCGGGCAACTGCGTGGTGCTCAAGCCGGCCGAATCGACGCCGGTCTCGATCATGGTGCTGGTCGAGCTGATCGCCGACCTGCTGCCGCCGGGCGTGCTCAACATCGTCAACGGCTTCGGCCGCGAAGCCGGCATGCCGCTGGCCACCAGCAAGCGCATCGCCAAGATCGCCTTCACCGGCTCGACCTCGACCGGGCGGGTGATCGCCCAGGCCGCGGCCAACAACCTGATTCCGGCCACGCTGGAGCTGGGCGGCAAGTCGCCCAACATCTTCTTCGCCGACGTCATGGACCGCGACGATGCCTTCCTCGACAAGGCGATCGAAGGCATGGTGCTGTTCGCCTTCAACCAGGGCGAAGTGTGCACCTGCCCGAGCCGGGCGCTGATCCAGGAAAGCATCTACGACCAGTTCATCGAGCGGGTGCTCGAGCGCGTGGCGGCGATCAAGCACGGCCACCCGCTCGACACCGAGTCGATGATGGGCGCGCAGGCCTCGCGCGAGCAGATGAGCAAGATCCAGTCCTACCTGGCGCTGGGCAAGGAAGAAGGGGCCGAAGTGCTGATCGGCGGCGACAGGGCGAATCTGGGCGGCGAGCTGAGCGAGGGCTACTACATCCAGCCCACGCTGTTCAAGGGCCACAACAAGATGCGCATCTTCCAGGAAGAGATCTTCGGCCCGGTGCTGGCGGTGACCACCTTCAAGGACGAAGCCGAGGCGCTCTCGATCGCCAACGACACGCTGTACGGGCTGGGTGCCGGGGTGTGGAGCCGCAACGGCAACGTGGCCTACCGCATGGGCCGGGCGATCCAGGCCGGGCGGGTGTGGACCAACTGCTACCACGCCTATCCGGCGCACGCGGCCTTCGGCGGCTACAAGGAGTCGGGCATCGGCCGCGAGACCCACAAGATGATGCTCGACCACTACCAGCAGACCAAGAACCTGCTCGTCAGCTACAGCGAGAACAAGCTCGGGTTCTTCTGAGACGGCTCTCCTCCCGCGCCTGCTTGCGGGCGCTTGGTCGGGGGCAGGCAGCTGCCCCCGACACTTGTATTGCGGAGCGGAAAAAACATGGTCCAGCGCGTCATCGCCACACCTGCGGCGCTCGAATTGATCGATCAGCTCAAGGCCGAGCACGGCCCCGAACTGATCTTCCACCAGTCCGGCGGCTGCTGCGACAACAGCGCCGCCAACTGCTACCTGCCCACCGATCTGACCATCGGCCCATACGACGTCCATCTCGGCGAGATCGGCGGCGTGCCGTTCTACATCAGCGCGTCGCAATACGAATACTGGAAGCACACGCAATTGATCATCGACGTGGTGGAAGGGACGGGCGGCACCTTCTCGCTGGAAGGCGGTACCGGCAAGGCCTTCCTGACCCGGTCGCGGCTGTTCGACGACGACGAGATGGCCGAGGTGGAAGCCGAGGATCGCGCCCGCGGCCGCTAGCTGCGGCAGCCCTTCCCGCCAAGAGGCGCAGTGTTCCTCTTCGCCCGGCGTATGGGTGTGGAGCTGCAACGGTAACGTGACCTACCGCATGGGCCGGGCGGGTGTGGACCAACTGCTACCACGCTTTATCCAGCGCATGCAGCCTTCGGCGGCTGCAAGGAATCGGGCATCGGGCGCAAAACCCGCAAGATGATGCTCGATCACTACCAGCAGACCAAGAACCTGCTCGCCAGCTACAGCGAGAACAAGCTCGGGCTCTCCTGAGTAACCGTCTTCCGAGTCAAGCAAGATGAAGGGAATTGCCCCACGGCGTGTTGGTGCGAACCATGGCGTTAAGGGTGATGAGCAGCTTGCGCATGCAAGCGACCAGGGCGATCTGGGCAGTTTTCCGACCGCGATGAGAAGCTCGTAGAAGGTCTTGATGGCGCCCTCCGCAGCCGGCGACGCAGGAGCCACGCCTTATCCCCCATCTCACGAAAGTGAGTTTTCAGGCGGCCTTCGGGCCGCTTCTTTTTGG
>NZ_BCUG01000019.1 GCF_001591165.1 Thauera butanivorans NBRC 103042
GCGCTTCAAGGTCGAAGGCGACCCGCTGGTCGACAAGATCGACGCCATCCTGCCGCAGACGCAGTGCGGCCAGTGCGGCTACCCCGGCTGCAAGCCCTACGCCCAGGCGATCGCCGGCGGCGAGGCCGACATCAACCAGTGCCCGCCGGGCGGCGAGGAAGGCGTCCGCAAGCTGGCCGACCTGCTCGGCCGCGAGTTCAAGCCGCTGTCCGAGGAACACGGCACCGAGAAGCCCAGGGCCGTCGCCGTCATCGACGAGCAGACCTGCATCGGCTGTACGCTGTGCATCCAGGCCTGCCCGGTCGATGCCATCGTCGGCGCCGCCAAGCAGATGCACACCGTGGTCGCGCCGCTGTGCACCGGCTGCGAACTCTGCCTGCCGCCCTGCCCGGTCGATTGCATCGCCATGGAGCCGGTCGCCGAGACCGTCCAGAGCTGGAAATGGAAATACCCGGTGATCGACATCAGGAAAGCCGCATGATCGCGCGCCTGTTCAAGTTCCACGGCGGCGTCGCACCCGAAGGCCACAAGGACGAATCCGCCGGCACGCCGATCCGCCGCGCGCCGCTGCCCTCGCGCCTGGTCGTGCCGCTGCGCCAGAGCCCGCGCACCACCGCGCGCTGCTGCGTCGAGGTCGGCCAGAAAGTGCTCAAGGGCCAGCGCATCGGCGAAGCGGAAGGCGGTTTCGGCACCGCGGTGCACGCGCCGACTTCAGGCACCGTGGTCGATTTCGCTCCCTACCCGATGGCCCACCCTTCGGGCCTGCCGACGCGCTGCGTCGTCATCGAACCCGACGGCGAGGAGCGCTGGATCGAGCGCACGCCCTTCGACATCGACGCTGCCGGCCGCGACGCCGCGCTGGCCTGGCTGCGCGACTGCGGCGTCGTCGGCCTGGGCGGCGCCGCCTTTCCCAGCCACGTCAAGCTCGGCAGCAGCGGCGGCGTCGATACGCTGATCCTCAACGGCGCCGAATGCGAGCCCTGGATCACCTGCGACGACCGCCTGATGCGCGAACGCGCCGCCGAGGTGCTGGCCGGCGCGCGCATCCTGTTCCGCCTCATCGGCGCGCGCGAATTGCTGATCGGCATCGAGGACAACAAGCCCGAAGCCATCGCAGCGATGCGCGCCGCCGCCCGCGATGCCGGCGACGAGGCAAGCATCCTGCCGGTGCCCGCGCTCTACCCGATGGGCGGCGAAAAGCAGCTCATCCGCGCGCTGACCGGCATCGAGATTCCCTACGGCAGGTTTGGCGCCGAATACGGCGTGCAATGCTTCAACGTCGGCACCGCCCACGCCGCATGGCGCGCCATCGTCCACGGCGAACCGCTGGTGGATCGCATCGTCACCCTCACCGGCAACGTCGCCCATGCCGGCAACTGGGAAGTATTGATCGGCACCCCGATCGACGAACTGCTGGCACTCGCCGGGCCCGCAGCGGACACCGACCGCTGGCTGATGGGCGGCCCGATGATGGGTTTCGCGCTGCCGCGGCTCGACGTGCCGGTGATCAAGGCCTGCAACTGCATCATCGCCGCCTCGCCGACGCTGATGCCGCCGCCGCCGCCCGAACAGCCCTGCATCCGCTGCGGCGAATGCGCACGCGCCTGTCCGGCCGAACTGCAGCCTTTCGAGCTGTACTGGTTCAGCCGCGCGCGCAACTTCGACAAGGCGCGCGACTACCACCTGTTCGACTGCATCGAATGCGGCTGCTGCGCCTACGTCTGCCCCTCGCACATTCCGCTGGTCGATTACTACCGTTTCGCCAAGAGCGAGATCGTCGCGCGCGAGCGCGACAGGAACGCCGCCGACCAGGCGCGCGAACGCTTCGAATTCCGCAACTTCCGCCAGGACCGGGAAAAGGAAGAAAAAGCCGCCCGCTTCGCCGCCAAGGCCGCGGAAACCCGTGCCCGTGCCGCCGGAGAAGCCACGGCAGAAACGCCCGCCGCCGGAGCGCCGGCCGCGGCAAGTCCCGGCGATGCGGCGGACAAGAAGAAGGCCCTGATCGCCGCCGCACTCGCCCGCGCCCAGGCGCAAAAGGCCGCGGCGGCGGCGCACGATACCGAAGACCCGGCCCCATGATCCACTCCCCCTACATCCGCAAACCGGCCAGCGTCCAGCGCGTGATGGGCCTGGTGCTGCTGGCGCTGCTGCCCGGCATCGCCGCCTACGCCCACACCGTGGGCGCCGGCATCCTGGTCAACCTGGGCATCGCCACCTGCACCGCGCTCGCCGCCGAAGCGCTGGTGCTGGCCTTGCGCAAGCGGCCGGTGGCGATCGCGCTGAGCGACCTGTCGGCGGTGCTGAGCGCCTGGCTGGTGGTGCTGTGCTTCCCGCCGATCGCGCCGTGGTGGTTGACGATGCTCGGCGTAACCGTCGCCATCGTGATCGCCAAGCAACTGTACGGCGGCCTCGGCCAGAACCCCTTCAACCCGGCGATGGTGGCCTACTGCGCGATGATCGTCGCCTATCCGGCGCTGATGTCGCAGTGGCCGCCGGCCGGCGGGATGGACTTCGGCACCCAGCTCGGCCTGATCCTCGGCGGCGCGCGCGACATCGACGGCCTCACCGGCGCCACCGCGCTCGACGCCCTGCGCACCGGCCTGCACGCCGGCGCCGGCCCGGTCGACGTGCTCAGGCAGGGGCCGGCCTTCGGCTTCCTCGGCGGCAGCGGCTGGGAATGGATCGCGCTCGGCTACCTCGCCGGCGGCCTCTTCCTGCTCGCCGCCCGCGTCATCACCTGGCACATGCCGGCCGCCTTCATCGCCACCCTGAGCCTGGTGTCCGGCCTGTTCTGGCTGGTCGATCCCGCCCGCTTCGCCTCGCCGCTGTTCCATCTGGCCAGCGGCGGCGCGATGCTCGCGGCCTTCTTCATCGTCACCGACCCGGTGTCCGGCGCCACCACGCCGCGCGGCAAGCTGATCTTCGCCGCCGGCGTCGCCCTCGTCGCCTGGACCATCCGCAACTTCGGCGCCTATCCCGAAGGCATCGCCTTCGGCGTGCTGCTGATGAATCTGTGCGTGCCGCTGATCGACATGAAGACCCAGCCGCGCGTCTTCGGCCACCGCGGAGGCCGGCGATGAGCGCGCCCGGCGACGCCCTGCGCACCTCGCTGCGCACGTCCGCGATCATGCTGGCCTTCACCGTGGCCTTCACCGCGCTGATGGCCTTCACCTACGACCGCACCCGGCCGATGATCGAAGCCTCGGCGCAGCAAGCGCAGATGCGCCTGATCGACGAAATCCTGCCGCCGGACGGCTACGACAACGCCCTGCTCGACGACCTCGTGCTGCTCGGCCCCACCCCCGCGCTCGGCCTCGACAAGGGCGGCAGGGTCTGGCGCGCACGCAAGGCCGGCGAGCCGGTCGCGCTGATCGTCGAGGCCACCGCCCCGGACGGCTACGCCGGCCGCATCGCGCTGGTGGTCGCGATCAACACCAACGGCCTGCTGTCGGGCGTGCGCGTCACCACGCACAAGGAAACGCCCGGCCTCGGCGACTACATCGATCCGAAGAAGGACCGCCGCAAGGACATGCCCTGGATCGGCCAGTTCGCCGTCGCCGGTTGGCGGGACGCCGACCCCGCGAGCTGGGCGGTGCGCAAGGACGGCGGCACCTTCGGCTACCGCACCGGCGCCACGATCAGCGCGCGCGCGGTGGTCGGCGCCGTCGGCCGCGCCACCGCCTGGGCCGTCGCGCATCAGCAGGATCTCTTCTCCGCCCCCGCCGGCAGCACTTTCGGAGCGCAGCCATGAACACCCGACGATTCCGCGAGCTCGCCCACAACGGCCTGTGGAAGCAGAACACCGGCCTCGCCCAGTTGCTCGGCCTGTGCCCCATCCTCGCCGTCAGCACCAGCATGGTGAATGCGGTCAGCCTCGGGCTGGCCACCATCCTGGTGATGGCGCTGGCCAACCTCGCAGTTTCGGCGCTGCGCAGCTACATCCCCTACGAGATCCGCATTCCGGTCTTCATCCTGATCATCGCCGCGCTGACGACGGTGGTCGATCTGAGCTTCAACGCCTTCTTCCACGACCTCTATCTGGTGCTCGGCATCTTCATCCCGCTGATCGTCACCAACTGCATCGTGCTCGCGCGCGTCGAAGCCTACGCGGCCAAGAACGATCCGCTCGGCTCCACCCTGGACGGCGTCATGATGGGCCTCGGCCTGGTGTGGGTGCTCGGCCTGCTCGGCGGCATCCGCGAACTGCTCGGCGCCGGCACGCTGTTCTCCGGCATCGAGATGATCGTCCCCTCGCTGTCGGCCTGGAACGTGTTCGGCGACGGCTATCCCGGCTTCCTGGTCGCCATGCTGCCGCCCGGCGCCTTCATCACGCTGGGCTGCCTGATCGCCGCCTTCAACGCGATCAATGCGAAGCTGGCGGAACGCGCGCGCCGGCGCCCGCCTGCGGCACCCATCGCCCAGGACGCCACGGACGCCGAACCGGCGGCAGCGGGCTGAAGCCATGGCCCTGATGAAACGCGAGGCGATCCGCGAATTCTTCCGCCGCCTGCACGACGCCAACCCGGACCCGCGGACCGAGCTCGAATACGCCTCGCCCTACCAGTTGCTGGTGGCGGTGGTGCTGTCCGCCCAGGCCACCGACCGCAGCGTCAATCTCGCCACCCGCAAGCTGTTCGCCGACGCGCCGACGCCCGAGGCGATGGTGACGCTGGGCGAAGCCGCCATCGCCGAACACATCAAGACCATCGGCCTGTTCCGCAACAAGGCCAGGAACACGCTGGCGCTGTCGCGCCTGCTGCTCGAACGCCACGGCGGCGAGGTGCCGGCCGACCGCGCCGCGCTCGAAGCCCTGCCCGGCGTCGGCCGCAAGACCGCCAACGTCGTGCTCAACACCGTGTTCCGCCAGCCGGTGATGGCGGTCGACACCCACATCTTCCGCCTTTCTAACCGCAGCGGGCTGGCGCCCGGCAAGGACGTGGTGGAAGTGGAAAAAGCCTTGATGCGCCGCGTGCCGAAGGAATACCTGCTCGACGCCCACCACTGGCTGATCCTGCACGGCCGCTACACATGCACCGCGCGCAGTCCAAAATGCGGGCAGTGCATCGTGCGCGACCTGTGCCTGTTCCGTGACAAGACCGCCTGAGCGGCGACGGCATCGCCGCCCCGGACGAACCGACGCCGGCGATCCGGATCGAAGCCGACGAGCCGATACGCCCCATTCCATCCCGAACACTTGCCGGAGCCTCCAATGTTCAACCCCAGCCGCGACCAGGTTCGCCGCTTCTTCATCGACAGCTGGCGCAAGCATCATGCACGCGAAGTGCTGACGCCGATGGAGACCATCGCCGCCGACATCGTCGGCCATCACCCGGAATACCATGCCATCGTCGAAGACCCGGACGCCATCGATCGCGACTTCACCCCCGAGGACGGCGGCATCAACCCCTTCCTGCACCTGTCGCTGCACCTGGCGATCGAGGAACAGTTGTCCATCGACCAGCCGCCCGGCATCCGCGCCGCCTTCGAGGCCGCCTGTGCGCGCCACGGCGACCGCCACGACGCCATGCACGATGCGCTCGAATGCCTCGGCGAAATGCTGTTCAACGCCCAGCGCAACGGCACCCCGCCCGACGGCGCGGCCTACGTCGCCTGCCTGAAGAAAAAGGCCGGCATCGGCTGAAGGCCCGCAGGCCATCAACAGGCATGGCAGCTTTCAGCCTGGCTTCAGCCAGGCCCTGCGACACTGTGCCCGTCCCATCCCGGACAGCCAAACCGCAAGGAGCCCATCATGAACATCCGCCAGACCCACACCGCCCGCCGCAGCGTCGCCGCGGCCATCGCCGGCCTCGCCGTCGCCACGCTCGCCGCCACCGGCCTGCAGCCTGCCACCGCCCACGCCTCGGACGACCGCGCCCGCGCCAGCGAAGTCCGCCAGTTGCGCGAAAGCGGCAAGATCCTGCCGATGGAAGACATCCTCGCCCGCGGCCGCGCCGCCCAGCCCGGCCAGGTCGTGGAAGTCGAACTCGACCGCGAACGCGGCAGCTACGTCTACGAGGTGAAGATCATCGACGACGCCGACCGCGTGCATAAGCTCGAAATCGACGCCGCCAGCGGCGAAATCCTGCGCCGCAAGACGAAATAAGCCATGCGCCTGCTCGTCGTCGAAGACGATCCCGATCTGGCCGGGCAGCTGCGCAGCCGCTTCGAGCACGAGGGCTACGCCGTCGATGTCGCCGGCAACGGCATCGACGGCGCCCACCTCGGCGCCACCGAAGCCTACGACGCCGCGGTGCTCGACCTCGGCCTGCCCGGCAAGCCGGGGCTGGACGTGCTGCGCGAATGGCGCGCGGCCGGCAGCCGCCTGCCCGTGCTGATCCTCACCGCCCGCAACGGCTGGACCGAGCGCGTCGAAGGCCTGCAGGCCGGCGCCGACGACTACCTGGGCAAGCCTTTCCACGTCGAGGAACTGCTGGCCCGGCTGCAGGCGCTGCTGCGCCGCAGCGCCCCGGCGCCCACGCTGGAACTGCGCGCCGGCCGATGGCGGCTCGACGAAGCGCGCCAGTGCCTGTGCGGCGACGACGGCGGCGAGCAGACCCTGACCGCCACCGAATTCCGCCTGTTGCGCTACTTCATGCGGCATCCGGACGAAGTGCTGTCCAAGACCCGGCTCTACGAGCATGTGTACGACCACGGTGCCGAGCACGACAGCAACGTCATCGAGGTCTACGTGCGCCGGCTGCGCAGCCTGCTCGGCAACGAGCGCATCGAGACCCGGCGCGGCCAGGGCTACCGCTTCCTGCCATGACATCGCTGCTCAACCGCCTGTCGCTGGCAATGGCCCTGGTGCTGGTCGCCGCCGGCCTGCTGCTCGCCTTCGCGCTGCAGGATTTTCCCCGCCGCCTGGTCGAAGACTACGTGGTTTCGCGCCTGAAGAACGACGCCGACCTGCTCTACGTCCACGTGCTCGATGCCGACGACCCCGGAACCGCCGCGGAGGGCTCGGCCGGCACCGCCTACCAGATCCCCCTGTCCGGCCACTACTTCATGATCCGCAAAGGCGACGGCCCCTGGCTGCGCTCGCGCTCGCTGTGGGACGAAGAGCTCGCCCTGCCGCCGCCCGACGCCAGCGGCGAGGCCGTGTTCCGCCTCGACGGCCCCGCGCGGCAGAAACTGCTGGTCTATGCCAAGCACTTCCCGTCCGCCGACGGCGGCATCATGGTCGTCGTCACCCAGCACATCTCCTTGCTCGACGACGCCATCGCCAGCTTCGGCCAGCGCATGCTCGCCGGCCTGGGCATCGCCCTGCTGCTGTTGCTGATCCTGCAGCGCCGCCTGCTGCTGCACGGCCTCGCCCCGCTGCAGGACGCAGCCGCCGCCTGCCGCCGGATCGAGCGCGGCGAAGCCGCCGGCCTCGACCGCCAGGCCCCGCGCGAAGTCCAGCCGATGCTCGACGCCCTCAACCGCCTCGCCCAGCATCACGCCCAGCGCCTCGGCCGCATCCGCCACACCGTAGGCAACCTGTCGCACGCCCTCAAGACCCCGCTGGCCGTGCTGCAGCACCACGCCGACGAACTGCAGCGGCAAGGGGCCGAAACCTCGGCCCGGGCCATCCAGGCCCAGGTCGACACCATGCGCGACACCATCGAGCGCGAACTGCGCCGCGCCCGGCTCGCCGGCGGCGGCCCCACCCGCGAAGGATTCGACGCCCGCTCCCAGCTCCAGGCCCTGACCCTGGCCCTGCGCCAGCTCCATGCCGAGCGCGCACTCGACATCGTCCTCGACATACCCGAGCGCCACTACCCGCTCGACCGCGAAGACATGCTGGAGCTGTTCGGCAACCTGCTCGACAATGCCTGCAAATGGGCAGGCTCACGCGTCGTGCTGCGCCTCGCCGGCGAGGCCGAGGCCCCCGACGCCCTGGCATGCACCATCGAGGACGACGGCCCCGGCGTACCGCCGGACATGATCCACAGCCTCGGCACCGCCGGCCTGCGCAGCGACGAACGGCGCCCGGGCCACGGCATCGGCCTGGTCATCGTCGGCGACATCGTCGCGCAGTACGGCGGCACGATCGGCTACGCACCCTCTCCGTCGCTGGGCGGCCTGCGCGTATCCCTGCACCTGCCGCTGTAGCAGCCCGCTCCACGACATGGACCGGTCAGCCTGCGCAAGACACCTGGCCAGACACCTCATCGGACACCTCATCGGACACCTCATCGGACACCATTCCACTCGCCCGGCGATGCATGCGCCAGCCTAAGCAAACCAGCATTTCATCGTTCCGCTCATGGCATCGGCGACGGATAATGGCGGCACCTTCGGCCTTTCGTCCGACTGCGGCGGCACCTCGTCCGCGCGCCCTTCCCGCACTCGCCAGGAGAACCCATCCATGCCCCAGCACGCTTCGCCTTCCCGCCGCCCATCCCTGCTCGCGCGCCTGCTGTTCGGCGCCGCCATGGCCGGCGCGCTGCTGCCCGCCTGGGCCGCCGACCTGCGCATCGGCCTGTCGTCCGACGTCACCTCGCTCGACCCGCACTTCGTCAACATCGCACCGAACATCGCCTTTTCCGACCACGTCTTCGACACCCTGGTGAAGTCCGACGCCAGCGGCAAGCTGGTGCCGGGGCTGGCGGAAAGCTGGCGCGCGCTGTCGCCGACCACCTGGGAATTCAAGCTGCGCCAGGGCGTCGTCTTCTCCGACGGCACGCCGCTGACCGCCGAGGACGTGGTGTTCTCGCTCGACCGCCCCGCCACCATCAAGAACAGCCCCGGCCCCTTCACCAGCTACACCAAGCAGATCGTCAGGAAGGAAGCCATCGACGCCCACACGGTGCATCTGCACACCGCCTCGGCCTATGGCCCGCTGCCGCTCGACCTGATCTCGATCTACGTGGTATCGAAGAAGGCCGCCGAAAACGCCGGCACCGAAGACTTCAACAGCGGCAAGGCGCTGATCGGCACCGGCCCGTTCAAGTTCGCCGCCTTCCGCAAGGGCGAGAGCATCGAAATCACGCGCAACGAGCGCTACTGGGGCGCCAAACCCGAATGGGACAAGGTGGTCTTCCGCATCCTCGCCTCCGACGCACCGCGCCTGTCGGCGCTGCTGGCCGGCGACGTCGACGTGATCGAGAACGTGCCCGCCGCCGACCTCGCCCGGCTCAAGACCAATCCGCAAGTCACGCTCGCCCAGCACACCACCTGGCGCACGCTGTTCTGGCAGCTCGACCAGTTCCGCGACCAGAGCCCCTTCGTCACCGGCAAGGACGGCAAGCCGCTGGACAAGAACCCGCTGAAGGACCTGCGCGTACGCCAGGCGATTTCCAAGGCGATCAACCGCCAGGCACTGGTCGAGCGCACGCTCGAAGGCCTGGCGGAGCCCGCCTCCAACATCAACGCGCCGGGCATCTTCGGCTACAACGCGCAGATCCCGGTCGAAGCGTACGACCCCGAAGGCGCGAAGAAGCTGCTCGCCGAAGCCGGCTATCCCGACGGCTTCTCGCTGACCATCCACGGCACCAACAACCGCTACATCAACGACGATCAGGTGGTGCAGACGGTGGCGCAGTTCCTCAACCGCATCGGCATCAGGACGCGGGTCGACACCCAGCCGGTCGCCACCTACTTCGGCAAGGCGCGCGCGCACGAATACAGCTTCGCGCTGCTGGGCTGGGGTTCGCTCGCCACCGACTTCACGCTGCGCTCCATCGTCGGCACCATCGACCCCGACACCGGCTGGGGCAGCTGGAACTGGGGCAAGTACAGCAACCCCAAAGTGGATGAACTGGTGGCCGGCGCGCTGGCCGCGGTCGAACCGGCCGAGCGCGAACGCCTCGCCCGCGAAGCCGCCAGCGTCGCGCTGGGCGACCTGGCGGTGATCCCCTCGCACCACCAGCTCGCCACCTGGGGGCTGCGCAAGGGCTTCGCCTACGACGGGCGCATCGACGAGTTCACCTTTGCGCACGAGATCCGCAGTGCGCGTTGATGCATCGGTCCGGCGCGTGCGTGCCAGCGGCGGAGCCGGCGCATGACGCTGTTCCTGCTGCGCCGCCTGCTGCAGACCGCCCAGGTGCTGTTCGTCATGTCGCTGCTGGTGTTCGTCGGCGTCTACGCCATCGGCAACCCGCTCGACATGCTGGTCGATCCGCAGGCCACGGCAGCCGACACCGCCCGCGTGGCCGCGGCGCTGGGGCTGGACCAGCCGCTGTGGGTGCAGTACTGGCGTTTCCTCGGCAACGCGCTGCAAGGCGACCTCGGCACCTCCTTCCTGCACGGCACGCCGGCGCTGCAACTGATCGTGCAGCGCCTGCCGGCGACGCTGGAACTGGCCGTCAGCGCGCTGCTGATCGCGGTACTGCTCGGCATCCCGCTCGGCCTGTGGGCCGGGCTGCGGCCGGACAGCTTCGGCGGGCGCACGATCATGGCCGGCTCGATCCTGGGCTTCTCGCTGCCGACCTTCTGGGTCGGGCTGATGCTGATCATGGTGTTCTCGGTGCATCTGGGCTGGCTGCCGTCCGGCGGGCGCGGGCCGACGCGCGAATTCCTCGGCCTCGAATGGTCGCTGCTGGCCCCCGATGGCTGGCGCCATCTGCTGCTGCCGGCGCTCAACCTGGCGCTGTTCAAGCTCGCGCTGATGATCCGCCTGACGCAGAGCGGCACCCGCGAGGCGCTGCTGCAGGACTACGTGCGCTTCGCCCGCGCCAAGGGCCTGCCGCCCCGCCGCGTGGTCGGCGTGCATGTGCTGAAGAACATCATGATCCCGGTCGTCACCGTGGCCGGCCTGGAGTTCGGCACGCTGATCGCGTTCTCGGTCGTCA
Organism: Thauera butanivorans NBRC 103042; assembly: GCF_001591165.1. GTDB lineage: Bacteria > Pseudomonadota > Gammaproteobacteria > Burkholderiales > Rhodocyclaceae > Thauera > Thauera butanivorans. The sequence continues at coordinate 10,776 of NZ_BCUG01000019.1, forward strand.
CCGAATCCATCTTCGCCTGGCCCGGCATCGGCAAGCTGCTGCTGGATTCCATCGGCCAGCTCGACCGGCCGGTGGTGGTCGCCTACCTGCTGCTGATCGTGTTCATCTACACGCTGATCAGCCTGGTGGCCGATCTCATCTACGCCGCGCTCGATCCGCGCGTGCGCCTCGCCGGCGGGCAGGCGGCATGAGGGCTGCGCGATGACGGCTGCCGCTGCTGCCTTCACCCCGGCCGCCGGCGGCTGGCGCGCGCTGGCCCGCGCCTACGCCGACAGCCCGCTCGCGCTCGCCGGGCTGGCGCTGCTGATGGTGATCGTCGCCGCGGCGCTGGCCGCGCCCTGGATCGCGCCGCAGGACCCCTACGACCTGTCGCAGCTCGACATCATGGACTCGCGCCTGCCGCCGGGCAGCGCCAGCGCCGACGGCAGCCTGCACTACCTGCTCGGCACCGACGGCCAGGGCCGCGACATGCTGTCGGCCATCCTCTACGGCCTGCGCATCAGCGTCGCGGTCGGCTTCAGCGCCACGCTGCTGGCGCTGGCGCTGGGCATGTCGCTCGGGCTGGTGGCGGGCTACGCCGGCGGGCGGCTGGATGCCTTCGTGATGCGCGCGGTGGACATCCAGATGTCCTTCCCGGCGATCCTCACCGCGATGATCCTGCTGGCGCTGTTCGGCCAGGGCACGGACAAGATCGTCATCGCCCTGGTGGCCTCGCAATGGGCCTACTACGCCCGTACCACGCGCGGCGCGGCACTGGTCGAAGGCCGGCGGGAATACATCGAGGCGGCCCGCCTGCTGGGGCTGTCCACGCCGCGCATCCTGTTCCGCCACCTGCTGCCCAACTGCCTGCCGCCGCTCATCGTCGTCGCCGCGCTGCAAGTGGCGGCGGCGATCGCGCTGGAAGCCACGCTGTCCTTCCTCGGCCTCGGCCTGCCGGTCACCGAACCTTCGCTCGGCCTGCTGATCGCCAACGGCTTCCAGTACCTGTATTCCGGCCGCTACTGGATGAGCGTGTTCCCCGGCGTGGCGCTGCTGCTCGCCATCGTCGCGCTCAACCTGGTCGCCGACCGCCTGCGCGAAATCCTCAACCCGCGCCTGCAATCGCAATGACGCCGATCCCGCCCTCCACCGCCGGCGGCACCGAGCCGCTGCTGCGCGTCGAACACCTCAGCACCCGCTTCCGCAGCCGCGGCGGCGAAGTGACCGCGGTCGACGACGTCGGCTTCGAACTGGCGGCGGGCGAGGTGCTCGGGCTGGTCGGCGAATCCGGCTGCGGCAAGTCGATGACCGGCTACTCGCTGATCGACCTGGTCGACCCGCCCGGCTACGTCGCCGGCGGCTCGGTGCGCCTGCACGGCCGCGAGCTGCGCGGCCTGCCGCCGAAAGCCTGGCGCGCGCTGCGCGGCGACCGCATCGCGATGATCTTCCAGGACCCGATGCTGACGCTGAACCCGGTGCTGCGCATCGACACCCAGATGGTCGAGACCGTGCTCGCGCACCGCCGCGTCGGCCGCGCCGAGGCGCTGGCGCGCGCGCTCGACGCCCTTGAACGCGTCGGCATCCCGGCCGCCACCGAGCGCCTGCGCAGCTACCCGCACCAGCTCTCCGGCGGCATGCGCCAGCGCGTGGCGATCGCCATCGCACTGCTCAACCAGCCCGACCTGATCATCGCCGACGAACCCACCACCGCGCTCGACGTCACCATCCAGGCGCAGATCCTGTACGAAATGCAGACCCTGTGCCGCGAAGCCGGCACCGGGCTGATCTGGATCACCCACGACCTGTCGGTCGTGGCCGGGCTGGCCGACCGCGTCTGCGTGATGTACGCCGGCCGCATCGTCGAGCAGGGCAGCACCGCGCAGGTGCTGGAACGCCCTGCCCACCCCTACACCCGCGGCCTGCTCGACGCCACGCCCGCCGCCGCGCTGGCGCGCGGCCACCGGCGCGGCGAGCCGCTACGCCAGATTCCCGGCAGCGCGCCGCCGCTGTCGGCGCTGCCGGTTGGCTGTGCCTTCCATCCGCGCTGCCCGCGCGCCGACGAACGCTGCATGCAGACGCCGCCGCGCGTTGCCACGGCGGCCGGGCAAGAAGTGCTGTGCTGGCATCCGCTGCCGCCCGGCGCATCGCTGACCGCCCCCGCCGCAGACATCGGAGCACGGCCATGAACACCCCGCCGCTGCTCGCCCTGCATGGCATCCACAAGCACTTCGGCCCGCGGCCGGACTGGCTCGAACGGCTCGGCATGCGCCTGGGCTGGCTGCCGCCGCCCGCGCGGGTGCACGCGCTGGACGGCGTCGACGTGGAAATCACTGCCGGCGAAGTGCTCGGCCTGGTCGGCGAATCCGGCAGTGGCAAATCCACCCTCGGCCGCGTCGCCGCCGGCCTGCTGCGGCCGGATCAGGGCCGCCGCCTGTGGCATGGCGAGGAAATCGCGGCCGCGCCGATGGCCGCCCACGGCATCCAGATGGTCTTCCAGGACCCGTCCGCGTCGCTGAACCCGCGCATGAGGGTGGCCGAGCTGATCGCCGAAGCGCCGCGCACCCACGGGCTGATCGCCCGCCGCGAGCAGGCGGACTACGTCGCCGGCCTGCTGCGCCGGGTCGGCCTCGACCCCGGCGCGGCGAGCCGCTTTCCGCACCAGTTCTCGGGCGGCCAGCGCGCCCGCATCGGCATCGCCCGCGCGCTGGCGGTGAAGCCCGAACTGCTGATCTGCGACGAGCCGGTGGCGGCGCTGGACGTGTCGGTGCAGGCCCAGGTGCTGAACCTGTTCGGCGAACTGCGCGACCGCCTCGGCCTGACCTACCTGTTCATCAGCCACGACCTCGGCGTGGTGCGCCACCTGTGCGAACGCGTCGCCATCCTGTACCTCGGCCGCATCGTCGAAAGCGCCCCGGCGGACGAACTGTTCACCTCGCCGGCACACCCCTACACCCAGGCCCTGATCGCCGATGCGCCGACGCTGAAGGCCGGGAAGAAACGCTTCGTCGCCATCCGCGGCGAACTGCCCTCGCCGCTGTCGCCGCCCTCCGGCTGCCATTTCCACCCGCGCTGCCCGCACGCCTTCGCCCGCTGCCGCGAGGAACGCCCCGTGCTGCGCGAGACCGCCCCCGGCCATCGTGCCGCCTGCCATCTGCACGACGCCTCCCTCTGAGCCCTCACGCGCATTCGGCTACAATCGGTCGTTTCCCGCAGGCGCACCGCCTGCAGCCCGCCCGGTGGAGACACCCGGCGCCCCCGCACACGAATGGAGATGACAATGCCCGGACTGCTGCCCGACGTCGACCCCGATGGCCTGCTCGAATACTCGGTGGTGTTCACCGATCGTTCGCTGAACCACATGTCCAAGGCCTTCCAGGGCGTGATGCGCGACATCTCGGCGACGCTGAAGAAGGTCTACAACGCCAGCTCGGTCGCGCTCGTGCCCGGCGGCGGCTCGTTCGGCATGGAGGCCGTGGCACGCCAGTTCGCCACCGGCAAGAAGACGCTGGTGATCCGCAACGGCTGGTTCAGCTTCCGCTGGACGCAGATCTTCGAAATGGGCGGCATCCCGTCCGAATCGATCGTCCTCAAGGCCCGCCAGATCGGCACCGGCTCGCAGGCCCCCTTCGCCCCCGCGCCGATCGACGAAGTCGTCGCCGCCATCCGCCAGCACCGCCCCGACCTGGTCTTCGCGCCGCACGTCGAAACCGCCGCCGGCATGATCCTGCCCGACGACTACCTGCGCGCAGTGGCCGACGCGGTGCATGAACACGGCGGCCTGTTCGTGCTCGACAGCATCGCCTCCGGCGCCGTGTGGGTGGACATGCAGGCCTGCGGCGTCGACATCCTGATCAGCGCGCCGCAAAAGGGCTGGAGCAGTTCGCCCTGCGCGGCGATGGTGATGCTCAACGCCACCGCGCGCGAGCGCATCGACGCCACCACCAGCACCAGCTTCGCCGCCGACCTGAAGAAGTGGCTGCAGATCATGGAAGCCTACGAGGCCGGCGGCCACGCCTACCACGCCACGCTGCCGACCGACGCGCTCGCCGCCATGCGCGACAGGATGAAGGAAACCGAAGCCTTCGGCTTCGACAAGGCCAGGGACGCACAATGGGAACTGGGCCGCCGCGTGCGCGCACTGCTGCAATCGCGCGGCATCCGCAGCGTCGCCGCCGAAGGCTTCCAGGCCCCGGGCGTGGTCGTCAGCTACACCGAGGACGACGGCATCAAGAGCGGCGCCAAGTTCATCGCCGCCGGTCTGCAGACCGCCGCCGGCGTGCCGCTGCAATGCGATGAACCGGCGGATTTCAAGACCTTCCGCATCGGCCTGTTCGGCCTCGACAAGCTGGGCGACATCGACCGCGCGGTGGGTAATCTGGAGCGGGCGCTCGATTCGCTGGGGTGAGGGTTCAATAGCCCTCGTCGGAGCCAGCGGCCGACGAGGGCTGCATAAACCGATGACTCGGTCACCCGACGAAAAAGGTGAAATCTGCTGAAGAGAAATAATGAGGCCGAGGCTGGGTAAATGTCATGCGACAGGTTCTCGACCTCAGCTGCCATTCGCCAGCCGCTGCCAGTGCAGCCGCAATGCGGCAGAAATCTGTCGCTCACTTGCCATCCCGCGAACTGGGACTTCTGCGCTGGAAGGGCTTCGGTACATGTTCGTACGCACAGCGCACCGGCTAGCCCAACAAAGCGTGGATCGTCGAGGCGGCGCGAACGCGCTGCCAAGCACACAGGCAGTCGGTTTAGTGGCAAACTATGCCATTACTTGACATTGCCTGGAGTACGCCATGTCCCTCAACGTCTCTTTACCACCAGAGCTGGAAAACCGGGTGCGCCAGCACGTCGAATCTGGCCTCTATAGCTCTGCGAGTGAAGTCATCCGCGAAGCATTGCGATTGTTCGAGGCCTACCAGGGCGTGCAGGCGGCGAACCTGGCCAGCCTGAAAGCCGACATCGCCCAAGGCGTCGCCGACATCGAGGCGGGCCGGGTGCGCGAGCTCGACATCAACGAAATCAAGCAACGCGGCCGGGCAACACTGGCAGCTCGGCGGCCGGCGTAGCGACGGCGTGAGCAAGGTTCGACATTCCGCCAGTGCGGAAAACGATTTGCTTGAGGCTTGGCTGTTCATCGCCGAGGACAGCGTCGAGTCCGCCGACCGGCTACTCGATCAGATCCGAAACGATTCGCGAACACTGCTCTTGCAGCCAAAAATGGGCCGGGCTCGGGACGAACTGGCGGTCGGCCTGCGCAGTTGGCCGACGTCAACGCCCTACATCCTGTTTTATTTCGTTGAGGGCGATGGGATCACCGTTGCGCGCGTCCTCCACCACGCCCGGGATGTTCCCGCGATCTGGAGCTGGCCAAGACACTGAGGACGCGCGGTAAGCGCCATGCGTTGCAATCCGCCGACGTAGAGCCTGGAACAAGGGAAAGCTGGTTGGCCAGAAGGCGCCGCTCAAGCCCAAAGACATCTGGGCCATCCGTATCCATCTGCAAAACGCGCACGCGATGCGTGACCTCGCCATGTTCAACCTCGCGATCGACAGCAAGCTCAGAGGCTGTGAGCAACACATTACTGCCTGACTTCACCGATCAGACCAGTGACAGCTGAGGCCGAACAGCGGCCTCCCCAAGGGATCGTCCGTTTGATGTTCGCCACGGAGGCAACCACCAAGCTCAGACCCGCGCCGCCTGTCCGCCCTCCGCCCGCCGCAACTCCCGCTGCTTCGCCAGCACGAACAGCACCGGAATCACCGCCAGCGTCAGCACCGTCGACGACACCATGCCCCCCACCATCGGCGCGGCGATCCGGCGCATGACCTCGCTGCCCACCCCGGTGCCCCACATCACCGGCAGCAGGCCGACGACGATGGTCAGCACCGTCATCATCTTCGGCCGCACGCGGCCGGCCGCGCCTTCCATCACCGCCGCATGCAGTTCGGCGGCAGTGGGCGATCGCCCCTCGGCGGCGCAGGCGGCAAGCACTCGCTTCCATGCCTGGTCGAGATAGATCAGCATGATCACGCCGGTTTCGGCGGCGACGCCGGCCAGCGCGATGAAGCCGACCGCTACCGCGACGCTCATCTGGTAGTCCAGCCACCACATCAGCCATACGCCGCCGATCAGCGCGAAAGGCACCGACAGCATCACGATCAGCGTCTCGGCCAGGCGGCGGAAGTTCAGGTACAGCAGCACGAAGATCAGCGCCAGCGTCAGCGGGCCAACGATGGCGAGCCGTTCGCCGGCACGCTCCATGTTCTCGAACTGGCCGCTCCAGGTAGCGTAGTAGCCCGGCGGGAACTGCACCTGCTCGGCCACCGCCTGCCGGGCGCGGGCGACGAAGGCGCCGAGGTCGGTCTCGCGCGTGTCCACATACACGTAGGCGGCCAGCATCGCGTTCTCGGTACGCACCGACGCCGCGCCGCGCACGATGCGCACGTCGGCAAGCTGGCCCAGCGGCACCGCGCCGCTGGCGGTCGGCACCAGCACGCTGGCGGCGACACGCTGCGGGTCGTCGCGCAGCGCGCGCGGGTAGCGCACGCTGACGTCGTAGCGCTCCAGCCCTTCCACCGTCGTCGTCACGCGCTCGCCGCCGAGCGCGGTGGCGAGTGTCTCCTGCAGGCGGTCGATGGTCAGGCCGTGGCGTGCCAGCTGATCGCGGCGCGGCTCGATGTCGACGTAGTAGCCGCCAGCGACGCGCTCGGCGTAGGCGCTGCTGGTGCCGGGCAGCGCGCGCACCGCCGCCTCGACCTCCTTCGCCACCCGTTCCAGGGTTTCCAGGTCGGTGCCGAACACCTTCACACCGACCGGCGTGCGGATGCCGGTGGACAGCATGTCGATGCGGGCCTTGATCGGCATCGTCCATGAATTGGCCAGGCCGGGGAATTTCAGCGCCGCGTCCATCTCGGCGATCAGCGCGTCCACCGTCATGCCCGGGCGCCATTCGGCTTCGGGCTTGAGGTTGATCACGGTCTCGAACATTTCCAGCGGCGCCGGGTCGGTCGCGGTGTTGGCGCGGCCGGCCTTGCCGTACACCGACTCGACTTCGGGAAAGGTCTTGATGATGCGGTTGGTGGTGGCGAGCAGGCGCCCGGCCTCGGTCACCGACATGCCGGGCAGCGCCGCCGGCATGTAGAAGATGGCGCCTTCGTTCAGCGTCGGCATGAACTCGCTGCCGATCTGGCGCGCGGGGATCAGCGTCAGCCCCAGCGCAAGCAGCGCAAGCACCAGGGTCGTCAGCCTGAAGCGCATCACCAGCGCGATCAGCGGCCGGTAGGCCGCCCCCAGCGCGCGGTTGATCGGGTTGCGGTGCTCGGGCACGATGCGGCCGCGCACGAAGAGCAGCATCAGCACCGGCACCAGCGTCACCGACAGCACCGCGGCGCCGGCCATCGCCAGCGTCTTGGTCCACGCCAGCGGCGCGAACAGCCGCCCCTCCTGGCCTTCGAGCGTGAACACCGGCAGGAAGGAGACGGTGATGATCAGCAGCGAAAAGAACAGCGCCGGCCCCACTTCGCGGCAGGCGCCGATCAGCGTCGCCCGCCGTTCGGCTCCGCTGGCGTCCGCGCCCAGCGTCTCCAGGCGCTTGTGCGCGTTCTCGATCATGACGACGGAGGCATCGACCATCGCGCCGATGGCGATCGCGATGCCGCCCAGGCTCATGATGTTGGAGCCGATGCCCAGCGCCTGCATGCCGATGAAGGCCACCAGGATGCCCAGCGGCAGCGTCACGATCGCCACCAGCGCGCTGCGCACGTGCAGCAGGAAGACGATGCACACCGCGGCGACGATCAGGCTTTCTTCCAGCAGCGTCCACGTCAGGTTGTCGATCGCGCGCCCGATCAGCGTCGAGCGGTCGTACACCGGCACCACCTCCGCCCCTTCCGGCAGGCCGGGGGCGATCTGGGCCAGCTTGGCCTTGACCGCGCCGATCACGTCCAGCGCGTTCTCGCCGAAGCGCGCCATGACGATGCCGGACGCCACTTCGCCTTCGCCGTTCAGCTCGGCCAGGCCACGCCGCTCGGCCGCCACCTGCTCGACGCGGCCGACGTCGGCGATGCGTACCGGCGTGCCGTTCTCCACCTTCAGCACGATGCCGCCGATGTCCTCGGCGCCGCGCAGATAGCCGCGCCCGCGCACCATGTATTCCTTCTCGGCCAGCTCGATGACGCGCCCGCCCACGTCCCGGTTCGACTCGCGGATCGCGCGCGTCACGTCGTCGAGGGCGATGCCGTAGCCCGCCAGCCGGAACGGGTCGACCGTGACCTGGTATTCGCGCACGAAGCCGCCGACGCTCGCCACCTCGGCCACGCCCTCGGCCTGGGTCAACTGGTAGCGCAGATACCAGTCCTGCAGGCTGCGCGTGTCGGCCAGCGACATGTCGCGGCCGGTGACGGCGTACTGGTAGACCCAGCCCACGCCGGTCGCGTCCGGCCCGATCTGCGGCGCCACGCCCTGCGGCAGTCGCGCCGCCGCGGTACTGAGGTATTCCAGCACCCGCGAGCGCGCCCAGTAGATGTCGGTGCCGTCCTCGAAGATCACATAGACGTAGGACGCGCCGAACATCGAGAAGCCGCGCACCACCCGCGCGCGCGGCACCGCCAGCAGCGAGGTGGTGAGCGGATAGGTGACCTGGTCTTCCACCACCTGCGGCGCCTGTCCGGGGAAGTCGGTATAGACGATGACCTGCACGTCGGACAGGTCGGGCAAGGCGTCGAGCGGCGTGTGCTTGATCGCGTACAGCCCGCCGCCGATCAGGAACAACGTCGCCAGCAGTACCAGGAAGACGTTGCGCGCCGAAGCCTCGATCAGCCCGCCCAGCAGGCCGCCCTCCGCCCGCCTGCCTTCCATGTAGTCGCCGGCTCCCGCGCGGCCGCCGGCGGGCTCCCGTGCCGGATCAGTCATGGCGATGCTCCACCGCGCCCGGCGCCGGCGAGGCGCCGAGAGGCTCGATGCGGGTGACGACATATTCGCCCGGCCCTCGCTCCTCGAAACGGAAGCGGATCGGCGTGCCCGGCACCAGGCCATGCACGAGGTCAGGCGATTCGAGGCCGAATTCCATCGTCATCGACGGCCACTTCAGCGCCGGAATCTCGCCGTGGCTCAGCATGGCGCTGCCGGTTTCGGCGTCGAAGTCCTCGAAGCTGCCTTCAGCATCGTAGGCAGGCGGCGCACCGGCCTCGCCACCTTCGCCCCCCTCCTCGGCATCGGCGAGGTTCGACAGCGCTGCGCGCAACTGGCTCTCGGAATCGATCAGGAAGCTGGCGGAGACCACCACCCGCTCGCCCTCCCGCACGCCGTCGAGCACTTCGGCGAAATCGCCGCCGCGCACGCCCAGGCGCACCGGCCGCGGCGCGAAGCGCCCTTCGCCGAGCGCGACCAGCACCACCTGGCGGTCGCCGTCGTCGATGACGGCCGATGCCGGCACGGCTATGCGCGGCGCATCGCCGCCGGTCATGACTTCGACGCGGGCGAACATGCCGGGCCGCAGCGCGCCGTCGGGGTTGTCCAGTTCCAGCCTCACCTGCGTGCTGCGCGTGGCCGTGTCCAGCGTCGGGTACAGGTAGGCGACCCGCGCCTCGAAACTCCGCCCCGGGAAGGCATCGAACACGAGCTGCGCAGGCTGGCCGACCCGCAGTTGCGCCAGATCGCGCTCGAACACGTCGGCGATCACCCACACCCTGGACAGATCGGCGATGCGGAACAGCGCCTCGCCAGCGGCGAAGCGCGCGCCCTCGACCGCCGCCTTTTCCAGCACGACGCCATTGATCGGTGCGTGCAGGGTCTGGCGCGCACCGGTCTGCTCCGCCACCTGCAGGTTGCGCAGGCGTGCCCGCGTCGCCTCGGCCAGGCGCGCGGCGGCCTCGGCAGCCTGCGGGTCGGCGGCGCTTTCGCGCCGCAGGCGCTCGGCGATGCGCAATTCCTCGCCCGCCGACTGCAGTTCCGGGCTGTAGGCGGAGAACAGCGGCTGGCCGCGGCGCACCACGTCGCCGGTGGCCCTGACGTGCAGGCGCTCGATCCAGCCGTCGAAGCGCGGCGCGACGACCGCCTGCGCACGCTCGTCGACCTCGACACGGCCGCTCGCGCGCACCGGCTGGGCCAGCAGCCGCATCTCCACCGCCGCGGTCTTCACCCCCAGCGTCTGCACCCGCGCCGGGCTGACCTTCACCACGCCTTCGCCGCCCGGTTCCTCGCCCGCATAGACCGGGATGTAGTCCATGCCCATCGAATCCTTCTTGGGCACCGGCGAAGTGTCCGGCAGGCCCATCGGGTTGCGGTAGTACAGGATCTGGCGCCCCTGGCCGGCCGCCTGCGTCCCTGCCGCCCCACTGCCGTGGGCTGTCTGCCCAGGGCCTTCCGCCACGGCACCGCCATGCGGCGCCTGGCGGCTCCCCGCCCAGTAGCCGGCACCTGCCGCCAGCGCGCCGAGCAACACCAGCGCGGCAAGCCACCCCGTCCTGTTCACTTGATTTCTCCCGACAATTTCTCGATTTCGCTCAGGGCCAGGCGGGCTTCGATTTCGGCCTGCAGCACTTGCTCGCGCACCGCGATCAGTTGCCGCTCGGCTTCGAGCACGCTGTCGAAATCCACCTGCCCGCCGGCCAGCGCGCTGCGCGCCGCGTCGCGCGTGGCGGCGGCCTGCGGCACCAGGCTGTCGCGCAGCAGGCGCAGGCCATCCCGTCCGCCGGTATAGGCGGCCCACGCCGCGCCCAGCCGGCCGGCGGCTTCGTCGGCGGTGGCTTCGCGCCGCGCCTGGGCGGCGGCGAGCATGCGCTCGGCTTCGTATTCACGGGCACGCCGGCTGCCCTGCTGCAAGGGAATCGTCACCTCGAACATCAGATCCCAGGACGAACGCCCATCGTCGGGCCGGTTGTGGGTGAGGCCGATGCCGAAGTCCGGCAAGCGCTCGCGCCGGGTGCGGTCCCGCTCGGCATGGGCCAGGCCGACGCCTTCCGCCGCGGCCATCACCTCGGGGTTGCGGCTGCGCGCGCGCTCGAAGCGTTCGGCTGCATCGCGCAGGTCCGGCAGCGGGCCGGGTTCGGCCGGCACCGCCAGCGGCGCATCGGGCCGGCGCGACAGCAGGCCGTTCAGCGCCGCCACCGCGCCGCTGCGGGCGCGCTCCCGCGCCAGCAACTGCAGGCGCTGCTCGGTGATCTCGCGCTGCGCGCGCAGCACCGCCTGCTGCGGCAGCAGGCCGAGCCGGTAGCGGGCCAGCGCCAGGGTTTCCAGTTCCTGCATCAGCGCCAGGGCATCGCGCGCCAGCGCAAGCTCGCGGTCGGCCGCGTAGTAGCGCAGCCACGCCGCCTCGATCGCCGCCACGCGCTCGCTCCAGCCGGCATCGCGCAGCGCGCCGGCCTGCCGCGCCCGCGCCTCGGCCGCCTGGCGGTCGAGTTCGCGCTTGCCCCAGCCCGGCAGCGGCTGCACCACGCGGTAGCGCGTCTCGCCGACGCGTTCCGGCAGCAGCGAGGCCGAACGGCCGTTCATGGTGTTGGTGAAATCCATCAGTTCGAGTTCGAAGCGCGGGTCCGGCAAGGCGCCGGCCGACTCGATGCGCGCCTGCGCCGCCTCGGCCTCGGCGCGGTCGGCCGCGTAGGCCGGGCTGTGCTCGCGCGCATGGTCGATCAGCCCGCGCGGCTCCGCACCCAGCACGGCTTCGGCGCCCGCCCCGGCATCCGCGGCGGACGACGGCACCGGCAGCACCGATGCCGCCACGGCCACGCAGGCCACGGCGCCGACCCGCAAGCCGGCGCGGACGATCGAGCGGGACAGTCCCGGCAGGCTCATTGCAGGCTCCGCTCGCACGAGCCACGAGAGTCCGGCGCAAGAAAGGCCAAGCCATTGGCGGCAGGAGTGCATTGCCGCTTCGGCATCGAGGCGGGGATGAAGCTGGACATGGCGGACACTCAGCGCAAGGGCTCCAGCTCGATCACGACGAGCTTGCCGTCGACCTTGTCGGCGATGAAGCGCACACGATCTCCTGCCTTCACGCCTTCGAGCATCGCCGCATCGGTGACACCGAACACCATCGTCATCGGCTGCATATCCAGCCGCGGCAGAGGACCGTGGGCGATCGTGATCCTGCCGGCGGCGGCATCCACCTTGCGCACCGTGCCTTCGGAATGGTCGTCCGCCTGCGTTGCGGTGGCGGCCGCGCCGTGGCCGCCGTGGTGGTCGTGCCCCGCCTGGGCCAGCGCGACGGCGGGCGCGGCGAGTATCAGCACGGACGCCAGCAGGGAAATGCGCAGCGTGGAGGGATGAAGTGCGGAAGGGTGCAGCGCCTTGGCCATGTCGGTCTCTCCGTTGGACGGTGTGGAATGCGGGGGATGAAGCGATGGTGCCCCGCCACCGCCGTCGACAGACTGACGCCAGGATTACATCTCTGTAATCTGCGGCCCGCGCGGCGCCACACAGGGCACAATGCGCCTCAGTTCCAGCGACACCGCAAGCCCAGCGCAACACCGACCCGATGAAGATCCTGATCGTCGAAGACGAACCCAAGACCGGCGACTACCTGCGCCAAGGTTTGGCCGAAGCAGGCTTCGTCGTCGACCTCGCCCGCAACGGACCGGACGGCCTGCACCTTGCGCTCAGCGGCGACTACGACCTGATCGTGCTCGACGTGATGCTGCCGGGGCTGGACGGCTGGGGCGTGCTGCAGACGCTGCGCAGCGGCGGACGCGAGATGCCGGTGCTGTTCCTGACCGCGCGCGACAGCGTGGAAGACCGCGTGCGCGGGCTCGAACTCGGCGCCGACGACTACCTGGTCAAGCCCTTCGCCTTCTCCGAACTGCTCGCCCGCGTGCGCACGCTGCTGCGCCGCGGCCGCAGCAAGGAGCCCGAGATACTGCGCGCCGCCGATCTCGAACTCGACCTGCTGCGCCGCCGCGCGCAGCGCGCCGGCCAGCGCATCGACCTGACCGCCAAGGAATTCGCCCTGCTCGAACTGCTGCTGCGGCGCCGCGGCGAAGTGCTGCCACGCTCGCTGATCGCCTCGCAGGTGTGGGACATGAACTTCGACAGCGACACCAACGTCGTCGAAGTCGCGGTGCGCCGCCTGCGCGCCAAGGTGGACGACGCCTTCGAGCCGAAGCTGATCCGCACCGTGCGCGGCATGGGCTACGTTTGTGACGCGGGCGACGCCGGCGATGCGGCGGAGCGCTGAACGATGCCGCTGTCGCTGACCGCCCGCCTCGCGCTGCTGTTCGCGCTGCTCACCGCCGGCCTGCTGATCGTCGTCGGCATCGTGCTCGGGCGCGCGGTCGAACGCCATTTCGACGAACTCGACGCGCACGAGCTGGCGGCCAAGCTGACCCTGGTCGGCAACCTGGTGCGCGAAGCCGGTGCCGAACCGGAACAGCACCTCGACGCCGCCTTCGCCGGCCAGCACATGGTCGGCCTGCTGCTGCAGACAGCCGACGGCAGCGTGCTGCATGCGATCCAGCCCCAGGCATTCACCGCCGCGCAGCGCGCGGGCGTAGCGCTGAACGAAGGCGGCGAAACCTGGCACGAAGCCGGGCGGGAATTCATCGGCCGCGAGATCGGGCTGGCGCCGGACGCCGCCGGCGGCGAGCCGCTGCGCGTGGCGGTGGCGCTGGACATCTCGCACCATGCGCACTTCCTGGACGAGGTGCGGCGCGGGCTGTGGCTCGGCATCTCGGCCGCGGCGCTGGCCGCCGCGCTGCTCGGCTGGCTGGCCGCGCACCGCGGCCTGGCGCCGCTGCGGCGGGTGACGACGACCGCCCGCCGGCTATCGGCCGACGGCCTGTCGCTACGGCTGGACGAAGCCGGCGCGCCGGCCGAGGTGCGCGACTTCGTCGACGCCTTCAACGGCATGCTGGCGCGGCTCGAAGCCTCCTTCACCCGGCTGTCGGACTTCTCCGCCGACATCGCGCACGAACTGCGCACGCCGATCTCCAACCTGATGACGCAGACCGAAGTGGCGCTATCACGCGCGCGCAGCAGCGAGGCCTACCGCGAAGTGCTGGCGTCGAACCTCGAAGAATTCGAGCGCATCGCGCGCATGGTCGGCGACATGCTGTTCCTCGCCCAGGCCGAGAACGGCCGCCTGCCGCGCCCGGTCGAGACCGTGCAGCTCGACGACGAGGCGCGCGCGCTGATCGAATTCTACGAAGCCCTGGCCGAGGACCGCGGCGTGAAGATCACGCTGGCCGGCCAGGCGCGCGTCACCGGCGACCGGCTGATGCTGCGGCGCGCGCTGTCCAACCTGCTGTCCAACGCCCTGCGCCACACGCCGGCCGGCAGCACCATCGGCATCGACATCCGCGACGCGGACGAAGCCGCCGATGGAATGGCCACCTTGTCCGTATCCAACCCCGGCGACCCCATTCCGTCCGACCAGCTGGAGCGCATCTTCGACCGCTTCCACCGCGCCAGTGACGAACGCGCCCGCAAGGGCGAAGGCGCCGGCCTGGGGCTGGCGATCACCCGCTCCATCGTGCTCGCCCACGGCGGCGACATCCGCGCCGCCTCGGCCGATGGCCAGACCCGTTTCACCCTCACGCTGCCGCGCGCCACCGCCGCGGCAGGCAGCGTTCCCCCCTCCCACACAGGAGCTGCAACATGAATCCCGTCCGTTCCTCCCTGTTCGCCCTGCTCGGCGCCGCCCTGCTCGGCCTGGGCGCCATCGGCACCGCTGCCGCGGCCGACGACGAAGTCACGATGTTCAAGGACCCGCACTGCGGCTGTTGCGGCAAATGGGCCGATCACATGCGCGAAAACGGCTTCAAGGTGAAGGAAGTCATCTCCCAGGAAATGGACCAGGTCAAGCGCCAGGCCGGCGTGCCGCGCGCGCTGGGTTCCTGCCACACGGCCCAAGTCGGCGGCTACGTCGTCGAAGGCCACGTGCCGGCCGCCGACGTCAAGCGCATGCTGACCGACAAACCCGCCATCACCGGCATCTCGGCACCCGGCATGCCGCTCGGCTCGCCCGGCATGGAAGGCCCCTACCCGGCCGACCACTATGATGTGGTGAGCTTCGACGCCCAAGGCAAGACTGCGGTGTTCGCCAGCCATTGAGCGAACACCCATCGCAGCGCAGGGGGCAGTCAAGACACCATCCGTGCATCATCCAAGGCTTCCGCCACCGCTGCGCCCGCATGGATCGCCGTGGTGTCGAACAGCGGAACGGCCGCGTCCTGCGCACCCACCAGCATCGAAATCTCGGTGCATCCCAGAATGATTCCTTGTGCACCGCGCTCGACGAGACGTGCCATCACGCCCTGGTATGCCTTCCGTGAGGCATCCTCAACCCGGCCAAGGCAGAGTTCCTCGTAGATCACGCGATGCACGACATCGATGTCGTTCTGCTCGGGGATGAGCACTTCGATGCCATGGCGCTCCTCCAGGCGGCCGCGATAGAAGGCCTGCTCCATCGTGAAGCGCGTGCCGAGCAGGCCGATACAGGACAAGCCGGCCTTGCGGATCGCTGCCGCGATCGGATCGGCAATGTGCAGCAGCGGAATCTTCACCGCAGCCTCGATGGCAGGGGCGAGCTTGTTCATGGTACCAGGACGCATAGCCGTAGATGGTCGACGGCTTCAGCCTTCCGCCTTCACCGTCCACAAATGCGCCGCCACCAGCGCACGCCACGGAGCGAAGGCTTCGAGCCATTGCCGCGTTTCGGCCTCGCCGACCGGCTCCGCCCTGCCGAGCAGCAGCCGCAATCCGCGCCGCACCGCGACGTCGCCGTGCAGCGAAGCGTCGAGCCAGCCGAAGCCGCGCAGCAGGGCGTAGTTGATCGTCCACGGACCGATGCCGCGAATGGCGAGCAGGCCGCTGCGGATATCCTCGACCGGCAGGGTCCGCAGCCAGTCGTCGAGCGGAAGCCCCTCCTCCGCCACGGCGCGGGCAAGCCCCAGCAGCGCGGCGGCCTTGGTCTGCGAGCAGCCGGCGGCGCGCAGCGCGGCGGCGTCGACCTGCAGCAGGCTGGCGGCGTCCGGGTAGCAGATCAGCCCGGACGAATGGCGCCGGTCGGCGGCCTGGATCAGCCTGCGGCGCAGCGCCACCGCGGCAACCAGGCTGATCTGCTGGCCGAGGATGGCCCAACTGATGGCTTCGAAAGGCGTCGCCACCTGCGGAATGCGCAGGCCGGCATTGCGCCGGATCAGCGGCCCCAGTTCCGGATGGGTGGTGTGGGCGTGCTCGAAGGCCTCGATCGGCTGAGCGAGTCCGAGCATGTGCCGCACCAGTCGTTCGAAGGCTTCCTGGCCGAAATCGCCCTGCCCGAGGCCTTCTCCGATGGCTCCGCGTTCGGTGCCGGATACGGTGTCGATGACGCACTCGACCCGCACATGACCGTTCTGGAGAGCCCCGCCTTCCGCGACATCCCCGTCGAAGCGAAATGCCATGCAGGCGGGACGTCCAGCCCAGACGAAGGCTTTGTCGAGCCCTGTCTCCGGACCCTCGTCCAGGATGCGCTCGGCGATCTGCTGCGGATCGCGGCGGTGAAACGCGAGCACATCCACGGTGCGAAAGCCTGCAGGCAGCGGCAGCTCGACGTTCAGCCGGGTCATGCTTCGACTTTCCGCTTCGCACTTCGCTGGGCGAAGCCGATCTTGATCTCGCGCGCCCGCAGTTGTCCGCAGCCGGCATCCACGTCCTGCCCGGCCGAGCGCCGCAGCTTGGTCAGGATGCGGTGCTGGTGCAGCCAGCGGGCGATGGCGGCGGCTTTCTCCCAGCTCGGCCGCTGGTAGGCCAGCCCTTCCACGGCATTGAACGGAATCATGTTCATCACCGCGTACTTGCCGGCGAGCAGGCGGACGATGCCTTCGAGTTCCTCGGCGCCGTCATTGACACCGTCGATCAGCGTCCATTGGTACTGGATCGGATAGCCGGTGGCGCGCGCATAGGCTTCGCCGCGCTCGACCAGTTCTTCCGGCGCCATGCGCGGCGCGCGCGGCAGCAGGCTGGCACGCAGGTCGGCGCGGGTGGTGTGCAGCGACAGCGCGAGCGCGGGCTTCACCCGCATCTGCGGCAGACGCTCGAACACGCGGGGGTCGCCGACCGTGGAGAACACCAGGTTCTTGTGCGGAATCGCGCCGTCGGTGCCCAGGGCCTCGATCGCCTCGACGACGTTGTCGAGGTTGTGGGCCGGCTCGCCCATGCCCATGAACACCACCTTGTGCACCCGGCGCAGGCTGCGCGCCAGCGCCACCTGGGCGACGATCTCGGCGCTGCCGAGCTGGCGCAGCAGGCCGTCCTTGCCGGTCATGCAGAACACGCAGCCCACCGCACAGCCGACCTGGGTGGACACGCACAGGCCGTCGCGCGGCAGCAGCACGCTTTCCACCGTCTGGCCGTCGGCCAGTTCGACCAGCAGGCGCGAGGAACCATCCTCGCCCGGATGCCGGGAACGCAGGCGCGCCAGGTTTTCCAGGCTGGCGGCGATGTCCGGCAGCGCCTGGCGCACGGCCAGCGGCAGGAAATGTTCGGGCGGGCACGGCCCGCCGTCGAGCGGCAGGGCTTGCAGCCAGGTCCGCATCAGGCGGTCTTCGTGGCAGGGTTTGGCGCCCAGTTCCCGCAGGCGGACGCGAAGGTCTTCGATACGCATGGAGCCGGCATGCTAGCACCGGCACGCCGCGCCGTCAGCGCTTCGTATACAGGCCCTGCTGGGCGCCGAACCAGGCGGCGAGATCGGCCATGTCCTGCTCCGACAGGGCTTCGACCTGCACGGCCATGATCGGATCCTTGCGCCGGCCCGCCTTGTAGTCGAGCAGCGCCTGCAGCAGATACTCGGGATGCTGCCCGCCGATGCGCGGGAAGGTCGACAGCGGGCTGTTGCCGTCGGGGCCGTGGCAGGCGGCACAGACTTCCGCCTTCTCCTTGCCGCGCTGCGGGCTGCCGCTTACCCGTGCCGGCGCCGCTGCGGATTGCGC
The DNA here is from genome assembly GCF_001591165.1 of Thauera butanivorans NBRC 103042. Lineage (GTDB taxonomy): Bacteria > Pseudomonadota > Gammaproteobacteria > Burkholderiales > Rhodocyclaceae > Thauera > Thauera butanivorans. The sequence goes on from NZ_BCUG01000019.1 coordinate 28,656, forward strand.
GGGCATCGCACCGTAATAGGCGGCGAGGTCGGCCATGTCCTGCTCCGACAAGCCGCCGGCAATGCTCTGCATCGTGGGATGGCTGCGGTCGCCCGACTTGTACACCTGCAGTGCGGCCATGATGTATTCCGGATGCTGGCCGCCCAGTTTGGGGACCGGATATACCGTGGGGAAAGCGGTGCGGTAGCCGTCGATGCCATGACAGCCGATGCACATGGAGATCTTGCCCTTGGCCGCCTCGGCATCGCCTTCGACCGCCGCCGCAGGCAGGGCGCCGAGCGCGAACGCCAGGCCGCAAACCAGATATCGTCTCCGCATGTCGAGCCCTCCGTCGGGGTGCTGCACAAGCCGTTTCCGGCCGTCCCCATCCAATCCTGCATGGTGCCTGCAGGACTGGAACGCAGCCCGGGGGAGAAACACACCCCGGAGCTGCGGACGCGCCGCCGGTTTTTCGTAACGCTAGTCTTATAATCGCCAGGGAATAATCAGAGGAATCCCGCATGTCCACGTTGCGCTTCGAAGGTACCCGCGATTACGTCGCCACGCCCGACCTGATGCTGGCGGTCAATGCCGCCATCCGCCTGCAACGGCCGCTGCTGATCAAGGGCGAGCCCGGCACCGGCAAGACCATGCTGGCAGAGGAAGTCGCCGCCGCGCTCGGGCTGCCGCTGCTGCAGTGGCACATCAAGTCCACCACCAAGGCCCAGCAGGGCTTGTACGAATACGATGCGGTGTCGCGCCTGCGCGACTCGCAGCTGGGCGACGACCGCGTCAAGGACATCGCCAACTACATCGTCAAGGGCGTGCTGTGGCAGGCCTTCGAAGCCGAGCAGCAGACCGTGGTGCTGATCGACGAGATCGACAAGGCCGACATCGAATTCCCCAACGACCTGCTGCGCGAGCTCGACCGCATGGAATTCCATGTGTACGAGACGCGCCAGACCGTGCGTGCGCGCCACCGCCCCATCGTCTTCATCACCTCGAACAACGAGAAGGAGCTGCCCGACGCCTTCCTGCGCCGCTGCTTCTTCCACTACATCCGCTTCCCCGACCGCGACACCATGCAGCGCATCGTCGATGTGCATTTCCCCGCCCTCCGCAGGCAGCTGCTGAGCGAGGCGCTGGAAGTCTTCTTCGGCCTGCGCGACGTTCCCGGGCTGAAGAAGAAGCCCTCGACCTCCGAGCTGATCGACTGGCTCAAGCTGCTCGTCGCCGAGGACATCCCGCCCGAAGCCCTGCGCAGCCAGGACGGCAAGACCGTGGTGCCGCCGCTGCATGGCGCGCTGCTGAAGAACGAGCAGGACATGCACCTGTTCGAGCGCCTGGTGATGATGGCGCGCAACAACCGCTGACGGCACAGGCACCGCATGTTCAAGGCCCTTCTCGACTGGCTGTTCGGACGCCGCCCTGCCGCCGCGCAGGCAGCCGCACCGGCGGCCACGCGACAGGATTTCGAGCAGCTCAACCGCAACGCGCCACTGCGCGAGGCGGCCGGCGGCGACGCCCACGGCGAGGACGGCGCTGCCACCGTCACCTATCTGTGCCGCGAAGCGGTACTGGGGCGCGACCAGCGCATCGCCGGCTACCAGTTCATGCTGCACGAAGGCACGCGCAACCGCATCCGCCACAGCAGCCGGCGGATACACCACCTCTATGCCGAAGTGCTGGTACGCAACCTCGTCAGTGCCGACATCGGCCGGCTGCTGGGCCACCGCCTGGCTTTCATCGAGATACCCGACTCCTTCCTGTCCCACCCCTGCCTGGCCGAGTTGCCGGCACGAAACATCGTCCTCATCCCGATGCCCCACGCCGAAGCCGGCGGCCCCGCGACCGAGACGCTGGGCGGCGCGATGGCGCAACTGCGCCAGGCGGGTTTCCGCTTCGGCCTGCCCGACCCGATGATCTTCAGCGAGTTCGTGCCGCTGCTGCCTCAGGCGGACGTGATCGTGCTGCGCGCGCCCACCCTGGACGCACGCCGCGGCCTGCAGCTCGGCCAGATGCTCGCCGACGCGGCGCCGCAGGCACGCCTGCTGGTCCGCGACCTGCCTTCGCTGGAAGATTTCCGCTTCGCCTTCAAGCTGGGCGCCAACCTGTTCCAGGGGCCGTTCATCACCAGCCGCGAGGACTGGAGCGAGCATGAACTCGGTCCGAACACCGCGCGCATCGCCACGCTGATCGGCCGCCTGCGCCTGGACGGCGACACCCGCGAGATCGCCGCGATGCTCAAGCAGGACGGCGCCCTGTCGCTGCGCCTGCTGCGCTACGTCAATTCGGTGGCCGGCGCCCATGCCGAGCCGATCTCCTCGATCGAGCACACGCTGGTGATGCTGGGCCACGACCGCCTGTACCGCTGGCTGGTGCTGCTCGCCTGCAGCACCGACGGCAGCCAGGGACGCGCCGCCGCCGCGCTCGAAACCGCCCTGGTGCGCGCGCGCATGATGGAGCTGCTGGCCGAAGACCAGCCGGTGGCGCAGCGCGAATCGCTCTTCCTGGTCGGCCTGCTGTCGCTCGCCGACGTGATCATGCAGGTGCCGCTGGAAAAGGCCCTGGCGCCGCTGGCACTGGCGCCCGACGTGCAGGCGGCGCTGCGCGGCGGCGAAGGGCCGCTGCGCCCGCTGCTCGAACTCGCGATCGCCTGCGAACGCGGCAGCGCCGACAGCGAACAGCTCCAGGCTGTCGCCGAACGCTGCGGCGTCACGCCCAGGCAGGCCTCCCGCTGCCACATCCAGGCCCTGCTGTGGGCGATGGACATCCAGCAATGAGGGGGACGCGACGATGCTGATCGACTTCTTCCTGCACCTGAAGACCCGCAAGCTGCCCGTCTCCACGCGCGAGTTCCTGACCCTGCTCGAAGGCCTGCGCGACCATGTCTGCGGTCCATCGATCGACGACTTCTACGTCTTCTCGCGCGCCTGCCTGGTCAAGGACGAATCGCTCTACGACCGCTTCGACCAGGCTTTCGGCGCCTACTTCAAGGGCGTCACCGAGATTCCCGGCCTGGAAGCCGAGCTGCCCGAGGAATGGCTGCGCGCGATGGCGAAGAAGCACCTGACGCCCGAAGAACGCGCCCGGCTCGAAAAGCTCGGCTGGGACAAGCTGATGGACGAGTTCCGCAAGCGCCTGGCCGAGCAGAAGGGCCGCCACCAGGGCGGCAGCAAGTGGATCGGCACCGGCGGCAGCTCGCCCTTCGGCAACAGCGGCACCCATCCCGAAGGCATCCGCGTCGGCGGCGAATCGGCCGGCAACCGCACGGCGGTCAAGGTGTGGGACAAGCGCGAATTCCGCAACCTCGACGACTCGGTGGAACTGGGCACGCGCAACATCAAGGTCGCGCTGCGCCGGCTGCGCCGCTTCGCCCGCGAAGGCGCGGCAGAAGAGCTCGACCTCGGCGGCACCATCGCCGCCACCGCGCGCAACGCCGGCTGGCTCGACCTGCTGATGCGCCCCGAACGCCATAACGCGGTCAAGGTGCTGTTGTTCCTCGACGTCGGCGGCTCGATGGACGACCACATCAAGGTCTGCGAGGAACTCTTCTCCGCCTGCCGGCTGGAATTCAAGCACCTCGAATACTTCTACTTCCACAACTGCGTGTATGAAGGCGTGTGGCGCGACAACCGCCGCCGCTTCAGCGAGCGCACCCAACTGCTCGACCTCATCCACAAGTACGGCCCAGACTACAAGCTGATCTTCGTCGGCGACGCCACCATGAGCCCCTACGAGATCCTGCACCCGCACGGCTCGGTCGAGCACATGAACGCCGAGGCCGGCGCCACCTGGCTGCGCCGCCTGCTCGACGCCTACCCCGCCGCCGCCTGGCTCAACCCGGAGCCGGAACGGCTGTGGGAATACCGCCAGTCGATCGGCATCATCCGCCAGATCATCGGCGAACGCATGTACCCGCTGACGCTGGACGGTTTGGCACGTGCGATGCAAGGACTGTCGCGCAAGACCTAGGCCGACTGAGCTTCAGCACGCCGGCGCCGATACGCCCGATACTGACGACGCTCCCGCACGGCAAGGCTTCCCAGCCTGCCACTCCAGGCCGGCTTGGCTTTGATTTCGTTATATACAAGCGTATATTTCAATTCTTGACAGAATGTTGCGGAATTCGGCCCTTGGCCGCCTTACCGCAACCGGCATCGGCCGCGGACTGCAAGCCTGCCCGCGGCCGTGGTGCAAAGCGCCGACATGAGAGCGCCATTTTTTTGCCAGTCGTTATATACGGTTCAATATTTCGATTCATCAGGGGAGTCCGGGTCATGAGAAGAAAGATTCTGTGCTGTTCAATCGCGATGTGCTTTCCGCTGGCCGTTCCCAGCATCGCCCAGGCCGAGACGGACGAGCGCGTGTTCACGCTGGGCCAGATCACCGTGACCGGCCGCCCCGACGACGGTGGCCAGGCCGTCGCCACCAGCACCATCGGCCGCGAGCAGATGGACGAATTCAGCCGTGACGGCCTGCTCGGTGCGATCGACCTGCTGCCGGGCGTCAGCACCACGTCGGGCAGCGGCTCGCGCAATGAAGGCAGCTTCCGCATCGGTGGCTACGACGCCTGGCGCGTGCCGCTGATGATGGACGGCATCCGGCTCTACCTGCCCTACGACAACCGCATCGACATCGGCCGCTTCCTGACCCCCGACCTGTCCGAGATCCAGGTCTCGAAGGGCTATGTCTCGGTGCTGAACGGGCCGGGCGGCATGGGCGGCGCGATCAACCTGGTGACCCGCAAGCCGGCCAAGTCCTTCGAGGCCGAAGGCCGGGTGTCGCTGCTGCTGGGCGAAGGCGGCCAGCGTGGCGGCATGACCTGGTACGCCAACGTCGGCGGCAAGCAGCAGGACTGGTACTGGCAGGCCAGCTTCGAGCAGCGCGACATCGACCATTGGCGCATGTCGCGCGACTACACGTCCACCAGCATGGAAAACGGCGGCGACCGCAACCGTTCCGACTCGGATGACAAGCGGCTGAACCTGAAGCTGGGCTACACCCCGAACGCCACCGACGAATATTCGATCAACTTCGTCAAGCAGGAAGGCGAAAAGACCGCGATCCTGAGCACCCGTCCCGGCAACCGCGACCGCGACTGGGACTGGCCGAAGTGGGACGTCTGGAGCCTGTACTGGCTGTCGCACACCCAGTTGTCCGACACCGCCTACCTGAAGACGAAGGCGTATTACAACCAGTTCGACAACGAGCTGATGATGAACAACTTCGATACGCTCAGCACCTATGACGACACCTCGTACGGCCTCTCGCTCGAAGCCGGCACGACCTGGCTCGCCCGCAACACGCTGAAGGCCGCGGTGCATTACCGCAATGACAAGCACACCGGCTGGGACAAGGAATACTCGCCCTTCTTCGTCACGCCCAAGCAGGACGCCGAGGAGGAAACCTGGTCCTTCGGCCTGGAAAACACTTTCCACGCCACCTCCAGGCTCGACCTGGTCGCGGGCATCAGCTACGACGACCGCAACACCAAGAAGGTGGAACAGTTCAGCAAGGGCCAGACGCCGGAATTCTTCGAGTACGAAACCAAGGACGCATCGGCCTGGAACTACCAGGGCGCGGCGGTCTGGCGCTACAGCGACACCGGCAGGCTGAATTTCTCGGCCTCGCGCAGGGTCAGCATGCCGACGATGTTCCACCGCTTCAGCTCGCGCTTCGGCGGCGCCACCTCGAACCCCGGGCTGAAGCCCGAGAAGGCGCTGAACTTCGAACTGGCGCTGTCCGACAGGATCGGCGAAAACTGGTTTGGCGAAATAGCGCTGTTCCACAACAAGATCGACGACCTGATGCAGGGCGTTGACGTCGAATACCCGGCCGGTTCGGGCCGCTTCTACACCCAGAACCAGAACGTCGGCAAAGGCACGTTCAAGGGCGTGGAACTGTCGCTCAACGGCTTCATCAACCCGAGCCTCGAAGTCGGCGGCAACTACACCTACACCCATGCCGACATCGACCTGGACCGGACCGCGGTCAACAGCACGCTGACCCGCAACGAAATCCCGCGCCACGCCGGCATGGTCTATGCCAAGTGGACGCCGACACCCCGTATCAGCGTGATGCCCTACATCGAGTCGGCAAGCAGCCGCTGGTCGCCCAACATCATGAGCGGCGACCCGGATGTCAGAACCGGCTCCTACACGCTGGCGAACTTCAGGGTCGCCTATCAGGTGACGCCCGATCTCGACGTGTCGCTGACCGCGCGCAACCTGTTCGACAAGAACTACGAACTGAAGCACAGCTATCCGGAAGAAGGCCGCAACTTCATGCTGACTGCGCGCGTGCGCTATTGATGATAACGGCACCGGGCGGCGCGGGGCATCATGCCCGGCCGCCCGGCTTCCGGTTCGGCACACCGCTACCGGGGACATCCGATGACGACCTCCACGATCTCCACTTCGGGCGCCCGCCGGCCATCGCCGCTGGTGGCCGCGATCGTCCACAAGCACGGCGACCAGGCCGACGAGCTGCTCGCGCGCTTCGCGCTCGACCTGCGCGACTCGGGCTGGCGGGTGCACGGCATCGTCCAGCGTCGTTGCGGTTCGCGCAAGGCGCATGCCGCGCTGGTCGAACTGGATACCGGCCTGCACATCCCGCTTTACCACCATACCGGCCGCTGGCCGCTGCCGTGCAGCCCCGAACCGGGCGGCATCACTGCCGCCAGCCTCGCGCTGCGCACTGCACGCGAGGCTGAAAGCGACCTGGCGGTGGCCAACCGCTTCGGCACGCTGGAAGCGCTCGGCGGCGGGCTGGCACCCGAGATGCTGGCGCTGATGAACACGGGCCGGCCGTTGCTGACGGTAGTCGGCAAGGCCTACCTGGCCGACTGGCGGGAGTTCACCAGCGGACAGGCGGCCGAGCTGCCGCCCAATCGTGCCGCGCTGGACGAATGGTTCATCGGCGTTGCCTACGCGAAACGCGCAGCCTGAAGCTGCGGATGACCGGCCAATGAAACGAAGATCCTTCCTGGCGCTCGCCGCCTGCGCGCCCTTCCTGCCGGCAGGCGTGCTGCTGCCGGGCATTGCCGCAGCACGCCCGACCGCCGGGGACGGCATTCACGTTTTCGGCGAACTGCCCGCGCCCGAACGCATCCGTCGCGTGTTCGCCGCCGGGCCGCCAGCCTCGGTGCTCGTCCATGCCCTGGCGCCCGACAAATTGATGGGCTGGCCGGGTGCGATGTCCGACGACGCGCTCGCCCTGCTCGCTCCGCAATACCGCGCGCTGCCGGCGCTGGGCCGGCTGACCGGGCGCGGCAGCACGGTGCCGATGGAGCGGCTGGTGGCGCTGGCGCCGGACGCCATCGTCGATACCGGCATGGTGAGCGAGCACTTCCTCTCCATCGCCGAGCGCGTCCATCGGCAGACCGGCATCCCCTACATCCTCGTCGACGGACGCTTGCCCGACAGTGCCCGGCAACTGCGGCAGACAGGCCGCCTGCTGGGCGCCGGCGAGCGCGGCGAAACCCTCGCCCGCCATGCCGAGGCGGTGCTGACCGCCTGCCCGCCCATCGACGCGGAGGACAAGCCCAGAGTCTATCTGGCGCGCGGCAGCGACGGCCTGGAGACGCCGCTGCCCGGCTCGGTCAATGGCGAGTGCATCGAAGCGGCCTGCGCGGCGAATGCTGCCCGCGGCAGCGGCAACCTGGCGCGGGTGTCGCTGGAGCAGTTGCTGGCCTGGAAGCCGGATGTGATCGTCACCCAGCACGCCGAGTTCGCCGCCCTCGCCCGCCGCGACGCCACCTGGAACACGCTGCCGGCGGTGCGCGAGGGCCGCCTGTTCCTGGCACCCCATTTGCCCTTCGGCTGGCTGGACGGCCCACCCAGCGTCAATCGCCTGATCGGCGTGCACTGGCTGCGCGAGGTGCTGCGCAGCGGCGCACCGGCGGCGGACTGGATCGACGAGGCGGAGGAATTCCACCGCCTGTTCTACGGCCACGTGCCCCCGCGCGAACTGCTCGTGCGCGCCATCACCGCCGCATGAGCGCTCGCGGCCTGCATCCGCTGGTGCTGGTGCTGCCGGCCGTGCTGGTCGCGGTGGTCGCGCTGGTGTCCGGCGCCTATCCGCTGGCCCTGGCCGATGCGCTGTCCGCGCTGCTGGCCGGCCCGGCGGGCGGCGGCGAGGCCGGCACCGTGGTGTGGAAGCTGCGCCTGCCCCGCATCCTCGCCGGGCTGCTGGTCGGCATGGCGCTGTCGGTGGCGGGCGCCGCCTACCAGGGCATGTTCCGCAATCCCCTGGTGTCGCCGGACATTCTCGGCGTGTCGGCCGGCGCCGGCGCGGGCGCCTCCATCGCCATCCTGCTCGGCCTGCCTATCGCCGCGGTGCAGGGCGCCGCCTTCACCGGCGGCATGCTGGCCGTCGGCAGCGTGTATGCCGTCGCCAGCCGCATCCGCTACCACGACCCGGTGCTGGTCCTGGTGCTGGCGGGGGTCGCGGTGGGCACGCTGTTCGGTGCCGCCATCTCGCTGACCAAGGTGCTGGCCGATCCGAGCGTGGAGCTACCTTCGATCACCTTCTGGCTGCTGGGCGGGCTGAACGCGGTGAGCATCGACGACCTCGCCATCGCCGTGCCGCTGATCCTGTGCGGCCTGGCGCCGATGTGGCTGCTGCGATGGCGCATCAACCTGCTGACGCTGAGCGACGACGAATCGGCGAGCATGGGCATCAACGTCGTCCGCCTGCGCCTCGCGCTGATCGCCTGCGCCACGTTGATGACCGCGGCGGCGGTGTCCATCGCCGGCATCATCGGCTGGATCGGCCTCGTCGTGCCCCATGCGGCGCGGCTGCTGGTCGGCCCCGAATTCTCCCGCCTGCTGCCGGCCACCGCGCTGCTCGGCGGCGCCTTCCTGGTGGCGGCGGACACGCTGGCGCGCTCGGCCGCCAGCATCGAACTGCCGCTCGGCATCCTCACCGCGCTGGTCGGCGCGCCGGTGTTCCTGTGGCTGCTGGCCCGGAGCGGCAGGCAGGCATGAGCGACACGGCATTCGACGCCATGACGGCCGATCGCCACCAGCAAGACACCGGGCCGGTGCTGGAGGCCCGCGGACTCGCCATCGGCCACCATCGCAAGCGCATCGGCGAAGACATCGACCTGCAGCTTCACCGCGGCGAGGTGCTGTGCCTGCTCGGCCCCAACGGCAGCGGCAAGACGACCTTGTTCCGCACCCTGCTCGGCCTGCTGCCGGCACTGGACGGCAGCGTCCGCATCGGCGGCAAGCCACTGCCCGGGTGGCCACGCAAGGCGCTGGCACGTTTGATCGCCTACGTGCCGCAAAGCCAGGCCGTGCCCTTCCCCTTCACCGTGGCGCAGATGGTGTTGATGGGGCGCACGGTGCATATCGGCCCCTTCGCCCAGCCCTCGGCGCACGACCGCCACGTCGCGGCAGAGGCGCTTGAGGCACTCGGCATCGCCCATCTGTCGGCACGCGCCTGCATGGAAGTATCGGGCGGCGAACGCCAGCTTGCGCTGGTGGCGCGCGCGCTGGCGCAGGAAGCCCGGGTGCTGATCCTCGACGAACCGACTTCCAGCCTCGACTTCGGCAACCAGTTGCGCGTGCTGGAGCGCATCGCAACGCTCGGCAAACGCGGCATCGCGGTGCTGATGTCGACCCACCAGCCCGAACACGCGCTGCGCGTCGCCGACCGCGTCGCCTTCCTGAAAGCCGGCCGCATCGTGCGCCGCGGCGGTCGCGAGATCATCGACGCCAGGGCGCTGGCCGAACTTTATGGCGTCGCTGAAAGCCTGATCGCCGCCGGCTCCGCCTAGCCTGCCCGCGTCGCAGCCGGTATGCTTCGGTCGATTCGAATTCGAAGAGGTGGTGCCGACGCATGAAAACCGACAACAAGGGCATCGAGCTGCAGGGCGCGATCTGGATGACGGTCGGCAGCGCCAATCTCGGCGGTCCGGGCCGCATCGAACTGCTGTCGAGGATCGCCGAATGCGGCTCCATCACCGGCGCGGCCAAGGCCATCGGCATGAGCTACAAGGCCGCCTGGGACGCAATCGATGCGATGAACAACCTCGCCGGCGAACCGCTGGTCGAACGCCAGACCGGCGGCAAGGGCGGCGGCGGCACCAGGCTGACGCGCCGCGCCGAGCAACTGGTGGCGAACTTCCGTTTGATCGTGCAGGAGCATCGCCGCTTCATCGAACATCTCAGCCGGCAGGCCGAAGGCATTGCCGACGATTACCTATTGATCAGGAGAATGAGCATGAAGACCAGCGCACGCAACGAATTCCTCGGCACCGTCCGCGAACTGAAGCGGGGAGCGGTGAATGACGAGGTCGAACTCGAAGTCGCCGGCGGGCAGCGCATCGTCGCCATCGTCACCCACGAGAGCAGCGAAAGCCTGGGGCTGCAGCCCGGCGCCGAAGCCTTCGCGCTGATCAAGGCCTCGTCGATCATCGTCGTCACCGACGAAGCCGGCGCCCGCTTCTCGGCCCGCAACCGCCTGGCCGGCACGGTGTCGCGCGTGCAGCCCGGCGCGGTCAACACCGAAGTGGTGCTCGACCTGCCCGGCGGCGGCAGCGTCGCCGCCATCGTCACCAACGAGAGCGCCACCAATCTCGGCCTCGCCACCGGCAAGCCGGCCACCGCCATCTTCAAGGCATCGAGCGTGATCGTCGGCGTGCCTGCGTAAGCCGGGAGCCGAATCAAGCCTTGCTGCCGCGCCTGCGCAGCAGCAAGGCCCGCATCGCCAAGCTGAACAGCATGCCGGCCGCCACCGTCAGCGCCAGCGGCGTCGCGCTGGCCTGCACGCTGTGGCCGACGATCATGCCGGCGCCGGCACCCAGCCCCATCTGCGCGAAGCCCATCATCGACGCCGCTGCGCCTGCCATCTTCGGGTAGCCCGCCAGGCCCAGCGCGGTGGCGTTCGGCAACAGCAGGCCGACCGCTGCGGTCACGCCCCACATCGGCCCCATCACCGCCGCCGGGTGATGCACGCCGGCCAGCGCCAGCACGGCCAGCAGCAGGCCGCTGGCCGCGCCCAGATACACGCCGCTGCGGATCAGCCAGTCCGCGCCCAGCCGCCGCGTCAGACGCGCCGACAGCGTGCTGCCGACGATGAAGCCGGTGACGTTGGCGCCGAAGGCGAGGCCCATCTGCTGCGGCGACATGCCGTACAGCTCGATATAGACGAAGGGCGAGCCGGAGATGAAGGCGAACAGCGAAGCAAAGGCACCGCAGCCGGTCAGCAGCGCGCCGCGATAAGTGCGGTCGGCCAGCAGCACGCCGTAGTTCGCCAGCATGCGCGACGGACGGATCGCGTGCGGATCGGGATGGCGGTTGGTCTCCTTCAGCACCTTCCACACCATGAAGCCGAGCGCCAGCCCGTACAGCGTCAGCACGACGAAGGTCGAACGCCAGCCGAGATGGGCACTGAGCCAGCCGCCGAAGATCGGCGCCACCAGCGGCGCCAGCGCCGTGGCGGTCGACACGTGCGACAGCACCCGTGCCGCCTCCTGCGGGCCATAGACGTCGCGCACCACCGCACGCCCCAGCACCGGGCCGACGCAGGCGCCGAAGGCCTGCACCAGCCGCGCCAGGATCAAGGTTCCGATCGTCGGCGCCAGCGCGCAGGCCGCCGACGACAGCACGAACAGCGCCGACCCCCACAGCATCACCGGCCGCCGGCCGAAGCGGTCCGACAGCGGGCCGATCAGCAGCTGGCCCAGGCCGAAACCCAGCAGATAGACCGACAGCGTGAGCTGGGCGCCGGCGGTGTCCGTGCCCAGCGCCCGCGCGATCGCAGGCAGGGCCGGCAGGTAGAAGTCGGTCGACAAGGGGCCGATCGAGGTCAGCGCGACGATCAGGACGGCAAGCAGCAGGCTGTGTTGTACGGGCATGGAAAATCGTGGTCGGAAATGCAAGCGCCGGCCCTGAGGCCGGCGCTCATCGATCGATGCCGGCAGCTTCAGCCGCCGGCCCGATCCACTGCTCAGGCGCCCTGCTTCGCCTTGAACACCTGGCGGTAGTGGTGCAGCAGCGGTTCGGTGTAGCCGCTGGGCTGGGCGCGGCCGTCGAAGATCAGCGCGCGGGCGGCCTGGTAGGCGATCGAGTCGTCGACGTTCGGCGCCATCGGGCGATAGGCCGGATCGCCGGCATTCTGGCCATCCACCACCGCGGCCATGCGGCGCAGCGTGGCATCGACCTGCTCGGCGCTGACGATGCCGTGGCGCAGCCAGTTGGCGATGTGCTGGCTGGAGATGCGCAGCGTGGCGCGGTCTTCCATCAGGCCGACGTTGTTGATGTCGGGCACCTTCGAGCAGCCGACGCCCTGCTCCACCCAGCGCACCACGTAGCCGAGGATGCCCTGGCAGTTGTTGTCCAGTTCCTGCTGGCGTTCTTCCGCGCTCCAGTCGGCCTTGGCGGCGACCGGCACGGTCAGCAGGCCGGCCAGCAGCGCGTCGCGTTCGGCGGCGAGGTCGATCTTCTCCATTTCCTGCTGGATCGCGGCGACGTCGACCTGGTGGTAGTGCAGCGCGTGCAGCGTCGCGCCGGTCGGCGACGGCACCCAGGCGGTGTTGGCGCCGGCCTTCGGATGGGCGATCTTCTGTTCCAGCATCGCCGCCATCAGGTCGGGCATGGCCCACATCCCCTTGCCGATCTGGGCCTTGCCGCGCAGGCCGGCGGTCAGGCCGACCAGCACGTTGTTGCGCTCGTAGGCCTGGATCCAGGTGCTGGTCTTCATGTCGCCCTTGCGGATCATCGGGCCGGCTTCCATCGCGGTATGCATTTCGTCGCCGGTGCGGTCGAGGAAGCCGGTGTTGATGAAGACGACGCGGCTCCTGGCGGCGGCGATGCAGGCCATCAGGTTGACCGAGGTGCGGCGCTCCTCGTCCATGATGCCCATCTTCATCGTGTGGCGCGGCAGGCCGAGCAGGTCCTCGATGCGGCTGAACAGTTCGTCGGCGAAGGCGACTTCGGCCGGGCCGTGCATCTTCGGCTTGACGATGTACGTGCTGCCGGTGCGCGAGTTGCCCTTGCGCGCGAGATCGTGCATCGAGATCAGCGTGGTGACGACGCCGTCCAGGATGCCTTCGGGAATCTCGTGGCCTTCGCCGTCGATGATCGCCGGATTGGTCATCAGGTGGCCGACGTTGCGAATGAACAGCAGCGAGCGGCCGTGCAGGCGCAGGCTGCCGCCGTCGGGGGCGGTATATTCGCGGTCGGCGTTCAGGCGGCGGGTGATGGTCTTGTCGCCCTTCTGCACCTCTTCGGTCAGCGTGCCCTTCATCAGGCCCAGCCAGTTGCGATAGACGACGACCTTGTCGTCGGCATCGACCGCGGCGATGGAGTCTTCACAGTCCATGATGGTGGACACCGCGGCTTCCACGATCAGGTCGTTGATGCCCGCGGCGTCGGTCTTGCCGATGGCGCCGTTGCGGTCGATCTGGACGTCGATGTGCAGGCCGTGGTTCTTCAGCAGCACCGCGCTCGGCGCGGCGGCGCCGCCCTGGTAGCCGACGAACTTCTCAGGCTGCTGCAGGCCGACGGTGGAACCGTTTTTCAGCGTGACGGCGAGCTTGCCATCGACCACGGCGTAGGCGGTCGAATCGGCGTGCGAGCCGCCGGCCAGCGGCGCGGCCTGGTCGAGCACCTTGCGGGCGAAGGCGATCACCCTGGCGCCGCGCACCGGGTTGTAGCCCTTGGTGATCTCGGCACCGTCGGTCTGCGGGATGGCATCGGTGCCGTACAGCGCGTCGTACAGCGAGCCCCAGCGGGCATTGGCGGCGTTGAGCGCGTAGCGGGCGTTCATGACCGGCACCACCAACTGCGGGCCGGCCTGCGACGACAGTTCGCTATCGACGTTGGGAGTATCCACCTTCACGCCGGTCGGCTGCGGCAGCAGATAGCCGATCGATTCGAGGAAGGCACGGAAAGCGGCCATGTCGGTGATCGGGCCGGGATTGGCGCGATGCCACTTGTCCAGTTCGGTCTGCAGGCGATCGCGCTCGGCGAGCAGCGCGCGGTTCTTCGGAGCGAGATCGTGTACCAGCGCATCGAAGCCTTTCCAGAAGGCGGCGGCATCCACGCCCGTGCCCGGCAGGGCCTCTTCTTCGATGAAACGCTTCAGATTCGCAGCCACCTGAAGGCGATGGCAGTTCACTCTCTCGGTCATGTTGTACGCACTCTCTGGCATGATTCATGGGAACCCGGGCGCAGCACTCATGCAACGCGGGCGACCGCGAGGATGCGACCGATTTACGCTCCGGTCAAGGCCAACGCGCAAAAGTCCTCTATAAGACCTGAGATATACCTGCCCGGCCCCCATCGGCAGGATGGTGCCGAAGCTCATCGACACGCATGTGCTTCACCTGGCGGACGCCAGGAGACGAACCGATTGGAGAAACAGGGAATGCCCAGTCCGACACTCACCAGGCACCAGACGCTGGTGTTGAATGCGCTGCAGCGTGCCAAGGAGCCGACCAGCGCGTATGCGCTGCTCGAGCAGCTCCGCGACGAGGGGATCAAGGCTCCACCGCAGGTCTATCGGGCGCTGGACAAACTGGTCAGTTGCGGACTCGCCCACAAGCTGGACAGCCTCAACGCCTTCGTCGCCTGTGCGCATCCGCACGAGCATGAGCATGACCTGGTCGCCTTTGCAATCTGCAAGCGCTGCGGATCGGTGCAGGAATTCGCCGATCACGCCATCGAGCAGCACCTGACGGATTTGTCGCAGGCCCACGCATTCAGGATGGAAAGCGCCATCGTCGAAATCCGCGGCATCTGCGGGAACTGCCCGACGGCCTGAGGGCCGACTTCCACCCCCTGCCGCTGGCGAAGCCTCCGCCCGGAGGTATGCACGCTCGTTGAAACGCCTTTTGTTATATTATAACATAACCGATCGCGCTTTTACTGAATTGACGAGCAATGAACGCAGACCTTTCCCAGCCGCAACAGAAAAAACTGCCGGTGACCGTGCTCTCGGGCTTCCTCGGCGCCGGCAAGACCACCTTGCTGAACCACATCCTGCACAACCGTGAAGGACGCAGGGTCGCGGTCATCGTCAACGACATGTCCGAGGTCAATATCGACGCCGCGCTGGTTCGCAACGGCGGCGCCGAACTGTCCCGTACCGACGAGAAGCTGGTCGAGATGAGCAATGGCTGCATCTGCTGCACCCTGCGCGAAGACCTGTTGGTCGAAGTCGAACGCCTCGCCCGCGATGGGAGCTTCGACCAGTTGGTGATCGAATCCACCGGCATCTCCGAACCCTTGCCGGTCGCCGAGACCTTTACCTTCGAAGGCGAGGACGGACGCTGCCTCAACGACCTGGCGCAGCTGGACACGATGGTCACGGTGGTCGACGCCCGCAACTTCCTGCACGACTACGGCTCGCGCGACAGCCTGCAGACACGCGGCGAGTCGCTCGGGGCGGAGGACCGCCGTACCGTGGTCGATCTGCTGATCGAGCAGGTCGAATTCTGCGACGTCATCGTGCTCAACAAGATCGATCTGGTCGGCGCCGAGGAACGCGAACGCCTGATGGCCATCCTGCGTGGCCTGAACCCGCGCGCCCGCATCGAAGTCGCCGAGTTCGGCAAGGTGGCGCTGGATCGCGTGCTGAACACCGGCCTGTTCGACTTCGCCGCCGCCGCCCAGGCGCCGGGCTGGCTGCAGGAAATGCGTGGCACGCATGTGCCCGAGACCGACGAATATGGCATCGGCAGCTTCGTCTACTGCGCCCGCCGCCCCTTCCATCCCGAACGCTTCTTCGCCTGGATCGAGGACGAGTGGCCCGGTGTGGTGCGCTCCAAAGGCTTCTTCTGGCTCGCCAGCCACCCGTCGATGGTCGGCTCCTGGTCACAGGCAGGCGCCGTGGCACGCCATGGCGTGGCCGGCTACTGGTGGGCCTCGGCACCGCCGGAGCACTGGCCGCAAGACCCCGAAGCCGTGGCCGCGATCAAGCAGCACTGGGACAAGGAAGTCGGCGACGCCCGCCAGGAAATCGTGCTGATCGGCATGGACATGGACGAGGCGGCACTGCGCACACGCTTCGACTCCTGTCTGTTGACCGACGAAGAGATGGCACTCGGGCCGCAGGCGTGGACAGGCTGGCACAACCCTTTCCCGAATTGGCCCTGAACGCACTTCCATAGCGCCAGGAGCAGGCCACGCGCGTGCAACGGCACGGTCCTCCCTTCGCCGGCAACAAGACTCCAACCCGTTCCATTCAATCCATCCAGCAGGAAGGAGGTTGTCCCATGCAAGTTCTGTCATCCCTCAAGGAAGCCAAGAACCGTCACCGCGACTGCCAGATCGTCCGCCGCCGCGGCCGCCTGTACGTCATCTGCAAGAGCAACCCGCGCTTCAAGGCGCGCCAGGGCTGCGCGAAGAACAAGCACAAGGGCTGAACCCCGGCCCAGCGCCGGAAGCCGTCGGATCAGGCCGGAACAAGGAAAGGATGTCGAAGATGGATGTGAATCGTGGAATCGCCAGGGCCTGCCTGCTCGCGCTGGCGGCATCGGGCAGCAATGCCTGGGCCCAGGCATTGCTGCCGCGCACAACAGCGCAGACAAGCGTGAAACAGTCGCTGCCCTGCCATCCATCGTCGTCATCGCCACCGCCTCGGCACGGGAGGTAGCCGATGCACCCGCCAGCGTTGCCGTGATCGACGGCGAATCTCTTCGCCAGCGTCCCGTCAATGACCTCGCCGATGCCGTGCGCAACTCGCCCGGCATCGGCCTGGACGATCTCGGCATGGGGCGGCGCGGCATTTCGATCCGCGGCATGAGCTCCGAACACACACTGATGCTGATCGACGGCCAGCGCATCAACTCCTCTGGATCGGCCATCGCTCATTCGGATTTCGAACTCGGCTGGGTGCCGACGGAAGCCATCGAGCGCGTGGAAGTGGTGCGGGGCCCGATCTCCTCGCTGTATGGCTCCGAAGCGCTCGGCGGCGTGGTCAACATCATCACCCGTTCCGCCACCGACCGCTGGCGCGGCTCCGTCAGCACCCAGGCGCTAATCAACGACCACAGCCTGGACGGCAATCAGTACAAGGGCGGCTTCTACGTCAGCGGGCCGCTGCTGCCGGGCACTCTGGGTTTCAAGGCCTGGGGCGAATACCGCCACCGCGACGCCTTGCGCGACGAGGCCAATACCATGCTGACCGCACTCGACGACCAGCGCGCAAAGACAGGGCACCTCGGGCTGAGCTGGACACCAGACGAGCGCCAGCGCATCGATCTCTCGGTCGATGCCGGCAACGAGGAACTGGACGGCGTGCGCGGCGCTTCGGGAAGAGCGATCTACCGCAGCGAAAACGAAGTCCAGCGCCGCCGCTACGCCCTCACTCACGCCGGCAACTGGAGCTGGGGCGACAGCCAGCTCAGACTGTATCGCAGCACGCTCGACCGCAAGGCCTGGCGCAGCGACGGCGCCACCGGTCCGAACCGCTTCGTCGACACCGTGCTCGACGGCCGGATCGGTTTCATCGCGGGCGAAGCCCACAAGCTCACCTTCGGCCTCGAAACCCGGCGCGAGAGCCTGGAGGATCCGAGCGTCAACCGCTCCGGCAAGAAGGCGCTGAACCATCATGCGCTCTTCGCCCAGGACGAGATCCTGCTGGGCGAGCGTTGGGAGCTGGTGCTGGGCAGCCGCTTCGACCACCACGAGGACTTCGGCTGGGAAACCAGTCCGCGCGCCTATCTGCTGTTCCGCCCCGACGACGCACTGACCTTGAAGGCTGGCGTCGGCCGCGGTTTCAAGGCGCCCACGCTGAAGCAGCTCTCGCCCGAATTCGAGTCCCGCGCCGCCATGGGCGGGCGCGGCATCATCCGCGGCAACCCGGAGCTGGAGCCCGAAACCAACCGCTCATTCGAGCTCGGCGCGGCCTACGAGCTCGGCCGCTGGTCGGCCAGCGCCACGGTGTTCCGCAACGACGTCCGCAACCTGATCGAAACCGTGCGGCAGCTCACCTGCTCCGAACGCGGGCGCGTCTGCCTGAACTACGAGAACGTCTCCCGGGTGCGGCTGCAAGGCCTGGAGCTGACGGCAGCGGCGGATCTGGCCGCGTTGTGGCGGCTGGAAGCCAACTACACCTGGCTGGACGCACGCGACCTCAGCAACGACGAGCGCCTCGCCGACCGTTCCCGCCACCGTGCCAACCTCACGCTGGCCTGGGCACCGCAGGACCGGCTCGCCACCCGCGTGCGAGCGGAATACGTCGGCTCGCAGTACCGTTCGGCTACCCTGGGCGAGCGCCCGGGCTACACCCTGGTGCACTGGTATGTGGACTACGAGCTGAAGTCCGGCCTCAGCCTGCACGCCGGCATCGAGAACCTGAGCGACAAGCGCCTGGGCAACGACGATGCCGATCTTTACGGCCGGGCGGACGAAGGGCGGCGTTACTTCGCCGGCCTGAGCGCCAGCTTCTGATGCCGGCACTGCGTCTGTTTCGGGAACCGTACACGTCGGGGTCCGGACTGGGTTGGCTCCCCAACTCCATCACGAAGCCCATGGTCAAACGGAGGGCTGACAGTGCGTTATCCAACTCCGATACCCGGTCGGCCACGCCCGCCGCATAGATCTCCACCGCGGTCCCTGAGAACGTCTCTCCGCCTGACCGCAGTTCGGTCAATCCTTTGAGCAGATAGGTCTGCAGGTGAGGCATCAGCACCTGAAGACCCGGGTGGTCAATCAGTCCACGTCGGTGAACCTGGTTGTTGTCTGTACTCATCGCACCTCGCGTCCGTTGTCTGTCACGAATTGACCACTGCCAACAGTCTGCCGCAACGACATCAGAACCGACAGTGCGGCGTCGTTTTCACTGCCCTCAGCCAGACCGCCGTGCGATCGCCCCAACGACATCCATCGCGATGACCAGCAACAGGCCCACTTTCATTGCCACTTTCCTCACCTCACAAGACATTTGCCGACAGCAGTGATCGGCGCCCGTTGTGAAGAGAATCCCGATCAGGGCGGTACACGTCCCGATCCGGGGAATCGCGGCCCTCCATTTAAATATGATTCTCATTCCCATAAGAAATCAAATGTCGTCATCTTGCACGACGAAAGGAACTGTTCATGCAAGCAGCGAAGATGAAACGAGTGACATTGAGAGGTGCAACACTCCTCCTTGCCGCGCAGATGCTGGTGCCCGGTGCGGCCGCCGCCGACGAGACGCCCACGAGCGGCCGGGAAACCGGTGAAATCTACCAACTCGAGGCCGTAACCGTCACTGCGGAGAAACGCCCCGCCGCGCTGCAGGACGTCCCGGCGAGCATCTCGGCAATCACCGGCGACCAGATCGACGATGCCGGCATCCAGACCATCGTCGAGATCGCCAACCAGGTGCCGAATCTCCACATCTCCACCTGGGGCGGCAGGCGCAACAGCCACGTCTTCATGCGCGGCGTGGGCGCCACCTACGGCGAGCCGGCGGTGGGCTTCTACGTCGACGGCGTCGGCTACACCAGTGACGGCATGTTCGACATGGACCTCTTCGAAGTGGAACGTGTCGAGGTTCTGCGCGGACCGCAAGGGACACTCTACGGACGGAACGCCCTCGCCGGCGTGATCAACATTGTCACCCGACAGCCCACGAACGAGACCGAGGCGCGCGTGAGCGCAGGCGCCGGAAACTTCGGCCAGCGCGAACTCAAGGGCAGCCTGCGCACCCCGCTCGTGGAGGACAGACTGTTTCTCGGCCTGTCGGCGTCCGCAACGAAGCGCGATGGATACGTCGACAACACCCATCTCGGCAAGAAGGCAGACGACCGCGACGACCAGAGCCTGCGTGCCAACCTGCGCTGGGCACCCTCCACCGACCTCGACGTCACCCTGTCGCTGGATGCGGAACGGCTCCGGGGCGGCGCCTACCCGCTGGGCCCGTTGCAGGAGATACGCGATCACCCGGACCGCGTGCGCAATGACTTCGCCGGGCACGACAACCACGACGCCTTCGGAAGCTCGCTCAGCCTGAACTGGAACGCCCCCGGCGTGCGGGTGACCTCCATCACCGGCTGGCGCGACTGGGAGAACGACGGGGTCGGCGATACCGATGGTTCGCCTCTGGATATCGTTCAGGAAAATACCCAAGAGCACCGGAAACAACTGACCCAGGAACTGCGGCTGGCATCCCCCGAAACGGAGAGCGCGCTGCGCTGGATGGCCGGCCTCTATTACTACCAGGAAGACACCGGCATCGTGACGCGATCGAGGTTCGGCAGCGATGCAGTCGCCATGGGGTTCGTTCCCGCCCCCATGGACAGCGTTCTGGACGCCGACAAGGATGACCAGGGATACGCCCTGTTCGGCCAACTGGATTTCCGCATCACCGACCACGTCACCCTTACCGCCGGCCTGCGTCGGGATCATGACAGGCGCCGTGTCAGGATGCACACCCGCATGGAAATGGGGGGCGCCCCGGTTCCGGGCAGCGAGGGTGGCCTGAACGACCGCCGCGTCTTCAAAGAATGGCTGCCGAAGATCGCGCTCGCCTACAAGCCTGACGCAAACATCCTCTGGTACGCCAACGCTGCCAAGGGATACCGGGCCGGCGGCTTCAACACCTTGATGAACGTGGATCCGGCCGACGCCAACTTCGATCCCGAGCACAGCATCAACTACGAGGCGGGACTCAAGTGGTCAGGCTGGCAGAAGCGGCTGTCGTTCAACCTGGCCCTGTTTCGCATCAACCTGACCGATCAGCAAGTCATCCAGTTGACGCCCAGCATCGGCAGCGTGGTTCGCAACGCCGGCGAATCCCGCAGCCAGGGGCTGGAAGCCGAACTGGTCCTGCGCCCAGCCCCCGGCTGGGATGTCAACGCAGGTTTCAGCTACACCGACGCCAAGTTCGACGAGTACCGTGACGACGTGCTCGGCGCCGACTATGCCGGCAACCGCGTGCCCTTCGTGCCAAGGCAGATGTTCAACCTGGCGGTGCAGAACCGCCGGCCCATCGGCCCCTCCACCGTGCTGTTCTCCCGCCTGGAGCTGCAGCGCACCGGTGACTTCCACTGGGATACGGCCAACACCCTGAAGGAGAGTGCCTACAACCTGGTCAACCTGCGACTCGGCGTGGAGGGCGACAACTGGGAGGCGTACCTCTGGGGCAAGAACCTGCTGGACGAGGGCTATGCCGAGTTCGCCTACGACTTCCCGGGGCTCGGCCCGCGCGCCCAGGCCGGGCGGCCGCGCGCCTTCGGCGTGACCGTCAGCGCCCGCTTCTGACGCGGTCAAGGAGAACGTCATGCGAGGAAAATACGCAGTCATCGGCTCGCTCTACCTCACCCAGGGGCTGCCGTTCGGCCTGGCCATGATCGCCATGCCCGCGATCCTGCGCCAGGCTGGGCACCCCGTGGAGAGCCTGGGGATCTTCGCGCTGGTCATGCTGCCGTGGGCCTTCAAGCTCCTCTGGGGTCCGCTGGTCGACAATCATGGGCTGGCCCGCTTCGGCCACCGGCGCAGCTGGATCGTACCGCTGCAAGTCGCCACCGCGGCGGGCTTCGCCGCCCTTGCCCATCTCCCCCCAGGAAGCACGCCGATTGTCGGCTTCGCCATGGCGCTCGTACTGATCAATCTGCTCTGCGCCACCCAGGACATCGCCACCGACGGCTACGCGGTCGAGCAACTCGCCCGCGAGCAACACGCCTTCGGCAACAGCCTGCAGATCGGTGGCTTCTGCCTGGGCATGTTGCTCGGCGGCAGCGGCGTGCTCATCGTCGTCGAGCATCTGAGTTGGGCGGCGGCCATGATGGGACTGGGCATCGTGACGGGCCTGCTGACGCTCCCCGTTCTCTTGCGGCCCGAGGGCGTAGCCACGCCGCCCCCAGGCGGGGAGAATGCCGCGCCAAAACGGGCATCGCTGCGCGCGCTCCTCCGGCGCCCCGGGATCTGGGTTCTGCTGGCCGTCGCCGGCCTCTTCAAGGCTGGAAGCGCCGGCGGCGAGGCGCTGCTGCACCCCTACCTCGTCGACGCCGGCTACGGCCTCGACGTGGTCGGCATGATCTCCGGCACCGCCTTGATCGGCCTGGGCACGGTATTCGCGTTTCTGGGTGGTGCCGTCACCACGCGACTCGGGGCAGAGCGGACCCTGGTGACCTTCGTGGCGCTCTCCGCGCTCGGCATGGGCGTGCTCGCCATCCTGGCCGCCATCGGCCAGACCGATCTCGCCCAACTCCTCCCCGCCCTGCTGCTCGAGAACATCAGCATCAACATCGCCTACGTCGCCGCCTTCGTCCTCTTCATGCGCTGGTCATCGAAGGAACAGGCAGGCACCGATTTCACCGCTTTCCAGTGCGTCGAAGCGATCGGCAACATCGCCGCCATCGGCGCGGCGACCCACCTCGCCGGCCTGCTCGGCTATGGCGCCGCCTTCGCCTTCACCGCCCTTGCCGGCCTCGCCGTTGCCCTCTTCTTGCGCACGGTCCTGACCAAACCCGCCGCCCGCCGCCTCGACGCGATTCCCGAAGCATCCGCCACCGGAGAGTGAATGGAGCCCCCCATGCACGAACAAGCCTCTCGGCTCACCACCTCGTTGCTTGAGAACTACGCAGCCATCGCAGCAACCCATGGTGGCGACTGGAGCAATCAGGTCATCGCGCTGCTGATATCCCTCGGCTGCGCCGTGGCCGGCTACGCCACCTTCTGGCTCGGGCGACGAGAACCACCCCCCAGGCGGCTCTGCGGTGTCCTGTACTGGATCAGCCTGTTGACCTCGGTGATCTGGTACGTGATGCCGTTTCTGCCGCAACCGCGCTTTCCGTCGCTGCCCGAAGGGATCCTGCAGACCTCGGCCATCGGCCTCGCGGTCGGCCTGATCGGACTTGCCATGGCCCTGTTCTACGGGGTTCAGGCGCTGCGCACCGTCCGCTCCAACCAGACCGCCACCGGCGCCGGCATGCGCGACTTCCTGACCCCTTCCACGCTGCTTACCGACGGCCCCTATGGGCGTGTCCGACACCCGATGTTCCTGGGCGACTTCCTCGCCCATCTCGGCGTCTGCCTCGCCACCGGCGCGCTGTTCACCACGCTCCTGCTGCCGCTCTACTTCGCCATCAGCGCGGGCTTCAACCTCGCCGAGGAGCGATGGGTACTGCGTCCGCGCTTCGGCCAGACGTTCCAGGACTACCGGGCAGCGGTCCCGTTTGCCGTCACTCCGCGAACGGCGGCCGTTCTGGCGCTCGGCGCCCTGTTGTTCGTCGTCGGAGCGCTGACCGTGCCGCCGCTGCCGCTTTCGGGCTGACACCCGGGTCCTTCCAGCCAGGCTTTGATTCGTAAAGGACAACACCATGAACCGACCAGAATCCATCCCGGCCATCTCCCGTCACGGTATCGCCACCCTGCCGCAAATGCTGGAACGCACCGCATCGATGTTTCCCGACAGGGGCATCGTCCATGTCTCACCACTCGACGGCACAGAGGATCTGCAGACCTACGCCGAGCTTCGAGACGAGTCGCGCATGGCGGCGCGCCTGCTGCTGGCGAAGGGCTGGCGGCCGGGTGACTTATGCCTCTTCGTGCTAAGCGATTCGCGTGCCTTCGTCACGCTGTTCTGGGGCTGCCAACTGGCCGGGGTCGTCCCGGCGCCCCTGGCGCCCCTGGCGCCCCTGCAGGGCAACCAGGCGGACTCGCTGGAAGCGGACAAGATCCCCTGATCTGCACGATGAACTCGATCAACCCCGCCGGCCTGTTCGTCGACGGCTATCCAACCATCAGACAGAACTGGAGCTTCACGGGCGCTGGGCGCGATCCGTTGCTGACCGACGTCTATGACCGCACTCTGCTGCGACGGCTGTTCTCCGAGCAGCCCGCGAGCCAGCGGCTGGCGGCGCTGTCGGCGCCGGTGCTGGCGTTGATCGGTGATCGCGACGAGCTGATCTCTGCAGTCAGGCTCGATCGGCTGTTCGCCACGGCGCGCCCCGACAGGGGCCGCCTTACCGTGCTCGCCGACACCGACCACATGGGAATTCGCTCGCGGGCCTCTGCGGACATGGCCGATTTCATCCTGGCGCAAGGCGAACCGACCGAGCCGCCGCCGCTGGACCGTGCCCACCCTCGGTGACACCGATGTCCTGACCTGGGGCGGTGCCACCGGTGGATCGAGGCTGGAAGCAGGAGAACTGCTCGTGGCAACCGCCCGGTATGCCGACCTGGCCGGGTTTGCCCCGACCCTGCTCTCGGCCGATGAGCTCGACCGCAGCCGGCAGTTCCGTGTCGCCGCCGACCGGGATCGCTTCTTCGCCGCCCACGCCTTGAAACGGCGCCTGCTCGGCGTGTTGCTCGATGCGCCCGGAGCGCAGCTGCGCTTCGAACGCCAATGGGCGGGAAAGCCCCAACTGGTGGGATCCGAAATCCATTTCAACCTCTCCCACAGCGGAGACTTGGTGGTACTGGCGATATCCCGCTCCGCTCCCGTGGGCGTCGACATCGAACAGGGAGACTGCGCGCTCCCCGAGGTAATGCTGTCCCTCGCGCTGCACCCGGACGACCGCCTTGCCCCCGAACCGGACTCCCCCGCCGAGCGCTTCTATACCGCCTGGACCTTGAAGGAGGCGGTCAGCAAGGCGGTCGGGATCGGCCTGGCGCTGCCATTCACGCAGCTGCGGCTGGAGCCGACCACGCCGACACGATACCGGTGCAGACATGGGGATGAACTCTGGCATGCCGAGCACAGGAAGCTGGAGGGCGGCGCCCACCTCGCCGTCGCATGCCTATCCCCCTGGAAGAAGCTACGACTGCTGAGAATCGAGCGCGGCATCTGAAACTGGCGACGCTGCACCACGATGCATCCTGGAACCACCTGCTGTCGTCAGGCAGATCCCGAGATGCCGCTCGACAAATGGGAGGGGCACTGCACCGATATGAGCGTGTTCTTGCGCGCCTCGCCGGGCAGCACGCCGAACTGCTTTCGGAACGCGGTGCTGAAGTGGCTGATGTTGCTGTATCCCAGCATCAGCGCCGTTTCCGTCACATTGTAGTGATACAGCAGCTCCCTTGCCCGCTCCATGCGGTGGCGCTGAAACAGTGAATAGACGCCCATGCCGAACAGCGACCTGAAGCCCCGTTTCAGTTTCAGTTGATTGAGCCCTACCTCCATGGCCAACTCCGCGATCGTGGGCGGCGCACTCAGGTCTTCGAGCAGGCGTTCCCGCGCCGCCAGCAGGCGCTTGCGTTCTCGAAGCGGCACGGCACCCTGCACGCCGTTGCGGTTCAATCCCTCGAGATGCCAGCCGAGGAACTCCAATACCGCCGCATGCAGCAGCAATGGCGACGTACCCGGGGTTTCGACGCGTTGCGCCAAGCGCATCGCGGCATCAATGGTCCTGCTGCCCGGCGGCGTTGCCCGCATGATGAAACCGCTCTCTATATCACCGATGCGTTCGAACTCATCACCCACCAACTCGCCCAGCGCTTCGGGGGTCAGCATGAGTTCCAGATGGCGGTAGTCCGGGCTGTACCACACCGAGAACCGCTCTCCCGGCGCATATCCAATGTGCCCTTCCCCGACCCGCGGAGCGATCGAAATCCCTCTTACCCTTCCCCTCGACGTCCCGCAAAGCAGGCAGGAGAAATGGACATAGCAGCTGTCATTGAGCAGGTCGACCTGCAACGCGTCGCGTCCATTGCCGTTGTACAGGCCGACGACCATTCCCGGCCGCGGTTCGACCAACGCGGCCTTGAACGCGCAATGCCCTTCGGCCTCAGGCTGGTCTGCGAGGTGTTCTCCACCAAGGAGCTTCGAGGTTCGCAACGGAGTCGCGAGTTCAACGGGTTGTGTGACCACGCATCGCATTGGCTCCTCCTGGACGACAGTGGAATCATCAAGCACTTTATGCTTATACAGTAAATGCGACTCATTCGCAAGAAATGAGGCTGACTGCCTCCCCGCGCTGCACGGGTCCTTGGACAAATGACTCCCGATCCGGACAGTCTCGCTTCCGATGCGGGGAGTCGCGAGAGCGGCTTGATGGATAGGCTTGTTTCCCTCGTTCGAAGCAAACCCGTGGATCCGCCATGCTCCTGCATTTCTTCTGTTCTCCGTATCCGCTCATCCCTTCGGCAGCCGTCGTGTCCACTAATGCAGTTCCCCCGAAGGACTGTTCATTCGTGCATCAGATCGATGAAAGGCCGAATGGAGAGGGTCACCGCGCCATCTCGACCGTCGATGAGATCGCGCACCACACCACCCTGCGGGGCTCCCTGTTCGAGGTGAACGCCGTCCGCCGCGACCTTATGCGCCAAGGAGAGACAGGATGACCATCCGTCCCCACCCGGCGCCCTGGCACGTACTGCTTGGCCTGCTGCATGACGAAAGAGGTCCCCTGCTGACAGCCGTATCGGTGGCCGTCGCAGCTGCCCTGTTCGAGTTGCTGCCCTATTGGCTGCTCTATCAGTCCATCGTACTGGTACTGTCCGGTACGCAGGTTGCCGATGGACTGACCCGCCTCGCGGGGTGGATGGCCGTGGTGCTGGTGGCCAAGTACGGGCTGTATTCCATCGCCTACTACCTCAGCCACCGCGCGGCCTATCAGGTCCTCGCGAACCTGCGGCGGGACCTGGCCCGGCGGCTGGTGTGGGCGCCACTCACCTGGCTGCAAGGCTACAGTTCAGGCAAGCTGAAGAAGATCGTCATGCAGGACGTGGAGCGGTTGGAGCAGTTCATCGCGCACCACTCGGTGGAATGCATGGCTGCACTGGCCGGCCCCCTGTTCGTGGCGCTGTTGCTGATCTGGCTGGACTGGCGTCTGGCGCTGGCGGCGCTGGCGGCGGTACCTCTGGCGGCCCTGGCGCAGGGCCTGTTCATGCGAGGAATGAGCGAGCGCATCGGCGACTTCGACAGCGCAGTCGGCGAGCTCAGCGGGGCGACGGTCGAGTACGTGCGCAACATCCCGGTGATGAAGGCCTTCCGTCAGGAGGCCGGCTCCTTCCGCCGCATGCGGAGTGTGCTGGACCGCTACCAGAACCTCATCGCAGCGGTCATTCGACGGACCGTACCGGGCTGGTCGGTGTTCACGGTACTGCTCGGGGCCAACATCTTCTTCATCCTGCCGACCGGCGCATGGTTGATGAGCCACGGAGCGCTGTCCCTGCCGGACCTGATCCTGGCCGTGATGCTCGGCACGGGCATGCTCAAGCCGCTCTTCAAGGTGGCGCGCCTGTCCTCCGAGATCCGTGAAATCCTAGGAAGCATGCGCCGCATTGCCCCCTTCCTCGCCTGGCCCCCTCCGGTCCCAAGATCTCCCGTCGCACTCCCAGCAACGCCTGCAGTCGGCTTCAACGCAGTCTCCTTCGCCTATGACGACACGCCAGTGCTGCGAGATCTCTCTTTCGAGCTGCCTCCCGGCAAGCTGACGGCGATGGTGGGACCCTCCGGGGCAGGCAAGTCCACCGTTGCCCATCTGCTGGGCGGTTTGGCACAGCCGCAACAAGGGACCGTCCGATTGGGTGGCATCTCCCTGGACATCCTCGACGAAACGCAGCGGGCCTCACTGATCTCGGTGGCCACCCAGGAGGCCTTTCTGTTCCGCGGTACGCTGATGGAGAACCTGCAACTGGCATGCCCCGAAGCCGACGAGGCGACGGTTCGGCAGGCTGCCCGCGTCGCCCAGGCCGACGCCTTCATCTCGGCGCTGCCCGAAGGTTACGGCACACGCGTCGGCGAGCGCGGGGTGCGACTCTCGGGCGGAGAGCGCCAGCGCATCGCCATCGCCCGCGCCCTGCTGGCCGACACCCCCGTGCTGGTGCTGGACGAGGCGACCGCGTTCGCCGACAGCCTGACCGAGCGCGCCTTCTACGAGGCGCTGCACGAGGCGTACCCGCACAAGACGCTGCTGGTGATCGCCCACCGCCTCTACACCATAGAACAGGCCGACCAGGTCCTGGTCATGGAAAGCGGCCGGCTGGTGGACGCGGGTCGCCATGGCGAGCTCCTCGCCCGATGTGGTCTCTATCAGCGGCTGTGGCACCGACAGAGTGTCGGCGAGAGCTGGACGATCGGAAAGGAGGAGTTGGTCGATGCGGGCATTTCTTGATCTCCTGAAGCGTGTGATCCGGGCGGGCAAGCGAGGCCCACGCCTGTTCTATTGGGGTTTGTCACTGCGGGTAATGGAGCGCGTCTTCTCCATCGCCCCCTTCTTTCTCGCCTATGCCTGGTTCGATGAGCTGCTGCAGAAGAGCGGCACAGGCCTGGAGCTTGTGGAAACGATCGGCAACGATGACCGGATGGTGACGTACGGCGTGGCACTGGGCGTCCTACTGGCAGGGCAACTCGTGTTCTCCTACCTGGGCCAGCTGCGGAGCTTCACCGGGGCCTACGAACTCACCGGGTCCTACAGGGAAACGGTAATCGACCACGTGCGGCGCCTGCCTCTGGGATCCCTGCAACAGGAAAGCTCTGGACGCCTGGCCTCGGTGCTCACCGACGACGTCAACCGGGTGGAGAAGATCTTCACCCACCTGACGGCCGAATGGGTGGCCGCGGCGGCCGTGCCCTTGCTGTTCGTGATCGCCTTGCTCTGGATCGACTGGCGCCTGGCATTGAGCCTGGTCGTCACGCTGCCGCTGGCCGTTGCGGCGCTCAATGCGGCGCGCCGCTTCTTCCTCGCGCGCGCCGATCGCAAGCAGGAGCAGTTCCTGGAGGTGTCCGGCCTGCTGGTGGAGTTCGTCACCGGCATACGCACCCTGCGGCTGTTCAACCGCGCCGGAGCCTGGTGGGAGCGGCTGGACCGGCGCTTCGAGGCGATCCGCAACAGCAGCATGGGGGTCGAGGCCTGGGCCGGCGGTTCGGTGCAACTCTATCGCCTCTGCCTGGAGCTGGGGTTGGTGGCGCTGCTGCTGTGCGGCGCCTGGCTGGCCAAGGGTGACGGGCTCGCGCCGCTGCACTGGCTCCTGTTCGCGATGGTCGCCTACAAG
The DNA here is from genome assembly GCF_001591165.1 of Thauera butanivorans NBRC 103042. Classification (GTDB taxonomy): domain Bacteria; phylum Pseudomonadota; class Gammaproteobacteria; order Burkholderiales; family Rhodocyclaceae; genus Thauera; species Thauera butanivorans. The sequence goes on from NZ_BCUG01000019.1 coordinate 57,521, forward strand.
CTGCTCGATCCGCTGCTGGATGCCGCCGCCTTTCTCACGGAGCTGCGCGCCATGGCCCGGAGCGAGGCCCGCGTTCAGGCGCTGCTCGACCGCCCACCTCTCCCCGATTCGCCGAAACCTGCCGAGCCCGACGGGTTCGAGGTGGCCTTCGAGGGCGTCGGCTTTCGTTATGACGCCGGCGCCGAGTGGGTGCTCAGGGATGTCTCCTTCCGCGCACCCCAAGGCCGGATCGTCGCCGTGGTCGGTCCATCGGGCAGCGGCAAGAGCACCCTGCTCCACCTTCTGGCCCGCTTCTTCGATCCACAGGAGGGCCGGATCACCCTCGGTGGCGTCGAGCTCCGCGACCTGGGTCCGGACCGGCTCTACGACCACCTGAGCTTCGTTTTCCAGGACGTCCAGCTGTTCGACGGCAGCGTGCTGGAGAACGTGCGCATCGGCCGTCCAGACGCCACCGACGCCGACGTGATGGCCGCCTGCCGTGCCGCCTGGTGCGACGAGTTCATCCGGCAACTCCCACAGGGTTATGAAACCCCCATCGGCGAGAACGGCCAACGCCTCTCCGGCGGCCAGCGCCAGCGGCTCTCCATCGCGCGCGCCCTGCTGAAGGACGCCCCCGTGCTGCTGCTCGACGAGGCCACCGCCTCGGTCGATCCAGAAGCGCAGCATGAGATACAGGAGGCGATCTCGCGCCTGATCAAAGGGCGCACCGTCATCGTGATCGCCCATCGGCTGCACACCATCCAACACGCCGACCAGATACTGCTGCTCGCGCGGGGGCGGATCATCGAGCGCGGCTCCCACGACGAACTCCTGCGGGCTGGAGAGCTGTATCGCGACATGTGGGACTTGCAGAACCTCTCGCGGTGAACCGCCTTTCCAGAGGGTGACAGAATGGTCGCCTGATCAGGGTCATCATCGCCCGCAGACCCCGTTGACAGCGCACTGGAGCGAATCCGGGAGCTCGCCAGTACTTCGCCAGTACTCATTGTTTGCGGCACACGATCCGCCCACGGTTCAGCATCTCGACATCCGCTTGTGCTGCTGTGATGTCCGAACATAGATGACTGCACCAGCCGCGCGCCGACATCGGATTCCAGCTTCTTGATGGCGCGAGACAGCGGCGATTTCTCGATATGCAGTCGCTCGGCGGCCCGCCCGAAATACAGTTCTTCGGCAACCGTGATGAAGCAGCGAAGGTGGCGAAGGTTCACTCGAAACTCCCGGACACGAGCACTGAGCCGAACTGGCGTCACGCTCGAGTTGGTTGCCCCCTTCCCCGCCTCCAGTCGCCTCCTTCCGCAATCCGGCGCAGCTCAATGCAACAACACGCGTTCCGATCTCGCTCACCCCCCGGCATTGCAGACGACGAGCGTGACCGGCGTACCCAACACCGCTCGACACCAGGCGCAGCAGCACCGAAACGCCGCGGTCATCCGCCCAAAGTGCGCGCCGGTACGCCGACGACAGTCGCTAACGGTGGCACGCTTTTGAGGACGACACTGCCGGCCCCCACTGTGGCGCCGCGGCCAATCTCGATGTTTCCCAGGACCGTGGCATTCGCCGAGAGAAGAACGCCATCGCGAATCTTCGGATGACGATCGCCCCGGCCCTTCCCCGTGCCTCCCAGAGTCACGTGCTGGAGGATCGACACGTCGTCGCCGACCACTGCCGTTTCACCGATGACAATGCCGGTGCCGTGGTCGATGAATACGCGACGCCCCATGGAGACCGCCGGGTGAATGTCGACACTGAACACCTCCGAGACTCGGCTCTGCACGATCCGTGCCGCGGTGCGCCGCCCCTGGCTCCACAGCCAGTGTCCGACGCGGTGGCATTGCAGGGCATGAAAGCCCTTGTAGCAAAGGAACGGGGTCAAGATGTCTTCGGTTGCAGGATCTCGGGCGACGACCGCCACCAAGTCCTCCTGCGCCGTCGCATCACGGCCGGGGCAACCCACCTTTGCCTCGGCGAACAGCGTCTCCCACAGGCTCAATGGCAAGGTCGGATCGCACAGTTTGCGTGCCAGCAACCCGCTCAGAGCAGAGTAGAAATCCTGTTTCACAAGGATGATCTCGGTGATGATCGCACGCAGCGCGGGGTCGGTTGCGTACGCATGCTTCGCCTCGCCGACCAACCGCTCCCACACCGCATCCGTCGCAGCATCGCACCGGAAATGCTCTTCGAGCCTGTCGAACGAAAGATCGAATCCGTGCGTCAATGCAGTTCCCACCTGTCCTGATTCTGCGGCAGCAGCCTCGCCGACAACGGAAGGAGCTTATGGATGGAGTCGCCGGCACCGCCACCCGAAACGGGATGGAATCGCCCGAAGGCGGATATTCCTGTCAGCTTGAATCAGTCGTGACGGTTCACGGATCGAGAGGAGCGACACGTTCGCCCAACCTGGAGGTCGGAGACAACGAAAGCCGACAGCGCGCCCTGGACAGCGAGCCCACCCCGGCCACGGCGCACCCGCGGCGTCCAATGGCTACTACGCCGGCTCGGTCACCCTCGGAAGCAGCCGGTACGCCCGACTCACCTTCTTGCATCTCCAACAGAGTACCTTTCCAGACTTGGCTCACGGCAGGCCAACCGGGCCAGGATCAGGCTCCACACCGATGCGGTACTTTGCTACGAAACGCGGCCAGTCGACATGGTCAACCAAGTCGATATCCTCGAATACCTTGACCTTCTCCTTGGCGCTTTCGAACAGAGCGATGCTCGTGGCAGGGTAGTTGTTGCGCGACGGATAAAGCACGCCGTCGAACAACGGCACATCATCGCTACCCAGCATCGCATGCACTTGGCCGGACACCTGCTGCGTGTGCGTGTAGCCACGACCAGCCAACTGCTCCAGATTCAAGCCGAAGTAGCCGGCCATCACACCTTCGGCCGAGAGGTCGGCGAGGTTCAGATCCTCCAGCACACCGACCGCGCGCACCAGACGGCTCCGGACCTCTGCCAGAGCGATCGAACGCTTCGTGTCCTTGTCCCACTGGTGCTTGTGGAATACCGATTCCATCAATGCCGTGGGGAGGTCGCAGCCCAAGTAGAGCACGCCGTAGTCCCGGGCCAGCGCGTCGTAACGGTTGGTGCCGTCACGCCCGTAGTACAGCGGCTGGCCCCGATGGACGACGCGGCTCAAATGCTGGAGCAATGTACCTGCAGCGATTCGGAACCGCGGTAACACGATGCTCACGCCAGCCCCGACTCAACGCATGCCCAGCGCATTGAATACCGCCCTGGCCACCTCGTCTACCGAATCGGCAGTCACGGCTTCGACCGGCGAACGTCCGCCCAGGCCTTCGAGCGGTTCGGAAAGGGCGCGGTACAGCGTCCAGTTGTCGACCTCGGCCGCCCCTTGCAGCACGGTCTGCGTCAAGTGTCGCTTCACGGGATCGAGTTGCCAGTCGGGCAGCTTCTGGCCGCGAGGTCCCACGTTCAGTGCCAGCAACCGGCGTGCGTCGATGTCCTTGTAGATCTGCTGGCGCGACTTGTTTGCCAGCCGGGCAAATTCGGGCAGCGGCAGGTTGTGCGGCCGATCGAAGGCTTCCAGCAACGCGGCGCGACCGCGCTGGATGTCGGTCTCGCCCGGCACCCAACGAGTGTCGGCGCGTAGCGTGGCCGCCTTGCGCGCCAGGGCCTGCTCAGTCGTTTCCGCCCCCAGCGGCAGGTCCAGGGAAGGCGGAAGCTCCACTGCTTCCACACGTTCATGCATGAACTCCTGCAGTTCGGCCGCAAAGGCCCGGGCATCCCGGATTTCGACGCTGGTGGAGAAGCGGCGCACGACATCATCCACGGTGATGGGTGGCAGGTGATCGGCGATGAATTCAAGGGTCTTGGGCATGGTCAACCCCCGCAGGCTTGATTGAAACACAAGCACTTTATTCTCCCATGTCTCCTTTGTCAATTATGTAAACCATGCCTACATTCGCTCCATGGCGTGATCGCTTTGCACCGGCCGTTGATGGCGTCATGCACAGTAACCGGAGCGGCGGTCCAATCCGATCAGGGTCAGCCTCACATTGATAGTGGAGCCCTCCGCCAGCTTGCCCTATACCGCAACGGATTGAAGGCCAAAGGGTCGGGAAGGGGCAAGGGAACGGGGATCAAGGGGAAAGGCCCTACCCGAAAGGGCCAAAAGGCTCCCCGACCGGCCTTGTCATCTGGGGTTTGCCATGCTCCCGCTGTTCTGGCTCAAACGGATGCCACCCACCACCTCCACGCTGCCCACTCGCACGATAGAGCCCCAAAAAGGGCTGATGCGGCCGGAGCCGGCCTCATCACTGCTGGCGACACCGCGCCGACAGAAGCTGCTGGAGGACATCTGGCAGCGCACCTCGCTGTCCCGCCGGCAGTTCGCCACGCTCTACCTCGCACCGCTGGAACGCTAGACCGAACTGGTCGTGCAGGCCGACCAGGCATCGGTCGCCCATCAACTCGGCGGCGCCCCTGCGAAGGCGATGGCCGCCCCGAAGCATGCACTGCAGCGCAAGCTCCTCGACGGCCTGCGCTTCCTCCTGCGCGAGGAGTTCAAGTTGAACCAGCCGCAAGCCTCGGACGGCTGGCTGACCCAGGATGCCTTGTGGCTGGTCAGCAAAACGGTCTCCGACAAGCTGCGCGCCCACCTGCTGTCGCAGGGCATCGACGGCATCCCGTCGAACAACACGGCGGTGTTCAATGTGCTGCAGGATCACGGCATCGTGCAGCAGCACGATCCGCTCCCGTGGCCGTCGCTCCGACATCGTTCCAGCGGATCCGTTTTCCGGCTTGCTGGAGATGCTCGATGAGCAGCCCACATCGGCCGCGCCCCCCCGCCGCTTGGCTTCCTGCTCGGCATAGCTCAGTGGGTGAATGCCGCGCGCCACGAGCCAGCGCGCCGCCCTATGGGCGACGCGGGCATGTTCAAGAGAGACATCGGGATAGGCGCCGACAGTGAGGATCTGCTCCTTGCCCCCAAGGCGGTAGCGGTAGCGCCAGACCTTCGCACCCGTCGGCGGGACATAGAGGGTAAGCCCTCCCCCGTCGGCGAACTTGGTGGGCGCAGTGCCCGGCTTCGTGGCACGCACTTTTGCGGCGTTCAATGCGCGGGTGAAGTCGTCCGAGGTCAGGCGGTTCTCTTCGGACAACTCGAGCAGGATGGCCAGCGGCGTGTGTGCGGACATGGCGGAATCCCTTCCGTTCTTTACCCACACGAGAGCCGGAATACAATGGACGAACAAAAACGCCCCTGGAAAGACCCAAGGGCGTAATTCTTTGTTTTTCAGCTAATTACCGCGAAACACTGGACATCCATGGACCTCGCTGGACGCCCTCAGACCGGCATGTTCATGATGTCCTGATACGCGGTGACCAAGCGGTTGCGCACCTGCACCATCTGCTGGAAGGACAGGTTGGCCTTCTGCAGGTTGACCATCACGTCCTGAAGATTGACGTTGGGGTCGCCGGCAGAGAACTCCTGCGCCATCTGGCGTGCTTCGGACTGGGCCGCGCTGACGTCCTTGAGGGCGTTGTCGAGCACATCGGCGAAGTTGACGCCGCCCGCCGCGGGCGCAGCCGTTTCCACAGGCTTGTTCTGTGCAGCCTGGGATACCGAGCGCAGTTCGCTCAACATCTGGTCGATTCCACGGGTGTCCATGCTCGCTCTCCGGTCCAGGTCTTCGGCCTTGTGATCTGTCTGCCGATCTTCGGTTCCCCGGCCTGTGTCGCTCTGTTTGTCGCTGTTGACGTCAGTCTAGCAGAGCAAAGCCCGTGCCACCGCCATGCAGTTCGTCCACCGGCTAGACATCGTAGCCTTCGTCGCGGTACTGCTGCAGCTTGTAGCGCAAGGTTCGTTCCGAGATTCCCAGCTTTTCGACGGTTTTCTTGCGCGATCCGCCCAGTTCGCGCAGCGTGCCGAGGATGTGCTCGCGTTCGAGATCCTTCATGTTCGCCGGGCGAGCGGCCTGGGCAGTTGCAGCGACAGCCCCGGTCTGCGGCGGCAACGGTTGGCTGGCGGCAAACATTGCCGCCGGCGCGGCAGGCGCCTTGCTGGGTGCCGCGGCAAAATCTGCCGCCGGAGCGATCTGCACCGCCGGCGCCGCAGCGGCGCCGTCCCAGTGCGGCAGGCACAGGCGCAGCGTCTCGGCGCCGACGGTGTCGCCGGGCGTCAGGATCAGCGCGCGCTGCAAGGTGTTCTCAAGTTCGCGCACGTTGCCCGGCCAGCCGTAGCTCGGCAGCAGGTTCTCGGCCTCGGGCGCCAGGCGGGTCTGGCGCTTGAGCCGCGCAGCGTGCTGGGAGAGGAAATGGCGTGCCAGCGGCACGATGTCGCCCGGCCGCTCGCGCAGCGCGGGAATCGCGATCGGGAAGACGTTGAGCCGGTAGTACAAGTCCTCGCGGAAGCGGCCCGCGGCGATCTCCTTCTGCATGTCGCGGTTACTGGTGGCCAGCACCCGGATGTCGAGCACCACCGGCTTCTTGCCGCCGACGCGTTCGACTTCGCGCTCCTGCAGCACCCGCAGCAGCTTGGCCTGCAGGCCGAGCGGCATTTCGGAGATTTCGTCGAGCAGGATGGTGCCGCCCTGGGCCTGCTCGAACTTGCCCGGCTGTGCAGCCTGCGCGCCGGTGAAAGCGCCCTTCTCGTAGCCGAACAGCGTGGCCTCCAGCAGGTTCTCGGGGATCGCCGCGCAGTTGATCGCGATGAAGGGGCCGCTGCGGCGCGGCGAATGGCTGTGGATGTAGCGCGCGAAGACTTCCTTGCCGGTGCCGGACTCGCCGGACAGCAGCACCGTGGCGTCGGTCTCGGCCACGCGCGCGGCCAGTGCCAGCAGATTGCAGGTATGCGGGTCTTCGGCGACGGTATCCTCGGCGGCGGGCGGCAGCGCCGCGTAGCGCCGCACGTTCTCCAGCAGCACTTCGGGTTCGAAGGGCTTCATCAGGAAGTCGCAGGCACCGCCGCGCATCGCTGCCACCGCCTTGTCGACGTCGCCGTAGGCCGTCATCAGCAGCACCGGCAGTTGCGGCTGGCGCAGGCGGATCTCGTGCAGCAGTTCGAGGCCGTCCATCGGCTGCATGCGCAGGTCGGTGACGACGAGGTTGAAGCGCTGGCGCTCGAGTTCGGCCAGCGCCGCCGGTCCGCCATCGACGCCGGTGACGCCGTGGCGGGCCATCTCCAGCGTGAAGCACACGGCATCGCGCAGCGCGGCATCGTCCTCGACGACGAGAATGTTCAGGTGTTCGATCATGGCGGTGACGGCGAAGAAGTCGTGTCTGCCGGCAACTCGAGCGACATCGGCAGACTGAGGATGAAGGTGGAACCCTGGCCGGGCGCCGAACGCAGCAGGATGTCGCCGCCGTGGCCGCGTGCGACGCCGCGCGCGATGGCAAGGCCGAGGCCGGTGCCTTCGGCGCGCGTGGTGAAGAAAGGCTCGAACAGGCGCTCCTGCAACTCGGCCGGAATGCCCCGGCCTTCGTCGCTGACGGCGAAGCGCACCGCGGCCACACCCAGGCCGCTGTCGGCGGCCGGCACGCTTGCGACGTCGAAGCGCACGCAGCCACCCGCCTCGCTGGCCTGGATGGCATTCTCGAGCAGATTCGTCAACGCGCCGCCCAGTGCCTTGCGGTCACCAAGGAGTTCGGTGTCGCCGCAGCCGCAGTGCGCGTCGAACTCGATCTGCTTCGCCTTCGCCAGCGGCTCCAGCGTATGGGCGAGTTCCGCCGCCAGTTCGCAGACGTGGAAGCGCTGGCGCCCCAGGCTGTCGCCGCGGGCAAACAGCAGCATGTCGCGGATCAGGCGTTCCAGGTAGCGCAGGCGCTCCAGCGCGCGGTCGGCGACGTGGCTGCGCTGCGCGGCGCCGAGCTCGGGCTGGCGCAGATTGCCCGTGTAGAGCAGCGCGGCGGCCAGCGGCGTGCGCAGTTGGTGCGCCAGGCCCGCGACCATCTCGCCCATCGCCGCGAGCCGTTCGTTGCGCTCTGAAGCGAGGCGCATGCGGTGTGTTTCGGTGATGTCGTGCAGCAGCACGATCCGCTCGTCGCCCGATTCGAGCGCGGATTCGGACAGCGACAGCCGCCGCGGCTCGTCCGCACTACCGCCCTCGCCCGGCGCCGCGAAGCTGAACTCGCCCGGCGTCTCGGTGGCCTGCAGGCGCGCCCACGCGGCACGCCAGGCGGTGCCGACCAGCGCGCCGCCGAACAAGGCCTCGGCCGCACGATTGACCTGGACGACGAGGCCCGCGCGATCGACGACGACGACCGCTGCCGGCAGCGCGCCCATCAGCACCGACAGCCGCTCGGTCAGTTGCCCGACCTGCGCCTGCAGCGCGTTGTAGGCGGTCGACAGTTCCTCGGAAGCGCGGTTGAACAGCGCGAACGCCTCGGCCAGCTGCGCCGCGTCGAGCGGAGCGGCCGGCGATCCGGCAGAAGGATGGCTGGGTTCCGTATTCACGCCCTGCACTCTAATCATGGTGGGCACTATCTTAGCCGGCAAACAGGCGGCAAAAAATGCCGCTATTCGCATGACCACCCTTGCCAGGGCCGCGTGACAATGCGCCCATCCGAAAAAGTGGACCGCCATCATGGCCGCTGCCGAGAACACTGCCGAGATGCCCATTGGTGGGGCGCCCGCAGGGAACGCACCGAATACCGGGCCTGCCGAGCCCACCGAACCCTCTCGCCTGCAGCAGGCGCTGGAGAACGTCAAGGCGCTGACGCAGCAGCAGAAGATCGCCGCTGCGGCCGCGCTCGCGCTGACGATCGCGCTGATCGCAGCCCTGCTGATGTGGAACCGTCCGCCCGACTACGCGGTGCTGTACTCCAACCTCGACGAGCGCGACGGCGGCCAGGTCATCGCCACGCTGCAGCAGCAGAACGTGCCCTACCGGATGTCGTCCACCGGCAATGCGATCCTGGTGCCCAGCGCGCAGGTGCACGAAACCCGCCTGCGCCTGGCTGCGGCCGGCCTGCCCAAGGGCGGGCTGGCGGGCTTCGAGCTGATGGATGGGCAGAAACTTGGCATCTCGCAGTTCAACGAACAGGTCAATTACCAGCGCGCGCTCGAAGGCGAGCTGTCGCGCACCGTGCAGTCGATCTCGGCGGTCGACAGCGCCCGCGTGCATCTGGCGATGCCCAAGCAGACCGCCTTCCTGCGCGACGACCAGAAGCCGACCGCGTCGGTGATGGTGAACCTGCGCCCGGGGCGCATCCTGGACGAGAACCAGGTCGCCGGCATCGTGCATCTGGTGTCGTCCAGCGTGCCGCGCATGACCGCCGAAGGCGTCAAGATCATCGACCAGAGCGGCAAGCTGCTGACCGAACGGGCCGACCCGCTGATGCGCGCCGGCCTCAACGCCAACCAGCTGCAGTACGTGCGGATGGTCGAGGAAGGCCTGATCGAGCGCATCGACAACATCCTGGTGCCGCTGTTCGGCAAGGACAACTTCCGCGCCCAGGTCACCGCCGCCGTCGATTTCAACCAGGTCGAGCAGACCGCCGAGACCTACAAGCCCAACCCTTCGCCCGACCAGGCAATCCGCAGCCAGCAGACCACCGAGACCATCAACCCGCTGCAGGGGCCGCAAGGCATTCCCGGCGCGCTCACCAACCAGCCGCCGGTACCGGCCACCGCGCCGCTCAGCGTGCCGCCGGTCGGCGCAGGCCAGCAGGGCTCGCAGGGCGTGATCAGCAGCAACCGCAGCGCGGTGCTCAACTACGAAGTCGACCGCAGCATCCAGCACATCAAGCAGGCGGTCGGCCAGATCAAGCGCCTGTCGGTGGCGGTGGTCGTCAACAACCGCAGCATGCCCGGCCCGGACGGCAAGCCGACCCGGGTGCCGCTGACCGACGAGGAAATCGCCCGCATCACCAACGTCGTGCGCGAAGCCGTCGGCTACAACGCCGACCGGGGCGACTCGATCAACGTCGCCAACAACGCCTTTGCCCGCGACACCGACGACGCTGCGCCGCCGCTGTGGAAGGATCCGGAAATGGTCGAGCTCGGCCGCGAAGGGCTGAACTGGCTGCTGATCCTGATCGCGATCCTGCTCGCCTACTTCGGCGTGCTGCGCCCGCTGCTGCGCACGGTGATACCGCCGAAGGAGAAGCCGGCCAAGGATGCCCAGGCCGAACCGGGCCAGGGCGGCCAGGGTGGCGTGGGCGGCGACGAAGACGAGGACGGCGTGGTCGTGTCGCTGTCGGGCGAGGATGAAGCCGACAGCTACGAAGGCCGCCTCGCCCGCGCCCGCGAGCTGGCCCGCGACGATCCCAAGACCGTCGCCAATCTGGTCAAGGAATGGCTGGGCGTGGCCGAGGAGGGCCGCAAGTGACGACACCCGAAGAAGGCCTGGAAAAAGCTGCCCTGCTGCTGATGACGCTCGGCGCCGACGAAGCGGCCGAGGTGCTGAAGCACCTCGGCCCGCGCGAAGTGCAGCGTCTCGGCATGAAGATGGCGAGCATGCCGCCGCAGTCGCGCAGCAAGGTCGAACCGCTGCTGGAGGAAATGATCGAGCATTTCGCCAAGGGCGCACTGATCGAATCGGACGAGGAGCAATTGCGCCTGATGCTGACCAAGGCGCTGGGCGACGAGCGCGCCAGCCACCTGCTCGCACGCATGATCCAGGGCTCGGACACCGCCGGCATCGAGAGCCTGAAGTGGATGGACGCCGGCACCGCCGCCGACCTGATCAAGAACGAGCATCCGCAGATCATCGCCACCATCCTGGTCCACCTCGAATTCGACCAGGCCGGCGAGATCCTGACGCATTTCAACGAACGCCTGCGCAACGACGTGGTACTGCGCATCGCCACGCTCGACGGCGTGCAGCCTGCCGCGCTGCGCGAACTGAACGATTCGCTGACGCGCATGCTGGCCGGCGCATCGACGGTGAAGAAGGCCTCGATGGGCGGCGTGCACCATGCCGCGGAGATACTCAACTTCGTCGGCTCGACCTACGAGACCAGCATCATCGACAACGTGCGCGAATACGATCCCGAACTGGCGCAGAAGATCCTCGACGAGATGTTCGTGTTCGAGAATCTGCTCGACATCGACGACCGCGGCATCCAGACCGTGCTGCGCGAAGTCCAGTCCGATTCGCTGATCGTCGCCCTCAAGGGCGCGCAGCCGGAGCTGCGCGAGAAGATCTTCAAGAACATGTCGAGCCGCGCGGCCGAGATGCTGCGCGAGGATCTCGAATCCCGCGGCCCGGTCCGCCTGTCCGAAGTCGAGGCCGAGCAGAAGGAAATCCTCAAGATCGTCCGCCGCCTGGCGGAGGAAGGCCAGGTCATGATGGCGGGCAAGGGAGGCGACGATGGCTTCGTCTAAGCTGCCGCCGCTCTCGATACGGCCCGGGAGCATTTCGTGAGCATTTCCCGCCACCAGGCCGTGGGCGCGTACCGGCGCTGGACGCCGGAGGATTTCGACGCGCGGGAAGCGCCCCCTCCCCCGGCAGGCGCCGACGCCGCTGCCGCGGCCGAGCCCGAAGCCGTTCCCGACGCACCCGAGCCGGCCTACAGCCTGCCGCCCGATCTGAAGCTGCCCACGGCGGAGGAAATCGAGCGCATGCACGAGGAAATCCGCAATGCCGCGCGCGAGGAAGGCTGGCGCGAAGGCCACGAAGCCGGGCTGGCGGCGGGTACGGCCGAAGGCGAACGCAAGGGCTATGAGGAAGGCAAGGCGAGAACCGAAGCCGAAGCCGCGCGCGTGCTGGCGCTGGCCGAGCGGCTCGAGCAGTCGCTGGCCGAAATCGACCGCGAAGTGGCCGAGGAGCTGATGGCGCTCGCCATCGAGCTGGCCCGGCAGATGGTCCACCACACCCTGCGCCTCCACCCCGAGACCGTGCTCGACACCATCCGCATCGCCCTGCAGCAGTTGCCGCAGGGTAACGCGCAGATCCGGCTGCATCCGGACGACCTGGCGCTGGTGCGTGACAACCTGGGCGAACAGCTCGCGCAAGCCGGCCACCGCCTGCAGGAAGATTTCGACCTGCAGCGCGGCGAGTGCCGCATCGACACCCAGGGCGCACAGCTCGACGCCACGCTGGAGACCCGCTGGCGGCGCGTGCTCGAATCGCTCGGGCGCGAACACATGCGCTTCTCCCCCGCCGATCCGGATCGGCCGGCAAGCGGCACACCGGACGCTGCCGCATGAAGCACGGCAGCAATCTGTGGCGCGACTTCCTCGCCGACGGCCGCCGCCTGGTCAGGGACACCAGCGCCTTCGAGATCTCGGGCCGGCTCACCCGCATCAACGGCCTCGTCATGGAAGCGGCCGGACTCAAGCTGCCGCTGGGTTCCGGCTGCCGGATCCTGATCCCGGGCGGCGGCTCGGTCGAAGCCGAAGTCGTCGGCTTCAGCGGCGAAAAGCTGTTCATGATGCCGACCGACGACGTCTTCGGCCTGGCACCCGGCGCCCGCGTGCTGCCGATGGAAGTCGGCATGCCGCGGCTGGTGCCGGGCAAGCGCATCGGCCCGCGCCGCCGCGCCGCCGACCGCGCCAAGCACCTGCCGGTGGGCGACGCCCTGCTCGGCCGCGTCGTCGATGGCGCCGGCCGGCCGCTCGACGGCGCCGGGCCGCTCGCCACGCAGGAAACACGCTCGCTGCAGGGACGCGCGATCAACCCGCTGTCGCGCGCACCGATCGAGCAGCCGCTGGACGTCGGCATCCGTGCGATCAACGCCCTGCTGACCGTCGGCCGCGGCCAGCGCCTGGGCCTGTTCGCCGGCTCCGGGGTCGGCAAGTCGGTACTGATCGGCATGATGGCGCGCTACACCTCGGCGGACGTCATCGTCGTCGGCCTGATCGGCGAACGGGGCCGCGAAGTCAAGGAATTCATCGACCAGAGTCTCGGCCCGGAAGGCCTGGCGCGCTCGGTGGTGGTAGCCGCGCCCGCCGACACCAGCCCGCTGATGCGGATGCAGGGCGCGGCCTACGCGACCACGGTGGCGGAATACTTCCGCGACCAGGGCAAGCAGGTGCTGCTGATCATGGATTCGCTGACGCGCTACGCGATGGCGCAGCGCGAGATCGCCCTGGCGATCGGCGAACCCCCGGTCACCCGCGGCTATCCGCCGAGCGTGTTCGCCCGCCTGCCGGCGCTGGTCGAGCGCGCCGGCAACGGCCCCGAAGGAGGCGGCTCGATCACCGCTTTCTATACCGTGCTGGCCGAAGGCGACGACCAGCAGGATCCCATCGCCGACTCCGCGCGCGCCATCCTCGACGGCCACTTCGTGCTGTCGCGCAGCCTCGCCGACCAGGGCCACTACCCCGCGATCGACATCGAGCAGTCGATCTCGCGCGCGATGCACGGCCTGGTCGGCGACGAGCATTTCGCCGTCGTGCGCCAGTTCAAGCAGTTCTTCTCGCGCTATCAGCGCTCGCGCGACCTGATCGCGGTCGGCGCCTACCAGCCGGGCGGCGACCCGGTGCTGGACACCGCGGTGCAGCTCTACCCCAGGCTGGAGGCCTTCCTGCAGCAAGGCATCAACGAGCGCGAATCCTACGACGGCGCCCTGCAGAAGCTGGCACAGGCATTTTCGGCCTGAGTGTGACATTTTGCACGAGCGGCAGCCGAACACACGGCACGCCTGCGGCATACGGCGCTTAGACTGCCGGCGCCCCTCTCTCCGCCGCCGGGGCACGCGAACGACACAGCCATCCCCATGAGTCCCCGCTTCCACCTCCAGCCCCTGCTCGACCTCGCCCAGACCCGCACCGACGAAGCCGCCCGCCAGCTGGGCGAACTGGTCGCGGCCGAGCGCGACGTGGCGCAGAAGCTGCAGATGCTCGAGGACTATCGGCGCGAGTACAACGACCGCTTCGTCGAAGCCGCACGCGAAGGCCTCAGCCCGGACGCCTGGCGCAACTATGGCGCTTTCATCACCCGCCTGGATGAAGCCATCCTCGCGCAGCGCAAGCTGGCGGAACAGTCGCAGCAGTTGACCGCGCAGGGACAGCAGCACTGGCTCGCCCAGCGCAACAAGCTCAAGGCCTTCGACACCTTGTCGCAGCGCCACCAGGCGGGCCTGGCCCGCATCGAGGCCCGCCAGGAGCAGAAGATGGCCGACGAGCACGCGGCACGCCTCGGCCGCGCCCGTCTGGACGGCGACGGCGGCGCCCACGACTGATCGTCCGGCAGTCCGCCTGCATGGCACGGCTCTTGCGTAGAAAGCCCTGCTCATCCTGTTCCAGAGGCGCCAGACCATGTCCGCAACCCTTTCTTCCCCCAGCCCGGCCCAGAGCCTGCAAGGCCATTCCGCTCGCAAGTGGTCCGACCCGGTGACGCTTGCCGGGCTGATCGGCCCCGGCAGCCAGCAATCGCCTGCCCAGACACCTTCCCAACTGCCATCCTTCTCCCGCACGCTGCAGAACCAGTTGCGCGATTCGCGCCCCCCATCGGCCCAGCCCGCGCATGCGAACGACGCTCCGGCACGGCCGCGCGAGGCCGAACGCAATCCCCAGCGCACCACCACGCGCGAACCGGAACACGGCCGGGCACAGCCTGCCGACCCGGCGGCCCGCTCCGCCGAATCCGGCGAGTCCCGTCCCGCCGAAAACGCCGTGCAGCCGGACGAGGCAGCCAAGGGCAGCGAAACCACGGGCGAGCATGCCGACACCTCACGGAACGGCCAGGCGGCAGCGGCCGAGGCGCCGGCAGATACGACCGCCGAGGCGGCCGCGCTTGCCGGCCTGCCGGCAGCGATTGCCGCCCTGCAGGCCGGCACGGCGAACGACGGCGAAGCCGACGCCGAACCGGCCGCGGATGACAGCGCCGGCAAAGCGCTGCAGAATGCCGGCCTGCCATCGAAAGGCAGTCCGAAACCGGCGGATGCCGGCATCGACGCCGGCCAGGCGGCACAGGGACGATTGCCGCTCGCGGCAGTCATCGCCGACAAGGCGGCAGGCACGACCCCAAGCCTGAAGGCCGGGGACGACGACATCGCGGCCCGGCAGCCCGGCCAGGCCACGGGCGGGCATCACGGCGCCAATCTGCTCGGCGTGCTGCGCCACCCTCCCGCCCAGGCGCCGACGCCGCAGTTGCCCGTGCACACCCCGGCAAACCGGCAAGCCTGGGCCGAGGACGTGGGCAACCAGGTGCGATGGATGATCGGCCGCGCGGAGAGCAAGGCCGAACTGGTGCTGACGCCGCCCAACATCGGCAAGCTCGAAGTGTCGATCTCGCTCAACGGCGACCAGACCACGGCGCAGTTCGTCGCCTCCAGTCAGGCCGCGCGTGACGCACTCGAGCAGGCGCTGCCGCGCTTGCGGGAGATACTTCAGCAATCCGGCATCAGCCTGGGACAGGCCGATGTCAGCACCTCGGAAGACCGTGGCGCTGGACGTGACGGCGGCGGCAATGGCAGCGGACAGGGCCGGCACACGGGCGGCAGCGGAACGATCGCGGATGCGGCCGACGGCAGCCAGCCCGCATCATGGCTGCAGCAACACGACGGAATGGTCGACACCTTCGTCTGAAGCGCTTGAATTGGGGCCGCTCTGCCCCACTTTTCCACGCTTCGCGGCGTGCGATCTTCCGCGATAATTTTGGCAAGATATCAGGAGATTCGCATGGCCAAGGCGCCAACCAAACCGGAGGCGGGCGGAGAAGCCGCCCCCAAGGGCAAGAGCAAGCTGCTCATCATCATCGTCATCGTGCTGCTGGTGCTGCTGATCATCGTCGCGGGCGGCATCGGCGCGCTGCTGCTGCTGAAGAACAAGGGCAGCAGCGATGACGGCGCCTCCGCGCCGGCAGCCGCCGCCGCCCAGCCCCCAGCACCGCCGCCGGTGGATCTGTCCAAGCCCCCCACTTTCGTGCCGCTGGACCCCTTCACCGTCAACCTGCGCCGCGACGAGGGCGACCATTACCTGCAGGCCGTGATCGTGCTGCGCGTCGCCGATGCCAAGACCGGCGACGCGCTCAAGGGCTACATGCCCGAGATCCGGCACCGCATCAACCTGCTGCTGTCGAGCCGGCTGCCGTCCGAGCTGTTCACCACCGAAGGCCGCGAACTGCTGGCGACCAGCATCGTCGACGAGGCCAATGCCGCGCTCGGCTTCCCGGTGCAGACCGACGCCCGCGGCCGCACGACCTCCACCGGCCCGGTCCAGGCCGTGCTGTTCAACTCCTTCATCATCCAGTAGCGGACGCGAACGCCATGTCCTCGGATTTTCTCTCCCAGGAAGAAGTTGACGCCCTGCTGCGGGGCGTGACCGGAGAATCCGACGAGCCCGAAGCCGAGGAACACGCGGCCGAAGGCGTGCGCCCCTACAACCTGGGCACGCAGGAGCGCATCGTGCGTGGGCGCATGCCCACGATGGAGCTGATCAACGAGCGCTTCGCGCGCTACCTGCGCATCGGCTTCTTCAACTACGTGCATCGCAACACCGAGGTTTCCGTCGGCACGATCAAGGTGCAGAAATACGCCGAATTCGTGCGCAACCTGGTCGTGCCCACCAACCTCAACCTGGTCACGGCCAAGCCGATGCGCGGCACCGGGCTGATCGTCTTCGACCCGAACCTGGTCTTTCTCGTCGTCGACAACATGTTCGGCGGCGACGGGCGCTTCCACACCCGGGTCGAAGGCCGCGACTTCACGCCGACCGAGCAGCGCATCATCCAGGGCATGCTCGAGGTGGTGTTCACCGAATACGCCAAGGCCTGGGCACCGGTGTTCAAGCTCGAGTTCGAGTACGTGCGCTCGGAAATGAACTCGCAGTTCGCCAACATCGCCACGCCTTCCGAGATCGTCATCTCGACGACCTTCTCGCTGGAGATCGGCGGCGCCCAGGCCGAGATGCACATCTGCTTTCCGTACTCGATGCTGGAGCCGATCCGCGACCTGCTGTATTCGACGATGCAGAGCGACCACATCACCTCGGACCGGCGCTGGATCAAGCTGCTGTCGCACCAGCTGCGCTCGGCCGACATCGAGCTGTACTGCAATCTCGGCAGCGCGCGCGTCACGCTGCGCGACATCGTCGACATGCGGGTCGGCGACGTGATTCCGCTGAACGTGCCCGAACTGCTGCAGGCCGAGATCGACGGCGTGCCGGTGTTCGAATGCAGGCAGGGCACCAAGAACGGGCAATACGCCATCCGGGTGGAGCGCTTCCTCGCGCAGGAAGAAGAGCCTTCGCCCTTGTTAGCTGGAGGCCAGAATGGCTGACGACAACCAGATTACCGACGACGATTGGGCCGCCGCGATGCAGGAACAGGCGGCGACCGAGGCCAGCCAGTCCGGCGACAGCGAGGCCGACCGCGTCGCCGCCGAACTGGCCGCCGCGGCGATGGCCGATTCGCCCTACCAGGCCCGCCCGGCCAGCCAGATCTTCGAGGATTTCGGCGCCGGCAGCCCCGGTAAGGGCTCGCTCAACGACTTCGACATGATCCTCGACATCCCGGTGCAGATCACCGTGGAGCTGGGGCGCACCAAGCTGACGATCCGCAACCTGCTGCAGCTCGCGCACGGCTCGGTGGTCGAGCTGGACGGTCTCGCCGGCGAGCCGATGGACGTGCTGGTCAACGGCACGCTGATCGCGCAAGGCGAAGTCGTCGTCGTCAATGACAAGTTCGGCATCCGCCTGACGGACATCATCAGTCCGGCCGAGCGCATGCGCAAGATCCGCCACTGAACGCCGTAGCACCGTGCATCGCCCCATCCCCCCGCGTCTTCTGCCGATCCTGTTGCCCGCCTTCGCCGCCGATGCGCTGGCCCAGACGACGCCCGCAGCCGGCAGCGCCCCCACCGAGCTTGCCGGCAGCCTGTTCCAGATGCTGGCCGGCCTGGCCGTGGTCATCGCCCTGCTGCTCGGCTGCCTGTGGCTGATCCGCCGCCTGGCCGCGCCGCGCGGCAGTGCCGCCGCCGCGATCGAGGTGCTGGGTGCCGCCGCGGTCGGGCCGCGCGAGCGGGTGGTGCTGGTGCGCCTGGGCGAGCAGTTGCTGGTGCTCGGCGTGGCGCCGGGCAGCGTCACCCGGCTGCATGAGATGAAGGCCGAAGATCTGCCGCTCGCAGCGCGGCATGGCGCGCAGCCGCCCTCATCCGGCCCGACACGGAATTTCTCGGCCTGGCTGGGGCAGGCCATGAAGCGGCAAGCGGCTGAACAGCATGTGACGGAGCGCGGCGATGCCCGCTGAACGCCATCCTCTGCCGCTGCTGCGCGCACGCCTGGCGCCGGCGCTGTGGCTGGCAGCGATACTGGCGCTGCTGCTCACCCTCGCCGGCCTGCCGCTGCCGGCCCAGGCCCAGGCCCTGCCCGCCGTCACCAGCACGGCCACAGCGGACGGCGGCACCACCTACAGCCTGACCATCCAGACGCTGCTGCTGATGACGCTGCTGAGCTTCATCCCGGCAATGGTGCTGATGATGACCAGCTTCACCCGCATCATCATCGTGCTCTCGCTGCTGCGCCAGGCGCTGGGCACGCAGACCGCGCCGCCCAACCAGGTACTGCTGGGCCTGGCGCTGTTCCTGAGCTTCTTCATCATGGCGCCGGTCGCCGAGCGCGTCTACACCGATGCCTACCTGCCGATGGCCGAAGGCCAGATCCAGTTCGACGAAGCCCTGCAGCGAGCCTCGGTGCCGATGCGCACTTTCATGCTGGCCCAGGTGCGCGAGCCCGATCTCGACCTCTTCGCCGGCCTGGCCAAGGTGCCGCCGGTCGACAAGGCCGAAGACCTGCCGATGCGCGTCATCATCCCGGCCTTCGTCACCTCGGAAATCAAGACCGCCTTCCAGATCGGCTTCATCGTCTTCATCCCCTTCATCATCATCGACATGGTGGTCGCCTCGGTGCTGATGTCGATGGGCATGATGATGATGTCGCCGGTGATCGTGTCGCTGCCGTTCAAGATCATGCTGTTCGTGCTGGTCGACGGCTGGACGCTGCTGATCGGCTCGCTGGTGCAGAGCTTCGCGGTCTAGCGCAAACAAGCGGGAGAAACCGGCCATGACCCCCACCACCGTCATCGAACTCGGCCGCCAGGCCGTCGAAATCACCCTGATGGTATCGGCGCCGCTGTTCCTCGCCGCGCTCGTCACCGGCCTGATCATCAGCATCTTCCAGGCCGCGACCCAGATCAACGAGATGACGCTGACCTTCGTGCCCAAGCTCGTCGCCATCTTCGCCGCGCTGGTGCTGGCCGGGCCGTGGATGATCACGGTGCTGACCGACTTCATGCGCCAGCTGTTCGAATCCATCCCGGCGATGATCGGCTGAAACCACGGTCCGCCCCCGCCCGATGCTCAGCGTAACAGCCGCCCAGCTCGACGCCTGGCTCGCCGCAGCGGCCTTCCCGCTGGCACGGCTGCTCGGCCTGTTCGCCGCCGCACCGATCTTCTCCAACCGCGGCATGCCAGCCCGCGTCCGCCTCGCCGCCGGCCTGGCCGTGGGCATCGCGCTGCTGCCGGCGATGCCGCCGATGCCCGAGGTGGCGCCGAACTCGGGCATCGGGCTGGCGATCTTCGGCCAGCAGATCTTCATCGGCGTCGCCGTGGGCTTCATGATGCGGCTGGTATTTGCCGCGGTGGATACCGCGGGCGCACTGATCGGCATGCAGATGGGCCTGTCCTTCGCCATCTTCTTCGACCCCGACGCCGGCGGCCAGACCGCGGTGCTGTCCGACTTCCTCAGCCTGATCGCCACCCTGCTGTTCCTCGCCGTCAACGGCCACCTGCTGATGATCGAAGTGCTGGTGCGCAGCTTCGAATGGCTGCCGGTCGGCGCCGAAGTCGTGCGGGCCCAGGGCTGGGGCTATATCGCCCGCGCCGGCGCCACCGTCTTCGCCACCGGCCTGCTGCTGTCGCTGCCGGTGCTGGGCATCCTGCTGGTGGCCAACATCTCGCTCGGCGTGCTGACGCGCGCGGCACCGCAGCTCAACCTGTTCGCGGTGGGCTTCCCGGTCACGCTCACCGCCGGCTTCATCGGCGTGCTGCTGTTCATGACCAACTTCGCGCCGGTGCTGCAAAGCCTGTTCGAACGCGGCTTCGACGACATCGGCCACATGCTCGAACTGCTCGCTCCGCTGCCGCCGGCCGTGCCGCCACGCTGACCCCCGCACCCGGCTCAGAGCGCGGGAAAGATCTGCGACCTCAGCAGCCGGATCTCGGCATTGGCGTAGCGGTGCGCGAACGGCCGCGTCGATTCGACACCTTCCTCGTAATGCACGATCTCGTAGCCGGCGAAGCCGCCCGCCTCGACCATCTCGCGCGCATTGCGCAGGAAGACCTGGCGCGCCTCGCCGTCGCCGCCGGTGATCAGCGACTTCATGCGCAGCGCCATCCGCACGCGGCCGGCGCCGGATTCGCGCACCTCGATCCGCCAGGTCGGCGCCAGCGGATCGTAGATCGCGAAAGCCACCAGGGCACCGGCCAGGTACTCGACCTTCAGCATCTCCAAGTCGCGCAGCATCAGCAGCCCGCCGGCGATCGCCGCCACCGGGGCGCCCTGGTCTCCGGCCCACGCCCGGGTCCGCTCCAGGCCGGAGGGCTGAGCCGATGCCTGTTCTTCCTGTTCGGGCGCCGAGATTCTGGACGCCGAAGAGCAGCCGGCAAGGACGAGCGCGACCGCAGCGGCGGCAGTGAGGGCCAGGGCGGAACGGGCAGGCATGGCGGGACTCAGTTGAGGTAGTTGAACAGCGACAGGCCGGACACCCGCATGAAGGACATCTGCGCCGCCTGCAGGTAAGTCTGCTGCTGGGTCAGGCGCGAGATCGCATCGACGTAATCGACGTCCATCAGGTCGGACAGCGTGGCGGCGTACTGGATGTTCAGATCGCTGCCGAGATTGGCCAGCGCCTCGGTTTCGGTCAGTTGCGAACCGATCTGGGCGCGCGCTTTCAGGATGCTTTCCTGGCTGGCATCGAAGGTTTCCAGCGCGAACGCAACCGCTCCGGTCATGCCCGACACGCCGTTCTGCTTTTCCAGCGCGGCGGCGAACATGGCCATGTTGTTGAGCATGCTGGTCGACGGCACGTAGATTTCGAAGGCGTCGCCATCGGCCACGTCGGCCGTCGGCAGGGACAGCGTCAAGCCGTCGATGGTGGCGCTCGGCGGCGTCAGCGTGGTCGCCGGCGGCACTTCGTTGCCATCCTGGCCGAGGCGCGTGACGCTGTATTCGCCGGTCGCCTCATCGAAGCGGAGCTGATAGCGCGACGCCTGGTTCACCGCCGCCGGGTCGACTGCGCTCAGGGCGGGTGCGGCGCTGCCCTCGTTGTCGATCGCGCCATGGATCTTGATCGTGTCGGTGTCGAGCGTCAGCGTGCGGTCGAACACGTCCGAGCCCGGCAGGCTGATCGGCATGTAGCGCGAGGCCGACACCTGGATGCTGCGCTCGCCCTGGTCCCCGGCATAGCTGACGCCGGACAGGTTGCCGTTGAACGGCTGTGCCTGCGAACGATAGCCGCCGAAGATGTACTCGCCCATGCCGTCCTGGCTGTTGGCCAGCGCCAGCATGGCTTCGAACTGCGCCTTCATGTCGACCGCCAGCGCACGCAGGTCTTCCGGCTTCATCGTGCTGTCGCCGTTGCCGGCCTGCACGGCGCGCGTGCGCACGTAGTGCAGGATTTCGCCGGCCCCATCCAGGCGTGCTTCCAGCAGCTTCATCGCATCGTCGGCGTAGCCGATGTTCACCGAGAACTGCTTGTTGACCGCCTGGGTCTGGCCGATTTCGAGCGCGCGGGCCGAAGCGATCGGGTCGTCGGCCGGCGTCAGCACGCGGCGGCCGGTGGCCACCTGCTGCGAAGTCTGCAGGATGTTCGACCATTGCTGCTGGATCGAGGCCACGCCACGGTCGTAGATCATGTTGGACGAAATGCGCATGATGCTCTCCCGATGTTTCCGGCTCAGCGGCCGATGGCGATGAGTTCGTCGAACAGCCGCTGCGCCACGGTCATGACGCGGGCCGAGGCCTGATAGGCAAGCTGGAAGCGGATCAGGTTGGCCGCTTCCTCGTCCAGATTGACGCCCGAGACGCTGTCGCGCGCCGAGGTGGCCTGTGTCACCAGCGCCTGCTGCGCGGCTTCGTTGACCTGGGCTTCGCGCGTCTTGTTGCCGACGGTGGTCACGGTCTGGGCATAGACCGACTGGAACGTGGCGGTCGGCCGCCCGCCGGCATCGGCCAGCAGGGTCTTGGACGTCTGCAGCGCGCCGAGCGCGACCGCATTGCGGTTGTCGGCGACGCCGGCAGCGTTCGGCGCGAAGGCGAAAGTGTCGCCAGCTTCGGGCGTGCCGCTGAACTCGAAGTCGAACTCATACCCGCCCGGGCCGGTGACGCGGAAGCGCGCTCCGGACGAATCCGTGGCCGGGTCGAAGGTCGTGCCGGTGCCGCCGCTTGGATAGGCGGTATCCGTCAGCCACTGTCCGCTCGTGCTGTCCTGCCGCAGGCGCTCGATGGTGTAGCCGGCCGGCACCGACAGACTGGTGCCGCCGAAGCTGGCCGAGAAGGCGGCGAAATCCGGCTTGCCGTCGCCCGAAGCATCCATGCCGGCGTTGCTGCGGACATCGATGTTGGCCAGCTTGCCCGTGCCCTGGTTGGTCAATGGCGCGGTCACCGACATCGGCCCGCCGGCGGCGATTTCGCGCGGATCGGAAATGGCCACGGAAATGTCGCGCGCGGCGTTGCGCGTCGGCTGGATCAGCAGCCCCTTGGCCGGCACGCTGGCCGCGTCCGGAATCGTGACCGACAGGCCGCCGCCGTTCAACGTCAGCGGCCCGGCGGCCGGCAGGCTCAGGGAAGCCAGCTCCTCGTTGCCGGCAAACAGCCTGAGCGCGCCGCCGTCGCTGTCGATGGCGACGCGGTAATCCCTGGCCCGCACCGCGCTCACGTCGGTGATGCCGGCGCTGACGCCCGCCGTGGCCGGCACGACCGTGGGCGTGATCGGCTTGAAGAAGTCCTTGCCGAAGACCCCTTCCAGGTCGATGCCGAGCTTGTGCTGGGCATTGACGGTTTCGGTGATGCCCAGCGCGATCAGGCCCAGTTCGTTCTGTGCGGCATCGAGCGACACGCGGCGGAACTCCAGCAGCCCGCCGAGCGTTCCGCCGGTCAGCAGCGATTCCGCCAGTTCCATGCGGTTGCCGCCCGGCGCCACCATCGAGATCGCGCCGCGTGTCGGATCGTTGGCGCTGGGCACGACTTCGAAGGTCGATACCGTGCCACGCAGCACCAGCGACTGCCCCGAGCCGATGAACACCGACACCGCGCCGTTCGCCTGCGCGCCATCGGTTTCCTCGACGATGGTGATCTTCACCAGCTTGTTCAGTTCGGCCAGCAACTGGTCGCGCTGGTCCAGCAGGTCGTTGGCCGGCGTGCCGGCTCCGCCCGCCTGGGCGATGACGATGCGCTGGTTCATGTCCGCGATCGCCTGCGCATAGGTGTTGATCGACTCGACCGTCTGCACGATGCTGCCTTCGACGCCGTCACGGATTTCTTCCAGCCGGGCATTCAGCGACTGGAAGCGCGACGCCAGCGACTGGGCATTGGAAATCAGCGCCTGGCGCGCCGCCACGCTGGTCGGGTTGGAAGCGACTTCCTGCACGCCGGCAAAGAAGTTTTCCATCGCCGGCGACAGCCCGGTGGTGCGATCGGCCAGCAGGTTGTTGATCTGGCCGACTTGCGCGCCGTAGGCCGCATATTGCGAGCGGCGGTTGTCGGCCTGCAGGATCTGTCCTTCCAGGAAGCGGTCGTAGCTGCGCGTCACCGAGGACACCTGGGTGCCCTGGCCGAAAAAGCCCGCGCCGGTGAACAAGGGCTGCAGCGCACTCTGCCCCACCGTTTGCCGGTGGTAGCCCTTGGTCCCTGCATTGGTGATGTTGTGACTGGTGGTATTGAGCTGGGCCTGTGCCGCATTGAGGCCCGTCATTCCGATGTTCAGCATGCCAGCCATGATGGTCTTCCTGATCCGCGATTGCCTGGAAAGGGTTCAGCAAGAAGGATGCCACCCCGAAACCGGCAATTCATGCGGCCATCCGGAGCGGCAGGCTCAGCCGATGCCGGCCAGTGCGCTGCGCAGCGTGCTGCCGCCGATGATGCGGGTGAGCTTGTCGGCGTACTGCGGATCGGTGGCATAGCCGGCATCCTGCAGGCTGCGGGCGAAGCCGGCAGCATCGGTCTGGCCCAGCACGCCGGCGTAGCGCGGGCTGCGCGCCATCAGGCTGGCATAGTCGCGGAAGGATTCGGCATAGGACGAATACGAGCGGAAGCGTGCCGCTTCGGCATAGGGGCGGCCGTCGGCATATTCGGTGACCTCGCGGTCGACGGTGCGGCCGCGCCAGGCCGAGCCGGCCTTGATGTTGAACAGGTTGTGGCTGGGGCTGCCGTCGGCATGGCGCAACTGCTTCTCGCCCCAGCCCGTTTCCAGCGCCGCCTGCGCCACCATGAAGGCGGGCGGGATGCCGGTGCGCTTGCTGGCTTCGACGGCATGCGGCCACACCTCGGCGACGAAGCCGCGGACCTTGTCCGACACCGCGCCGCCAAGCTGGCGCACGCGCTGGATCGCCTCCCTGAAGCCGGCTTCGAGCACGCCGCCGCCGGCCGCCCTGGCATCGCCGGAGGCAGCCGGCGCAGCAGCCTCGGCACGGGCCTGAACCGGCACCGCGCGCCGCGCGGCGGCAGATATTGCCGCGCCGCGAAGCACGCCGGCAAGCGGAAAGCCATCCTTGCCGCCCTGCCCGGTCTGCCCGGCCTGTGCGGGCGCCGCCAGGGCATCCGTACCCGCCGCACCTTCATCCTTGCCGCCAAGCTGGCGGAACAGGGTATCGGCGAGGCCGGTGCCGCGCCCCTGCGACAGGTTCAGTGCCATCTGCTGGTCGAGCAGGCTCTGGTACATGCGGGTCTGGTCACTGTCGAGCAGGCTGTTCTGCGGCGTGGCGTCGCGCATCGACTTCAGCATCATCTGCATGAACAAGGCCTCGAACTGCTTCGAGGCCGCGCGCAAGGCCTCATTCGAGCGGCCTTCGCTGCGGGCGAGCCGCTGCAGCTCGCCGAGCGAGTTGGGATCGAGGGCGTTGAGCTGGACGCCGGCGTTCATGGCCCGCCCTCAGATGATTTCCAGCTCGGCGCGCAGCGCGCCGGCCGCCTTCATCGCCTGCAGGATGCTGACCAGGTCCATCGGCTTGGCGCCCAATGCGTTGAGCGCCTTGACCACGTCGGCCAGATTGCCGCCGGCACGCACGTTGTGGATGCTGCCGCCGTCCTGGCGGATGTCGACCTGGCCCTGGTTCTGCGCCGCCACCGTCTCGCCGCGCGAGAACGGCGCCGGCTGGCTGACTTCGGTCTGGCTGTCGACGGTGACGGTGAGGTTGCCGTGCGACACCGCCACGTTCTGCAGCGTCACGCGCTGGTTCATGACCACCGAGCCGGTGCGCGAATTGACGATGACCTTGGCGATCTGCTCGCCCGGTGCCACCCTCAGGTTCTCGATCCGGCCGAGGAAGGCCACGCGGCGCGACACGTCCTGCGGCGCCATGACCTGGATGCTGCGGCCGTCCAGCGCATAGGCCGAGCCCGGCGCAATCGCGTTGATGGCATCGACCACCTTGCCGGCGGTGTGGAAATCGGCTTCATTGAGCTCGACCATGACGAAGTCGCCCTGCCCGACCGACGCGGCCACGCCGCGCTCCACCGTGGCGCCGCCGGGAATCCGCCCTGCCGCCAAATGGTTGATGGTCTGCGCCGCGCCGCCCGCCGCGCCGCCCGCGCCGCCGACGGCGAGGTTGCCCTGGGCCACCGCATACACCTGGCCGTCCGCGCCTTTCAGCGGCGTCATCACCAGCGTGCCGCCGCGCAGACTCTTGGCGTTGCCGATCGAGGACACGGTGACGTCGATCGCCTGGCCGGGCCGGGCGAAGGCCGGCAGGCTGGCCGTCACCATCACCGCGGCGACGTTCTTCAACTGCATGTTGGTGCCCTGCGGCACGGTGACGCCCATGTTGCCCAGCATGTTGACGATGCTCTGCTTGGTGAAGGGCGTCTGCGTGGTCTGGTCGCCGCTGCCGTCGAGGCCGACCACCAGGCCATAGCCGACGAGCTGGTTCTCGCGCACGCCGGCGATGGTGGCCAGGTCCTTGATGCGCTCGGGCGCGGCTTCGGCCGCCGACACGAAGAAGATGCCGGCCGCCACGGCCACCACCAGCGCGCGCGTCAGCAGGGATCGGAAGGCGTTCATGTCTGGCCCCGTTCAGAAAGGCAGGATGGCGAGGAAGAAGCGCTGCAGCCAGCCCATGGTGTTGGACTGGTCGATGACGCCGGTGCCGCGGTATTCGATGCGCGCATCGGCGACCTGGATCGACTGCACCGTATTGGTCGACGTGACGGTGTTGGGGTCGACCACGCCCGAGAAGCGGATGAATTCGTTGCCCTGGTTGATCGCCAGCATCTTCTCGCCCGACACCAGCAGGTTGCCGTTGGCGTAGACGTCGATGACCGTGACCGTGATCGTGCCGTTGAAGGCGTTGTTGGCGCGGGCGCTGCCGGCGCCGTTGAAGCCGGAATCGACCCCGGCCTCGACGTTCAGCCCATTGAGCCCGCCCAGCGGCAGGCGCGAGGAGGCGGTGATGCCGCCCGTCATTTCGGAGCTGCGCGTTGCGCTGGTGTTGGCGCTCTTGGTCGCGGTGTTGCGCTCGACCAGGTTGATCGTGATGATGTCGCCGACATGGCGCGCGCGCCTGTCCTCGAACAGCGGGCGCGCCAGCGCCGCCTGGTAGATGGCGCCGTTCGCGGCGGGTGCCGGAGCCTGGCCGTCCGGGCGCACGCTCATCGGCTGATGCACGGCGGTCGGCGGCACGGTTTCGATGGCGGCGCAGCCCGACAGCAGCGCCAGCGCGGCGGCAAGCCAGAATGCGGACAGCGGTTTCATGGCGATGCGCTCACAGCTGGGTGAGCCGGCCCAGCATCTGGTCGGACGTGGAGATGGCGCGCGAATTCAGCTCGTAGGCGCGCTGCGTGACGATCATGCTGACGAGTTCCTCGGCGACGTTGACGTTCGAGTTCTCGACGTAGCCCTGGTTGATGACGCCCGCGCCATTGGTGCCCGGCTCGGTCGGCGTGGCCTCGCCGCTCGACGCCGTCTCGTAGAACAGGTTCTCGCCCATGCTCTGCAGGCCGCCCGGATTGACGAAGGTGGCGAGCTGGATCTGGCCGACGGGCTGCATCTCGATCTGGTTGGGCAGCTTGACGGTGACGGTGCCGTCCTTGCCGATGGAGATCTGCGTGGCATCGGCGGGGATCTGAATGGCGTCGAGCAGCGGATAGCCGCTGGCGGTGATGACGTTGCCCTGGTTGTCGAGCTGCAGCGCACCGTCGCGGGTGTAGGCCGTGGTGCCGTCGGGCATCGCGATCTGCAGGAAACCGTTGCCCTGTATCGCGAGGTCGAGCGCGCCGCCCGTCTGCTGCGGACTGCCCTGGGTGAAGATGCGCTCGGTGGCCACCGGCCTCACGCCGGTACCGATCTGCAGACCGCTCGACACCTGGGTCTGCTGCGTGGTCTGCGCCCCCGGCTGGCGGATCGTCTGGTACAGCAGATCCTCGAACACTGCGCGCTGGCGCTTGTAGCCGTTGGTCGAGACGTTGGCGAGGTTGTTGGAGATCACGTCCAGCGAAGTCTGCTGGGCATCGAGCCCGGTACGGGCGGTCCACAGGGAGCGGATCATGATGGAGTCCTCTGTTCTGCGTTGCCGTGCCGGCAGGCCTTGCCGGCACGCGGCGGCGATTGCCGCTTCTTGCACGGGATCAGTCTAGGCCCTTGCCGGCCACGGCCATCCCGCGATAAACAACGCAAAAACCGTGCTAATCATGCGCAAGGGGGCGGACGGCGGGCATCGGCGCCCGCGTGCGCCTCAGCGCGCAGCCAGCACCTGCGTGGCGGCACGGTCGTTGGCTTCGGCCGTTTGCAGCATGCGGACCTGCATCTCGAACTGCCGCGCGAGCGAGATCATCTGCACCATCTGGTCGGCGACATTGACGTTGCTGCCTTCGAGGTAGCCGCCCGCGACCTGCACGTTCTCGTCCGCCGGCGCCGGCGCGCCGCCGGCGAGCCGGAACAGGCCGTCATCGCCACGCACCAGTTCGGCCTCGGGCGGATTCACCAGCTTGAGCCGGGCGACGATATTGACGATGTTGCCGTTCGGGTCGATGGACGACACCGAGCCGTCGCGGCCGATGACGATCTCGGTATCGGGCGGCAGCGCGATCGGCCCGCCGTCGCCTGCCACCGGCAACCCGTCGCGGGTCTGCAGGATGCCGGCGGGGCTCAGCGTGAGGCTGCCGTCGCGGGTATAGCCTTCGCTGCCGTCGGGCAGTTGCACGGCCAGCCAGCCCTTGCCTTCCACCGCCACGTCGTAGGGCCGGCCGGTGTACTGGATCGGCCCCGGGGTGAAGTCGTTGGCAATGCTGGCGTCGACCGCGAACGAACGCGAGCGGAAGGCCTCGGTCTGGATTTCCACGCCGCGCAGCTTGTGCATCTGTGCGCGAAAGCCGGTGGACGCGGCATTGGCGATGTTGTTCGACACCGCCGCCTGCTGGTTCATCGTCCCAGTGGCGCCGGTCATCGCCGTATAGATCAGACGGTCCATGCTCTACTCCCCCTGCCCGGGCTGCCCGGAACGAACCCCTGCCGCCATCAGCGCAGGTTGACCAGCGTCTGCAGGATCTGGTCCTGCGTGCGGATCGACTGCGCATTGGCCTGGTAGTTGCGCTGCTGGATGATCATCTGCACCAGTTCCTGGGTCAGGTCGACGTTCGACTCCTCGACCTGGCCGGCGGAGATGACGCCGTTCATGCCGTTGCCCGGCGTGCCCCGCGCGAAGCCGCCAGACTCCGGCGTCTCGACCCAGTAGTTGTTGCCGATGGGCGACAAGCCGTTGTTGTTGCGCACGGTGGTCAGGTTGACGATGCCGACGTCCTTGGTGTCGCCGTTCGAGTAGCGCGCCTGGATGATGCCGTTGCGGCTGATCGACAGGCCGGATATTTCTCCCGGCGGGGCCCCGTCCTGCTTCAGTTCGCGCGGTTTGGACTCGCCGCCGAACTGCGTGATGGCGTTCAGCCCCAGCGTGGACTCGTTCGGGTTGACCGCGTCCGTCCCCAGCAGCGCGCTGAACACCGAGCCGTTGGTCGGCGGCGTGACGCCCGCCGTCACATGCGGCGTGACCGCGGCCACCCGGCCCACACCATCGAAACCGATCGTGGAATTGTGGGTGAGCGTGCTGGTGTCGTTGTCGACGACGGTGTAGGCATCCCATTCGCTGTAGGTCGGGGGCGCCGTCGTGGTGTCGACGACGTCGCTGCGGCGCACGAAGTAGAAGGACAGCGTGTGCTCCTTGCCCAGTGAATCGAAGATCGGGATTCCGGTTGAGTACGTGTAGGTCAGCGGGTCCGACGGATCGATCGCCGCGGCCGGCGGCGCCGGCGTCGGAATCACTTCGGCATCGGCGCTGAGGTTCAGGTTCAGGCTGATTTCCGAGGTCTCTATCGCCCCCACGCCCGAGGCGGGCACGATCAGCGGCCGGAAGGTATCCACCGAGGCCGTTGCCGGCGCATAGACGTCGCCCGACACCGGATCGATCGCCTGGTAGCCCATCAGACGGTCGCCGAGCGAGGTGACGATGTAGCCTTCCTTGTTGATGTCGAACTGCCCGTTGCGCGACAGCGCGTAGCCGCCGTTCTGCAGTTCGATCTCGAAGAAGCCGTTGCCGTTGATCGCCATGTCCAGCGGGTTGCTGGTGGTGGTGACGTTGCCCTGGGTGAAGGCCTGGCGCACCGCCTGCACCGCGCTGCCGATGCCGATCTGGATTTTCGACACGGCGCCGGTGAGCGACGAGGCATAGGCGTCCGCGAACACCGTGCCGGAGTTCTTGAAGCCCACGGTGCTGGCGTTGGCGACGTTGTTCGAGATGACGTCGAGCGCCTTGGAGGAGGAGTTCAGGCCGCTGAGGCCTTGCTGGAATGCCATGATCGGTGCTCCGGATCAGAGGATCTGCTTGATGTCGTCCAACTTGAACAGGCCGAGGTCGCCCACCTGCAGGTCGGTGCCCTTGGTGCCGCGAACGATGCTGGTGACGGCGCCGAACTGCAGCGTGCGCCCCTCGACCTTGTCGTCGCCACGCGTCGCCGACAGGGACAGCGTGTAGACGCCGTCGGCCGCGCGCGAGCCGTCTTCCGCCGTGCCGTCCCAGACGAAGTTGTGGCTGCCGGCCTCGAGGCCGTCGAAGACCATCTGCTTGACAACCAGGCCCGAACTGTCCCTGATCGTCAGCGTCGTGGTATCCGCCGGGCCGTCGATTTCGAAGCCGCCGATCCCGCCGGCCTCGGTCAGCACCACGCGCTGGCCCTCGACCAGCACGCCGCGCCCGATCAGCGCCGCAGCGTTCAGGCCCTCGGACGAAGCCTGCGAATCGAAGAAGGACTGCACCATCTTGTTGAGGCGCTCGATGCCATCGACCGTGCTCATCTGCGCGAGCTGCGAGGTCAACTCGGCGTTCTCCATCGGATTCATCGGATCCTGGTTCTGGAGCTGGGTGGTCAGCAGCTTGAGAAAACGGCCCTGCATGTCCTCTTCCGCCGCCTGCACGGGTTCGCTGCGGGCCAGCTTGGACAGTACGTTTTCCGCTGTCGTGTTGTTCGAGACGGTGGTCATGAATCTCTCCTGCTCACGGCATCATTTGCCGGACAGCGCTTACTGTCCGATCTGCAGGGTACGTTGAAGCAATGTCCGTGCCGTATTCATGATCTCGGCGTTGTTCTGGTACGAACGCGAGGCCGAGATCATGTTCACCATCTCCTCGGCGACGTTCACGTTGGGCATTTCGACATAGCCTTCGACGTTCGCCGCCGGATTGTTCGGCTCGTACACCAGCCGCATCGGCGCCGCGCTGTCGACGATCTGGGTCACCTGCACGCCGACCGAAGCCGGCCCCGCCATCTGGCGGGCGGCGAAGACGACCTGCTTGGCGCGGTAGGGTTCGCCCGTCTCGGTGGTCACGCTGTCGGCGTTGGCAAGGTTGGAGGCCGTGGTGTTGAGCCGCAGCGACTGGGCATTGAGCGCCGAGCCGGCGATCTGGAAAACGTTGAGCATGCTCATGATGAAGCTCCTTACTGGCCGGTGAGCGCCGTGTTCATCGAACGCAGCATGCCGTTGATGAAGGTCACGCTCGCCTCGTAGCGCAGCGAGTTCTCGGCGAAGGCCGCGCGCTCGACGTCCATGTTGACGGTATTGCCGTCGACGGCGGACTGGAGTTCGGTGCGGTACAGCGTGAAGCTGTCGGCGCCCGGTGCGCCGCCGCCGGCGATGTGGCCGCGGTGCGTGGTGTCGAGCGCCACGCCGGGCAGGCCGCCGCCGGGCGCATTGCCCAGCGCACTGTCGAGGGCGCTGCGGAAATCGATATCGCGCGCCTTGTAGTGCGGCGTGTCGGCATTGGCGATGTTCGACGCCAGCAGTTCCTGGCGATGGGCCTGGAGATTGAATGCCGCCTGGTGGAAGCGCATCTGGTTGTCGAGCAGGGTCTTCATCGCCTTACCTCGCGGATGGAAGTGCCGCGCCCCGCGAATGGGGAACGCAATCGATGGCTATGGAAGGTGCAGCTTTCATGCCAGCGATGCTAAGCCCCGGCCCGCTTTCGCCCTCGCCGGATAAGGCGGAGGAAAACCGCCCAAATCTGCCGCTTGCGGACACGGGCGGCAAAACCTGCCCCCCCCTTCCTGCCGCCAGCTTCCCGCAGCCCTGCCCGCACGCGGCTTGCCTCGCTGGAAGAGGCATGCTGCAATCCGCCCCATGAACCGTCCGCTCCCACGCCCTGCCGCCCTGTGGCGCGGTGTGTCGTCCCTCGTGCTTTTCGCCCTCTTCCTCCCGGCCGCCGCCCACCAGCCCCCCGAGGCAGTCGAAGCGGCCGTCCGCGGCTTTCTGGAACGGGAAGTCCAGGGCCTGCCCGGCGACGTACGGATCGGCGTCCGCGCCTTCGACCCGGACAACCGGCTTCCGCCGTGTACGGCGCTCGAAGCCTTTCTCCAGCCCGGCACCCGCGCCTGGGGGCAGGTGAGCGTCGGCGTGCGCTGCAACGCACCGGCCGCATGGACGGCCTGGGTACAGGCCCGGGTCCAGGTCTTCGGCCCCTACCTGGTCACCACCCGTGCCCTGCGCTCGGCCGAGATCATCGGCACGGCCGACGTCGAAATGCGCGAGGGCGAACTCAGCGCCCTGCCCGACAACGTGCTGACCGCGCCCGAACAGGCGCTCGGCCACGCCACGCGCTTTGCCCAGGCGGCCGGCGCACCGCTGCGCGCGGGAAGCCTGCGCCTGCCGGACGCGGTGCGCCGCGGGCAGACCGTTCCTGTGGTGACGCGAGGGCCGGGCTTTGCGGTATCGGGCGAAGGCCAGGCCCTGAACGGCGCGGCCCCCGGCGAACGGGTCCGCATCCGGCTCGGCAACGGCCAGATCGTGCAAGGGCGGGTACGGCCCGACGGCGCGGTGGATGTCGATTTCTAGGCCGTCACCGCGTTTTTTGGCCGGGTGTGAAATAAATCACTAAAGTTTCACGAAACGCGGCCGTCTACCCATTCGTGTCAATGGGTTTTTGGAGACCATCATGAAAATCGAGAACACGGGCAAAGCCTATGTTCCCTCGCAGGTACAGGATGCCCGCACGCCTGCGCAGCCCGGCAGGGCCCCGGTGCAGGCCAGTGGCGACAGCGTGCAGCTTTCCCCGCTCGCCACGCTGATGAAGAAGGCTGAAAGCGCGATTTCGGAATCGTCCGAGGTCGACCAGAAGCGTGTGGACGAGATCCGTCAGGCGATCTCCGAAGGCCGCTTCAAGATCGACGCCAACCGCATCGCGGACGGCCTCATCGCCAGCGTCAGGGACATGCTCGAATCGCGCGGCTGATCCATCGGCGGGCAACGGGGAGTAAGATCCGGCTCCGCACGCACTGAAAGCGCACGATACGATGAAACAGCCCGCCCCGCCCACGCCCTCCGCCGATCAGCAACGGCTTGCGTTGCTGATCGAAGCCGAATCGATGCAGCTCGGCGAATTCCTGGCCATTCTCGAACGTGAGGAAGGCCTGCTCGTGCAAGGCGACACCGATGCGCTGGTCAATGTCGCCAACGAGAAGAACGAACGCTACCGCCAGCTCCAGCGCCTGCACGACGAACGCTCCCTGCTGCTGGCACGCATGGGCCATGGCGTGTCCGACGCCGCCATCCGCAAGATCTGCGCAAACCTCCCGCGCGTGCTGGCACGCTGGGACGAGGTGATATCGCGCGCGCGCCAGGCGCGCGACCGCAATGCCCTCAACGGCCAACTCATCCTCGAACGCATGGCCGGCAACCAGGCCGCGCTCACCGTGCTGCTGTCGGCCGCCAACCATCCGCAGCTCTACGACGCCGACGGCCTCGCCAAGCCCACCGGCGGCGGCCGCATCCTCGGCAGCGCCTGAACATTCGTCCAGTATCCAGCTCTGCTATCCTTGCGCCCTTCGTGAAACCGGACGGGCCCGCAGCATGGCTGGCAAGCAAGACACTCCCAAGCAATACGACGAATCCTCCTTCCGCGTCCTGAAGGGACTGGAGCCGGTGCGCGAGCGCCCCGGCATGTACACCCGCACCGACAGCCCGGCGCACATCATCCAGGAAGTCATCGACAACGCCGCCGACGAGGCGCTGGCCGGCTTCGCGAAGAAGATCCACGTCAGCCTGCACCTGGACGGCTCGGTCACCGTTGCCGACGACGGCCGCGGCATCCCGGTCGGCCTGCACCCGGAGGAAGGCGTGCCGGTGGTGGTGCTGGCCTATACCCGGCTGCACGCCGGCGGCAAGTTCGACAAGCGCGAAGGCAACTCGGCCTATGCCTTCTCGGGCGGCCTGCACGGCGTCGGCGTGTCGGTCACCAATGCGCTGTCGACCCGCATCGAAGTCGAGATCAGACGCGACGGCAAGATCCACCGCATCGACTTCGCCAACGGCGGCGAGGACATCGGCGCCGTCCGCATCGAAGGCGACTGCGGCCGCCAGAGCGGCACCCGCGTGCGCGTGTGGCCGGACGCGAAATACTTCGAATCGCCGCGCGTGCCGATGCACGAACTCGAACGCCTGCTGCGCTCCAAGGCCGTGCTGCTGTCCGGCGTGTCGGTGCGGCTCGACGTCGAGCAGGCCGGCGGCGGCATGCAGAGCAAGACCTGGACTTATCCCGAAGGCCTGGCCGGCTACCTGAAGGAACTTGCCGGCGACATCGACGCGGTCGCGCCGATCTTCACCGCCGAGAAATACGCCGGCAAGGACGACAGCAGCTTCGCCCCCGGCGAAGGCGCGGCCTGGGCGCTGGCCTGGTTCGAATCCGCGGTGCCGAGCGAGTCCTACGTCAACCTGATCCCGACCGTCAATGGCGGCACCCACGAGTCCGGCCTGCGCGCCGGCGTGTTCGAGGCGATGAAGTCCTTCATCGACCACCACACCCTGCTGCCGCGCGGCGTCAAGCTACAGCAGGAAGACGTCTGCGGGCGCATGAGCTTCGTGCTGTCGGCCCGCCTGCTCGACCCGCAGTTCCAGGGCCAGGTGAAGGAAAAGCTCAACTCGCGCGAGGCGGTCAAGCTCGTCTCCAGCCAGTTGCGCGACCCCTTCGAGATCTGGCTCAACAACCACGTCGACGCCGGCAAGGCCATCGCCGAACTGTCGATCAAGCAGGCCCTGGCGCGGCAGAAGAGCGCGCAGAAAGTCGAGAAGAAGAAAACTTCGGGCGTCGCCGTGCTGCCGGGCAAGCTGTCGGACTGCGAATCCGAGGACATCGCCGACAACGAGCTCTTCCTGGTCGAAGGCGACTCCGCCGGCGGCTCGGCCAAGATGGCGCGCAACAAGGAGACCCAGGCCATCCTGCCGCTGCGTGGCAAGGTGCAGAACGCGTGGGAAATCGACCCCGACCGCCTGTTCGCCAATGCCGAGATCCACGACATCGCCGTCGCCCTGGGTGTGGACGCGCACAAGGCCGACAGCGAGGTCGACCTTTCGGGCCTGCGCTACGGCAAGGTCGTCATCATGTCCGACGCCGACGTCGACGGCGCCCACATCCAGACCCTGCTGCTGACCCTGTTCTTCCGCCACTTCCCCAAGCTGATCGAAAGCGGCCACGTATACGTGGCGCAGCCGCCGCTGTACCGCGTCGACGTCCCCGCCCAGGGCAAGAAGCGCCCGCCGCGCCGCCTGTACGCGCTGGACGAAGGCGAACTCACCGCCATCCGCGACCGCCTGGAGCAGGAAGGCTTCCGCCCCGACGCCATCGAGATCGGCCGCTTCAAGGGCCTGGGCGAAATGAACCCCGACCAACTGCGCGAAACCACCATGGATCCCGCCACCCGCCGCGTGCTGCCGGTCAAGGTGCGCGGCGGTGCACTGCAGGACACGCTGAAGATGTTCACGCTGCTGATGGGCAAGGGCGAAGCTTCGAGCCGGCGGGCCTGGATGGAGGAAAAGGGCGACAGCGTCGAAGCGGACATCTGAGCCCCGCAGGCGGCGGACGGAGAAACCGTTCTCCCTGCCCCGGAATCTATCGATGATATATACTCCATCCAGCATCGTCCGGCAGGAGAAAACGTCATGGATACCGCCAAGCTCTTCATCAATGGCCGCAGCCAGGCTGTCCGCCTGCCCAAGGAATACCGCTTCGACGGCGACGAGGTGATGGTCAAGCGCGTGGGCGATGCCGTCGTGCTGCTGCCGCGCCATGGCTGGCGAACCCTGTTCGATGCGCTCGACCAGTTCGAGCCCGGCTTCGAGCTGGTGCGCGAGCAGCCGCCGCCGCAGCAACGCGAGGCGATCGCGCCATGAGGTACATGCTCGACACCAACATCTGCATCTACCTGATCAACCACCGCCCGGCCCACGTCCGCCATCGCTTCGAAGCGCACCCCATCGGCGACATCGGCATCTCGGTCATCACCGCCTGCGAACTGGCCTACGGCGTCGCCAAAAGCGATTCGGCGCGCAACCGCGCAGCGCTGGAGGCCTTCCTGCTGCCGCTCGACATCGCCCCCTTCGACGAAGCAGCGGTATGGAAATATGCCATCCTGCGCGCCGAACTGGAACGCAGCGGCGCCCCCATCGGCTCGCTCGACACCCAGATCGCCGCCCATGCGCTCGCGCTGGACTGCACCCTGGTCACCAACAACACGCGCGAATTCGCCCGCATCGGCGGACTCAGGGCCGAAAACTGGGCCGAACCGCTGCTGCATGAGCCGGCAGCGCCGTGGCCTGCAGCATCGTGAGCCCCCGACGAATCCTCTACCGCGCCTCTCCCAGGGCTGGATCGAGCAGCAATTCGGTCTCCAGCGTCACATGCGACAACTCGTGGATATGGGCGAGCATCGCCTTGTAGGTCTGCGAGTCCTTCGGCGCGACCGAGGCCAGCGAGACGATCGCCGCGAAGTGGCCTGGCCCCACCTGCCAGACGTGGATGTCGGTGATCCTGTCGCCGGTGGCGGCGAGCGCTTCCCGTATCTCTTCGCGCACCTCCTCCCCTTCGGGCACCGCATCCAGCAGCACGCTGCCCGCGTCGCGGATCAGACCCCATGACCAGCGGCCGATGACCAGCGCGCCGACCACGCCCATCAACGGATCGGCCCACAGCCAGCCATAGCTGCGGCCAAGCAGCAGCGCGACGATGGCCAGCACCGAAGTCAGCGCATCGGCCAGCACGTGCATGTAGGCCGCGCGCAGATTGTTGTCGGGCGTATGGCCGTGGTGGTGATGGCCATGCCCGTCGTCATGGTGGTGCGCATGGCCATGTCCGTGATGGTGATGATGCGTATGGTCATCCTTCAGTAGCCAGGCCGACACCAGATTGACGATCAGGCCCAGCACCGCGACCAGGATCGCCTGGTTGAAGCTGATCGGCACCGGATCGGCCAGCCGCGACAGGCTCTCCCAGCCAACCAGCAGCGCAACCAGCGCCAGCACCACCGCGCTGGCGAAGCCGGCGAGGTCGCCCAGCTTGCCGGTGCCGAAGGTGAAGCGGGCATTGCGCGCATGGCGTCTGGCGTAGGAATAGGCCAGCGCGGTGATCAGCAAGGCACCGGCATGGGTGGACATGTGCCAGCCATCGGCAACCAAGGCCATCGAGCCATATATCGTCCCGGCCACGATCTCCGCCACCATCATCGCCGCCGTCAGCGCGATCACCAGCCACACCCGCCGCTCGTTGCGATGGTGATCGCGGCCGAGGAAAACGTGCTCATGGGACGGCTGGAAATTCCCCGCCGCCGCTGCATTCGGATGCGTGCTCATTTCAGGTAGGTCCGGATGACGCCGATCATTTCCTGTCCGCCTGCGCGGCGCTCATCCTCGCTTGCGGGTTCGATGACGTGCTCCTGCAGGTGGCCTTCCATCACTTCCGCGGTCAGCCCGGTCAGCGCACCACGCGCCGACGCGAGTTGCCGCAGGACCTCGCCGCACGAGGTCTCCGCCTCCAGCGCCCGCTCGACGCCATCGAGCTGCCCCTTGATCCGCCTGATGCGGGCGATCAGCTTTTCCTTCTGGCGGATGGTGTGCGACATGGCCGGTTCCGTCGTGACTATAGTATAGGGGGCTATACTAAACCAAGCTTCACCCTATCGCCACAGACGGGCCTGTCCGGCTATCTCGAATCCAGGAATGGCAATCGGCCTGCTGCCGGCCACAATCGCCGGCGCCGCCTGGCTGACCTTCCTGTACGCCTGAACATCGAGCCGCTGCATGCGGCCAGATCAGGAACGACTCGAGGTATCAGCCTGCAAGAGCAACAGCGAACTCTGGAAATGCCTTGAGTATTTTCCTGTCCATCGTCACCAGCTTCACATCGAAACGCCTGGCCAATGCAACGAACTCGCAGTCACAGGCCGAGCAAGCGCTGTCACGGACCAGATCCAGCACGTCGTGCGAGAGCACCTCGAATTCGAATCCTGCCATCAAGGCTTCGGCTTCCGCCTGCAAACTGCAGACCTGCTCAAAAGTCAGCATCCCGCGACGGAGGTATCCCGCCAGGATGTTCCGGAACTCGCTTCGCCACAGTGGCGGAGCGGCCCATTCGGGCTCCCGTTCCAGCAAGGCTTCCGCAGCCTCGGTCAAGTCTCCGGGCAGATACAGGTATGCCAGGACATTGCTGTCGACGACGATCATTTGCGCCCCGCGCGCTTGGCCTCGTCGATGTCCTTCGCGCTGAACTGCCCTTGCGGCAAACCGGCACGAAGCTCGCGAGCGCGGGCCAGCCTGTCGTGAGACACAGCTCGGTTCGGCAACAGCACGGACTCCAGACATACGATGGCTTCGTTGTTCAGACTGCGGCGATGCAGCTCCGCGGCAGCCTTCAGACGCTCGTACACCGCGTCCGGAATGTTCTTCAGCGTAAGGGAAACCGGCATGTCAGCCTCCGTCAATAAAACCAGAATGGTTCCATTCTGGTTTATCGAAGCAGCAAGTTCAAGCATATGCCTCATCCCGGCCTGATCACCTTTCGCCTCGATCGCCAGCCACTCCCGTGCATCCGCGCATCGGCTCGCACCCAGGCGCGTGCTCGGGGTAAGATCGCCCCCTTTCGCAGCAGCAGCGGCCGCACATCCGGGGCCGCTTCGATCGATGAGCAACGACACTTCCGACCTGTTCGGCACGCCCGAACCGTCCGCCGACGCCAAGGCTGCGGCCACGCCCGATACCTCTGCCACGCTGCCGCCCGCCGACGCCGGCCTGGCGCCCCCCCCTGCCCCGCCCGCCGCACCTGAACCGGCAGAAGAGGACGACGGCACCCTGGCGCTCGACCGCTATGCCGAGCGCGCCTATCTCGCCTACGCCATGAGCGTGGTGAAATCACGCGCACTGCCGCAGGTGGAGGACGGGCTGAAGCCGGTGCAACGCCGCATCCTGTACGCGATGAACGAGATGCGGCTGTCGCCCGGCTCCAAGCACGTGAAGTCGGCGCGCGTGGTCGGCGACGTGATCGGCAAATACCATCCGCACGGCGACAGCAGCGTCTACGACGCGATGGTGCGGGTGGCGCAGGACTTCTCGCTGCGTTATCCGCTGGTCGACGGCCAGGGCAACTTCGGTTCGCGCGACGGCGACTCCGCCGCGGCGATGCGCTACACCGAATGCCGCCTGACGCCGATCGCCGAACTGCTGCTGTCCGAGATCGACCGCGGCACGGTGGATTTCGTCCCCAACTACGACGGCGCCTTCGAGGAGCCGAAGCTGCTGCCGGCCCGCCTGCCCTTCGTGCTGCTCAACGGCGCCTCCGGCATCGCGGTGGGCATGGCCACCGAAATCCCGCCGCACAACCTGCGCGAAGTGGCCGAAGCCGCCTGCCACCTGATCCGCAATCCGGAAGCGACGCTCGACGAAGTGCTCGGCATCATCCCCGGGCCGGACTTCCCCGGCGGCGGCCAGCTCATTTCCTCGCCCGAGGCGATCCGCGACGCCTACGCCTCCGGTCGCGGCAGCCTGCGCCTGCGCGCGCGCTGGAAGATCGAGGAACTCGCCCGCAACCAGTGGCGGGTGATCGTCGAGGAGCTGCCGCACGGCGTGTCGGCCGCGCAGGTGCTGTCCGAGATCGAGACCCTGACCAACCCGCAGCCGCGTGCCGGCAAGAAGGACGTCTCGCAGGAGCAGAAGAACCTCAAGCAGCTCGTACTCGGCGTGCTCGACACCGTGCGCGACGAATCCAGCGACAAGGCGCCGGTGCGCATCGTGCTGGAACCCAAGTCCAGCCGCCAGAGCCGCGACGAATTCATGGCGGTGCTGCTGGCCCACACCAGCCTGGAGACCTCGGCCTCGGTCAACATGACGATGATCGGCCGCGATGGCCGGCCGCAGCAGAAGAACCTGGTGCAGGTCCTGCAGGAATGGATCGACTTCCGCTACGTCACCATCGAACGCCGCACCCGCCACCGCCTGGACGAAGTCGACCGCCGCATCCACATCCTCGAAGGCCGCATGATCGCCTTCCTGCACATCGAGGAAGTGATCCGCGTGATCCGCGAGTCGGACGAACCCAAGCCGGCGCTGATCGCCGCCTTCGGCCTGTCCGAGACGCAGGCCGAGGACATCCTGGAAATCCGCCTGCGCCAGCTCGCGCGCCTGGAAGGCTTCAAGATCGAAAAGGAGCTGGCCGAACTGCGCGACGAACGCGACGGCCTGCAGCACATCCTCGACAGCCGCCCGGCGATGACCCGCCTGATCCTGAAGGAAATCCAGGCCGACGCGAAGAAATACGGCGACGACCGCCGCACCCTGGTCGAAGCCGTCGCCGCGGTGGCGCCGGCCGAGATCGCGGTACCGGACGAACCCGTCACCGTGATCGTGTCGAAGAACGGCTGGGTACGCTCGCGCCAGGGCCACGGCATCGACCCCGCCGGCATCGGCTACAAGGCCGGCGACTTCGGCTTCGCCGTGATCGAGACGCGCACCACCTGGCCGCTGATCGTCATCGACACCAACGGCCGCGCCTACACGATCAAGGTGTCCGAACTGCCCGGCGGACGCGGCGACGGCGTGCCGATCACCACGCTGGTGGAGTTCCAGGACGGCGGCAAGCTGGCGCAGGTCCTCAGCGATGCGCCCGAGACGGTCTGGCTGTTCGCCAACAGCGGCGGCTATGGCTTCCAGTGCAGCGTCGGCGACGCCAGCAGCCGCCAGCGTGCCGGCAAGGCTTTCATGAACCTTGAAAAGGGCGAGAAGGTGTTGCCACCGGCCAAGGCCCACGGCGACTGGATCGCCGCCGCGTCGGAAAACGGCCGCCTGCTGGTCTTCCCCCGCCCCGAGATGAAGACCCAGAGCGGCGGCCGCGGCGTGATCGTGATGGCGCTGGACGAAGGCGAGGCGCTGGCCGCCGTCGCCGTGCCGGCCGACGACGCGGTGCTGACCGTCGAAGGCAGCGGCCGTGGCGGCAGAGCGGTCGCCATCGAACTGAAGCCCGCCCAGCGCGAACCGCTGCGCCACCGCCGTGCGCGCAAGGGCGCGCCGCTGACGCCGAAGGTGAAGCCGGAAAAGATGCGCTGAGAAGCCTTAATCGGCGGGGGCTGCTTCCGCAGCGGCATCTGCCGACGCAGCAGCCCCGGTATCGACCTCTCCCGGCAGGATCGAGCGGATCGGGTCGTCGGGCGACATGCGCGTCGGCCCGACCGGTGTCGGTTCGACGTCGCGCGCTTCCAGCAGGATCGTAACGCGGCGGTTGCGGCCCCTGCCCTCTTCGCTGGCGTTGTCCGCCACCGGGCGCTGGTCGGCATAGCCGGCGACGCGTAGGCGGCCGGGCAGCACGCCGCTGTCGACGAACAGGCGCGCCACACTCGAAGCACGCACTGCCGACAGTTCCCAGTTCGACGGAAAGCGCCAGGAACCGATCGGCGTGCTGTCGGTATGGCCTTCGATGGTGATCGGGAATATCGAGGCCGCCAGCACCTGCGCCACCGCGCGCAGGGCCTCGGCCGCGGGCGCGCTCAGGGTCGCATCGCCCGACGCGAACAGCAGCGCGGCATTGATCTCGATGCTGATGCCGAACGCACCTTCGGACACATTGACTTCGCCGGTCTGCGCCAGTGCGCCCATCGCGCGGCGGATTTCCTCGGCCATGCCACGCATCTGCGCGGTGGTCTGCCTGCGGCGGGCCTCGGCCGCCTCCTGCAGCTCGGCGTTCGCCGGCGGCGCCGGCCTGACGACCGGCGCCATCGCCACCGGCGGCACGATGAACTGCTCGCCCCTGTCGGTGATGCTGAGACTGCGGAAGGCCTGGACGATCGAGTCCGACACGACGCGGTACTTGCCCTCGTTGATCGAGGACAGC
This sequence comes from Thauera butanivorans NBRC 103042, assembly GCF_001591165.1. GTDB lineage: Bacteria > Pseudomonadota > Gammaproteobacteria > Burkholderiales > Rhodocyclaceae > Thauera > Thauera butanivorans. The sequence goes on from NZ_BCUG01000019.1 coordinate 99,263, forward strand.
GAATACATCACGACGAAGAAGGCGAACAGCAGCGTGATGAAGTCGGCGTAGGACACGAGCCAGCGCTCGTGGTTGTCGTGTTCTTCCGCCTGTCTGCGTCTGCGCGCCATGGCCTGCGGCTAGACCACGTAGCCCTGCATGCGGCTGGCGATGATGCGCGGGTTCTCGCCGTTGGCGATGCCGACGATGCCGTCGACGAACATCTCGCGCTGCGTCACCAGCACGCCGATCTGCGCCGCCAGCTTTTTGGCGATCGGCAGGAACACCAGGTTGGCGAAGCCCACGCCGTAGATGGTGGCGACGAAGGCGACGGCGATGCCCGCGCCCAGCCGCGAAGGATCGGACAGGTTCTCCATGACGTGGATCAGCCCCATCACCGCGCCGAGGATGCCGATGGTCGGCGCATAGCCGCCGGCCGCTTCCCAGATTCTGGTCGATTGCCGCATCCGGGCCTCCCAGGCGTCGATCTCCACTTCGAGCACTTCCCGCAGGCGCACCGGATCGACGCCATCGACCAGCAGTTGCAGCCCCTTGCGCATGAAGGGGTCCGGCAGGCTGCCGATGTGGTTCTCGAGCACCAGCAGGCCGTCCTTGCGCGCGATCTGGCCCCAATTGACGACCTGGTCGATCATGCGCGACGGATTGGTCACCGGTGGCACGAACACCCAGCGCGCCATGCGCACGCCATCGACGAAGATGCGCAGCGGACTCTGCAGCATCACCGCGCCCAGCGTGCCGCCGATGACGATGAAGAAGGCCGTCGGCTGCAGCAGCGAGGATACGTGCCCGCCTTCGAGCACCTGCCCGCCGACGATCGCGGCAAGCCCCAGCGCGAGGCCGAAGACACTGATCCTATCCATGACGCAGTCCGGGTATCGTCATCGGGCGCTCGTCAGGTCTGCTGCTTCTTGGGCGGCCGGCCGCGCCGCGCGGCCGCCGGCGCGTCGCCGCCGAACACCGACGAGCGCAGCCGCGCCACCGCCTGGCTGTGGAGCTGGCAGACCCGCGACTCGGTCACGCCGAGCACGGCGCCGATCTCGCGCAGGTTCAGTTCCTCGTCGTAGTAGAGCGCCATCACCAGTTGCTCGCGCTCGGGCAGCACCTGGATCGCCGACACCAGCCGCCGGCGCATGTCGGCATCTTCCAGCAGATCGAGCGGGTTGGCATCCTGCTGCGCGAGATGGCGTTCGAGGAAATCGTCGTTCCGATCCTGGCCGAAATCCTCGAAATACACCAATTGGTACCCACGCGCTTCCTGCAGCATGTGCTGGTACTCGGCCAGCGGCACGCCGAGCGACTCCGCCAGTTCGCCTTCGGTCGGCGCCCGTCCGTATTCCTGCTCGAGCATGTGGATGGCGGATTCGATGCGCCGCATGTCGCGCCGCAGGCTGCGCGGCAGCCAGTCCGCTTCGCGCAGGCCGTCAAGCATGGCGCCGCGGATGCGCTGCACGGCATAGGTTTCGAACTGTGCGCCGAGGCCGTCCTCGTAGCGGCCGATGGCATCGAGCAGACCCATCATGCCGTTCTGGATCAGGTCGTCGACTTCGACGCTGGCCGGCAGCCTGGCCATGAGCTGGTAGGCGATGCGCTTGACCAGCGGCGCATAAGCTTCGACCAGATGGGCCTTGTCGAGATTACCTTGGGCGTCGTACATCCATTGGGCCTGTATTTTCCTGCGGCGCGATCCGGCCGGCATACCTGGACGGGAAGTGGATTGCCGGCATTCTCCCGCACTGTCACAGGCATTACCAGCGGGATACATCACACCGCCCGCCATGTTCAGGCTCTCCGCACGGACTTCGCCCGGCCCGCCGCCTCGATGTCGCGCATGAAGGCGGCGCTGGCCGCCCGCGTCGCCGCGGCAGCATCGAAACGCGACAGCGTGGCAGTCAGGTCGTCGTGCTCGACTTCGCCCAGCCATTCCAGCGGCAGGCCGACGTGGCGCCGGACCAGTGCATTCAGACCGGCGAAGAACCGCGCGGCATCGTCACGGTCGCGCGCACGGCAGACTGCGACATGGGCGGAACCCGCGCCGGCGGCGGCCAATGCCTTGAGCGTGCGATAGGCCTCGGTGGCCCCGCTCGCGCTCGCCTCCACCACCAGCAGGCGGCGCGGCGCGGCAGCGACGAAGGGGGAGGGTTCGGCCGCCGTTTCACCAGCGGCATGCACCAGCACGAAGCTGGCATGGCGGTGCAGGATGCGCAGCGCCTCGACCAGGCAGGCGCGGCGCGCATCGTCCAGCAGGGGCAGCGCCAGTGCGGCAGCCACCGCCGGCACGCGGCCGAGCAGGCCAGGCGAGGGTTGCAGCACGTCGGCCAGCGTGCTGCGGCCGTCGAGCAGTTGCAGCAGGTCCGGCCCGGGCGCCTGGCGCAGTACCTCGCCCAGCCCGGCTTCGCCTTCGGCCTCGTCCAGGATCAGCACCCGCTCGGCGTGGCCGGCGATGCGATGCGCAGCCAGCACCGCGTTGTGCGCACGGCGGCGGCCGCAGGCATAAAGTGCCAGCACCTGCGGCGGCACGCGGCGGAACAGGCGCCTCAACCCTGCCGCCTGGTCTTCTCGTCGGTCGATCATCTCAGGCACCTCCGGCCGCGGCCAGCATCATTCCCGTCTCGTCACCGTTCAGATGCCAGGGCGATTCGGCCCCCTGCCCGCGCAGCGCGCGATGCAGCAGATAGGCCCGGTTGGGCAGGTGCAGGTCTTCCGGCACCCGCTGGCCGTTGGTCAGGTAGCGGATCCCGAGCCGGTGGCGCACGGCGACGTCGAGCGCCGGCGCCAGGGAGGCGGCCTCGTCCACCTTGGTGAAGATGCAGCCCGCCAGGTCGTCCCCGGCATAGGCGCGCACCACGTCGTCCAGCGTGTCGCCGCGCGCGGTGGCATTCAGCAGCAGCAGGCGGCGGACGTCGCCGGCGCCGCTCAGCATCGCCGCCTGCTCGGCCACCATGCGGTCGCGCTGGCTCATGCCCATGGTGTCGATCAGCACCATATGCTTGTTGCGCAGGCCGGCCAGGGTCTGGCGCAGATCGGCGGCGTCGCGCACCGAGAATACCGGCACGCCCAGGATGCGGCCATAGATGCGCAGTTGCTCCTGCGCACCGATGCGGTAGCCATCGGTGGTGATCATCGCCAGCCGGCTGGCGCCGTGGCGCACCACGCAGCGCGCGGCGAGCTTGGCCGTGGTGGTGGTCTTGCCGACACCGGTCGGCCCGACCAGCGCGAACACGCCGCCCTGGTCGATCACGTCGTCGTCCGAGGCGTGGGCGCGCATCATGCGGTCGAGCAATGCGCCCGCCGCCTCGCGCGCCTCGATCCGGCCCGCCTCCTCGGGCACCGCCGCGGACAGCTTGCGCGCGGTGGCGGCGGAAAAGCCGGCTTCGAGCAGTTCGCCCATCAAGGCCGCGCGGCCCGGCGCCTGGCGCCGGGTTTCGCCCCAGGCGAAGCCGGCAAGCTGGCGCTCGATCATGCCGCGAATGCCGGACAGCTCTTCCATCAGCCGGGCATTGGTTTCCTGCAGCTCACGCACGCGGGCACTGCCGGAATCCTCGGCCGGCGCGGACACAGGAGCCGAAGCCGGCGCAGGCCGGCTGCGCATGGCGAAGTCGGCCGTCTCGATACGCGGCGGCGAGAAAGGCCGGATGACGGGCTGCTGGGGGGCGGCCGGAGCCGGACGCGCCGCATTCCGGGCCGCATTGGCTGCCAGTGCGGACAGGCTGACGCGGAAATCGTCCTCGGCCGCTTCGGGGGCGAGCGCTCGCGGGCCGGGCTGGACGAAAGGCTCAGGCGCCGCCGCCTTCGCGGCAGGCCTTGCCGCAGCCGCCGTTTTCTCCGCAGCAGCCGTGCGCCGGGCCGCCTGCAGCGCACCGACGGCCTCGCCCGGCAGCGCCAGAATCTCCACGCCACCATCGACGGCACGGTTCGACAGCACGATCGCATCGGGGCCGAGCTCTTCCTTCAGCTCGCGGAGCGCTTCGCGGGCAGTGGGAGCAAAGTAGCGTTTGACGTTCATGGCGTTTCTCCAGGCAGCCGGACTTTGGCCGCAGCTTGAGGAGGATTATCCCGAGCGGGGCGCGCATCCCTTGGGCCGAATAAACCGCGTTTCACCCGCTTATTCGATGCTCTGGGCAGAACGTGGTTGCTGGGTTTCGCCTCCGGCTCACCCCCTGCGCGGCCCCACTCATCCTACGTCGATGCCCTGGGTAGGATGGGTAGAGTGCAGCGAAACCCATCAATCGTGCCGATCATCCGTTCTGCCCGATCATCGCCGTGACACGGATGGTGCGGGACTCGGGCACTTCGCTGTTGGAGATCACCTTCAGCGAAGGCACGGCGCGGCGCAAAAAGCGCGACAGCAGCATGCGCAGCTGCGAGGGCACCAGCAGCACCGGCGGGAGGCCGATTTCTTCCTGGCGCTGGGCGATCTGCGCGGTCTGGCGCAGCAGCGTGTCGGCCAGCCCCGGCTCGATCGCGCCGCCCTCGCCGCCCGCGCTCATGGCCTGCATCAGGATGCGTTCCAGGCCGGGCTCCAGCGCCATGACGTTGACTTCGGCGTTGCCGGGGAACAGGCCCTGGATGATCGCGCGGCCCAGCGCCTCGCGCACCTTGAGCGTGAGCTGCACCGGGTCCTGCGTGCGCGCCGCCTGCTCGGCCAGCACTTCGATGATGCTGCGCATGTCGCGGATGTTGACGCCTTCTTCGAGCAGGTTCTGCAGCACGCGCTGCACGGTGCCGACCGGCAGCAGCTTGGGCACCAGGTCTTCGATGAGCTTGGGCGAATCCTTGCCGACGTGGTCGAGCAGCGCCTGCGTTTCCTGGCGGCCGAGCAGTTCGGCGGCGTGGTTGAGGATGACGTGGTTGAGGTGGGTGGCGACCACCGTGCTGGCATCGACCACGGTGTAGCCCAGTGCATGCGCCTGCTCGCGCATGCCGTTCTCGATCCAGAACGCCGGCAGGCCGAAGGCCGGGTCGGTGGTTTCGCGCCCCTGCAGCGGGCCGGACACGTGGCCGGGGTCGATCGCCAGCAACTGCCCCGGATAGGCCTCGCCGGCGCCGACTTCGACGCCCTTCAGCGCGATGCGGTAGGCGTTGGGCTTCAGTTCCAGATTGTCGCGGATATGCACCGGCGAGGACAGGAAGCCGACTTCCTGCGCGAACTTCTTGCGCAGGCCGCGGATGCGCTTGAGCAGTTCGCCGTCCTGGCCCTTGTCGACCATCGGGATCAGCCGGTAGCCCACTTCCAGGCCGAGCACGTCGACCTGCGACACGTCGTTCCAGCTCGCCTCCTGGGCATCCGGCTGCGGCATCGCGGCCTGCGCCGCGGCCTCGGGCGCCGCAGCCGCGGCCACGTCCTCGATCATGCGCTTGCGCCGCATCCAGGCCAGGCCGCCGAGCGTGCCGGCCAGCAGCAGGAAGACGAGGTTGGGCATGCCGGGGATCAGGCCCAGCACGCCGATGATGCCGGCCGCCAGCGTCATCACCTGCGGATTGGAGAACAGCTGGCCGATCACCAGGCCGCCGATGTCGCCGTCGTCGCCGACGCGCGACACCACCAGGCCGGCCGCCACCGAGATGATCAGCGCCGGGATCTGCGCCACCAGGCCGTCGCCGATGGTCAGCAGCGTGTAGGTGTGGGCTGCCTCGCCCGCCGCCATGTCGTGCTGCATGACGCCGACGAACAGGCCGCCGACGATGTTGATGACGAGGATGATGATGGCGGCGATGGCGTCGCCGCGCACGAACTTGGACGCACCGTCCATCGCGCCGTAGAAATCCGCTTCCTGCGCGATCTCCTTGCGCCTGGCCTTGGCCGTCTTCTCATCGATGAGGCCGGCGTTGAGGTCGGCGTCGATCGCCATCTGCTTGCCGGGCATCGCGTCCAGCGTAAAGCGCGCCGACACTTCGGCGATGCGGCCCGCACCCTTGGTGATGACGACGAAGTTGATGATGGTGAGGATCACGAAGACGACGATGCCGACCGCGGTGTTGCCGCCGACCAGGAAGCTGCTGAAGGCCTCGATGACCTTGCCCGCCGCATCCGGCCCGCCATGGCCTTCCAGCAGCACGATCCGCGTCGACGCCACGTTCAGCGACAGCCGCAGCAGCGTCGTCACCAGCAGCACGGTAGGGAAGACCGAGAAGTCCAGCGGCTTGCGCGAGTACATCGCCACCAGCATCACCATGATCGAGATGGCGATGTTGAAGGTGAAGAAGACGTCGAGCAGGAAGACCGGCAGCGGCAGCACCATCATGGCCAGCACCATGATGATCAGGATGGGCGCCGCCAACGGGCGCAGGTTGGCCGGGGTCAGCAGCGCGCGCAGGTTCAGGGTGGTGTTCAGGGCCATCGCTCAGTGACTCGTTTCGATGTTCATTCTTCGGCCGCGCCGGGGTCCATGCCCTCGGGCACCTGCAGGTCGGCAGGCGCCTCGGGCTGCAGGCCACCCTGCTTCATCCAGGCGTCGAGCTGGTAGACATAGGCCATGACCTCGGCCACGGCGGTGTACAGCGCGGCGGGAATCGCCTGCTCCAGCTCGCAGTGCCTGTACAGCGCACGCGCCAGCGGCGGCGCTTCCAGCAGCGGCACCTCGTTGTCGCGGGCGATCTCGCGGATCTTCAGCGCCAGTTCGCCGCGCCCCTTGGCCACCACCACCGGCGCGCCCATGCGCTCGGCGTCGTACTTCAGCGCCACCGAGAAATGCGTCGGGTTGGTCACCACGACGTCGGCCTTGGGCACTTCGGACATCATGCGGCGGCGTGCCATCTCGCGCTGCATGGCGCGGATGCGGCCCTTGACCTGCGGATCGCCTTCCTGTTCCTTGCTCTCGCGCTTGACCTCTTCCTTGCTCATGCGCAATTTCTTGTGGTACTGCCAGAGCTGGAAAGGCACGTCCATCAGCGCCAGCAGCCCGAGGCTGGCGGCGATCAGCACCGCGGCGAAGATCACCGTGCCGGCAAAGTCGGCCATGCCGGCCTCGATCGGCGTCACCATCAGGTCGAGCAGGTGGTCCTTGTTCGACCACAGCACCATCGACGCCACGCCGCCGATGATCAGCGACTTCAGGATCGCCTTGACCATCTCCATCAGGCCGTGCGCCGAGAACATCCGCCCCAGGCCCTTGATCGGGTTCATGCGGCCGAAGTTGGGCCCCAGCGCCTTGGGCGCCAAGTTCAGCCCGCCCAGCACGATCGGCGCCGCCACCGCGGCGACCAGCAGCGTCAGGAACAGCGGCATCAGCATCAGCAGCGCGCCGCTCAACTGGCCGCGCAGCACGTCGAGCATCAGCGCGACGTCGAACACCGTCTCGCGCTCGAAGGAAAAGCCGGTACGCACCACCGCCAGCATGCGCTCGGCCATCCAGCCGCCGAGCAGCCACAGCGCCAGCACGCCGGTGATGGTGACGAAGAAAGTCGACAGTTCCCGCGACTGCGGGACCTGGCCTTCCTCGCGCGCCTGTTCCAGCCGTCGCGGTGAGGGGGCTTCTGTTTTTTCGAGATCGCTTTCTTCGGCCACGGCCGGCTCCATGTGCGCCCCGCCGCGCGGCAAAGGGCGCGGGCGCGGGGCGACGTGTGCGGATTATCGGCCGTGGCCGGCAATATCTGCCGGCCGAAAAAAGGCGCTAAAGGGCCGCTATTCGTCCCTTTCCATCAGGGGCATCAAGGCCCGATCAGCTTCCCGAGGGCAGGCGGTCGAAGCCGCGCAGGGTGTCGCCGGCCTCGATGCCGCGCTCGCGGAACCAGCCCTGGTTCATCTCCAGCGCGAAGCGCGCGGGGGCGGCAGCGCAGTGGTTGTCCTCGGAGTGCGGCTGCATGTCCTCGATGTTGATGATCCTTCCCTGCGTGTCGATGAAGGCCACCGACAGCGGCAGAAAAGTGTTCTTCATCCACATGCAGTGGGTCGCGTCCTGGGTGAACACGAACACCATGCCCCGTTGCGCCGGCATGGACTTGCGATTCATCAGGCCGAGTTGGCGCGTCTGCGGCGTATGAGCGATTTCGGCCTCGATCCGGTACATGCCTGCCCCCAGTTCCGCCACCGGCATCGCCACGTCCGCCAGCCCGGCGCCCGACGACAAGGCCATACCGGTTGCCAGCGCCGCCTTCCAGAAAACCGCCATCCGCGTCATCCTTTCGCTCCTTTGCCTGGACCCTTGTCAGCGCGACGCATCTTACCCGCGCCAACGCCAGACCGGGAACGCGAATCCGCCGTGCGCATCGTTCCGCCACCCCGCCCGGCCGGCCTGGCACGCCCGCTGGCAACAGGTTTCCCAGCAATTCGACCCGCCCTGCCCGTTTTATCCGCGGCAGGCAGATCCGGCACCGCCACCTCCCGCCACTCCCCCGGCTGCAGGCCGTCCAGCCGCCACGGCCCGATCGCCACACGGATCAGCCGCAGGGTCGGAAAGCCGATCTTCGCCGTCATCCGCCGCACCTGCCGGTTCTTGCCTTCGCGCAGCACGATCTCCAGCCAGGCAGTCGGCACCGTCTTGCGAAAGCGCACCGGCGGGTTGCGCGGCCACAGCCACTCCGGCTCGACCACCCGGCGCGCATCGCAGGGCCGGGTATGGAAATCGCCCAGATCCAGCCCGGCGCGCAGTTGCGCCAGCGCCGCCTCGTCCGGCCCGCCCTCGACCTGCACGAGATAGGTCTTGGGCTGCTTGTGGCGCGGGTCGGCAATGCGGTGCTGCAAGGCGCCGTCGTCGGTCAGCAGCAGCAGACCTTCGCTGTCGGCATCGAGCCGGCCGGCGGCATAGACGCCGGGCACCGGAACGTGGTCTTTCAGCGTGGCCTGCCCGGCCTCGCCGGAGAACTGGCACAGCACGCCATAGGGCTTGTTGAGGAGGATCAGGCGGGACATGGACGGGATGATACCTGCCGATTCGGGCATCACATCCGGAACGCAGGACAATCGCACGAATACCGCTGTCGCCTTTTTGGGCACGAAACCTCCCCTCCCCGACCCTTTCCACGGCAATGTCGGTCGATGGATGGCGCTGCGCCTGCTGACCTATGTCTGCCTGCTGTACCAAGATTTGATTCGCGGAGGACAGGTCAAATCGGGCGGCAAGCTGCCGCCGGTTTTCCCGCTGGTGCTCTACAACGGACAGCCGAAGTGGGCTGCGACGCAGGAAGTCGCTGATTTGACCGCCGCGCCCGGCGGGCTGGCGCGCTGGAGCCCGCGCTTTCGCCATCACCTGCTCGACCAAGGGAGGGTATCGGAGAAGGAACTGCGGCGCCTGCCGGACAACCTGATGGCGCGACTGATCGAGCTGGAAACCCATCTGCCCGATGATCCGTTCATCCGCGAAGTGACCCAGGCGCTGGCGGAACACCTCAAAGACCCTGCCTTCGACAGCCTGCGCCGGGCCTTCGTGGTGTTCTACAATCGGACCATTCTCTCGAAACTCGATGCGAGCCAGAGCATCGAACCCCCGAATGACCTGCAGGAGATCGACACCATGCTTGCCGAACGTATCGACCAGTGGCTAGAGGGCATCCGCCAAGAGGGGGTGCTCAAGGGAGAGCAGGAAGGCTTGCTCAAAGGCAAGCAGGTCGAGGCTGTACGGATGTTGAGTCGGCTGCTTCGCCTGCGTTTCGGCGACCTGCCCACCTGGGCGGAGGAACGACTGGCGCGGGCGCCGCTGGAACAGCTCGAAGACTGGATCGATGCGGTGCTGACGGCGGAAACGCTGGAAGGAGTGATCGGACCGGAAGGCTGAGATCGCGGCCTGGCGGAGATGGGTGAAAAAACGCGGGAAGCCGCGCAATTGGCCGGGGAAACCGGCGCAATTGCGCGGTTTTTTGCGTGAAGGGAGAGAGAAAAGCGTACAGGCTTCATGCGATTGCCCTGATCCGGAACGGCGGATCGGCTTGTTGATAAGAACAATTCTTAATATCATCGCCCGATATCGCCCGCCTCCGCGCTCTTCATGCACACCCCGCCGCCCTCGCTGCGACAAACCGCCGACCTGCTCTACCGGGATCACCACCAATGGCTGCGGGGCTGGCTTTCCCACAAGGTCGGCTGCACCCACCAGGGCGCCGACCTGGCGCAGGACACCTTCGTGCGCGTGCTCGGCTCGAACGAACTCGGCAGGCTCGACGAACCGCGCGCCTTCCTGATGACCCTGGCGCAGCGCGTGCTGTACAGCTTCTGGCGCCGCCGCAATCTGGAAAACGCCTGGCTGGAAGCCTTGGCCCAAGAGCCGGAAAACCATGCCCCCTCGGCCGAGGACTACGCCCTGGTGCGCGACGCCATCGAAACCCTCGACCGCCTGCTCGGCGACCTGCCGCTGCGCGCCCGCAAGGCCTTCCTGATGAACCGCCTGGAAGACATGACCCATGTGGAAATCGCCCGCAGCCTGGGCGTTTCCCTGGCCACCATCGAACGCGACATCAAGCTGGCCTTCACCCACTGCTACCTCGCCAGCCTCGACGCCATACCGAACGGCATCACCGAAGCGCCCTCCTCCACGCGCCCATGAACACTCCGGCCAGACAGCTCGACCCCATCGCCGAACGCGCCATCGACTGGCTGCTGCGGCTCGACTCCGGCAGCGCCACCGCCGAAGACCGCAGCGCCTTCGAAGCCTGGCTGGATGCGGATCTGCGCCACCGCAACGCCTGGCAGACGATCTCCGGCCTGCTCCACCAGCCCATCGCCACCCTCCGCGAAGCGGAAAGCCATCTCCCCGGCCAGCGCCGCGCCGCCCGTCTGGCACTGACCACTCCCCAGCGCCGCAAGGCCCTGCGCAACAGCGCCGCCGCCCTGCTCCTGCTGAGCCTCGGCGGCTACGCGTTGAACCGCCAGCATCCGCTCGGCACCCTGGTCGCGGACCTGCACACCGCCACCGGGGAACGCCGGCAAGTGCAGCTCGCCGACGGCAGCACCTTGGTGCTCAACGCCCGCAGCGCGGTCGACGTGGAATACAGCGCATCCATGCGCCTGCTGCGCCTGCGCAAGGGCGAAATCCTCATCCACACCGCCCCCGACCCGGCCCGCCCGCTCGTCGTGCAGACCCTGCACGGCCAGGCCCGCGCCCTCGGCACCCGCTTCAGCGTGCGGCAACTCGACACCCACAGCGAACTCGCCGTGCTCGAACACCGCGTGCAGCTCACCGCCACCAGCGGCGCGCAGCAAGTGTTCGACGCCGGCAGCACGGCGCGCTTCGATGGCACCCGCATCCAGCCCCTGGCCGCCTCCGCGGCCACCCACGCCGCCTGGGCCGGCGGCCAGCTCGACGTACGCGACCAGCCGCTGGGCGAAGTCGTCAACGCGCTGCGCCCCTACAAGCGCGGCTACCTGCGCGTCTCTCCGCAGGCCGCCGCGCTGCGCGTGTATGGCGTCTTCCCGCTGGACGACCCTGACGCCGCACTGCTGTCGCTGGCCGAAACCCAGCCCATCGCCATCCGGCGCTACGGCGCGCTGGTTACGCTGGTCGAGCATCGCGGCGAAATCGAATAATTTCGAATTTCCATGAGGGGTTTTGCCGGCCTCGTTGGACATGACTACTGAACCCGTGCGTTCAGCCCCATGTTCAACACCCGCCGAGAAGACTCCATGACCCGCAAGCACCGCCCCAGCGCCCGCCGGCCCCGTCTGCTGCACTGCGCCATCGCCGTATCGCTCGCCCTCGCCAGCCTGACGGCCGCCGCCCAAAACGCCGCACCGGCCCCCACCGCCGCCGAAGCCGCCGCCCTGCGCGCCTGGGATCTTCCCGTCGCCCCGCTGGCTGACACCCTGGCCCGCATCGCCCGCGACAGCGGCCAGCGCCTGTCCGCCGATCCGGCGCTGATCGCCGGCAAGACCGCCGCCCCGGTGCGTGGCCGCTACAGCCCCACCGACGCCGCCCGCCAGGCTCTGGCCGGCACCGGGCTGGAGCTGATCGTCACCGAAAGCGGCACGCTGAGCGTGCGGCCGGCGCCGGTGAGAAAAGGGGATGCAACACTGGCCGCCGTGACAGTGACGGCGCAGGCCATGCAGGAGCAGGCCACCGGCCCAGTGCTGGGCTATGTCGCCAAGCGAAGCATGACGGCGATGAAAACGGACACGCCGATCATCGAGACGCCCATGTCGATCAACATCGTCACGCGCGAGCAGATGGACAGCCAGGGCGCACAGCAGGTGGTGCAGGCGCTGCGCTACACGCCGGGCGTGGCGGCGGACATTCGCGGCAATATTTCGCGCTTCGATCAGATTGCCTTTCGTGGCATCGGCTTTGCGCTCGACTCCTTCCATTACCTCGATGGCCTGCGCCTGCCGCGCGGCGCGTCATACCTGATTCCGCAGATCGATACGCACAACGTCGAGCGTGTGGAGGTGTTCAAAGGTCCGGCCTCGCTGCTGTATGGTCAGGCGCCGCTGGGCGGTATCGTCAACTTGGTGAGCAAGCGCCCGGCGGAAGAGCCTTTGCACGAGGTGAGCGTGTCGCTGGGCAGCCATCAACGCAGGCAGATCACCTGGGACAGCGGCGGCGCGCTCGATGAGGATGGCACCTTGAGCTATCGCCTGACCGCTCTGGCGCGCAAGGCGAACACATCGGTGCAGATGACCGAAGAGGAGCGTTTCTACATCGCGCCATCGATCGCCTACAAACCCGATGCCGACACCTCGCTGACCGTGTTCGGCCTGTACCAGCACGATCCCACCGGTGGCTTCTACGGCACGTTGCCGTCAAGCGGCACCATCCTGCCCAATCCGTACGGCAAGCTGCCGCCCGACTTCTTCGACGGCTCGCCCGATTTCAATGCGTTCGACCGCACGCAGGCGAGCATCGGCTATGAGCTGAAGCATCGCTTCAACGAACGCTGGTCACTGACGCAGAACATGCGCTACTGGCGCATGGACTTGGACCAGAGCCAGGTTGGCCAATCGGGCCTGCAGGCGGACTACCGCACTTTGTCGCGTTACGCGCTGTGGTCGCGGGAGAAGATGAACGCGGTCAACATCGACTCCCATTTGCAGGGTGATCTGCAAACAGGCCCGCTGGCGCACAAGCTGCTGATCGGTCTGGACTTGCAGCGCGACCGCTGGACGCAGACCCAGGGCTTTGGCGCTGCGCCGACGCTGGACATCCTGACGCCCGACTACGGCCAGGCCATCATGCGGCCCGCGGCATCGACCAGCCCGGATCGTACGCAACGCCTGATCGGTCTGTACGTGCAAGACCAGATCAAGTGGGGTGGCTGGGGGCTGACGCTGGGCAGCCGGTTCGACCGGGTAAACATCGAGAACGACAACCGGCTGGCCAACACTCGCACCGACCAGGACATCAGCAAGTTCACCTGGCGCGCCGCGCTGATGCACAACTTCGACAACGGCTTTGCACCATATGCAAGCTACGCCACTTCGTTCGACCCGTCGGTCACGGTCAATCCGTATGGCGATCCGTTCAAGCCGACGACGGGCCGGCAGTATGAAGTGGGCCTCAAGTACCAGCCGCAGGGCACGGATGCGCTCTTCACGCTTTCGGCATTCGACCTGGTGCAGCAGAACGTGCTCACCAGCGACCCTCGATCCTCGCTGCCCAATGCGCGCGTGCAGACGGGTGAAGTCACCTCGCGCGGGCTGGAGTTCGAGGCGCGCTTCAGTCCCGTCAAAGGGCTGAATGTCGTCGGCGGGCTGGCAGCCATCAGCCCCAAGGTCACGCGCAGCAACGGCACGGATCTGGGCAAGCGCACGGTGTCGGTGGCACACGGCACCGCATCGCTGTGGGCGGACTATCGATTGGGCGGCGCGCTGGCGGGGCTGACCGTGGGCGGCGGCGTGCGCGTCTCCGGCTCCGCGTATGCGGATGCGGCCAACACGCAGAAGATTCCCGGCTACGGCGTGGCCGACGCGATGCTGCACTACGAGTTGGGCCGCATCAGCCCGAGTCTGCGCAGCGCAATGCTGGCACTGAATCTGAACAACATCTTCGACAAGGCCTACTTCACCTGCAATGCAGCGAACTTCTGCAACTATGGCCAGGGTCGCACCTTCCTCGCGACGCTGAAATATGGCTGGTGAAGCGGTGGGTGATCGCCGGCGCGCACTGCTGATGATGCTTGCGATGGGCGCGCTGTATGCCGGCTTCGGCGTGATGATGGGCTTGCTGCAGGGCGGGCTGCCACCCGTGCTGCGCGCCCGCGGCATGCCGCTGGACCAGCTCGCGTTGACCTACGTTCTGTTCCTGCCGCTGGGGCTGTCCTTCGCGTGGGCGCCGCTGGTCGATCGCATTCGGCTGCCCTGGCTGTCGCCCCGCATCGGCTGGATCGTCGCGGCGCAGGCCGTGGCCGTGGCGGGCGTGGTGGCCGTTGCCTTGCTGGAGGACGCACCGCTGACGCTGCTGTTCGGCCTGGGGCTGGGCGTTGCGGTGGCGATGGCGACGATGGACCTGGCGCTGGATGCGCTGGCGGTGGAGATGACGGGCGAATCGCTGAAGCCGGTTGCTGCAGCACTGAAACTCGCTGCGCTGGCGCTTGGCTCGATGCTCGGCGGCGGCGTGTTCGTCGGTCTGCTGGGCAGCCTGGGCTGGCTGGCGACGTTTCTGTCGGTAGCCGCCTTTCTGTCGCTGTCACTTGCGCCAGTGCTCTGCTTGACGCACGCGGATAGCGCGGCCCATCAAAGAAAGGCCGCTGGCGTTGGCCGCATGTTCGGCATCCTGTGCCAGCCGCAGCTGCGCTGGCGCGTGGCGATGCTGGCCGTGGCTGGCAGCGTGATCTTTCCATTGAGCGCCCACAACCGCGTGATGCTGGTGGACCTGGGCGTGCCGCTGGAGCGCATCGCGTGGCTGGTCGGCACCTTGCAACCGCTGGCCTTGCTGGTGGCATCGCTGGTCGTTGCACCGATGGTGCGCACGGTCGGCCATCGCAGCGCATTGACGTTGCTGGCGGCTGCCGCGCTGCTTTGCGTCGGTCTGTTGCTGGCAGCCTGGCATTACGGGATTCCCGCACTGGCGATTGCCTGCACCGTCGGCATGGCCGGCATTGTCGGCGCGCTGATGGTGGTCTATGCCACGCTGATGCTGTGCTGGGCCGAGGGCGACCAGGCCGCAACCAGCTACGCGGTCATGTTCTGCGGCACGAGGCTGGCGGGCATGGTGGCGACGGTGGGCGCGGGCAAGCTGGTTGCCGTGGTGGGCTGGCAGGCTTTTTACGGGCTGGGCGCTGCGGCGCTGCTGCTTTCGTCGGCGTGGCTGCTGCGCGGCCTGCGCAATACATGAGATGAGACATGAGGATCTTTTGATGAATGTTCCCGACTTTTCCACTCTCCGCCCCGATGCCGCGCTGGCCGATGTCAGCGAATGGCCCGTGGCGCATATCCGCTTCCCCGAGCTGGACGAGCCCGACCGCGTGGGCCGCGTGCTGGGCGCGCTCGACGCGCTGCTGGCGCAGCGCCAGCCGTTCGCGGTGATCTGGAGCATGGCCAGCCACGACCATGACGACGAACCACACGAGGACGAAAAACGCGCCACCATCTGGATCAAGCAACGCAAGGGCGATCTGCGCGCCTTTTGCAAAGGCTATGTCTACGTCGCGCCGACGCAAGAGCTGCATGATCTGCTTGCCGGGCGCTTTCGCACGGTGCAGAAGCTCTACGGCTTTCCGCTGCTACTGGCGGATGACCGGGAAGATGCGCGCCGGCAGGCGCAGGCCCTGCTGGCGGCTTGAATGACGCAGGCACAGCAGCCAGGCGAGCATGCACTGAACATGCACCCATTGCTGTTGCGGTGGCGACTGCGCATGGCTGGGGCATGATCGTCGGGCCGCTGCTGGGCAGTCTGCTGTATGGCATGCATGGCGGCGTGCCTTATGAGGTCATGGCGTTGACGCTGCTGGTGATGGCGATTTCCATCTGTCTGAATCCGTGACCACCCCACGAATCTTTCGCCTCCCGACCCGAATTGCTCCCCATTCCGGCCTCAGCCATGACAACCCCCAAATCCGCGAAGCCGTATACATCCTCCGGGACGGTGGCCGCAGTGGCGCTGTTGCCGGCCTGGCGGCCAGGCCGGCTGCAGGTCTGGGTAGCGGATTGATCGATGCGGCGGATGCGCCCGGTTCACGCTGCGGACAGGTGTGCCGAAGGACACGCCTGCTCCGGCCTGGATCAAACCGCTTTGCCGCCGGGCTTCTCATCGCCTGGCATTGGCACAGCCCATGTTCAAAGTGATCCACGTTACGCCAGGCTGCCTCTCGACCACGATCCGCTCGCCTTCCAGCCGATAGGTCAACAGGCAGTTGTGCCTGGGATTGGAAAGCACGCCTGGATTGAAGATGGCCACGTTCTCTCCGGCAGGCCGGCGAACCGATCGGGTGAGAAGGCCGGGGTGACCCTCCCGGTGGATCCTGGCTCCCACCGACTGGCAGAACCCATAATCCGACGGATGCAGGAGATCCGGGTGTTCGTCGGCTGCCTTGCGGAAATCCAGCAAGGCTGCGCCGCATGCCACCGAATACACCTTGCGCTCGGCAATGACCGCCATCCGCTCAAACCCTGCATCGCCGAGCAAGCCCCGGTACCAGTGGTAAGAGGACTCGTGGACCGTGGTCTCGACCGACTCCGATCCGTACCAGACGCCGTGGCTGCCATCGGAAAACCGGCTGGACTGCCAATGCTTGAACGGCCAAATGATGGCGTTGAACCATTCGGCGTCCTCGAACGGGCGATCGATGACCGGCGTGCCGGATCGGTATGGCGGCGGCTTAACCTCGTCTTCCACCTTCTGCGCCAGCAGCCACTCGGCGGGATCATCCGTCAGGTCATCGAACAGATCCTGCGACTGGCGCAGGGACACGATGTTTCGGGCGACATCCTGATGAACGTCGGCCAGCGTGAGTCGATCAAACACCACGGGCCCGGTCCAGGTAGCCGCGCACCATCAGCAGGCCCGCAAAACCCCACTCCTTGATCACCTCGACGGGCGTCAGGTTGTCGAAGGCCTTGTTGCGGGTGCCCATCCAGCGGTAGGCCAAGTCCCGGTTCTGCGGGAACAGCAGGCGCAGGTTCTTGTGGATACCCAGCAAGTGGCCCACGCGCTCATACTGGTCACGGCTGGTGCCGATCGGTTTGCCGCTGCGATAGTTCGACAGGGCAGCACGATTGCTGGCGGCGATACCCAGCAGTGCAGCCTGATCCTCGGTGCTCAGCTTCCAGTGGTCGAACAAGGCCATGACCATCTTGGCCAGGGCACCACGGTCTTGTGACGCGCTCACTTCGCGCTTGGCTACGGCACCCATGCCTGACTCCTTGTGCGTGATTGGTCAGCGACTTGAGT
>NZ_BCUG01000020.1 GCF_001591165.1 Thauera butanivorans NBRC 103042
GCTCATGAAATTCGTTCTCCGGAAGCACAGGGTTGCAGGACACGCAGCGGCGGGAGAGGGAGGGGGAAGCTGCCGCTGCGCGCCTGCAAGCGGAGGAAATCAGCTGAACGCGACCGAGCAGCGGCCGAGTCCTTCGATCTCCATGTCGAAACGGTCGCCCGCCCGCGCGGGCACCAGCGGCGCCAGCGAGCCGGACAGGATCAACTCGCCGGCGCGGAACGGAATGCCGAAGCGGCCCAGGGTGTTGGCCAGCCAGGCCACGGCTTCGGCCGGGTGGCCCTGCACCGCCGAACCCAGGCCTTCGCCGGCCGGCTCGTCGTTGCGCGTCATGCGCATGCGCACCGCCGCCAGGTCCAGTCCGGCGGGGTCGGTGTGCTGCTCGCCGATCACGAATACGCCGCAGGAGGCGTTGTCGGCCACGGTGTCCTGGATGCGGATCTTCCAGTCGTGGATGCGCGAATCGACGATTTCGAAGCAGGGCGCGACCCAGGCGGTGGCGGCCAGCACGTCGTCGCGGCTCACGCCGGGGCCCTGCAGGTCGGACTTCAGCATGAAGGCGATCTCGCCTTCGGCGCGCGGCTGGATCAGCCCAGCGGCGGCGAGCGGAATCGTCGCGCCGTCGGCATGATGCATCGCGTCGGTCAGGAAGCCGAAGTCCGGCTGATGCACGTTCAGCATGTCCTGCACCGGCTTGCTGGTGACGCCGATCTTCTTGCCGACGACCTTCTCGCCGTCGGCTTCGCGGCGCGCCAGCATGTGCAGCGAGATCCGGTAGGCGTCGTCGATGCCGATGTCCGGGTGGCGCTCGGTCAGCGGCACCAGTGTGCGGCGCTGGCGCAGCGCATCGTAGAGTTCGTCGCCGAGGCGATGGATCAGGGGGGCGTCCATGTCCGCCTCCTTCAACCCGGCCATACGCTGGATTCGGCGCCGCCGTCGACTTCGATGATCTTGCCGGTGACCCAGGCGGAGGCCGGCGTGGCGAGATAGAGCGCGGCGGCGGCGATGTCCTCGACTTCGCCGAGGCGCTGCAGCGGCGTGTTGCGGATCATGCCCTCGCGCATGTTGGCCGGCAGCGCGCGATCGAGCGCGGCGGTCATGATCGGCCCAGGCGCGATCGCATTGACGCGCACCTCGGGGGCGAAGTCCTGCGCCAGCAGGCGGGTGAGCTGGCTCAAGGCGGCCTTGGCGGTGCCGTAGGCGCTGAAGTGCGGCTGGGCATAGCGGGCGGCGCCCGAGGTGATGTTGAGCACGTTGCCGCCGCCGGCCGCGCGCATGTGCGGCACGCACAGGCGGGTGAGTTCGTAGGC
Source organism: Thauera butanivorans NBRC 103042 (assembly GCF_001591165.1). Classification (GTDB taxonomy): domain Bacteria; phylum Pseudomonadota; class Gammaproteobacteria; order Burkholderiales; family Rhodocyclaceae; genus Thauera; species Thauera butanivorans. The sequence goes on from NZ_BCUG01000020.1 coordinate 1,308, forward strand.
CGACGTGACGTTGAAGCGGAACACGTGCTCGAACTTGTCGGCGGACATCTTCAGCGGGTCGTTGGGCCCGGAGCCGCCGGCGTTGTTCACCAGATGGGTGATGCGGCCGAAAGCCGCCACCGCGGCGTCGACCAGCTTCGCCAGTTGTGCCAGATCGGTGACGTCGCACTGCACCGCCAGCGCCCGCCGGCCGAGGGCGCGGATTTCTTCCGCGACCGCCTCGACGTCGGCCGGCGTGCGCGCGGCGCAGACCACGTCGGCGCCGGCTTCGGCGTAGGCCAGGGCGATGGCGCGGCCGATGCCGCGGCCGCCGCCGGTGACGATGGCGACCTGATTGTCCAGGCGGAAACGTTCGATGAGCGGCATGGGAATTTCCTTTGTCGTGATGCCGTTGAAGGGCTTGTCCCGGGGCGGGCGAAGCGGCCGGCTGGCGGGAATCAGCGCGGCGACCAGAGATCGGGCATGCCCGGGTCGCTGTTGGCGATCAGGCGCTTCAGCAGCAGCTTCAGGGCCATCGTGTCACCGGTGCCGAGTCTGGCGGCGATGTCTTCCTCGACCGCCTTTGCCAGCGCGATCTGGCGCAGCGAGGCTTCGCGGCCGTCGGCGGTCAATACGTAGCGATCCTCGCCTCTGTCGTCCTCGAGTGCAACCAGGTGCTGCGCTTCCAGCGCCGCCATCGAGTCGGCGGTGGCCAGCATGCCGGTATAGGCGATGAAGGCGTTCAGTTCGTCCAGCGTCAGGCGGTCGCGGATCGATAGCACCGACAGGATGAAGAAGGAGCGCTCGTCCAATGCCTGGGTGTCCAGCAACTGCCGCAGTGCATGCAGCATCTGGTAGTGCGCGCGGCCCAGCAGGTAGCCGAGCAGGTCTTCGGTATAGCTGCATTCGGGCGGCGGCGTGGCGCCCAGGCGCACTTCCTCGCGCGGCCTGCGGGCGGCCAGTGCGTACTGGCCGCTCTGGAACACCAGCGGCGGGCGGTCGCCGTGATCGTAGGCCAGCACTTCGCCGACGAAGATGACATGGTCGCCGCCGTCGTAGCTGAAGGCGGTGCGGCACTGGAAACGTGCCGTGCAGTCCTTCAGCAGCGGCGCCTTGCCGATGCTTTCGTCCAGTTCGAGCCCGGCGAACTTGTCCTCGCCCTGGCGGGCGAAGCGGCCGGACAGGGCTTCCTGGTCGGCTGCCAGCACATGCACGTTCCAGTGCGTGGAAGTGGAGAACGCCTGCAGGCTGCGCGCGTTCTTCGCCAGGCTCCAAAGCACCAGCGGCGGGTTCAGCGACACGGAGTTGAAGCTGTTGGCGGTGATGCCGACCGGCTCGCCATCCTGGGCCCGGGTGGTGATGATGGTGACCCCGGTGGTGAAGGTGCCGAGCGCGGCGCGGAATGCCTGGGGGTCGAAGCCCTTGTGCGTCGTCATGTCGTGTCTCGAGGGGGCGGAAGGAGAGGTGGAGCCGAGTATGGAATCCGGCCAGGGCAGGGTCATCGTCCCAACGGACTACCGTTTCGCATGGAGTTCCCCGGTCCCGCTCGTCCGATCGGACTACGCGGACGGCGGGGCTGCGGGTTAAGGTCGCGGCCTGGCGTATGAGTACGCTTTCCCGCCTCTCAAACCGGAGCGATTGCCGTGACGAAAGAGATCATCACCACCGCCGCGGGCCTGGCCGGCCTGCTCCAGCAACAGCGCAAGGCCTTCGCTGCCGCTGGCGCCGTGAGCGCCGCCGAGCGCAGGCGCCGCATCCAGACCGCGATCGACCTGCTGGTGAAACACCACAAGTCCCTGGCCGAAGCAATGGACGCCGACTTCGGCGGCCGCCCCAGGGGCTATTCACTGATGAACGACGTGCTCGGTTCGCTGACCTCGCTGAAGTACGCCCGCGATCATTTCGAACCGTGGATGGCGAGCGAGCCGCGCACGCCCTTTCCGCCCTACGACCAGCTCGGCGCCCAGGCCTGGGTGATGTACCAGCCCAAGGGCACGGTGGGCATCATCGGCACCTGGAACGCGCCGCTGTTCACGCTGTTCAGCCCCTTGGCGAGCGCGCTGGCCGCCGGCAACCGGGCGATCCTGAAACCTTCCGAAGTCGTGCCGCGTACTGCGCAGATAGTGGCCGAGGCCGTGGCCGAGCTGTTCGATCCGCTCGAAGTCGGCGTCGTCACCGGCGGGCCGGAAATGGGCGAAGCCTTCACGTCCCAGCCTTTCGACCACATCGTATTCACCGGCAGCACCCAGGTGGGCAAGGCGGTGATGCGCAACGCCGCGCAGAATCTGGTGCCGGTGACGCTGGAGCTCGGCGGCAAGTCGCCGGCCATCGTCGCCCGCAGCGCCGATCTCGCCACCGCGGCCTTCCGCATCGCCGCTGCCAAGGCGGCCAACGCCGGCCAGCTCTGCGTCAATCCGGACGTGGTCTACGTCGCCCGTGAGCAGCTCGAGGACTTCGTCGCCGCGCTCAAGCGCAGCTTCGGCGAACTGTTCCCGAGCGTGGCGGGCAATGCGGACATGGTGGCGGTGGTGAATGCCCGCCATCTGGCGCGTGTCGAAGCCTGCGTCGGCGACGCCGCCCGCGTCGGGGCTCGCGTCGAATGTGCGCCGGTCCCTGCAGCCGCTGATGCGACGGACCGCCGCCGGCCGCTCAGCATCGTCATCGACCCGCCGGCGGACAGCGCGATCATGCGCGAGGAAATCTTCGGCCCCGCCGTCGTCGTCAAACCCTACGACGCCATCGACGACGTGATCGCCGACATCAATGCCCGGCCGCGGCCGCTGGCCTTGTACTACTTCGGCGAGGACGAGGCCGAGCAGCAGCAGGTGCTGGAGCACACGTTGTCGGGTGGCGTGACGATCAACGAAGCGATGTTCCATGCGGCGATGGAGGACGCGCCTTTCGGCGGCATCGGCGATTCCGGCATGGGCCATTACCACGGCCGCGAAGGCTTCCTCGAATTCAGCCACACGCGCACGGTGTTCAAGGCGCCGGCCTGCGATCCGCGCCGCGAATGGGGCCTGCTGCCGCCGTATTCCGATCAGTTCCTGGCGATGATGGAGGCGCAGGTCACGCCCTGAGTTTCGTTGCCCGAGCTGCCAGCGCCGCGCCGCCCGTAGGGGGCGGATGCGGCGTTTTTCGTATGAGCGCCTGGTCAGCGCCGGGCGGCGGCGACGCCGGCCTGGCGGCCGAAGAAGGTCGAGTCGCCCAGCGACATGCCCGAGCTGTAGCCTTCGCCCCAGCGCGGCAGGCCGCAGGCGCAGCGGCCGGCGGCGTAGAGGCCGGCGATCGGGCTGCCGTCGGCGTCCAGCACTTCGCCGCTGGGGCGGGTGTGCAGGCCGCCCATCGTGAAGGCGTGCGCGTTCAGTTCGCCGGCGCAGTAGCTGAGCGCGGCGAAGGGCGCGACGGTGAGCGGGCGCAGCCAGTCGGCGGCCTTGTGGAACAGCGGATCTTGTCCTTCGGCGGCGTTGCGGTTGAAGGTTTCCACGGTATGCACCAGCGTGCCTGCCGGCAGGCCGAGTTCCCGTTCGATCTCTTCCCAGCTTTCGCCCACGGCGGCGACCGGGATGTCCGGCTCGATCAGCGGGCGGCCGAAAGTCTCGTTGTCCACCAGCAGCCAGGCCTTGCCTTCCGGCTGGCGCAGCACGTAGTGGCCGACGCGGCCATGGTAGGCATCCTCGTTGATGAAGCGCTCGCCGCGCGCATTGACGAAGATGCCTTTCACCAGCGATTCGGGCGGAAAGAAGGGGATGGTGGCAAAGAACTGATCCATGTGGATGGCCGCGCCGCCAGCACTGATGCCCATGCGGATGCCCGAGCCGTCGTCGTTGCCGGCGGAGACGGGCTGGGTGCAGGCCAGCGCGGCCGGTGCGTAGCGCGCCACCATGTCGCGGTTCACGATGAAGCCGCCGGCGCACAGGATCACGCCCTTGTGTGCGCGCACGTATTTCTCCTCGCCGTCGATGCGCACCACCAAGCCGGCCACGCTGCCGTCGCGGTCGACGATCAGGCTCAGCGCCCGGCTGTTGCAGTGGAGCGTGGCACCGAGCGCCTCGGCGCGTGCGCACAGCTTTTCCATCAGCACCTTGCCGCCGCCCCAGCCCTTGAACTGCGCGGTATGGCCGCGCGGGGCAGGCCTGGCTCTGGCACTGAACGGCCAGGCGGCTTCGCTGCCCGACCACAGCAAGGTGTCGTCGGTCGTCGGCTCGATCCATTTGCCGGGCAGGTAGCTGCCTTTGAACGGCACGCCCTGTGCTTCCAGCCAGTCGAAATGCGTTGCCGCGCCTTCGGCATACAGGCGTACGCGCTCGGCGTCGGCACCCGGGCCGCCGGCCATCATCAGGTAGGTGTAAAGATCCTCGGTGCTGTCCGCGAAGCCATGCGCGCGCTGGACGCGGGTGCCGCCGCTGCCGCCGGCGTAGATCTCGCCGCCGGACAGTGCCGCGCTGCCGCCCGGCGCGGAGGCGACTTCGAACACCTGCACGCGGACACCGGCAAGCCGTGCCTCGATCGCCGCGCAACTGCCGGCCGCGCCCATGCCGATCACCGCGACGTCGGTGTCGATGTCCCAGCGCGGCACGTCCTCGATGCGGCAGGGGCGGGCGGGGTTGTGGGCCGGTGTCGTGTCCTGGGTCATGTCGAGCTCCTTTGTCTGTGTCCGGCGTGCGTCGTCCCTGCGGCACGCGCTGTCCGCCCGATCATCGATACCCCGGCGTGTCGCCGCATCCTCCGATTGAACGATGGCGCTGCCGCCGCGCGCCATAGTCCGCATTGACGATGAACGCCGCCGGGACTGCCGCCAACATCGGCCACATTGCAACAGCAACTGGGGTGGAGCGTGAGCGAGCAAGATCGGTCTCGGACGGATTGGGATGTCGTCGTCGTTGGTTCGGGGGCAGGCGCGATGACCTCGGCGGTCGTCGCCGCCGACCAGGGCTTGTCGGTGCTGGTGATCGAGAAGAGCGACAAGTTCGGCGGGACCTCGGCGATCTCGGGCGGCGGCATCTGGATTCCGAACAATCACCATTTCACTGCCAAGGGCGGCCGCGACAGTCTGGATGAGGCGCTGCGCTACATCCTCGCCGCGGGCGGCGGCAAGGCCGACGAAACCAAGGTGCGCGCCTACCTCACCCAGGCGCCGGAGATGATCCGCTACCTCGAAGGCAAATCCCGCGTGCGCTACGCGGTGGCGGAAAAGTATCCCGACTACTACCAGCACCTGCCGGGCGCGCTGCCGGGCGGGCGCTCGCTCGACCCCGAGCTGTTCGATACCAGCGTGCTGGGCGACGAACTGCAGCATCTGCGCCGCCCCTCGCCGTCCACGCTGCTGATGGGGCGCATCGCCTGGACCGCGCGCGACGCCCACGTCGCCATGGCGCGCGAACGCGGCTGGCGGCTGAAAGTGCTCGGCCTGATGCTGCGCTACAAGCTCGACTTCAAGTGGCGCAGGAAGAGTCGGTACGACCGCCGCGCCGCGCTCGGCAGTTCGCTGGTGTGCGCGCTGCGCGCCTCGCTGATGGATCGCAAGGTGCCGCTGTGGCTGAAGACCGATTTCCGCGATCTGGTGATCGAGGACGGCCGCGTCACCGGTGTGCGGGTCGAGCGCGATGGCTTTCCGATGACGCTCACCGCCCGCCGGGGCGTGATCCTCGGCGCCGGCGGCTTCGAGCAGAACCAGGCGTTGCGCGAAAGATACCTGCCGCAGCCGACCCAGGCGCGCTGGAGCGCGACGCCGCCCGGCAACAACACCGGCGCCGCGCTCGAAGCCGGCCTGGCCGCGGGTGCCGCCACCGACCTGCTCGACTGGGCGTGGTGGGCGCCGACCATCGCCGTGACCGGCGAGGAGAAGCCGCGCGGCGTGTTCGCCGAGCGTGCCTTTCCGGGCGCGATCGTGGTCAACGGCCTGGGCCGGCGCTTCTGCAACGAGGCCCAGGGCTATCTCGAATTCGGCGATGCGATGTACCGCGACAACGAAGCCACCGGCGGCAGGAACGTGCCGGCATGGTGCATCTTCGATGCCGGCTTCCGCTTCAACTACGCGATGGGGCCGCTGATGCCGGCGCAGATCATGCCCGACAGCCGGCTGCGCAAGGAGTGGCTGGGCACGGTGTACTGGAAGGCCGACACGCTCGAGGCGCTGGCCCGCCAGATCGGCGTCGACCCCGCCGGCCTGGCCGAAACCGTGGCGAAGATGAACGAGTACGCCCGCACGGGCAAGGATGCCGAGTTCGGCCGCGGCGACAACGTCTTCGACCGCTACTACGGCGACGTCAACGTCAAGCCCAACCCCTGCCTGGCACCGATCGAGAAAGGCCCGTTCTACGCCATGCGCATGGATGCGGGCGACATCGGCACCAAGGGCGGGCTGCTGACCGACGCCCAGGCGCGCGTCGTGCGCGCCGACGGTTCGCCGATCGAGGGGCTCTACGCGATCGGCAACACCTCGGCCTCGGTGATGGGCACGGCCTATCCGGGCGCCGGCGCCACGCTCGGCCCGGCAATGACTTTCGGCTATATCGCCGCCAATCACATCGCCGCGCAGGCATGAGGCTTCATCAGGAGATAGGCATGGCAGGACGAATCGAAGGCAGGATCGCGCTGGTCACCGGCGGCGCGAGCGGCGTGGGCCGCGCCACGGTGGAGGCTTTCGTGCGCGAAGGCGCGCAGGTGGTGCTGACCGACCTCAACGTCGAGGCCGGCGAGGCGCTGGCGGCGGAGCTGGGCGGCAAGGCGTGTTTCATCCGCCAGGATGCGGCTTCGGCCGCCGATTGGGACATGGTGGCCGCGGCCGTGCGCGAGCGCTTCGGCCGCCTCGACATCCTGGTGAACAACGCCGGCATCCTGCTCAAGGGCTCGATCGAGGACGCCACGCTGGACGACTGGCAGCGGCTGATGCGGATCAACGCCGACAGCGTCTTCCTCGGCTGCAAGGCCGGCGTGGCGCTGATGAAGGACAGCGGCGGCGGTTCGATCATCAACATCTCGTCGATTGCCGGCATCGCCGGCCGCGACGACTATGCCGCCTATGGCGCTTCCAAGGCCGCGATCTCCGGCCTCACGCGCGCGGTCGCCGCGCACTGCCGCCGGGCCAAGTACCGCATCCGCTGCAACTCCATCCATCCCGACGGGATCATGACGCCGATGACCGCCGGCAGCTATCCGCAAGGCGTGGACCCGGCGCGCTTCACCATCGACGCCGACCCGATGAACCGCGCCTGCCTGCCGGCCGACGTCGCCGCCGCGATCCTGTTCCTCGCCGAGGATGGCTCGCGCGCGGTCAATGGCATCGAGCTGCGCGTCGACAGCGGCCAGTTCGTCATGAGCATCTGAGGCGCGGCGTCCCATGACCGAAGCCTTCGTTCCGCCGCTCGCCCGCAGCCTGCCCGCACTCGTCCTCGAAGCCGCGGCCCGCCACGGCGAACGCATCTTCATCGAGGACGGCGACACCCGCATCGACTATGCCGGCCTGCCGGCCCGCGTGTTCGCCGTCAGCCGCGCCTTGATCGCCCACGGCATCGACGCCGGCGACCGGGTCGCGATCTGGGCGCCCAACCGCGCCGAATGGATCATCGCCGCGCTCGGCATCCACTGCGCCGGCGCGGCGATGGTGCCGATCAACACCCGCATGAAAGGCGCCGAGGCAGCCGACATCATCGGCCGCAGCGGCAGCCGCATCCTGTTCGTCGTCGACCGTTTCCTCGACACCGACTACCCGGTGATGCTGGCCGGCTGCCGGCCGCCGACGCTGGAAAAAGTCGTCGCCATCGGCCAGGCCGGGCCGCACGCGGATACCGATTGGGCCGCTTTCCTGGCCAGCGGTGAAGGCATCGACGAAGCGCAGGCCCGCGCGCGCGCCGAGGCCGTTCGGCCCGGCGACATCTCGGACCTGATGTTCACCTCCGGCACCACCGGCCGCCCCAAGGGCGTGATGAGCGCCCACCACCAGGTCATCCAGGCCTTCACCGCTTACGTGCAGATCGCCGGCATCCGCGCTGGCGACCGCTACCTGATCGTCAATCCCTTCTTCCACACCTTCGGCTACAAGGCCGGCTGGGTGACCTGCCTGATCGCCGGCGCCACCGTGCTGCCGCATCCGGTGTTCGACGCCGAGGCGGTGTTCCGCCGCATCGAGGCCGACCGCATCAGCGTGCTGCCCGGGCCGCCGACGCTCTACCTGTCGATGCTGGCGCATCCCGGGCTGGCGCAGACCGATCTGTCCAGCCTGCGCGTGGCCGTCACCGGCGCCTCGACGATCCCGCCGGTGCTGATCGAGCGCATGCGCCGCGAACTGGGCTTCGACGTCGTCCTCACCGCCTACGGCCTCACCGAATGCGGCGGGCTGGCGAGTTGCTGCGAAGCCGACGACGACGCCGAGACCGTCGCCCTGACCAGCGGCCATGCCATTCCCGGCACCGAATTGCGCATCGTCGATGCCGGCAACCGGCCGCTGGCCGCCGGCGAGACGGGCGAAATCTGCCTGCGCGGCTTCCACGTCATGCAGGGTTATTTCCAGGACGACAAGGCCACCGCCGAAACCATCGACACCGAAGGCTGGCTGCACACCGGCGACGTCGGCACGCTGGATGCGCGCGGCTACCTGCGCATTACCGACCGCCTCAAGGACATGTTCATCGTCGGCGGCTTCAACTGCTATCCGGCCGAGATCGAGGCCGCCCTGACCGAGCACCCCGCGATCGCCCAGGTGGCGGTGATCGGCGTGCCCGACGAACGCATGGGCGAAGTCGGCTGCGCCTGCGTGGTGCCGCGCCCCGGCCAGATGCTGGACGAAGCCGGCCTGATCGCCTGGTCGCGCGAGCGCATGGCCAACTACAAGGTGCCGCGCCTGGTGCGCTTGTTCGACGCGCTGCCGGTCAATGCGTCGAACAAGGTCGACAAGAACGCGTTGCGGGCGCAACTGCGTGTTCCTGCGTGAATCTGCCGCGCCGCCTGCCAGTTCCGCCCACGCCAGCGAGGTGCATATGAACCAGAACCAGGATCGCGACACGCTGTTCAGCCCGTTCAGGCTGGGGCCGCTCATGCTGCGCAACCGCTTCATCCGCGCCGGCGCCAACGAGGGCATGGTGCTCGACGGTGCGCCGACCAGGGCGCTGCTCGAGCACCACCGCAGCATGGCCGCCGGCGGCGTCGGCCTGACCACCGTGGCCTATGGCGCGGTCGCCAAGGTCGGCCGCACCTTGCCCAACCAGGTGTGGATGCGTGCGGAAATCCTGCCCGACCTGAAGGCGCTGGCCGGCGCCGTGCATGCCGAAGGCGGCGCCATTTCCTACCAGCTCACCCATGGCGGTTCCTTCGTCACCTCGGTGAAGATCGAAGGGCCGACCATGAGCGCCTCGGGCGGCTTCAACAAAGCCGGCTTCATGCGCGGCAACTTCTTCCAGCGCGCGATGACGCGCGCCGACATGGATCTCGTCATCGGCCAGTTCGTCGACGCCGCCGAGCTCTGTGCTCAGGCGGGTTTCGACGCGGTCGAGATCCACATGGGCCACGGCTACCTGCTCAACCAGTTCATCTCGCCGCTTTCCAACAAGCGCCGCGACGAATACGGCGGCAGCGCGGAGAATCGCGCGCGTTTTCCGGCCGAAGTGCTGCGGCGGGTCAAGGAGGAGGTCGGCCAGCGCATGGCGGTGCTGGCCAAGATCAACGTCGCCGACGGCGTGCCCGGCGGCGCCACGGTGGATGACGCCATCGTCACCGCGCGCCTGCTGCAGCAGGCCGGCGCCGACCTGCTGGTGCTGTCCGGCGGGCGCAACATCGAATCGGGCTGGTTCATGTTCGGCAGCAACTTCGACATGGACGAGATGAAGAAGGTGTTGAAGGGCAACTGGCTGACCGGCTTGATGATGAAGGCTGCGCAGTTCGGCACGCCCAGGGTCAGCTTCCGCGAGATGTACTTCCTCGAGTATTCGCGCCGCATCCGCGCCGCGGTGGATGTGCCGCTGGGCTACCTCGGCGGCGCGCGCTCGCTGGCCAACGCCGAGCAGGCGATGCGCGAGGGTTTCGACGCGGTGGTGATGGCGCGGCCGCTGATCCACGATCCGCGCCTGGTCGACAAGTTCCGCCGCGGCGAAACCGCGGCGTCGGGCTGTACCAACTGCAACCGCTGCATTCCCTACATCTACCACCCGGCCGGCACGCGGTGCGTGCTCAACCCACCCAACGACCCGGCGCTGAACCGGGTGCGCGCCGGCGCTTGAACTCTTGCGGTTCGGCGCCCATCGACGCCCGGCAATCGACGACGAGGACGGTTCGGCATGACGAAACTGAGCATTGCGCAACGCATGTGGATCTGGGCCGCCGTGGCGGGCTTCCTGTTCCTGGCGGCGGTGGCCTTCGGCTGGTACGGCCTGCACCAGGCCAAGGAATCCCTGCGCGAGGTCCACGAGCTCAACATCGCCACCCTGGGGCGGCTGGAGGCGATCCAGTTGCGCCTGCTGTCCAACCGGCGGCTGATCCCGCTCGCCTTCCAGCTCGACCCCGACGGCGGGCTGGCCTCGGCGCACGAGCGCCCATTGTCCCATTACCTGCAGCAGATCGACCGCAACATCGAGGAGGTCGAGGCGTTGCTGCAGGCGCAGCGCCAGCGGCTGCGCGACCCCGACGAGGTGGCCTTGTTCGATGCCTTCGAGGCGCGCTACCGGGAATGGCTGGTCCAGGTCGACGAAGTGCTCGCCTCGCTGCGCACCGGCCATTTCCGGCCCACCTACATGAGTGCCTTCGTCCAGGGCGGCGAGCCGGCGGGCGATGCGGCGGGCGAGGCCCTGGCCGCGCTCCACGCCCACCAGACGGCCCTCACCGCCAGCATGTACGAGTCCGCACAGACGCGCTACCGCACGACCATCACCGCCTATCTCGTGCTGTCGGTCATCGGCATCCTGTGCAGCGTGCTCATCGCCCTGAGCACGCTGCGGCGGCTGCGCATGGCCTTCGGCGTCGCCTCGCGCGTCGCCCGCTCGATCGCGGCGGGCGACTTGTCGGTGGCCGTCCCCGAGCTCGGGGCGGACGAGTTCGGCGTGCTCCTGGGCGAGATCGGGCACATGCGCGACAAGCTGCACGGCCTGATCGACGACCTGCGCCGCGAGGTCGAGCAGCTCGGCGTCGAGGCCCGCCAGATGTCGGGCATCGCCGGCACCGCCTCGGAGCACGCGCTGTCGCAGGAGGAGGCGCTCAGCCGCATGTCCGAGGCGGCCAGCGCGCTGGTGCATTCGATCGACCAGGTGGAGGCGCATGCCAGCCTGTCGCTGCAGACCACCGAACGCTCCTCTGTGCGCGCCGAGGACAGCCGGCGCTTCATCCGCAGCATGGCCAGGGAGATGCACCGCGTGACCGAGGTCGTCGACAGCACCGCACTCCAGGTCCAGGAACTCGAACAACTGTCGCAACGGATCAGCGGCGTGGTTAACGTCATCCGCGAGGTGGCCGAGCAGACCAACCTGCTGGCCCTCAATGCGGCGATCGAGGCGGCGCGCGCGGGAGAGCAGGGCCGCGGCTTCGCCGTCGTCGCCGACGAGGTGCGCAAGCTGGCCGAACGCACCGCAAGCTCGACGCAGGAGATCATCGTCACGATCGGTGACATCCAGGAGCGGACCCGCGGCGTCTCCGCCGGCATGCGGCAGGTCGTCGAGCGCGTGGCCGCAGGGGAAAGCCTGTCCCGCGAGGCGGAGGGGTCGGTCGAGAGCATCCGCGAGGGGACCCACGCGGTGTTCGAGGCGGTGGGCAGCATCGGCGAACTCATCAAGGCGCAGGCCGAATCCACGCGCGAGATCGTGCGCCGCATCGAAAGCGTCTCCAGCGGCACTGGCGACCTTTCCGCGAGCGCCACGCGCAGCGCGCAGTCCGCGGCCGGGCTCGATGCGCTGGCGCGCACCCTGGACGACCTGTCGGGGCGTTTCCGGCTGGCCTGAGCGGAGCGCGCGCGGCGCGGAACTCAGGCGGTGATGCCGCCGCCGTTGAGCGGCACGACCTGGCCCGTGACCCACCCGGCCACGCCGCGGCCCATGCCGCGGCCGGCGCCGGTGACGATGGCGACGCAGCCATCCAGTCTGAAAAGGGGGGCGGGCAGGGGGGCGCCGGACATCGTGTTCATTTCCTTGGTCGTGGAGGAATGGGGGAAACGGGGCAACTGCATGGCGTCCCGGCCGCCGCTGTCAGCGGCCCTCGAACTTCGGCGGCCGCTTCTCGATGAAGGCCGCCATGCCTTCCTTCTGGTCGTGCGAGGCGAACAGCAGGGCGTTGGCGCGCCGCTCCATCGCCAGCGCGGCTTCGAGCGGCGCGTCCATGCCCAGCAGGATGCATTCCTTGATCTGCTCGGCCGCCAGCGGCGGCATCGCGGCGATGCCGCGCGCCAGCTCGATCGCGGTCGGAATCACCTGCGCGTCCGGCACCAGGTCGCTGACCAGGCCGGCGGTCCAGGCTTCGTGCGCGCTGATCGGCCTGCCGGTCAGCGCCATGCGCATCGCCTTGGCCTTGCCCACCGCGCGCACCAGGCGCTGGGTGCCGCCGATGCCGGGCATGATGCCGATGCGGATCTCGGGCTGGCAGAAGCGCGCGCCCTCGCCAGCGACGATGATGTCGGCCAGCATCGCCAGCTCGCAGCCGCCGCCGTAGGCATAGCCGCACACCGCGGCGACCACCGGCTTGGGGCAGTGCTGGATCGGGCCCCACACGCGCTCGGTATGGCGCCGGGTGATCTCGATCGGGCCGGCGCCGGCCATGCTGGTGATGTCGCCGCCGGCGGCGAAGACCTTGTCGCCGCCGGTCAGTACGATGCAGCGCACGCTGTCGTCCGCCGCCAGTTCGGTGAAGCGCCGCGACAGCAGCGCCTGCAGCTCCAGCGACAGCGCGTTGGTGGCCTCGGGGCGGTTCAGGCGCAGCAGCGCGACGCCGCCGTCCAGGCGTTCGAGCAGCAGCGGCGTGGCCGTCTCGGGCGACGGCGGCGTGGCTTCGGCGGTCATGAAGACTCCATGCGGGCTCCCGGCGGCGGCCCTGCGGCCGCCGGGCCCGGAGCGGGGTGGGGGATGGGGCGATTATTCCGCCCGCGGCGCAAGCCGCTCATCGTCCGTTCAGACGACGAACGGCAAGGGGGGCGGGCCTAGACTCGCAGGCATCCAAACGATGCGGAGAAACGGACATGAACACTCAGGCTTTCCCGGCCGCGGCGCTGGATTACCGCGGCAAGGTCGTGCTGGTGACCGGCGGCACCAAGGGCATCGGCGCGGGCATCGCCAGGGGTTTCCTGGCGGCGGGCGCGTCGGTGGTGGTGTGCGGGCGCAACGCGCCCGAGGCGCTGCCCGAAGCGGCCGGCAGGGCGGCCGAATTCATTCCCGTCGACGTGCGCGACGTCGAATCCCTGCAAAGCCTGTTCGCCACCATCCGCGAGCGCCTCGGCCGGCTCGACGTGCTGGTCAACAACGCCGGCGGCGCGCCGTTCGCGCTCGCCGACAAGGCCTCGCCGCGCTTCCATGAAGGCATCATCCGCCTCAACCTGCTCGCGCCGCTCAACGTCGCCCAGCAGGCCAACGCGCTGATGCAGCAACAGGCCGGGGGCGGCGTCGTCATCTTCATCGGCAGCGTCGCCGCCTCGCGCCCGTCGCCCGGCACCGCCGCCTACGGCGCGGCCAAGGCCGGCGTGCTGTCGCTGGCGTCCTCGCTGGCGGTGGAATGGGCGCCCAAGGTGCGCGTGCTCGCGATCAGCCCCGGCCTGGTGCAGACCGAGCAGGCGCACCTGCACTACGGCGACGAAGCCGGCATCGCCGCCGTCGGCGCCACCATCCCCGCCGGCCGCATGGCCACGCCGCAGGACATCGCCGACGCCTGCCTGTACGCCGGCTCGCCGATGGCTGCGTATTTCGCCGGCACCAACCTGCTGCTGCACGGCGGCGGCGAGCGGCCGGCCTTCCTGGCGGCCGCCAACGCGGGGGCGTAGCGGCGAAAATCATTGCGGTTTGGGCAGATGTGACGCAAGTCACCGCGCAAGTCGGAACGTTGTTGGCGCGGATGAAGGGTGAAATGACCCGACAGGCGATGCAGGATGCGGTGGGGCTTGCCCACCGGGAACACTTCCGCAAGACTTATTTGGCGCCCGCGCTGGAACAGGGCGTCATTGAAATGACCCTGCCCGACAAGCCCGACAGCCGCAGCCAGCGTTACCGCCTGACCTCCCTCGGGCAACGCTGGCTGAAAACGGCTCTGTCGCTCAAACACCCTCGAGCCAGCGGCAACCCGTAAAAGCGCCATCTAATCCAGGCAGCCGGTTTTTCGGGCGGCAACCGTCCGCCACCAGTTCGAAGAAGCCAGCCTCGCGCTGGCTTTTTCGTAAGCGCGGACATTCAATCAGAGCTGACATCCAACGACAATGAGGTCGTGTCGCTCCCCAGCGTTCGTGTCTTCATCAGGCTCAGACTCAAACACAACGCCAGCGTGATCAGCCCCAGCAACATGTACCCCACGTTGCTCAGCGCCGCATTCAACCCTTCCAGCGTCGCCTGGCTCATCAGCACATCGGCCGCGAGCCCGGCTTCGGCCAGCTGATTCGCCAACTCGGCCGGCACTTCGCGCGCGCGGCTGCCGGCGGCGCGGGCGAGGCTGTCGACCGTGGCAGGGTCGAGGCCGAGCGGTGCGGCCTGGCGAGCGATTGCGCCGTGCGTGGCATGAGCCAGCGTGGCGCCGAACACCGCCAGCGACAGCGACGAGCCGGTGGGGCTGCCGAGGTCGCGGAACATGCTGAACAGGCCGCTGCCGGCGCCCATGTCCTTTGCCGGCACCGCGCCCAGCGCCAGCTTCATGATCGCCGGGGTGTTGCAGCCGATCGACAGGCCCAGGATGCAGGCGACGACGATGACCATCCACAGCGGCGTCGTGGCATCGATGTTCAGGAACAGCACGGTGCCGGCCAGGCTGGCGAGGATCGCCGCGATGGACAGCACGCGCGGCTCGATGCGGTCGACCAGCCTGCCGGCGATCGGCGAACTGATGAGGCCGCTGCCGTACAGGAACAGCGTGACCAGGCCGAACTGCGCCGCCGTTCCGCCCGGGCGGTTGTTGATGAAGAAGGCCAGCGAATACACGATGCCGCTGGAAAAGATCATGTGCAGCCAGTACACCGCCGACGGCGTGGCGAAGGCGCGGCTGGACAGGATGCCGAGGTCGATGACCGGGTTTTCGGCCTTGCGGCTGTGCCGCCACAGCAGGACCAGGCTACCGATGCCGGTGAACACGATCGCCCAGGTGACGATGGATTCCTTGCCGAAACTGGTCGCCCAGGTGGGCAGCGACAGCAGCGCCGCGATCACCGCGAACAGCAGCATGGCGCCGGTGTAGTCGAAGGCGGCCCGGGTCTTGGATGGTGCGATCTCCGGCACCAGCAGGCGCACCGGCATGAGGCCGATCAGGGTCAGGGCGCCGCTGATCCAATACACGCTGGGCCAGCCCAGACGGTCGATCAGCAGGCCGCCGAGCAGGCCGCCCGAGGTTGCGCCGAACAGCATCGTGAAGGAGAGGATGCCCAGCGCCATCCCGCGCTTGTTGTCCGGAAACAGGTGGGCGGCGTAGGCGAACACGCCGGGCAGGATGCAGGCCGCGCCCAGGCCCTGCACGAAGCGGGCGCCGAGGAAGAACCAGAAATTCGGCGCCCAGGCCGCGGCGAACTCCGAAGCTGCGAACACCAGCATGCCGATGCTGATCACCCGCTTGCGTCCATGCTGGTCGCCCAGCCGGCCCATGACCGGTGCGAACACGGTGAGCGCCAGCGCGTACATGATCAGCACCAGTGCCGCCATGTTGACCGGGATGCCGAAGTGGCGGGTGACGCTGGGCAGCGCGGGGGCCTGGAAGGCGGCGGCCTCGACGGTGATGAAGGTGCCGAACAGCAGGGCGGCGTACACGGCCCAGGCCGTGCGCGCGTCGGTACGTGGTTCCATGCGGGCGTCTCCGGATGCGGCGCATGCGGGGGCGCGCCGCCTTTGTGCGGGGCGGATGGTCGTTTCCGCGAGGCGGAGGCGCATCGTCTGATGAGACTAAATCCTGCCTGGAAAACGCTGTGAATGCCGGGTTCCGGTGTGCTTGTCCATCGTCCGTTCAGACGAAGTGCCGTGCATCGCCCTGGTCTTAGACTCGCCGCAGGTGCTGCGAAAGAGGCGCCGCGCCGTTGCGGCAGCGAGTGCTTCCTTCTCTTTCGGCAGCGGGAACAGGTAGACGCGGGGCAGGCGCGGCAGGGCCTCGCACAACAGCGGGAGACGAACTTGGCTGAACAGGAATGGATGTCCGAAGTGCGTGCCAAGGTGGGTCGCGAGTACGGTCGCGTCTACGCCTGGGACGAGGTCAATGCGCCGATGATCCGGCAGTGGTGCGAGGTGATGGGCATCGACAACCCGCTCTACACCGATGCGGCCCATGCCGCCGCCAGCGAATTCGGCGGCATCGTGGCGCCGCCGGCGATGCTGCAGGCCTGGTGCCTCGAAGGCCTGCACATGAACAACTATGCGCCGGGCTCCACCGACGAGAACCCCTACGAAGTGCTGAAGATGATGGAGGCGCACGGCTACCCCTCGGTGGTGGCGGTGAACTCCGATCTCAGCTTCGAACGCTATCTGAAGCTGGGCGAGAAGCTGTACTACACCACCCGGCTCGATTCGGTCGGCGAGGAAAAGACTACCGCGCTGGGCACCGGCTTCTTCGTCACGCTGATCATGAGCTTCTTCTCGCAGAAGCCCGCGGGCGACGAGAAGGTCGGCCAGCTGCTGTTCCGCGTGTTCAAGTTCCGCCCGGCCAATGTGCCCAAGCCGGCGGAGAAGGGCGCGGCGCCGGCCGTGCCCAAGTACAAGCGGCCGCAGCCCGGCGTCAGCGACGACACCCGCTTCTTCTGGGAGGGTGTGCAGGCCGGCAGGCTGCTGATCCAGCGCTGCACCTGCTGCGGCACGCTGCGCCATCCGCCGGCGCCGGTGTGCATCGACTGCCATTCCTTCGACTGGGACACGGTCGAAGCCTCGGGCAAGGGCGAGATCCATTCCTTCGTCGTCATGCACTACCCGGAAGTGCCGCCGTTCGAGCATCCCAACCCGATCGGCCTCATCGACCTCGACGAAGGCGTGCGCCTGGTCGCTGGCCTGGTGGGCGTCAAGCGCGACGAGATCGGGATCGGCCAGCGCGTGCAGGTCGAGTTCCAGTCCTTCGACGACGGCGAGCTGACGCTGCCGATGTTCCGTCCGGTCGCGGGCTGAGGAGGCGAGCATGGATTTCCAGTTGAGCGAGGACCAGCGCGCGATCGCCGACATGGCCGGCAGCCTGTTCGCCGACCTGTGCACCGACGACCGCCTGCGCGCCTTCGATGCCTCGGACGAAGCTTTCATGGCCGACCTGTGGGGCAAGTGCGTCGAAACCGGCCTGCACGCGCTGGCCATCCCCGAAGAGGCCGGCGGCAGCGGCCTGGGCATGACCGAGCTGATGCTGGTGCTCGAGGCCCAGGGCCGCGGGCTGGGTCAGGTGCCGCTGTGGCGCCACCAACTCGGCGCCGCGGCGCTGGCGCGCTTCGGCGGCGCCGAGGGCGCGGAAATCGCCGCCGCTGCGGCCGAAAGCAAGCAGTTGCTCACGCTGTCACTCGACGGTGCCGCGCGTGCCGAAGGCATCGCGCTGCAGGCGCGGCGCGATGGCGAGGGCTGGCTGCTCGATGGTGTCGTCCGTGCCGTGCCGCTGGGCGCGGAAGTGTGCCGCGCGCTGCTGCTGGCCGCCACCGGCGACGGCCCGCGCGTGGTGTCGGTGGACCTGCGCGCCGATGGCATCGACAAGATCGGCGGTGTGCTCACCCACGGCGAGGCGGTGGCCGATCTGCGCTTCGACGGCTTCAGGCTCGCTGCCGGGGCGATGCTGCCGGAAGCCGCGCTGCCCTGGCTGGAACAACGCGCCATCGCCGCGCTGGCCGCGCTGCAGCTCGGCGTCAGCAGCGAGCAACTGAGCCGCAGCGTCGCCTACATCAATGAGCGCCGCCAGTTCGACCGCGCCATCGCCACTTTCCAGGCGGTGCAGATGGGCATGGCCGACGCCCGCATCGCCATCGAGGCGCTGCGCTCGGTGCTGTGGCAACTGGTGTACCGGCTGGATGCCGGGTTGCCGTCGCCGTCCGAGGCGCTGGCGGTCAAGTATCTCGCCGCCGAATGCGGCCACCTCGTCGGTCACAAGGCGCAGCACGTGCATGGCGGCATCGGCGTCGATCTCACCTATCCGATCCACCGCTACCTGTACTGGAGCCGCGCGCTCGGCATCACGCTGGGCGGCAGCGCCGCCACGCTCGAACGACTCGGCGACTGGCTCGCCAACAACGACAAGCTGGGATGGAAATATGACCTCGAAGAACAGCAAGCGCTTTGACGACGTGCGCCCCGGCGAGGCGCTGCCCGAACTGGCGATCCCAATCACGACGACCCTGATCGCCGCCGGCGCGATCGCCACGCGCGATTACTTTCCCGGCCACCATGACATGGAAGCGGCCCAGCAGCTCGGTTCGCCGCACGTGTTCATGAACATTCTCACCACCAGCGGCCTGGCCCAGCGTTTCGTCGAAGCCTGGGCCGGCCCGGCGGCGCGCTTCAAGGATCTGCGGATCAAGCTCGGCGCGCCCAATTACCCGGGCGACACCATGACCTTCAGCGGCGAAGTCGTCCGCGCCGACGCGGCCAGCCGCGAGGTGGACGTCGCGCTCAAGGGCAAGAACTCGATGGGCAGCCACGTGACCGGCACGGCCACGCTGGTGCTGCCCTGACATGCGGAGAACAGCACACATGACCGACATCTCCATTTCCGGCCGCGCCGCCATCGCCGGCCTGGGCGCGACCGAGTTCTCCAAGAACTCCGGCCGCACCGAACTGCGCCTGGCCATGGAGGCCACGCTGGCCGCGCTCGCCGACGCCGGCATCGACCCGTCCGAGGTCGAAGGCTTTTCCTCCTACACCATGGACAAGGTGCCCGAATACGAAATCGCCCGCCTGCTCGGCTGCAACAACGTCAAGTTCTTCTCCACCGTGCCGCATGGCGGCGGCGCCGCCTGCGCGCCGATCCTGCATGCGGCGATGGCGGTGGCGACCGGCGTGGCCAAGGTCGTGGTGGTGTATCGGGCGATGAACGAACGCTCCTGGTACCGCTTCGGCACCGGCAGCTACGGCTTCGGCTCGACGCCGATCTTCGAGAACGTCAATTACGGCTGGTACATGCCCTTCGGCTTCCACACCCCGGCGGCCTGGGTGGGCATGTTCGCCCGCCGCTACATGCACGCCTACGGCGCCACCAGCGAGGACTTCGGCCGCGTGTCGGTGGCGGTGCGCGATTTCGCCGCCACCAACCCGGCGGCCTTCTTCCACGGCAAGCCGATCACGCTGGAAGAGCACCAGGCTTCCAAATGGATCGCCGAGCCGCTGCGCCTGCTCGACTGTTGCCAGGAATCCGATGGCGCGGTGGCGATGGTCATCACCTCGGCCGAGCGCGCCCGCGACCTGAAGCAGAAGCCGGTGATCATCAAGGCCGGCTCGCAGGGCATCACCACGGGCCAGCAGAGCATGACCTCCTACTACCGCGACGACATCACCGGCCTGCCGGAGATGGGCGTGGTGGCGAAGGAACTGTACGCCCAGTCCGGCCTTGGCCCCGAGGCCTTCCAGACCGCGGTGATCTACGACCACTTCACGCCCTTCGTGCTGCCCCAGCTCGAGGAGTTCGGCTTCGTCAAGCGCGGCGAGGCCAAGGACTTCATCCGCGCCGGCCATCACGCGCGCGGCGGCAGGCTGCCGATCAACACCCATGGCGGCCAGCTCGGCGAGGCTTACATCCACGGCATGAACGGCGTCGCCGAAGGGGTGCGCCAGGTGCGCGGCAGCGCGGCCAACCAGGTCGCCGATGTCGAGAACGTGCTCGTGACCGCCGGCACCGGCGTGCCCACCAGCGGCCTGATCCTCGGCGCGGCCTGAGCAAAGGAGAGCGGACGATGTTCGTTGATCTGACCCCGGAGCAGCACGCCCTTCGCCTGAAGGTGCGCGACTACTTCCAGAACCTGATGACCCCCGAGCTGCGCCAGGAACTGCGCGGCAAGGAAGGGGGCGAGCTGTATCGCAACACCGTCCGCAGGATGGGCGCCGACGGCTGGCTGGCCGTGGGCTGGCCGAAGGAGCACGGCGGCCAGGGCTATGCCGCCACCGAGCAGTTGATCTTCTTCGAGGAAGCCTGCATCGCCGGCGCGCCGCTGCCCTTCGTCACCATCAGCACGGTCGGCCCGGCGCTGATGGAGCATGGCAGCGCGGCGCAGAAGCGCAAGTTCCTGCCCGGCATTGCCGCCGGCGAGATCATCTTCGCCATCGGCTATTCCGAACCCGAGGCCGGCAGCGACCTGGCGACGCTGAAGACGAGCGCGCGGCTGGAGGCCGGGCCGGGGGGCGGCCTGGAAGGCGGCCACTTCGTCGTCAGCGGCAACAAGCTGTGGACCTCGGGCGCCGAGGCGGCCGACTACATCTGGCTGGCGGCGCGCACCGACCCCGAGCGCCCGCGCCACAAGGGCGTGTCGATCCTGATCCTGGACACGACGCTGCCCGGCTTCTCGCACACCGTGATCCCGACCTGCAGCAACCCGACCGCTGCCACCTACTACGACGACGTGCGCGTGCCGGCCGACATGCTGGTCGGCGAACTGCACGGCGGCTGGAAGCTCATCACCGCCCAGCTCAACCACGAGCGCCTCGGCCTGGGGGCGTGGTCGGACAAGGTCGTCGGCCTGTTCCGCCGCGTCTGCCTGTGGGCGAAGGCGGCCGACGAACAAGGGCGGCGCGCGGTCGACAAACCCTGGGTGCGCAGCCTGCTGGCCGAGTGCTACGCGCGGCTCGAGGCGATGCGGCTGATCAATTTCCGCATTGCCGCGAACCTGGAGCGCGGGGCGATGGACGTCGCGCTCGCCTCGGTGACCAAGGTGTATGGTTCGGAGGCGGTGATCGAGATCCTGCGCAAGCTGTCCGAGGTGGTCGGCGCCAACGGCCTCGTGCGCGAAGGCTCGGCGGCGTCCTTCCTGCAGGGCGAGCTGGAATACGAGGTGCGCGCCTCCGTCACCAACACCTTCGGCGGCGGCACCAACGAGATCCAGCGCGAACTGATCGCGCAGTTCGCCCTCGGCATGCCGCGCTCGCGCTGACCAGGTTTCGACACAGGATGAGCAGATGAGCACGATCGAAGATTTCCGCCGCGAGACCCGCGCCTGGCTCGAGGCCAATTGTCCGCCGTCGATGCGTACCCCGATGCCGGAGGGCGAACTGGTGTGGGGCGGCCGCGAGGTCGCGTTCGAGACCGAGGACCAGCGCCTGTGGTTCGCGCGCATGCGCGACAAGGGCTGGTTCTGCCCCGACTGGCCGGTGGCGTACGGCGGTGGCGGGCTCACGCCCGAGCAGACCGCGGTGCTGGAAGCCGAGATGCGGCGGCTGCGCTGCCGCCCGCCGCAGATCAACCTCGGCATCTGGATGCTGGGGCCGGTGATCCTCGAGTTCGGCACCGAAGAGCAGAAGCGTCAACTGTTGCCGCCGATGGCACGCGGCGAGATCCGCTGGTGCCAGGGCTTCTCCGAGCCCAATGCCGGTTCCGACCTCGCCAGCCTCAAGACCGGCGCGGTCGATGCCGGCGATCATTTCGTCGTCAACGGCACCAAGATCTGGACCTCCTACGGCGACAAGTCGGACTGGATGTACATGCTGGTGCGTACCGACCCCGACGCGCCCAAGCAGCAGGGCATCAGCCTGCTGGTGGTGGACATGCGCTCGCCCGGCATCGAGGCGAAGCCGATCGATCTGATCAGCGGCAAGTCCTCCTTCTGCCAGGTGTTCTTCGACGACGTGAAGGTGCCCAAGGGCCAGCTGATCGGTCCGCTCGACGGCGGCTGGACGCTGGCCAAGGCCCTGCTGCAGCACGAGCGCCGGGCGATGTCGAAGTTCGGCGAACTGAGCCTGCCGACGCGCTTCGACCTGCTGTCGATCGTCGGCCGCTACCTGCCGCCGCCGGCCTCGTCCTCGCCGGCCGATGTCGTGCTGCGCCAGCGCGCCTGCGCGATGGCGATGGACGAAATGGCCTACAGCCTCAGCGCCCAGCGCATGGGCGAAGAGATGCGTGCGGGCAGGGACGTGTCCGGCCTGATGTCGATCATGAAGCTGGTGCATTCCGAGCAGGAGAAGGACAAGTTCGAAGTGCTGCTCGACGTGCTCGGCCATCGCGCGCTGGGCTGGGAGGGCGAGGCCTTCGAGGCGCAGGAACTGGCGCTGGCCAGGGCCTGGCTCGGCAGCTTCGCGCAGACCATCGCCGGCGGCTCGTCCGAAGTGCAATTGAACGTGATCGCCAAGCGGGTGCTGGAACTGCCCGAAGGCAATGCCGGCAGGCAAGGCAAGTGAGGAGGCGGGTGCCATGAGTCTGGTTTATTCCGAAGAGCAGCAACTGCTGGCCGACACCGCCGCCGAGTTCCTGATGGCGAAAAGCCCGGTCGCCGCCCAGCGCGCCTTGCGCGATGCCGGGGCGGCCGAAGGTTTCGACGCCGCGCTGTGGCGCGAGATCGTGGACATGGGCTGGAGCGCGATTCCCTTCCCCGAATCGCTCGGCGGCCTGGCCTTCGGCTGCAAGGGCCTGGGCGCGGTGTTCGAGCAGATCGGCCGCAAGCTGTCGGCTTCGCCGCTGCTGTCGAGCGTCGTGCTGGGCGGCGCGGTGATCGAGCTGGCCGGTACCGAGGCGCAGCAGGCGGAATGGATGGCGGCGCTGATCGGCGGCGGCAAGCGCATCGCGCTGGCGGTCGACGAGCAGCCCAGGCACGACCCGGCCGGCATCGCACTGCGCGCCGAAAGCAATGCGGGCGGCTACCTGCTGAACGGCAGCAAGACTTTCGTTGCCGACGGCATCGGCGCCGATGCCTACGTCGTCGCCGCGCGCAGCGCCGGCCGGCCGGGCGAGCGGGCCGGCATCAGCCTGTTCCTGGTGCCGGCCGATGCGCCGGGCCTGCGGATGTCGCCGATGCGGATGCTGGATTCGCGCAACCACGCCGTGCTGGCGCTGGACGGCGTGCAAATCGGTGCCGATGCCTTGCTCGGCGCCGCAGGCGAGGGTTTCGACGTGCTCGACGCCGCGCTCGATCGCGGCCGCGTCTGCCTCGCGGCCGAGCTGCTCGGCGCTTCGCAGGCCCTGCTGGACATGACGGTCGAGTACCTGAAGACGCGCGTGCAGTTCGACGTACCGATCGGCAGCTTCCAGGCCCTGCAGCACCGCGCCGCGTGGTGCCATGCCCACCAGGAACTGGCGCGCAGCGCGGTGATGGCCGGCCTGGCGGCGCTGGACGACCCGGCGCTCGATGGCGCCGCGCGTGCGCGCCTGGCCAGCCTGGCCAAGTGGAAGGCCGGCGACGCCGCCCACCGCATCAGCCGCGAGGCGGTGCAGATGCACGGCGGCATGGGCGTCACCGATGAACTCGACGTCGGCCTGTTCCTGAAGCGCATCCGTGTCGCCCAGGCCTGCCTGGGCGACGGCGACTTCCACGTCCAGCGCTACGGCGAACTCGGTACCGCGGAGGATTGAGGCGAGACACGCCGATGAGCTGGCTTCCGCAAGCCCGGCCGCGTGGCGAACTGCTGGCCCGCCACGGCGAGTCCTTCAAGTGGCTGGTCCTGGCGGTGGTCGGCGTCGGCACGATCGCGGCGGTGCTGGCGACGACCAGTTTCAACGTCGCCGTGCCGGCGCTGGGCATGCACTTCGGCCTCGGCCAGCACCAGGTGCAGTGGGCGATCACCGGCTTCCTCGCCGCGCTCACCGTCGCCATGCTGCCGACGCCGTGGCTGCTCGACCGGATCGGCTTCCGGCGGCTCTTTCTCGGCGCCAACCTGCTGCTCGGCCTTGCCAGTGTCGCCGGCGCGCTGGGCGAGAGCTTCGGCTTCGTCGTCGGCATGCGCATCCTGCAGGGCGTGGCCGCCGGGCTGCTGCAGCCCCTGCCGATGCTGGCGGTGATGCGGCTGTTCCCGGCCGGCAACCAGGGACGGGCGCACGGCATCCTCGCCTTCGGCATCGTGCTGGCACCGGCGGTGGCGCCGGCGCTGGCGGGCATGCTGCTGGACAGCTTCGGCTGGCCGGCGATCTTCCTGATGAGCCTGCCGTTCTGCATCCTCGCCGGTGTGGCCGGGCTGTATCTGCTGCCCAGCCCGGAGCCGGCGGCGCACCAGCCTTTCGACTGGCTCGGCGTCGGCATCCTGTGCGCGGGTTCGCTGCTGGCGATCGACTTCATCGTCAGCCTGCGCAAGCATGGCCTGCTCGACCCCTGGGTGCTGTCCTTGCTCGTGCTGTCGGCGCTGTGCGTCGCGGCTTTCGTCGTCCATGCGCGGCGGGCCGCCGCGCCCATCGTGTCGCTGGATCTGCTCACCGAGCGCAACTTCGCCATGACCGGCGTGGTGACGCTGGTCTATGGCTTCGGCCTCTACGGCTCGACCTACTTGATTCCGGTCTTCCTGCAGAACGCGCTCGGCTACGACGCCACGCTGGCCGGGCTGGCCCTGCTGCCTTCGGGGATCCTGCTGGCGGTGGTGATTCCGCTCGCCGGCGTACTGACCGACCGCCATTCGCCGCGCGCCGTGATGGTGTGGGGGTTGGTGCTGTTCGGCTTCTCCTTCCTGCTGTTCGCCTGGCGCGGCAGCGCGGCGAGCTATGCCGAAGTGATCGCCTTCAGCCTGATCGGCCGCTTCGGCCTGGGCCTGACGATTCCGGCGCTGATGGTCGCGACCATGGCGCGCGTGCCGCCGGTGCGGTTGGGCCAGGC
This sequence comes from Thauera butanivorans NBRC 103042, assembly GCF_001591165.1. GTDB lineage: Bacteria > Pseudomonadota > Gammaproteobacteria > Burkholderiales > Rhodocyclaceae > Thauera > Thauera butanivorans. Next base: position 26,098 of record NZ_BCUG01000020.1, read on the forward strand.
TTCGATGGTCAGCAACTACAACCGCCAGCTCGGCGGCGTGCTCGGCGTGGCGGTGGTCGCGGTGTTCGTCGAATGGCGTTCGGCGGTCCATGGCGCGCTCGAAGGCGGCCTGCACCTTGCCTATGTACAGGCTTTTCTGCTGCTGGCGCTGGTGTTCGGCCTCGCGCTGGCGGTGGCGATGCGCATGGCGCCGCGGCTGCGCTGAAAGACCGGCACCCGGCCAGGGGCGCCCGGCGGAGGGGCCAGCGCGTACCCGGCGTTCAGCGCCAGGCGCGGATCGCCGCGATCGCTTCCGCCGCCGCCGCATCGTGGGCCGGGTCGTTCGGCACGGTCAGCGTGATGCGATCGACCAGGCCGCCGAAGCGCGAGCCCAGGCGCTCGGGCAACTGGTCGTAGCGGCCGGAGACGAGGAAGGTGTCGAGCACTTCGTCGGTGAAGATCGAGGGCATGTCCTTCCAGCGCTTCTCGCGGGTCAGCGCGAGCAGTCGTTCGCCGACGTGCTGCCAGCCGAACAGCTCCAGGCTGGCCCAGTAGGCCGGGGTGGAGAACAGGAAGGCGAGCATGTCGCGGAAGCGTTCGCGCTCGGCGGCGACGGTGGCGTCGTCCGGGCCGGTGGCAACGAACTGGCTGGCGCTGATGAAGGGCCGGGCGAGGGCGGGGTCGCGCTTTTCCACGCCGGCGGCGATCTGCGGCAGGATGATTTCCTTCAGGTAGCGCACCGAGGTGTTGGTGGGGTGGGTGTGCACGCCGTCCGCGCGCTGGCCGACCAGCTCCAGCATCTTGGGGCCGACGGCGCCGAGCATCAGCGGCACGTCGGGGGCATCGATCGGGCCGGGGTTGAAGAAGGGCTGCAGGCGGGTGAACCTGTAGTGCTCGCCGACGTAGTCGAGCGGCCCGCCGCTGCGGAAGGCGTGGAAGATGGCGCGCAGCGAGCCGAGGTATTCGCGCATGCCGGCGGCCGGCGGCAGCCAGCGCGCGGAATAGCGATCCTCGATGTTTTGCTTGATCTGCGTGCCCATGCCGAGCTCGAAGCGGCCGCCGGACATCTTCTGCAGATCCCAGGCGGCGAGCGCGACGTTCATCGGGCTGCGCGGGAAGACGATCAGCACCGAGGTGCCGACCTTGAGCCGGGTGGTGGCCGACAGCGCCTGGCAGGCGAGCAGCAGGCCGTCGTGGATCGCATCGGAAACGAACAGGCCGTCGTAGCCCATGGCTTCGACGCGGCGGGCGAAAGCGCCCATGTCGGCCAGGTTCAGGTTTTCCGGCGTGGAAGCGAAGATCTCGAACATGGAGGCTCCAGGGGAAAGGCGGAGTCGGGGAATGAGGCAGGCGGCCGGGGCGGCAGCGCCGACCCCGGGCGGTGGGAGTGGCGTGATCAGTGCTGGCGGTAGCGGCGCTGCACGTGTTCCTGGCGGATCGCGATCTGGCGGCGGCGTTCTTGCGGCGTGATCGTGCGCGTCGCCGCCGGCAGGTGCCGGCGCACTTCGGCGAGCGGTACTTTCTTCGCCGTCGCCCAGGGGAGCTTGTCCATCGGCTTTTCCGGATAGGCCCAGCGGATCGCCATGTAGCCTTCGGGCTGGCCGGTGGTGTCGAGCCAGTTGGCGATGCCCGGGTCGCGGTGCGAAATCACGCAGCGGTAGACGTTGTCGGCGTCGCGGTGGGCCTGCAGCCCGCTGAGGCTGCTCTGGTAGTTGGCGAAATCGAGCGATTCGCCCCAGATGTTGCCCAGGCTGAAGCCGATGTAGACCGGTTCGACCGGCTGGTGCAGTTCGACCACCAGGGCTTCGTCATCCGCCAGTTCGAACATGCCGCCGCAATAGACGTTGGTGGCCATGCCGCCGGCGGTGGCGAGCGAGGCGGCATTGGGCTTGTTGACGTCGTTGCGCGGCATGAAGCATTTGCCGTCGCCGTTCATGTCGCCGTAGCACTCGCACACCACGGCGTAGAACTCGTTCCAGAAATGTACCTGGTTGCGGGTGAAGCGGCCGATGTCGGCGATTTGCCGGGCCGCGGCCTCGGGCGTGCAGGCCGGCATCGGCTGGCCGAGCAGGTCGTTGCGGTAGATGAAGAGTTCGAGCAGGTCTTCGTTTTCCCAGTCGCAGAACAGTTCGCGCAGCATCACCAGCTGGCTGACGTATTCGCGCGTTTCGCTGACGCCGTCCTTGTTCCTGCGCGTGCGGCTGGCGCGGGTGAGCATGAAGTTGCCTTCGTAGCCGGGCGGCTTTTCCGGCGCCAGCAGGATCTCGAAGCTGCCGTCGGCCTCGACTTTCAGCTCGGTGCAGTCGAGTTCGGCGCAGTTGATGCGCGAGCCCGGCTTCAGCTCCTTGAGGCTGCCGCTTTCGCCCGAATAGCCGCTCGGCGCTTCGAAGATCACGTAGTGCGGCGCCTTGCGCACGCCGGCCGGCGCCTGCCCGCCGCGCCAGGCGCTGGTGTCGCCGGCGCGGCCGCGGATGGTGTAGCTGTGATTGCCGTCGATCGGCGCCATCAGGTAGATGGCGTCGCAGTTGTCGATGGTCGAGCGGTTCAGCGGCTGGATGGCGCGCACGAAGTACGGAAACTCGGGCGTCGGGCCGAGGCAGCGCGAGATCGAGCCGTACAGGAAGCCGAGCACGTAGCGGTAGCCTTCGGCGAGGTTGCGCGGCGTCGCCGGCGGCGGCCACAGCCTGGGGTCGTCGATCGCGTCGCGGGCCTCTTGCAGCTGTCCGATCATGCCGTCCCAGGCCTGGCGCAGCAGCGCGGCGGCGTCGCGGGTGGCGGGGTCGCGGGCTTCGGCGTGGGCCTTGACCTTCTCGAATACGGCGTCGTGCAGCGGATCGGGTTCATGCATGGGCCAGCTCCTTGGATTCTCGTTTGGCCGCCGGGGCGTCGTCGTCCCAGCGGAATCGTTCGAACAGCGGTGCCAGCCGCCGGCGGATTTCGCCGTCGTCCAGACCGAACTCGGCGAGGCTGTAGCGGTGCCCGGTCTCGTGCTTGCGGCTGCGCGCCGCTTCGGCGTCGAGGAAGGCGGCGAAAGCCGGCGTGATGTCGAGGCCGAGGTCGCGATAGACGTCCTCGATGGCCGCCTTCGGGTCGCTGGTGAGGCGCCGGTAGTCGATGACTGCGTAAGGCGTTTCGGGATGGCGCTGCAGCACTTCGAGCGGATATAGATAGGTCTCGTACGACAGGCCGGTCATCACCTCGTTGGAGCTGCGGATGCGTTCCTGCGACAGGTTGCCCTGCAGCTTCCAGCCGACGTTGAGCAGCTTCAGCAGGCTGGGGATGGTTTCGTGGGGATTGCGGTAGAGCACGACGAAGCGCGCATCCGGAAAGGCTTCGAGCAGCGACTCGACGCGGCCGCAGTAGGTCGGGTTCTTGCTGAGGTGGATGCGCCGGCCGCCGTTCAGGTAGAGCTGGCGGCGCACGCATTCCTTGTAGAACTTCATCATGCGGCGGCGGCTGGCGGCGGGGCGCTGGTCGATGTGGAAGAAGTCCAGCTCGCTCATGTAGGGCAGCTTGGTCAGCCAGAAGCCCGAGGCGCAGGAATTGAAGTACATCAGGTCGTCTTCTTCCGGGATCGTCAGCCCCATCTTGTGGATGTGCTGGGTGGGGCCGAACTTGCGTTTCTCCCAGGCCTGCAGCCGGCGCTCGATGCGGCGGCCGAACAGCCCGGCATCGAGCCGGGCCACCAGGCGCACCAGCTTCTTCTGCAGCAGCGAAGGCAGCAGCAGCTCGTAATACTTGAAGGTGGAGAAACGCTCGTCCGCGCCCATCAGGCGGTGGGCCAGCGTGGTGCCGCTGCGCGCGTGGCCGATGATGAACACCGGGCGCTCGACACGGGTGCGCCACAGGCCGGGGAACAGGATGCCGTCGAGGAAGAAGCAGACCGCGGTCACGCCCGCGCGCAGCGGGATGTGCAGCAGCAGGAGCTTGTACAGACCGCGGCGCTGGCGCGGATTGCTTTCCTTGCCGACCAGGCGCAGCAGCTTGAACCAGACGGTGAAATCGAAATAGTACGACAAGCCTGTCTCCTTATTTTCCGGTGTCCGGGCCGGCTTCGCCGGGCATCTTCTTGAGGTAGCGGACGAGCATCGCGTGCAGCTCGTCGACGAAAGCCCGGCTCAGGATCAGCTCGGGGTTGCGGTCCAGCGTGGCGTGGATCGTGCCTTCGAGCGTGCTGGCCACCATCTGCGCTGCCAGCCCGAAGTCCCGCACGCGCAGCGCGTCGCGATGGGCTTCGAGCGCCGACGGCAGCCATTCGGCGGTGCTGGGCTTGTTGGGGTACTTCCGCCGCGAATAGGCCTCGAAGTCGTATTTCCAGTGGATTTCGAGGTAGAAGTCCTGCAGTTGCAGGTACAGCCGGCGGTGGCGGGCGACCTGCTCCTCGACGAAGAAGCCGAGCGTGGCGTCGAGCGAAGCCTTGGCCAGCGCGATCGCCTGGCGGTCGAGGCGCCTGATCTCGTCGAGCTCGGAGGTCAGCAGCTCGTTGCAGATGTCGGCGGCGATCGCATGCTTGTCGGCGTAGTACTGGTACAGGCTGCCGATGCTGATGCCGGCGACTTCGGCGATGCGGTTGGTCGTCAGCCGCGCGTGGCCTTCGTTCTTCAGAATGCGGAGCGTCGCTTCCCGGATCGCCGCCAGCGTGGCGGCGGCGCGCGATTGGGTCGGGCTGCGGCGAAGGGGGGAAGGGTTCGAAACCATGGCTTTTCCTGCTGGCGGATGCCGTCCATTTGAGCAAACGGCCGCCGGGCTGGCTACTCGCATTCGGACTAGGAATTGGTACGGCTCTGCTGGAATAAATCGCTTGCAAACAGGGGCTTGCGGAAGGCGATGGGTTGCGGTTCGCATAAACCGAGCAAAGCTCGGTTTTCAGGCGCCGGGCGGGGCTGGAGGCTCCGCCCGGCGCCGTCCTCATGCGGCGTCCGCCGTGCCCCAGGCGGCGAAATGCGGATTGGCGAAATCCGCCTTGCCGTAGCGCAGCGGACTGCCGCCCAGTTCATGCACGCAGCCGCCGGCGGCGCGCAGTACGGCATCGCCGGCGGCGATGTCCCATTCCATGGTGCGGCCCAGGCGCGGATAGACGTCGGCTTCGCCGGCGGCCACCAGGCACAGCTTCAGCGAGGAGCCGGCATTGGTCTGGCGGGCGACCTCGCGGCCGTCGAGGAAGGCGGCCAGCGCATCGGCGTCGCCGTGCGAGCGGCTGGCGACGACCGTCAGCCCTTCGGCAGGCGGCCTGCGGGTGCTGATCGGGCGGCGCAGGCCCTTGTCCTCGACGAAGGCGCCCAGCCCGGCAGCGCCGGCGAACAGGCGGTCGAGCGCGGGCGCGAAGACGACGCCGAGCACCGGCCGGCCGTGTTCGACGAGCGCGATGTTGACGGTGAATTCGCCATTGCGGTTGATGAATTCCTTGGTGCCGTCCAGCGGATCGACGAGCCAGAAGCGTTCGCCCACTGCCGGAATGCGGCCGGCGGCGGCCTCTTCTTCCGACACGGCCGGAATGTCCGGCGCCAGGCGCGCGAGTGCGGGCAGGATCAGCGCCTCGGCGCGCTCATCCGCCTCGGTGACGGGCGAGGCGTCGTCCTTGCCGCGCACGGCGAAGTCGGTGGCGTAGATCCGCATGATGGCGTCGCCGGCGGCGCGGGCGACGGGCAGCAGGGCGTCGAGCAGGGTGGAATGGTCGGGTGGTCGGGCCATGGTCTTTCCTCGGGTGTCGGGGCCGCCCCGCGGCGGGCAGGGCGGCGGCTTCAGTCGGCGATGATGCCGCGCAGGCGCAGCGTGGCGATGACCGCGTCGGCGGCGGCTTCGAGCGACAGCCGCGACGCGTCCAGCCTCAGTTCCGGCGCCTCGGGCGCTTCGTATGGCGAGTCGATGCCGGTGAAGTTCTTCAGTTCGCCGCGGCGGGCCTTCTTGTACAGGCCTTTCGGATCGCGCGACTCGGCCACTTCCAGCGGCGTATCGACGAAGACTTCGATGAACTCGTCCTCGTCGACCAGCGCACGCGCCATCCGCCGCTCCGACTTGAACGGCGAGATGAAGGCGGTCAGCACGATCAGGCCGCAGTCGACCATCAGCCTGGCCACCTCGCCGACGCGGCGGATGTTCTCGACGCGGTCGGCATCGGTGAAGCCTAGATCCTTGTTCAGGCCGTGGCGCACGTTGTCGCCGTCGAGCAGGTAGGTGTGGTGGCCGAGCGCGTGGAGCTTCTTTTCCACCAGGTTGGCGATCGAGGACTTGCCCGCGCCGGACAGCCCGGTGAACCAGAGCACGCAGCTCTTCTGGTGCTTGAGCGTCGAGCGCGCAGCCTTGTCGACGTCGACGTGCTGCAGGTGGATGTTGTGCGCGCGGCGCAGCGCGAAGTGCAGCAGGCCGGCGCCGACGGTGTTGTTGGACAGGCGGTCGATCAGCGTGAAGCCGCCGGTGTCGCGGTTGTCGCGGTAGGCATCGAAGGCGATCGGGCGGTCGAGGCCGAGGTTGCACACGCCGATGGCATTCAGCTCCAGCTTCTTGGCGGCGATGTGCTCCAGCGTGTTCACATTGACCTGGTACTTGATGTCGGTGATCGTGGCCGTCACCGTCCTGGTGCCGATCTTGAGCAGGTAGGGGCGGCCGGGCAGCAGCGGCTCGTCGTGCATCCACACGATGGTGGTCTCGAACTGGTCGGCCACTTCGGCGGGGGCGTCCACGGTCGAGATCATGTCGCCGCGCGAGATGTCGATCTCGTCGGCCAGCGTCAGCGTCACCGACTGGCCGGCGACCGCCCGTGCCAGATCGCCGCCGTGGGTGACGATGCGCGCCACCGTGCTCTCGCGCCCCGACGGCTGCACCCGGATGCGCTGGCCCGGCGAGACCGTGCCGCCGGCGATGGTGCCGGCAAAACCGCGGAAATCCAGGTTGGGGCGGTTGACCCACTGCACCGGCAGGCGGAAAGCCGTGTGCTGCAGGCGGCTGTCGTCGACTTCCACGGTTTCCAGGTAGTCCATCAGCGTGCTGCCGTGGTACCAGGGCATGGCTTCGCTCGGCGCGGTGATGTTGTCGCCGCGGAAGGCGGACAGCGGGATGAAGCTCACGTCCTCGATGCCGATGCGGGCGGCGAATTCACGGTAGTCGTCGACGATCCGGGCGAACACCTGCTCCGAGTAATCGACCAGATCCATCTTGTTGATGGCGACGACGACGTGGCGGATGCCGAGCAGCTTGACGAGGTAGCTGTGGCGGCGGGTCTGGGTCAGGATGCCCTTGCGCGCATCGACCATCAGGATGGCGGCGTCGGCGGTGGAGGCGCCGGTGACCATGTTGCGGGTGTATTGCTCGTGCCCCGGCGTGTCGGCGACGATGAACTTGCGCCGGTCGGTGGAGAAGAAACGATAGGCGACGTCGATGGTGATGCCTTGCTCGCGCTCGGCGGCGAGGCCATCGACCAGCAGCGCGAAGTCGATCGCCTCGCCCTGGGTGCCGTACTTCCTCGAATCGCTTTCGACCGCGGCGAGCTGGTCTTCGAACAGCATCTTGGAGTCGTACAGCAGGCGGCCGATCAGCGTGCTCTTGCCGTCGTCCACGCTGCCGCAGGTGATGAAGCGCAGCAGGCTCTTGTTCTCGTGCGCCTTCAGGTACTGCTCGATGTCGGTGCCGATCAGGTCGGATACGTGTGCCATGTCAGAAGTACCCCTCTTGTTTCTTCTTTTCCATCGATGCCGCCGAGTCGTGGTCGATCATGCGGCCCTGGCGTTCGGAACTGCGGGCCAGCAGCATTTCCTGGATGATGGCCGGCAGCGTGTCGGCCCCGGATTCGATTGCGCCGGTCAGCGGGTAGCAGCCCAGCGTGCGGAAGCGCACCTTCTTCTTCATCGGCACTTCGCCCGGCTTCAGCGGCATGCGCTCGTCGTCGACCATGATCAGCGTGCCGTCGCGCTCCACCACCGGGCGCTCGGCGGCGTAGTACAGCGGCACGATGGGGATGTTCTCGAGGTGGATGTATTGCCAGATGTCGAGCTCGGTCCAGTTCGACAGCGGGAACACGCGGATCGACTCGCCCTTGTGCTTCCTGGCGTTGTAGAGTTTCCACAGCTCGGGCCGCTGGTTCTTCGGGTCCCAGCGATGCTGCGCGCTGCGGAAGGAGAACACGCGCTCCTTGGCGCGCGACTTTTCCTCGTCGCGGCGGGCGCCGCCGAAAGCCGCGTCGAAGCCGTACTTGTCCAGCGCCTGCTTCAGGCCCTCGGTCTTCATGACGTCGGTGTGGATCGCCGAGCCGTGGGTGAAGGGGTTGATGTCCTTGTCCACGCCTTCGGGGTTGGTGTGCACCAGCAGCTCCATGCCGGTCTCGCGCACCATGCGGTCGCGGAAGCGGTACATGTCCTGGAACTTCCAGCGCGTATCGACGTGCAGCAGCGGGAAGGGCGGCACCGCCGGGTAGAAGGCCTTCATCGCCAGGTGCAGCATCACTGCGCTGTCCTTGCCGATGGAGTACAGCATCACCGGCTTGTCGGCTTCGGCCACCACTTCGCGCAGGATGTGGATGCTCTCGGCTTCGAGGCGTTGCAAATGGGTCAGTGTCATGGGTTCTCCAGCCTGCATGCAGGTTTCGGGGACGTAGGGGCACCCGCCGCGCGGTCTGGCCGCGCGGTGAAGTGCGTGAAGCGAAGGGAAGAGAGAAACTCAGGCGCTGCTGTGGAGCGCGATCACGCGCCTGGCCGCAGACTCAGGTGGCGGTATGGCGCAGTTGGTGCGGGGAGCACCGGCTGCTGCCGCATCGGGCTCCAGGACTTCGTACAAAGTGCTGCGCTGGCGCAGCGGGCGGCCGCAGCTTGCGGCGATGGCGCGCAGGTCGCCGCTTTCCATCGACTGGCCGTTGGCGCCGCCGGCGGCGCGGGTGATCGATTCGTACATCAGCGTGCCGCCGAGGTCGTTGGCGCCGGCCCGCAGGCACAGCGCGGCGCCGTCGGCGCCCATCTTCACCCACGAAGTCTGGATGTTCGGGATCAGCGGGTGCAGCACCAGCCGGGCGACGGCGTGCATCAGCACCGCTTCGCGCAGCGTCGGGCCGGAACGCGCGCCGCCCTTGTGCCACAGCGGCGATTCCATATGCACGAAAGGCAGCGGCACGAATTCGGTGAAGCCGCCCGTCCTGGCCTGCAGCGCGCGGATCGCCAGCAGGTGGCGCGCCCAGTGCCGCGGTGCTTCGACGTGGCCGAACATGATCGTCGCCGTGCTGCGGATGCCGACCTCATGCGCAATCTCCATCACTTCCAGCCATTGCGCGGTGTCGAGCTTGTCGGCGCAGATCCGGGCGCGCACTTCGTCGTCGAGGATCTCGGCGGCGGTGCCCGGCAGCGTGCGCAGGCCGGCGTCGCGCAGGCGGACCAGGTAGTCGCGCAGCGACAGGCCGAGCGTGGCGGCGCCGTGGCGGATCTCGAGCGGCGAGAAGGCGTGGATGTGCATCGCCGGCGTGGCCTGCTTCACCGCCGCCAGCAGTTCGAGATAGCTGTCGCCTGTGTAGTGCGGGTGGATGCCGCCCTGCATGCAGACTTCGGTGGCGCCGCGCAGCCAGGCTTCCTCGGCGCGGGCGGCGACCTGGGCGGCGTCGAGCCGGTAGGCGGGGCCGCGCAGCGTCGACGCGGCGTGGCTCTTGGCGAAGGCGCAGAAGCCGCAGCGGTGCTGGCAGATGTTGGTGTAGTTGATGTTGCAGTTGCGCACGTGGCTCACCGCTTCGCCGACGGTCTGCCGGCGCAGGCGGTCGGCCGAGTCGATGACCGCGTGCAGTTCCTCGCCGTGGGCGTCGAAGAGCCGGACGATGTCGTCTTCGTCCAGCGTTCGGCCCTGCTCGGCGCGCTCGATCGCTGCGCGGAGAGGCGCGGAGACCGGGGATGCCGCGGCGGCGGCGCGTCGGGCGAAGGGCTGCAGCGCCGCGCTCGAGGGCGGCATGCCGGTGCCGGCCAGCCAGTCGTCGGGCCGGGCGAAGCCGCTGGCGTCGGCGCGGCGCAGCAATGCCGTGGCGATCGGCGCCGGCACCCAGCGTGTCGCCTCGCGTACGTAGGACGGCACCAGCGGCAGGCGTGGCCGCAACTGGCGGCCATGCAGCGCGGTTTCGGCGGCGAGGGCGTCGATCTGCGGCCAGGCGGCTTCCGGGTTGACGTGATCCAGCGTGACCGGCGAGATGCCGCCCCAGTCGTTGATGCCGGCGCGCAGCAGGGCTGCCAGTTCGCCGGGGCGCAGATTGGGCGGCGCCTGGATCGACATCGGCGCGCCGAACACCAGGCGGGCCATCGCGATCGTCCAGGCATGATCGTCCAGTGCCGGTTCCTGCGCCTGGGCCATCACCGTGCCGGGCTTGGCGCGGAAGTTCTGCACGATGATTTCCTGCAGGTGGCCGTACTGCCGGTGCAGCCCGCGCAGCGCGAGCAGCGAATCGATGCGCTCGCGGCGGGTCTCGCCGATGCCGATCAGGATGCCGGTGGTCATCGGCACGCCGAGTTCGCCGGCGCGGCGCAGGGTGTCGAGGCGCACGCCGGGCTGCTTGTCCTCGCACTTCCAGTGCGGGCCGCCACGCTGGCACAGGCGTTCGGAGGACGATTCGAGCATGATGCCCATCGAAGCCGACACGGGGCGCAGCAGGGCGATTTCGTCCGCGCTCATCGTTCCCGGGTTCACATGCGGCAGCAGTCCGGTTTCGCGCCGCACCAGCGCGGCCATTTCGGCCAAGTAGCCGATGGTCGAGCCGTGGCCGAGCGCGGCAAGGGCGTCGCGTGCCGCCCGGTAGCGCGACTCGGGGCGTTCGCCCAGCGTGAACAAGGCTTCGTGGCAGCCGGCGGCGACGCCGGCGCGGGCGATGGCGAGAACTTCGTCGGCGCTCAGGTAGGCGCCGGGCACACGGCCCGGCGTGGTGGCGAAGGTGCAGTAGCCGCAGGTGTTGCGGCACAGCCGGGTGAGGGGGATGAAGACCTTGCGCGAATAGCCAACGTTGCGGCCGTGGCCCGCCAGCGTCATCGCTTCGGCGGTGCCGAGCAGGGATGCCAACGGCGCTTGTCCGGCGAGCAGATGGATGTCGCCGTCCGACAGCATGCCGCCGCCGCGGGCATGGGAGAGCAGGCTCAGGACGCGGTCAGACATGGTGTTGGGCTCCGGTTGGCGGTGGGCAGGGAAAGAGGCGGGGATGGGGGAATGCCGTTGTGCCGGCGGCTGTGGCCGGCGCGAGGCAGGCCAGGTCGTCCGGCGTGTCGATGTCGAGTGCCAACCCCCCGATCCGCGGCAGCGCCGGCGACAGGCCGTGAGCGCGGGCAGCCGCCAGGTGGCGGGCCAGGCTGTGCGGGCCGAAGGCGAACGGGAATCCGCTGACGGGAAAACCGGCGGCCTCGCCGATCAGCAGCGCATTGGTGCCGCTGCCGTGGCGGTCCGCGGCCAGCGCCATGCCGGCCGGGCGGCCGGCGCGGACGAAGCGGTCGATGTCGCCGGCCTGCACGCTGGGCAGGTCGGCATGGGCGATCAGCAGCTCGCTTGCGCCGAGTGCCCGCAGCATCGCGGCACTGTCGCCGAGCGCGGCATTGAGCCCGCGGCCGGCATCCGGCAGCGCGAGCACGCCGGCGGGCAGGCGTGCCGGCTCGCTGGTCACGACGGCGACATGGTCGATTTCGCGCGCGGCGGCAAGCGCGGACAGCACCCGGCCGAGCATCGCGTCGACCAGCTCGGCGCGGCTCGAGCCATCCAGCAGGCCGGCCAGCCGGCTCTTGCCGAGATGGCGTGCCTTGAGCGGCACCAGGGCCCAGCGGCTCATGGGCGCATTCCTGCGGCGACGCCCGGCTGGCGGCTTGTGCCGTCGCTGCCGGAGTGGCCAAAACAGGTGTCGAAGGAGAGGGGCATGGCTCGCGTCCGCATGGCGTTGGTGAGTTCCTGGGGAAAATTGAATCACCTCAGGTATGGCCGCCGCTACTCGCTTTGGCGCCTTGCGCCGCCACCGTGGTGGTGGAGAAAGTCTTTATGAATCAGATGATTGTGGATCTTGTGCCGATGCTTTTCGAATGAAAGTGAGAAAGCTCGGTTTTTGCGGCGGACGCCGGCGGGATGCGGGGTGTCCGCCGAGGCTCAGCGCGGTGTGCGCAGGCGGCGGGCGAAGTCCAGGGTTTCGCGGGCGACGCGGACGCGGTCGACCGGCGTCAGCATCAGCGTGTCGGTGACATGGACCGGCCGGGCGATGCGGGCGCGCAGTGCGGCATCGCGGACGTCGAGGACGAAGCCGTCGAGCAGTTCGCCGTAGTGGTGGGCGATTTCGTCGGCAGCGACCGGGATGCCGAGCTCGGCCATGATCTTGGCCGTCGGCCCTTTCACCGTGGCACCGCCGACCAGCGGCGAGACGGCGACGATGGGCACGCCGGCCGCGCGCAAGTGTTCGCGCAGACCGGGCACGGCGAGGATCGGGGCGATGCTGAGATAGGGGTTGGAGGGGCAGATCACGATCGCGCCGAGCGCGGGGTCGGCCAGCGCCCGCAGCAGCGCGGCGCAGGGCCGCGCCTGCTGCGCGCCGACGAATTCGATCGAGCGTGTCACCGGCCGGCATTGCAGGCGCACGAAGTAGTCCTGGAAGTCGAACACGCCATCGTCGGTGTGCACCCGGGTGCGCAGCGGCTGGTCGGACATCGGCACGATGTCGGCGGCGATGCCGAGGCGGCGGGCGAAGTCGGCGACGATGGCCGACAGCGGTTCGCCGGCCGCGAGCCGGCGCGTGCGCTCGACGTGGGTGGCGAGGTCGCCGTCGCCGAGGCGGAACCAGCTTTCGCCGCCGAGCCGGTCCAGCGCCGCCATGAAAGTCCAGGTTTCGTCGCGGCGCCCCCAGCCGGTCTCGGGGTTGGCGAGGCCGGCCAGGGTGTACAGCGCGGTGTCGATGTCGGGCGAGACGTGCAGGCCGAGGTGGCTGAAGTCGTCGCCGGTGTTGACCGCCAGCGTCAGCCGGCCGCCGCCGATGGCCTGCATCAGCCCGTCGGCGAGCTTGGCGCCGCCGACGCCGCCGCTCAGGGCCAGGACATGTGCGGTATTCATCGGAACAGATCCGTTTCCAGCGGGCGCAGCAGCGCCCTGCCATCGACCACCGGGGCGTCCGGCATGAAGCCCTGTGCCACCGCGACCGGCAGGCCTTCGCTGCCTTCGCCCATGACGACCGCCGCGCCGGCCGCGATCGCGTCGGCAAAGGCGGTCTGGGTGACCTGCAGCGTGCGGCCGTGGCGGTCGTGGTCGCCGCGGCGGTCGATCAGCGCCGGGATGCCGGCCGCGCCGAGCGCGACATTGACCACGCCGTTGCGCCAGGGGCGGCCGAAGCTGTCGCTGACGATGACGCCGGCGGCCCGGCCGGTCAGCGTCTGCAGCGCGTCGCGCAGCGCGGCCGCCGATGCATGCGGGTCGAGCGGCAGCAGCAGCGCCCGCTCGCGGCCGGCTTCGCCGGGCACGTTCGACAGGTCGATGCCGGCGTTGGCCATCACATAGCCGAGGCGGTGGCGCACGATCAGCACGCCGGGCACGGCGCGCAGCACGTCGCTGGATTCGGACAGCACCAGTTCGACGATGCGCGCGTCCTTGCCGGTGAGCGCCGCCAGCTCGCGCGCCCTGGCGGAAGGCGAGACTTCGTCCAGCCAGGCGAAGCGGCCTTCGGACTTGGAAACGATCTTCTGCGCCACGACGACGATGCTGTCCGCGGCCAGCGCGATGCCGTTGTGCGTCAGCGCCGTGGCGATCAGCGGCGCCAGCGCATCGCCGGGCCGGACTTCCGGCAGGCCGGCAAGCGCGTCGAAACTCAGGCGGCGTCCCATGGCGGCGTGCTCAGGCACCGGCGTTCAGGTCGAGTTCGCCGGTGATGCACAGGCCGGCGCCGTCGACACGGTAGGTCTTGTTCAGGAAGATCAGTACCGAGGTCATCGCTTCGGCTGCCGCCGAGTTGGCCAGCGCGCCGCCATGCAGGCCGCGCAGGCCGGCGGCATCGGCCAGCGCAACGACCTCGGCGCGGTCATCCTTGTCGTCGCCGAATACCAGCACGTCGCAGGCGATGTCCTCGTCGGTGGCGAGCTTGTGCGCGGCGACGTTGTGGAAGGCCGACACCACGCGCGCCGTTTCGCCCAGTGCCTGCCGGGCGCGCACTGCGGCGCAGCCTTCGGGCGGCAGTTGTACCCGCATCACCTTGGGCGGCATCAGCGGCACCGTGGTGTCGATGACGATCTTGCCGGCCGCGGCTGCGCGGATTTCGCCGAGGGTGGCGAGCTGCGAGGCGAAGGGCACGCTGACGACGATCAGCTCTGCGCGCGCGGCGACTTCGGCATTGCTGCCGGAGCCGACTTCGGCGCCGCTCTCCGCCGCCAGCGCGGCCGCGGCTTCGGCGGCCTTGCCGGCGTCGCGCGAACCGATCGCCACGCGCAGGCCGGCCTTGGCCCAGCGCCGGGCAAGCGCGGCGCCGAGCTTGCCGGTACCGCCGATGACGCCGATTGTCCGGGTGTTGTCGATGAGCATCTGTCGGTCTCCGTGGAAGTGGGCGCGGCGGCGGAGCTGCCGCGCCGCGCGATGCTTCCTACGCTACGGGACCGGCCAGGTGCGGAGCATCGTCCGATCGGACGAGAGCCGGCTCGGGCCCAGTGGCCTTTTCAGGCCGCCGGCGCCGCCTTGCACCGGTTGCCCGCCTGCAGGTGCTGGCTGAGATCGCCGCGGAAATCCAGGTGGCGGTAGTCGCGTTCGACGAACTGCCAACTGCCGTCGATGCGCTCGAAACGATCCAGGTAGCGGCCGCTGGCGATGATCTGCAGCGGCAGCGCGTCGGTGGCCTGCAGCACCGTGTAGCACGAGCGCGCTTCGGCGGTGCCGGCTTCCTCGTCGATGTCGAGGATCGGATTGGTGATCAGGTGGCGCGTGCGCGGCGTGCCGCAGGGGTGGATGACGAGGATGCGGCGCCACAGCGCCAGCAGGCCGTCGGCGTCGAGCGGACCGCCGGCGCCCGCTTCGATGCGGGCGTGGCGGAACAGCGCGGCGGCATCTTCCAGGCGGCCGTCGTCGATGGCTTCGGCGTAGCGGTACAGCAGGTTGCAGATTTCGGTGGCGGACCGGCTCATCGGGGGCTCCGGGGTGGGGGTTTCAGGCCGACAGCCCGGCGAGCATGCCCGATCGGACCGCGCCTTCGATGTAGCCGATGCGGGCGCCGTCGCCCACCGAGCTGACCGGCACGCCGGCGGCTTCGAGGCTGCGGGCGAGGCTGTCGTCCGGCCGGGCGCCGACCGCGAGCACCACCGATTCGGCGCTCAGTTCGTGGCGGTTGCCGTCGGCGTCGGTGTAGTGCAGCGTCTTCCTGCCGATGGCCTCGATCTTCACCCGGGTGTGCAGGACCACGTCGTGCCGGCGCAGGGTATCGAGCACGCGCCAGCGGCGCACGATCGACAGTTCGCGGCCCAGGCTGGGGCCTTCTTCCAGCACCACGACTTCGCGGCCGCGATCGACGAGGAATTCCGCCAGTTCCAGCCCGACCAGGCCGCCGCCGACGATCGCGACCTTCTTGCCCAGCGGCATCCACACCCGCGACAGGTTCTGGATGGCGTCGGTGCTGTCGGTGACGCCGACCAGGCTGCCGGCCTTCATCAGCGCGCGCTGGGCGAGCGACAGCTTCTGGCGGGCGATCTCGTCGGCGCGGTCGCCGGTCATCAGGCGGCGCAGTTCGTCGCCCGACCAGACGTGGTCGAGTTCGGCGCCGGGGATCGGCGGCGCGCTGCGTTCGGCGCCGGTGGCGACGATGACCGCGGTGGCGCCGATCTGGCGGACCAGTTCGGGCGTGGCGATGGTGTTCAGGCGCACGTCGATGTGCAGCTTCTTCATCTGCGTCGCCAGGTAGTCGAGCAGGGCGCCGTTCTCGGCATAGGCCAGCGCGGCGAAGAACAGCGTGCCGCCCAGCCGTCCGCTGCGTTCGACCAGCGTCACCGCGTGCCCGCGCAGCGCGGCGCTGCGGGCGGCTTCCATGCCCGCCGGGCCGCCGCCGACGACCAGCACGCGGCCGGGCCTTGCGGCCGGCAGCAGGCGGATCTCGGCTTCATGGCCGGTCATCGGATTGACCGCGCATTTGACCCGCTCATTGACGAAGATCTGGCTGACGCAGGCGTAGCAGTAGATACAGGGGCGGATGTCCTCGGCGCGGTCCTCGATCAGCTTGCGCGGCAGTTCGGGGTCGGCCAGCAGCTTGCGCGCCATCGCGACGAAGTCGCACTGGCCGGCGGCGACGGCGTTGTCGGCGACTTCGGGTTCCAGGCGGCCGACGGCGATGACCGGGATCGCCAGCTTCTCCTTGATCTCGGCGGCCCACTGCAGGAAGCCCGCCTTCTGCTGCACCAGCGGCGCCTCGGTGAAGGCGACGCCGCTGCTGGTGTTGGCGTAGGCCGACACGCTGACCGCGTCGCAGCCGGCGGCTTCGGCCATGCGGGCGAAGGCCTTGGCGTCGTCCAGCGTGATGCCGCCGTCCATGTGCAGCTCACGGGCGTCCAAGCGCAGCCAAACCGGGTAATCGGCGCCGACGCGGGCACGCACCGCGGCGATGACTTCGAGCATGAAGCGGGCGCGGTTCTGCAGCGAGCCGCCGTACTCGTCGTCGCGTTTGTTGAAGTGGCCGGACAGGAAGCCGGCGATGATGTAGGTGTGGGCGGCGTGGATCTCGACGCCGTCGAAGCCGGCGCGCCGGGCGCGCTCGGCCGCGGCGGCGAACCATTCCACCATCTGCGCGATGTCGGCCCTGTCCATGACGCGGATTTTCACGCCGGACTTCTCCCGGCTCTTGGACGAGCTGATGAAGGCGCCCAGTTCCTCCTGCGTCAGTGCGGCGAACATGTCGGTCTTCATCGCCGGCGGCATCGACGGCACCCACAGTTCGCGGCCTTCGGCGAGGTCGCGAACCGAGCTCTTGCCGGCATGCTGGAGCTGGATGGCGATCTTCGCGCCGTGCTTGTGCACGCGCGCGGTGATGCCCTGCAGGCCGGGGATGAAGCGGTCGTCGGACAGCCCGACCTGGTAAGGCTCGGCAGTGCCCTGCGGGTAGGCGATGGCGCCCACGCCCATGACGATCAGCCCGGCGCCGCCGGCGGCGCGCGCCTCGTAATAGGCCTGGATGCGTTCGCCGCAGGTGCCGTCGGCTTCGGCGAAGTTCGATCCCATCGGCGCCATGACGATGCGGTTGCGCACCTCCATGTTGCCGATGCGGCCAGGTTGCAGCAGATTGTCGAAAGCGCCCATGGCGTGCTCACCCCTCGGTCAGGAAATCGATGCAGCTGCGGTTGAACAGATCGCGATGCTCGACCTGCACCCAGTGGCCGCAGCGGTTGAGCAGGATCATGCGTGCGTCCGGCGCGTTCTCGATCAGCTTCAGCGCGCCGGTGTGCGGGTTGAACCTGTCGTCGGTGCCCCAGAAGCCGAAGATCGGCGCCTGGATTTCATGCAGGCGGGCGGTCATGTCCGGCACCATCATGGTCGAGAACAGGTTGGCCGGCTGCGAGGGCGCGATGGCGGCGCGCTCGTTGATGATGTCGTCGTCCAGCAGCGCCGGGTCGAACACCTGCAGGCTCATGACGTGGCGCATCTCGGCCGGCCCCATCGGGCCCTTGGCGAAGGTTTCGACCATGCGCACGATGCCTTCCATGCGGAAATAGGTTTCGCGCTCCTCGACGCCGCCGGGCGCCATCAGGATCAGGCGTTCGACCGTCTGCGGATGCGCCAGCGCCTGGCCGAGCGCGATCGCGCCGCCCAGCGAATTGCCGAGCAGGGTGCAGCGGGCGACGCCGATGCTGCGCAGGAAGGCGTCCAGGCTGGCGACGAAGAAGTCGAGGTCGTAGCGCACGTCCGCAGGCTTGTCCGAGCGGCCGAAGCCGGGCAGGTCGAGCACGATGTTGCGGAAGCCGGCCGCGGCGAAAGCGGGGTAGTTGCCCTTGAAGTTGCTGTAGCCGCTCGCGCCGGGGCCGCTGCCGTGCAGCCAGACCACGGCCGGCCCCTGGCCGACGTCGAGGTAGTGCAGGCGCAGGCCGTTGCCGAGTTCGGCGAACTGGCCGAGCGGGATGGGCAGGTCGGGTGGGTTCATCCGGATGTCTCCTGTCGATTCGGGTGTCGCTGCGTGTTCAGGCGCTGGCTGCGGCGGCTTCGGATGAAGCGCGGAGATTCAGCTGGCGGCGGTAGGCGGGAATGGCGATCGCCAGGCTCAGCGAGGTCAGCGCATACAGCCCGACCGTGCTGACCAGGGCATAGCGCAGTGCCTCGGTGCCGTCCCTGGCGGTGAAGAGATCGCTCAGGCCACCGACGATGATCGGGCCGAGGCCGACGCCGAGCAGGGTCATGCCCATGACGAAGATCGAAGTCGCCTGCGCCAGGCGGTTGGCTGGGAACAGGTGGCTGATGGCGCTGAAGCAGGGGGCGGCCCACCAGGTGCCGGCGAAGCTGAAGCCGAGATAGAACAGGTAGGCCTCGGGCACCGCGATCGGACCGAGGTGGAAGGCCGTGCCTGCCGGCCACAGGTAGAAGCACGCGGCCAGCGGCACGCTGACGAGGCAGGCGATCAGGGGCACGCCGAGCTGCCAGCCCGGGTCGCGCGCCACCAGGCGGTCGGTGACGCTGCCGCACATCAGGGTGCCGACGGTGGCGCAGATGCCGCCGCCCAGGCCCACCAGCAGGCCGGCATGCTGCATGTTCAGACCGTGCGAGCGGATCAGGAAGCTCGGATTCCAGGTGCCGACGGCATAGCCCAGGATGGCCGCCAGCGTGCCGGCCAGCACGATCAGCAGAAAGGCCGGCGTGGCGAGCAGCTCGCGCATGGTGTCGCGCCAGTTTTCCTCGGCCCCGGTGGCCGATGGGGCGGGCGCAGGCGCGGCCGGGCTGCGCACCGTCAGCCACAGCAGCAGGCCGAGCAGCACGCCGGGCGCGCCGATGATCAGGAAGGCGCTGCGCCAGCCGTAGGTCTGGGCGATCCAGCCGCCCAGACCGAGGCCGAGCACCGCGCCCAGGCTCGGCCCCATCAGGAACACCGACATCGCCCGCGAGCGCTGCTGCGGCGGATACATGTCCGACACCATCGCCACCGAAGGCGCGGTGCCGCCGGCCTCGCCGACCGCAACGCCGATGCGGAACAGCAGCAGCATGGCGAAGCTGGTGGCCACGCCGCACAGCATGGTCATGCCGCTCCAGGCGATGCAGGCGAGCGCGATCACCGGCTTGCGGCCGATGCGGTCGGACAGGCGCCCGAAGGGAAAGCCGAACACCGTGTAGAAGATCGCGAACGCGACCCCCGACAGCAGGCCGATCTGTGTGTCCGAGATGCCGAACTCGAGCTTGATCGGCTCGATCAGGATCGAGATCACCAGGCGGTCGATGTAGTTGAAGACGTAGATGACCGCCAGTACCGACAATGCGTAATGGGTACGCCAGGTAGTGCGCTGCGGGTGGCCTTGGCTTGCGTTCACGAACTGCCTCCTGGGCGGGGTTCAGGAATGAAGGCGGAGCGGTGCCGCCTGAAAGTGCTGCGTATCGTCGGCGCGCACCCCGCACGCGGCATCGTCCATTCAGACGACGGCGCGCCGTGCCGCAAACCGGCCGCAAAGCCGCCGGCATTAGTCTTAGTGGACGATGTCCTGCCTCCCCAAGCCGAGAAAACTGCGCACCAGATGGCCGGTCGTCCGCCGCAGGGGCGGGCCCGGAACGGACATACGCAAGGAGGCAGCAGATGGATTTTGCAGACAAGGTGGTTTTCGTGACCGGGGCCGGACAGGGCATGGGGCAGGCGATCGTGCATCATTTCGGCGTCGCCGGGGCGAAGGTCGTCGCGGCCGACATCAATGCGGACGCCGCCGCCGCTGCCGTGGCCGGATTCGACGACAGGGGGCTGGCGCTGGCCTGCAACGTGGCCGATCCGGCCTCGGTCAAGGCGGCGTTCGCCGCCGTCGCCGAACGTTTCGGCGGTGTCGATATCGTCGTCAACAGCGCTGGCGTCGGTTCGGTCGATGCTTTCCTCGACACGCCGGACGACAACTGGATGCGCGTCGTCGGCGTCAATCTCACCGGCACTTTCCTGTGCTGCCGCGAGGGCGCGCGCCTGATGCGGCAGTGCGGCGCCAAGGGCGCGATCATCAACGTGTCGAGCACCGCGGCGATGTCGGGCGAGGGGCCCAGCCACTACTGCGCCTCCAAGGCCGGCGTCATGGGGCTGACGCGCAGCATCGCGCGCGAGCTTGCCGCCAGCGGCATCCGCGTCAACACCATCGTGCCGGGGCCGACCAACACGCCGATGATGGCCGGCATTCCCGACGAGTGGATGCAGTCGATGATCAAGGCGATCCCGCTCGGCCGCATGTGCGAACCGGAGGAGATCGCGCGCGTCGCGGCCTTTCTCGCCAGCGACGATGCCGGCTTCATCACTGGCCAGAACATCGCCGTCAATGGCGGCATGGCCTTCATCTGAGCGGCAGCGGCATGACGACATCCACGGTCCCGGCCTCGACGGCCCCTGCCGACCTGCTCGCGCGCATCGACCGCCTCGAGTCGCTCGATGCCATCCGCCAGCTGGCCGCCAAGTACTCGCTGTCGCTCGACATGCGCGACCTCGACGCCCATGTGAACCTGTTCGCGCCCGACATCCGCGTCGGCCGCGAGAAAACCGGGCGCGCCCACCTGAAAGCCTGGGTGGATGACACCTTGCGCGACCAGTTCTCGGGTACCTCGCACCACCTGGGGCAGCACATCATCGAGTTCTCCGACCCGGATCACGCCACCGGCGTGGTGTATTCGAAGAACGAGCACGAGACCGGCCCGGAGTGGGTCCTCATGCAGATGCTGTACTGGGACGACTACGAGCGCATCGACGGACGCTGGCATTTCCGCCGCCGCCTGCCTTGCTACTGGTACGCGTCCGACCTGAACAAGCCGCCGATCGGCGACCGCAAGATGCGCTGGCCGGGGCGCGAGCCCTACCAGGGCACCTTCCACGCGCTGTTCCCGTCCTGGCAGGCGTTCTGGGCCCAGCGCCCGGACAAGGACAGCCTGCCCGAAGTGGCCGCGCCCGCGCCGATGGAGAAGTTCCTGGCGACGATGCGCCGCGGCGCCCCCGATCCCCGGATCCGCGTGCGCTGAAGCGGCACCGCGTTCATCCGACGAACAAGCTGGAGAGGCAGATGCCCGAATCCAAGCCCTTCAAGACCCTGTCCAGCGGTGTGGTGCCGCGCGACGAAACCCAGGCCAGGCTGGACCTGCGCTCACGCGCGGCGATGCAGATCAAGCCGGGCGACCTGTATACGGTGGCTGATCGCGTCGAGGAACAGGCCGCCAGGCTCGGCGGCAAGGACTTCCTCATCTATGGCGGACAGCGTTTCAGCTATGCCGAACTGGATGCGCGCGCCAACCAGGTGGCACACGTACTGCACGGCTGCGGTCTGCGCTGCGGCGACGTCTGCGCGCTGGCGATGGAGAACCGGCCGGAGTTCTTCTTCTACTGGTTCGGCCTCGCCAAGCTCGGCGTCGTCGCCGCCGTCATCAACACCCAGGTCAGCGGGCGTCCGCTGGTACATGCGCTGGAAGTGACCGGGGCCAGGGCGGTGATCGTCGGTGAGGAGTGCCTGGCCAACTTCGCCCTGACCGAAGGGCGGCCGGAGCAGCCGCTCTATCTCGCTACCGATGCCGAGAAGCCCGCCAGCGCCGAACACCGCGCGATCGTCGCGGCCGACATCAGCGCCGAAGTGGCGGCGGCGCCACGCACGGCCTTCCCGCGCGATGGCCGTGCCGGCGTGCGCGCCGAGGAAACGATGCTGCTGATCTTCACTTCCGGCACCACCGGCCTGCCCAAGGCGGCGCGCTACAGCCACATGCGCTGGATGTCGTCCGGCGACGTCATGGAGGTGACGCTGGAGGCCGGCGAGGACGATGTTTTCTATTGCTGCCTGCCGCTGTACCACGGTGCGGCCGCCACCTCGGTGACCTCGACTGCGCTGAAGGCGGGCGCCAGCATCGTGCTGCGGCGCAAGTTCAGCACGCGCGAATTCTGGCAGGACGTGCGCCGCAACCGCATCACCGTGGTGCAGTACATCGGCGAGATCTGCCGCTACCTGCTCAACGTTCCGCCGCAGCCCGAGGACAGGGATCACAGCCTGCGCTGCATGCTGGGCGCGGGCCTGACGCCCGAGAGCTGGGGGCGCTGGATCGAACGCTTCGGCGACGTGCAGATCTTCGAAGGCTGGGGCTCGACCGAGGCCAACACCGCGGTGATCAACATCGACAATCATCCGGGTTCGGTCGGCCGCATTCCCTACTGGGAAAAATCCAATTTCCGCCTGGTGCGCTACGACGTCGAAACCGACAGCCATCCGCGCGACGCCGACGGCCGCTACATCCTGTGCAAGCCGGGCGAAGTCGGCGAAGGCATCGGCTTCATCGTCGACCATCCCGAGATTGGCGCCGGCCGCTTCGAGGGCTATACCTCGGCCGAAGCCACCGAGAAGAAGATCCTGCGCAACGTCTTCGCCGATGGCGATGCCTACTGGAGTTCCGGCGACCTGCTGCGCTACGACGAAGAAGGCTATTTCTACTTCGTCGACCGCATCGGCGACACCTTCCGCTGGAAGAGCGAGAACGTGTCCACCGCCGAGGTGGCCGATGCGCTGGCGGACTATCCCGGCATGGAACTGATCAACATCTACGGCGTACGGGTGCCGCAGCACGAAGGCCGCGCCGGCATGGCGGCGATCGTGATGCAGCCCGGCCACGCCTTCGACCCCGGGCGCTTCTACGAGCTGACCGAGCAGCGCCTGCCGCGCTACGCCGCGCCGCAGTTCGTCCGGGTGTCGAGCGTGGCCGACCTGACGACCACCTTCAAGCTGCGCAAGGTGGACCTGCAGCGCCAGGGCTACGACCCCACGGCCTTCGACGATCCGCTCTACGTCCGCGACGACAAGGCCGGCACCTACCAGCCGTATTCCGACGAAGCGCTGAAGAACGCCGGCCTGCCGCCCTTCGCCTGAGCGGCGGGCGGAGGGTGTTCTCGTCCGGGGATGGGGAATCTGTCAAAAGGCCCGGTTCCCTTTCCGGGCCTTTTGCTTTGGTGCGCAGTTTCTCGGCCAGACCCCGAGCCTAGTCCTTTTGGACGATGAGCGTCTTGCGCGCTGCGCGCATTCTCCGTTTCACGCAGGAGGAGGCAGCCGGATGGCAGTCGCGACAAAGCGGCGTCGTACCGGAACCCTGCGAGACCCCAGCGCAGATCGCGCGCCGCAGGATTGGAGGAAAGGCACATGTTCACCAAGATTTTCGTTCTGAGCGCAGCCCTGGGCGGCATTGCCGGTTTCGCAACCATGCTCGACGAGGGGCACGGACGGATGGTCGATTCGCTGGTGCAGATGCCGGCGGGCTGTCAGGCTGGTGAAGTGCAAACGCATTGCCAGCAGGCCGGTTCGCCCGCCAAGGCCTCGGCCAGCCAGTTCTTCGCGATGCTCTCGTCGCACTGAGACCCCGCCGCGCCCTGCCGTGCCGCCTGGCATGGCAGGACGCGGAGTGTTTCCGAAGCATGTCCCGCGACCCCGCGCTGCCGCTGCAGCCGCGGGGTTCGGCGCTGGGCGGGTGTCTTCGCTGCCGGCGCGCGGCGACCCCGGGAGCGCGATGCCCCGGAAAACCGTGCGCCATGGGAATCGTTCGCTTCGCCTAGTCGATATGAACGATTGTCGCCGCCAGGGGCTGTGGCATCGTGGCAGCCAATGCAGGGCCGACAGCGGCCCCGATCAGCGAGGTGAGCAAGCATGGGTCTGAAAGGAAACGCAGCAATCGTCGGCGCCGCGCAGTACAAGCCGGAGAAGTACGCGACTGCGCCGCGGATGTTCCATCTCGAGCAGGTGGCCGACCTGGCCGGCCGCGCGCTGGCCGATGCGGGCCTGAAGGCGTCCGACATCGACGGCTTGGTGGTGCATGGTCCGCAGTTCCACGAGGCCCAGGTGTTCGTGCCGGCGATGGCTGCCGAATACTTGGGGCTGTCGCTCAACTTCGCCGAAGTCGTCGACCTCGGCGGCTGCTCCTCGGTGGCGGCGGTGTGGCGGGCGGCGGCGGCGATCGAGCTGGGCCTGTGCCAGGCCGTGCTGTGCGTGATCCCGTCGCGCATGGCGCCCTTCGGCCCGGACGAGGACCCGGCCTGGATGGCGCGGGCGATGCGCTTCGGTGGCCACAGCACCGCTTTCGGCGCGCCCGAAGCCGAATTCGACCTGCCCTACGGCCACATGGGCCAGAACACCGGCTACGCGATGATCGCCCAGCGCTACGCCGCCAAGTATGGCTACGACCCGGTGGCGATGGCCAAGATCGCGGTCGACCAGCGCACCAACGCGCTCGCCAACCCGGACGCCAGCTTCTTCGGCAAGCCGCTGACGATCGACGACGTGCTGGCCAGCAAGATGGTGGCCGAGCCGCTGCGCGTGCTGGAAATCGTGATGCCGGTGGCCGGCGGCGCGGCGGTGATCGTGGCGTCGAAGGAAGTGGCGGCGCGGGCGAGGAATCGCGGCGCCTGCATCACCGGCTTCGGCGAGCACCTGTCGTTCAAGTCGCCGACCTATGCGGCCGAGATGACGGACACGCCGATCGGCCCGGCGGCCGAGCACGCTTTCGCCATGGCCGGCATCGGGCGCAGCGACATCCACGCGGCGCAGATCTACGACTGCTACACCATCACCGTGCTGCTGACGCTGGAGGATGCCGGCTTCGCGCCCAAGGGAGAGGGCATGCGCTGGGTGCGCGAGCACGACCTGACCTACAGGGGCGACTTCCCCATGAACACCCACGGCGGGCAGCTCAGTTTCGGCCAGAGCGGCACGGCGGGCGGCATGTCGCAGGTCATCGAAGCCTTCCACCAGATCGCCGGCCGCGCCGGCGAGCGCCAGCTCAGGCGCTGCGACACGGTGTTCGTATCCGGCACCGGCGGCGTCATGAGCGAGCAGGGCGCACTGATTCTCCAGGGAGCATGAAGAGCATGTCGACCAACAAACCGCTGCCGATGCCGACCGGGATTTCGGCGCCGTTCTGGAATGGCCTCAAGGAAGGCCGCGTGACCATTCCGCAGTGCAAGTCCTGCGGCCACTGGGTCTTCTTCCCGCGCCGCCACTGCGACAAGTGCTGGTCGCAGGATCTGGAATGGAAGGAAGTGAAGGGCACCGGCACGCTCTACACCTACACGCTGACGCGCGTGCCGACGATGCCCGACTTCGCCGACGAGATGCCGCAGAAGATGGCGGTGGTCGAGCTCGACGAAGGCGTGCGCATCAACACCACGCTGATCGGCCTCGACGAGGCCGAGATCGCGGTCGGCATGCGGCTCAAGCCGGTGATCGACACGGTCGCCACGGACGGCACCGCGCTGCTGCGCTTCACCGCTGCGGACAAGGATATCCCGGCGCGCATCGACAGCACGCCGGCCGCGCTCGCCGCGGCCGCGGAAAAAGCAGCCGAAACCGCAGCGGCAGCGCCCAGGCGCCAGGTGCGCTTCGACGACGAGGCGGCGATGAAGGCGCTGGTCAGCGAGGACTACTCGCCGTGGAGCAGCCAGGTCGTCGTCGACCAGGCGTTGATCGACGAATTCGCCCGCCTGTCCGGCGACGACTACTGGATCCATACCGATCCCGAGCGCGCGCGCAGGCAGAGCCCCTTCGGCGGCACCATCGCCCACGGCGCGCTGGTGCAGGTGCTGCAGTCGCGCTTGACGATTCCGCTCGACTACGAAGTCGTCGGTTTCAACAACATGGTCAATTACGGCTCCGACCGCCTGCGCTTTCCGGCGCCGGTGCCCGCCGGCTCGCGCATTCATGCGCGCTCACGGGTCAAGGCGGTGGAAAAGCTGCCCAAGGGCATGCAGATGACCTTGGAAATCGTCACTCACGTCGTCGGCAGCGAACGGCCGTCGGTGATCAACGATCTGGTGATCCTCTATATGTGATCGTGTCGTACCGCTGATTTTTCCGTGTCTCCTCTTTGTCACCGCCTCTCCCGCAAGGGAAGGCGGTTTTTTTTCTGCTCCGCAGCGCTGGACACGCGCTCCGCTTCGTCAGCGAGCGCGGCGCCGCGCCTGCAGGCCTGGAGCGGCTGCGAGCGATTGCCGGCCACGCGCATCGGCATGCCTGCCGGGGCATGCCTGAAGTCGTAGTCTCAACGGACGATGATGGCGCGGCCGGCAGTTCGCACAATGCTCCCAGGTATCCGACCAATCCTGGGGGCAGCAATGATCGACATTCGCGGTTTGGCCTACATCGTCACTCAGATCGACGATCTCGCCGAATGGGCAGGCTACGCAGAGAACGTGCTCGGCATGATGAGCTCGCCGGCGCCTGGTGGCGGGCTCTACGTCAAGATGGACGAACGGCCCTTCCGCATCCTGGTGGTGCAGGGTGCGGAGCGCCGCTACCTCGCTTCGGGCTGGGAACTGCCGGGCAGGGAGGCATTCGAGGCGGCGCTGGCCGAACTGGAGGCGAAGGGCGTGAGCTACGTGCTGGCCGACGCCGCCACCGTGGCCCAGCGCGGCATGCAGGCGGTGGCGGTGCTGACCGATCCGTCCGGCAACCGCCACGAACTGTGCTGGGGCCATCTGTCGGACTGCCAGCCCTTCGTGTCGCCGCAGGCGGTGCCGCGTTTCGTCACCGGCGACATGGGCCTGGGCCACACGGTGCTGCCGGCGCCCGACTTCGACGCCACCGCGGCCTTCCTCCGCGACGTGCTCGGCTTCGGCCTGTCCGACATCTTCAACTTCCGCCCCGATCCGGCCGCGCCGCCGGTCCGCATCCACTTCATGCATTGCGGCAATGCCCGCCACCACAGCCTCGCGATCGCCGAATACCCGGTGCCGAGCGGCTGCGTGCATGTGATGGTGGAAGTCGATTCGATGACCGAGGTCGGCCGCGCCCACGACCGCCGCATTGCCCACGAGGTGCCGCTGTCGGCGACGCTGGGCCAGCATCTCAACGACCGCATGATCTCCTTCTACATGAAGACGCCGTCGGACTTCGACCTGGAATACGGCTTCGGCGGCCTGCAGCTCGACTGGGATCGACACACCGCCTTCGAATTCACCCGCGTCAGCATCTGGGGCCACGACTTCGGCGTCGGCCAGCGGCAGGAACAGGCCGCCTGAGCGCGGCCGGCAACAGGAAAAGCATTCATGAACAAACAGATGACGGCGGCCGATGTCGTCGCCCGGCTCCGGGACGGCATGACCATCGGCTTCGGCGGCTGGGGGCCGCGGCGCAAGCCGATGGCGATCGTGCGCGAGATCCTGCGCTCGGACCTGAAGGATCTCACCGTGGTCTCCTACGGCGGGCCGGACGTCGGCATGCTGTGCGCCGCCGGCAAGGTCAGGAAGCTGATCTTCGGCTTCGCCACGCTCGACGCCATTCCGCTCGAACCCTGGTACCGCAAGGTGCGCGAAACCGGCGCGCTGGAACTGATGGAGCTCGACGAAGGCATGTGGCAATGGGGCCTGCGCGCCGCCGGCATGCGCGTGCCCTTCCTGCCGACGCGCTGCGGGCTGGCGACCGACGTGACCAGGCTGAACCCTGAGCTCAAGACCATCCGCTCGCCCTACGACGATGGCGAGGTGCTGCTGGCGATGCCGGCGCTCAAGCTCGACGCCGCGCTGGTGCACGTCAATGTCGCCGACCGCCTCGGCAACACCCTGATCCTGGGCGGCGACCCCTACTTCGACCACCTCGTCGCGCGGGCCGCGGACGCCTGCTACGTGTCGGCCGAGCGGGTCGAGGAACGGCTGGCGCTGGCGCCCGAGCAGGCCCGCTTCAACACCTTCGAGCGCTATCTGGTGAAAGGCGTGGTGCATGCGCCCGGCGGCGCGCATCCGACCACCTGCGCGCCGGATTACGGCTGGGACATGAGCCATTTCAAGCGCTACGTCGCCAGCGCCGCCGAGGAAGGCGGCTGGCAGGCCTACATGGACGAATTCGTCAGCCCGGGCGAGGCCGCCTACCAGGCCGCCAACGGCGGTATCGAACGCATGGGCGCGCTGCCCCTGCCGGTGTTTTGAGGAGCGTGAGCGGCATGAGCGACAAGCTTGAATTCTCCCTGGCCGAACTGATGATCGTCGCGGCTTCCGAAGCCTGGCGCGGCGATGGCGAAGTGCTGGCTTCCGGCATCGGCGTGATCCCGCGCCTGGCCGCCAGCCTGGCCAAGCTCAGCTACGCGCCGGAACTGCTGATGACCGACAGCGAATGCCTGCTGGTCGAAGAGCCGATCCCGCTCGGGCCGCGCGGCGACCACGTGCCGAAATACTCCGGCTACATGTCCTTCGAGCGCGTCTTCGAATGCGTGTGGGGCGGCCGCCGCCACGCCATGATCGGCCCGACCCAGATCGACCGCTGGGGCCAGACCAACCTGTCGGTGGTCGGCGACTACCACAAGCCCAAGGCTGCCATCCTCGGTGTGCGCGGCCTGCCCGGCAACAGCATCAACCACATCAATTCCTTCCTCGTGCCCAACCACAGCAAGCGCGTGTTCGTCGAAGGCGAGGTCGACATGGTGTCCGGCGTCGGTTTCAACCCGGCGCGCTGGGAGCCCGGCATGAAGCAGGATTTCATGGACATCCGCCGCATCGTCACCGACCTGTGCGTGATGGATTTCGAGGGTCCGGACCACGCCATCCGCGTGCGCTCGCTGCATCCGGGCGTGGGTTTCGACGAGGTCCAGGGCAAGACCGGCTTCCCGCTGCTGCAGGCGCCCGGCCTGGGCGAGACTCCGCACCCGAGCGCGGAGCAGCTCGCGATCATCCGCCGCCTCGACCCGCACGAGCTGCGCAGCGCGCAGCTCAAGGGCAATCCGCCGGGCATTCGCGCGGCCGCCTGAGGCCGGCAAGGAGCAGACACGCATGAGCGCCCCCGACCAGAACTTCGTCGATCGTCCCGACAACTCGGTGTACGAGACCGATGCGCCGGTGAGCTATGCCGTTGCCGACGGCATCGCCACGGTGACGATGAGCCGTACCGAGTTCAACAATGCGCAGAACTCGCAGATGACCTATGCGCTGGATGCCGCCTTCCGCCGCGCGGTGGACGACGATGCGGTGAAGGTCATCGTGCTGCGCGGCGACGGCAGGCACTTCTCGGCCGGCCACGACATCGGCACGCCGGGGCGCGACATCAACAAGCCCTTCGAGCGCGTGCACCTGTGGTGGGACCACACCAACAAGCCCGGCGGCGAATACCTCTACGTGCGCGAGCAGGAGGTGTACCTGAACATGTGCCGGCGCTGGCGCGAACTGCCCAAGCCGACCATCGCCATGGTGCAGGGCGCCTGCGTGGCCGGCGGGCTGATGCTGGCCTGGGTGTGCGACTTCATCGTCGCCAGCGACGACGCCTTCTTCCAGGACCCGGTGGTGCGCATGGGCATTCCCGGCGTCGAGTATTTCGCCCACCCCTTCGAGCTGCATCCGCGCATCGCCAAGGAATTCCTCATGACCGGCGACCGCATGGGCGCCGAGCGCGCGTACCAGATGGGCATGGTCAACCGCGTGGTGCCGCGCGACCGGCTGGAGGAGGAAACCTATGCGCTCGCTGCCCGCGTGGCGAAGCAGCCGCGCATGGGCCTGGCGCTGACCAAGCAGGCGATCAACCACGTCGAGGACCTGCAGGGCAAGCGCACGGCGATGGATGCGGTGTTCGCCTGGCACCATTTCGCCCATACCCACAACGAACTGCTGTCCGGCGACAAGCTCGGCGGCTACGATGCAAAAGCGATGGCGGACGCCAACAAGCGTGCGGCCGCTGAGGGCAGCTCATGAGCCACGATTTTTCCGCGCTGCTGCGCACGCCGCTGACCGAGCGCCTCGGTTGCCGCTTCCCCATCGTGCAGACGGCGATGGGCTGGGTGGCCGACGCCGATCTGGTGATCGCCACGACCCGGGCCGGCGGCTTCGGCTTCCTGGCCGGCGCCACGATCGAGGCGGGCAAGCTCGAAGGCGAGATCCGCAAGGTCATCGAGGCCACCGGCGGCAGCAATTTCGGCCTCAACTTCCACATGTTCCAGGAGAACGCCGCGCAGTGCGTCGACCTGGCGATCCAGTACCGGCTGCGTGCGGTCAGCTACGGCCGCGGCCCGGACAAGAAGACCATCGCCCGCTTCAAGGAGGCCGGCGTGCTGTGCATTCCCACCGTGGGGGCACTGAAGCATGCGCTGAAGGCAGTCGAACTGGGCGCCGACATGATCACCATCCAGGGCGGCGAGGGCGGCGGCCATACCGGCGGCGTGCCCACCACCATCCTGCTGCCGCAGGTGCTGGCGGCGGTGAAGGTGCCGGTGATCGCCGCCGGCGGCTATTCCACCGGCCGCGGCCTGGCCTCGGCGCTGGCCGCCGGCGCGGCCGGCATCGCCATGGGCACGCGCTTCCTGATGACCACGGACTCGCCGACGCCGCCGGCGACGCTGGCACGCTACGTGAAGGTGGACGATCCGCAGAAGGTGCGCGTCACGCTGGCGGTCGACGGCATGCGCCACCGCATGATCGAGAATCCCTTCATCGACCGGCTCGAGGCCGCCAGCCCGGTCGGCCGGCTGCTGATCGCGCTGAAGAGCGCGTGGGCCTGGAAGCAGCAGACCGGCATGAGCCTGGGCCATATGCTCGGCGTGTTCCGCCAGGCCCTGAAGGAAGACCCCGGCG
Source organism: Thauera butanivorans NBRC 103042 (assembly GCF_001591165.1). Lineage (GTDB taxonomy): Bacteria > Pseudomonadota > Gammaproteobacteria > Burkholderiales > Rhodocyclaceae > Thauera > Thauera butanivorans. The sequence goes on from NZ_BCUG01000020.1 coordinate 56,714, forward strand.
CGGTGTCGCAGACGGTGATGTCGGCCAACCAGCCGGTGCTGCTGCAGCGCTCGATGGTGGAAGGCTTCCCGGACGAGGGCATCCTGCCCAGCGGCCAGGTCGCGGCGGCCATCGGCGAGCTCGAAAGCTGTGCAGACGTCATCCACGGCATCGCCGCCGAAGCCGAGGACTGCCTTGCCGCGCTGTATGCCCGGCTCGGCGATGAAACCGCCGCCGGGAGGCGTGCGGACACGGAGGCGGCCGCGTGAAGGCGGCGCGACACGACGAAGATCAGACCAGACCCAGGGAGCCCGATAACGTGAGCCAGGCATTCAAGACAAGCATCGACGGCGGCATCGCCGAACTCGTCATCGACAAAGCGCCGGTCAATGCGCTCGACAGCAGCGAGTGGTTCGCGCTGGCGCGGCGCATCGACGAACTCGGCCACGACCCCGAAGTGCGCGTGATCGTGATCCGCGCCGAAGGCCGCGGCTTCTGCGCCGGCGTGGACATCAAGGAACTCGATGCCCACCCCGAGCGCATCGTCGCCGTCAATGGCGGCAACTACGCCACTTTCAAGGCGGTGCACCGCAACCCGGTGCCGGTCATCGTCGCGGTGCACGGTTTCGTGCTCGGCGGCGGCATCGGCATCACCGGCGCGGCCGACATCGTCGTCGCCTCCGACTGCGCCACTTTCGCGCTGCCCGAAGTCGATCGCGGCGCGATGGGTGGCGGCGCCCACCTGCAGCGCCTGTTCCCGGTGCAGAAGGTGCGCTATCTGTTCTTCACCGGCGACAAAATCGGCGCCGCCGAAGCCGAGCGCTACGGCTTCATCGAGCGCGTCGTGCCGAAGGCCGAGCTGCGTAAGGCCGCGCTCGAGATCGCGCGCAAGATCGCCGCCAAGAGCCCGGCCATGATCCGCATCGCCAAGGAGGCGCTGAACGGCATCGAGGACGGCAACCTGGAAGACAAGTACCGCTGGGAACAGGGTTTCACGCTGCAGGCCTACACCAGCCCGGACTCGGCGGAAACCCGCCGTGCCTTCGTCGAGAAACGCGAAGCCCAGTTCTGAGGACACCATGGATCTCGCCTACACCCCCCGGCAGAAAGCCTTCCGCAAGGAAGTGCGCGCCTGGCTCGCGGCCAACCTGCCGCGCGAGCCGCTGGCCAGCTACGACACCCGCGAGGGCTTCGAGCAGCACCGCGAATGGGAGCGCAAGCTGTTCGACGCCCGCCTGTCGATGGTGATCTGGCCCGAGGCGCTCGGCGGCCGCGGCTGCGACCTCATCGAATGGCTGATCTTCGAAGAGGAGTACTACGGTGCCGGCGCGCCGATGCGCGTCAACCAGAACGGCCAGCTGCTGCTCGGCCCGACCCTGATCGAGTTCGGCACCGAGGCGCAGAAGGCGCGCTTCCTGCCGCGCATGGCTTCGAGCGAGGACATGTGGGCGCAGGGTTGGTCCGAGCCCAATGCCGGTTCCGACATGGCGGCGATCACCAGCAAGGCGATCCTGTCGGCCGACGGCAGCCATTACCTGCTCAACGGCCAGAAGACCTGGTCGACACGGGCGAGCTTCGCCGACTGGCTGTTCGGCCTGTTCCGCAGCGACCCGACCTCCAGCCGCCACCACGGCCTGTCCTACCTGGCGGTGCCGCTGGACGCGCCCGGCGTGACGATCCGCCCGATCCAGGCCCTGAACGGCAAGCAGGCCTTCGCCGAGATCTTCTTCGACGACGTCAAGGTGCCGGTAGACAACCGCATCGGCGAGGAAGGCCAGGGCTGGCATGTGGCGATGGCCACTGCCGGCTTCGAGCGCGGCCTGCTGCTGCGCTCGCCGGCACGCTTCCAATACACCGCGCGCAAGCTGGTCGAGCTGTACAAGGCCAACCGCGAAGTGGCCGACCGCGACCCCGCCATCCGCGATGCCGTCATCGAAGCCTGGACCGGCACCGAAGCTTACGCACTGTCGGCCTACCACACCGTCGGCCGCCTGGCGAAGGGCGCGCGCATCGGCGCCGAGGCCAGCACCAACAAGATCTTCTGGTCCGAACTCGACCTGAAGATGCACGAAACCGCGATGCGCATCCTCGGTGCCCGCGGCGAACTGACCGGCGACGCACCGGCGTCCGTCGATGCCGCGCGCTGGCTGGACGGCTTCCTGTTCGCCCAGGCCGGCCCGATCTATGCCGGCACCAACGAGATCCAGCGCAACATCATCGCCGAGCGCATGCTCGGCCTGCCGAAGTAAGAAGAGGCCGGCCATGGACTTCACTTTCACCGACGACCAGCTCACTTTCCGCGAGGCGGTGAGCCGTTTCCTGATGACCGAAGCCGCGCCCGAGATGCTGCGCGAGATCTGGGAGACCGACAGCGGACGTTCTCCCTCCCTGCGCAAGAACATCGCCGAGCAGGGTCTCACCTCGCTGTCGGTGCCCGAGGACTGCGGCGGCCTCGGCATGGACGATGTCGCCTGGGCGCTGATGACGCAGGAACTGGGCTACTACGCCATTCCCGATTCGCTCGCCGATACCGCCTATGTCGCCGCCGGGCTGATCAAGACCTTGGCGGAGGGCGCCGGCGCACGCGGCGAATGGCTCGGACGCATTGCCGAAGGCAGCATCCGCATCGCCGTCGGCCATCCGATCAACCCGCTGGTGGCCGACGCCAGCCCCGCGGACCTGCTGCTGCTCGCCCATGGCGATGAAGTGCATGCGGTGCCGCGCGCCGAAGTCGGGATCGAGGCCAATCCCAGCATCGACCTGTCGCGCCGCCTCGCCCGCGTGAGCTGGGCGCCGGCCGCGGCCACCATGCTCGCCGACGGCGATGCCGGCCGCGCGCTGTGGGCGCAGACGCTGAACCGCGGCACCCTGTCGGTCGCCGGCCAGCTCCTGGGCCTGGCGCAGCGCATGCTCGACCTGTCGGTCGATTACACCGCCCAGCGCAAGCAGTTCGGCAAGCCGATCGGCAGTTTCCAGGCCGTCAAGCACCACCTTGCCGATGTCGCCACCCGCATCGAATTCGCCAAGCCGGTGCTGTACCGCGCCGCCTACGCACTCGCCCGCGACGAAGCCGGCGCCGACGCGCGCGCCTCGCATGCCAAGCTCGCCTGCGGCGAGGCCGCCTGGCTGGCGGCGCGCCATGGCATCCAGGTCCATGGCGCGATGGGCTACACCTGGGAAGTCGATCTGCAGATGTTCATGAAGCGCGCCTGGGCGCTCGATGCATCCTGGGGTGACCGCGGCTTCCACAAGTCCCGCGTCGCCGACGCGATCCTGGCCGACGGCGCCGCTCTCGGCCCGGGCCACACTTTCGAGGAATGAAGATGGCGCAAGCCTACATTGTCGATGCCCTGCGCAGCCCCACCGGCAAGCGCAAGGGCGGCCTGTCCCACGTGCATGCGATCGACCTCGGTGCGCATGTCCTGCGCGCGCTGGTCGAGCGCAACGCGATCCCGGCCGAGGAATACGACGACGTGATCTTCGGCTGCGTCGACACCATCGGCTCGCAGGCGGGCGACATCGCGCGCACCGCCTGGCTGGCCGCCGGTCTGCCGCTGAACGTGCCCGGCACCACGGTGGACCGCCAGTGCGGATCGTCGCAGCAGGCGCTGCATTTCGCTGCCCAGGCGGTGATGAGCGGCACCCAGGACGTGGTCGCGGTCGGCGGCGTGCAGACCATGACGCAGATCCCGATCTCGTCGGCGATGCTCGCCGGCCAGCCGCTCGGCTTTCCCGACCCGTTCTCGGGCAGCAAGGGCTGGAAGGCGCGTTTCGGCGACCAGCCGGTCGACCAGTTCTATTCCGCCCAGCGCATCGCCGACCACTGGCAGCTCAGCCGCCATGACATGGAGGTGTTCGCGCTGGAAAGCCATCGCCGCGCGCTGGCCGCGATCGCCGAAGGCCGCTTCGAGCGCGAGATCGTCGGCCTGGAAGGCGTGGACAAGGACGAGACGCCGCGCCTCACCACGCTGGAGAAGATGGCCGGACTCGAGCCGGTCGGCCCGGCCTATCCGTCGATCACCGCCGCGGTGTCGAGCCAGACCTGCGATGCCTCGGCCGCGCTGCTGGTGGTGTCGGAGGCCGCGCTGAAGCGCTACGGCCTGACGCCGCGCGCCCGCATCCATCATCTGTCGGTGATGGGCGACGACCCCATCTGGCACCTCACCGCGCCGATCCCCGCCACCCGCGCCGCGCTGAAGAAGGCCGGCATGGGCATCGGCGACATCGACGTGGTCGAGATCAACGAGGCCTTCGCCTCGGTCGTCATGGCCTGGCAGAAGGAGCTGGACTGCGACCCGGCGCGCATGAACCCGAACGGCGGCGCCATCGCCCTGGGCCATCCGCTGGGCGCCACCGGCGCGCGCCTGATGACCACCCTGCTGCACGAGCTGGAGCGCAGCGGCGGGCGCTACGGCCTGCAGACCATGTGCGAAGGCGGCGGCCAGGCCAACGTCACCATCATCGAGAAACTGTGAGCGGAGAAGACTGCAATGGGAATGTGTGAAGGACGCACCGTCATCATCACCGGCGCCGGCGGCGGGCTGGGTCGCGCCTATGCGCTGGCCTTCGCCGCCGAGGGCGCGAACGTGGTGGTCAACGACATCCGCAGGGAAGCCGCCGACGCGGTGGCGGCGGAGATCGCCGCCGCGGGCGGCAAGGCCATCGCCAACGCCGACGACATCACCCGCATCGAAACCGCGCAGTGCATCGTCGATGCCGCACTGGCGGCCTTCGGCGAAGTGCATGTGGTGGTGAACAATGCCGGCATCCTGCGCGATCGCATGTTCGTCAGCCTGTCCGAGGACGACTGGGACCAGGTCATGCGGGTGCACCTGAAGGGCCATTTCTGCCTGGCGAACATCCTCGGCAGGCGCTGGCGCGACCAGGCCAAGGCCGGCAACAGGATCGCCGCGCGCATCATCAACACCAGTTCCGGCGCCGGCCTGCAGGGCTCGGTGGGGCAGTCGAACTATTCCGCGGCGAAGGGCGGTATCGCCGCGCTGACCCTGGTGCAGGCGGCCGAGATGGCGCGCTACGGCGTCACCGCCAATGCGCTCGCGCCGTCCGCACGCACTTCGATGACCGAGAGCGCGATGGCCGACGTGGTGAAGAAGCCCGAGGACGGCAGCTTCGACCTGTGGGCGGCGGAGAACGTCGCGCCGCTGGTGGTGTGGCTGGGCAGCGAGCTGTCCGCGCACGTCAGCGGCCAGGTGTTCGAGAGCCAGGGCGGGCGCATCTCGGTGTGCGACGGCTGGCGCACCGGCCCGCAGCAGGACAAGGGCGCGCGCCTGACGCCGCTCGAAGCCGGTGCGATGGTCGACGAACTGATGAAGCAGGCCGTGCCGGCGCAGAAGGTGTGGGGTAGCTGAACATGACCGGGCAGGCGCCGGCGCAGGGGCGCCGTGACTTTCTGAAGGCCGGCGCGGCGCTGGGCGGCGCCGCCGCAAGCGGCCTGGGGCTTGCCGGGGCGGCAGCGGCTGGCGAGGTCGCGGCCTTGCCGCTGCCGGAGTACGAAAGCTGGGATGCGATCGGGATCGCAGGCCTGATCCGGCGCGGCGACATTCGCCCCGGTGAAGTGCTGGAAGCCGCGCTCGCCCGCGTCGAAGCCCGTTCCGCCATCAATGCCGTCGCCGTGCCGCATTACGAACTCGCCCGCGCGCATGCGCGGGCGCTGGACGGCGCCGGCAAGGCCGAGCGCGAAGCGCGTCCGCCGCTGGCCGGCGTGCCCTTCGCGCTGAAGGACCTCGGCGTCGCCCTCGAAGGCACGGTGACCACCAACGGCTGCGCCTTCTTCAAGGATGCGATGGCCGACCACGATTCCACGCTGGTGCAGCGCTATCGGACGGCAGGGCTGAACATCTTCGCCAAGCTCACCAGTCCCGAGTTCGGCCAGACCGCGACCACCGAGTCCCGCCTGTTCGGGCTGACGCGCAATCCCTGGAACCTGGCGTACAGCTCGGGCGGCTCGTCGGGCGGCTCCTCGGCGGCGATCGCCGCCGGCGTGCTGCCCGCAGCGCACGCCAGCGACGGCGGCGGCTCGATCCGCATCCCGGCCTCGCACTGCGGCCTGTTCGGGCTCAAGCCCAGCCGCGGCCTGATCCCGATGGGGCCGCGCGCACTGGAAGGCTGGCTGGGGCTGTCGGCGCACAACGTCATCAGCCGCAGCGTGCGCGATACCGCGCTGCTGATGCAGCTCAGCCAGGGGCCGGAGGCCGGCACGCGCACCGCGCCGTCGGTCACCGACCTGCTCGCCGCGCTGACGCAGGCGCCGCGCGGGCTGCGCATCGGCCTGTTCGAGGCCAACCTGTTCGGCATGGGCGTGCATGCGGAATGCCTGGCGGCGGCGCACAAGGCGGCGACGCTGTGCGCCGGGCTCGGCCACCATGTCGAGCCGCTGTCGCTGGAGGCGCTGCCTTTCCTGGAAATGGCCGGCAGCATGGGCGTGGTCACCGCCAGCGGCATGCTGCACACCGTGCGTGTGCGCGAGAAGGCGCTCGGCCGCGAGGCGCGCGAGGACGAATTCGAGCCGCTCGACTGGCAGAGCATGCAGAAGGCGAAAAACTACAGCGCCGGGCAGATACTCGGCGCGCGCGCGGTCTTCGACCAGGCCGGCCGCATTCTCGACGAAGTGTTCTCGCGCTACGACCTGATCCTGTCGCCGACCACCGCGGCGCTGCCGCCCAGGCTCGGCGAACTCTCGCTCGACCAGCCTTTCGACGACTTTGCCCGGCGTGCGGTGCTGGCCTCGGCGTTCACGTCGATGTTCAACATCAGCGGCCACCCGGCGATGTCGGTGCCGCTGCACTGGAGCGCCGAAGGCCTGCCGGTGGGCGCGCAGTTCGCCGCGCCTTTCGGCGGCGAGGCAAGGCTGATCGCGCTGGCGGCGCAGCTCGAAGAGGCTGCGCCGTGGGCGGACCGTCGTCCGCCGCCGGTCTGAGACGGCACGATACAAGGCGGCATTCGGGCCGCAAGGAGATCCGATGAACACATCCCCATCCCGCGGCGTTGCCGTCGTCACCGGCGCGAGCCGCGGCGTCGGCCGCGGCATCGCCGAGGCGCTGGGCGCCGCCGGCATGACCGTCTATGTGACCGGGCGCAGCACTGTGGAGGGCAGTGTTCGCCTCGGCGACGAGGTGCTGCACGGCACCATCCACGATGCGGCAGCGGCCGTCACCGCCGCCGGCGGGCAGGGCATCGCGGTGCACTGCGACCACGCCGACGATGCCCAGGTGCAGGCGCTGTTCGAGCGCGTCGGCCGCGAGCAGGGCCGCCTCGACATCCTGGTGAACAACGCCATCCACATCGACGACAGCCTGATCGACCCCGGCCCCTTCTGGACCAAGCCGCTCGCCCAGGCCGGTATCTTCGGCGTCGGCCTGCGCTCGAACTACGTCGCCGCCTGGCATGCCGCGCCGCTGCTGCTGAGGGCGGGGGGAGGGTTGGTCGCCTTCACCTCGTCGTATGGCGCCGGCTGCTACATGCACGGCCCGGCCTACGGCGCGCAGAAGGCCGGCTGTGACAAGATGGCCGCCGACATGGCGGTGGATTTCGAGGGTACGGGCGTGGCGGCGCTGTCGCTGTGGCTCGGCGTGCAGCGCACCGAGCGCACCGAGATCGCCGCCCGCCGCCGCAGCGACGCCTACGGCGACTTCATGGCGCGCAGCGAGAGCCCGCAATTCGTCGGCCGCGTCATCCACGCACTGTGGCGCGATCCCGAACTGGCCGCGCTGTCCGGGCAGACGCAGATCGCCGCCGAACTCGCGCAGCGTTACGGCGTGCGCGACGAGGGCGGGCGCGAACCGCCGAGCTGGCGCAACATCCTCGGCGCGCCGCCGGCCTTTCATCCGGCGCGGGTGAGCTGAAGGGAGCACACGATGGAACTCGAACGACGCATCGCCCGCCTCGAAGCGCTGGAGGCGATCCGCAGCCTCAAGCACCGCTACCTGAATGCCTGCGATCTGAAGGAGGTGGAAAGCATCCGCGACTGCTTCGCCGCCGGCCCCGTCGTCATCGACTACGAGGCGGTCGGCCGCTTCGAGGACCGCGACGCCTTCGTCGCGCTCTACCGGTCGCTCGCCTGCCACCCGCGCGTGCGCGACAGCCACCACGGCGCCAACCCGGAAATCGAGCTGCTCGCCGGCGATCACGCCCGCGGGCGCTGGGCGCTGTCCTATTTCAACCTCGACGCCGAAACCGGCGCGACCCGCCGGCTGGGCGTGATGTACGACGACGAGTACCGCCGCATCGACGGGGCGTGGAAGATCGTGGCGACGCGCTCGCGGATTCTGGCGGTGGAGTGCGGGCGGGATGAAGCCACGCCCCTTCCTGCGGCATAGCCTGTGAGCTGCATCGGCCGCGCTTCGGCGCGCGCCCCGTTCAGCCGCCCGTCCCTCGGCCTCGCCGTGGCGCAGGCTTCCGCTTCGAACTCCTCCGCGCCGGATCAGGCAAGGCCGAGCTTCTGCAGCCAGGCTTCGACTTCATCGCCGCTGCTCATGTCGGCGGCGACGAGGCCGTCGATCATGAAGGTCGGCGTGGCGTGGATGCCGTTCTGGCGGATCTTGATCGTGAGCTGGTCCTCGCTGGCGCATTCGAGCAGAGCGTCGAGCTTGGCGAACGCCCGTGCCGAGAACGGGCAGGTGGGAGAAACGCCAGGTGACCGGCCCGGCGGCAGCTCAGTAGCTCGCCGCCGTCGCGGCCTTTGCCGTGTCCGGCTTGTAGGTCGCGCATAGCTGCGAAGTCGCGGCCGACAGGATCATCGAATCGACGCCCACCGCGACGAAGCGCGCGCCGGCGGCCTGGTAGCGCTGCACCAGCGCGCGGTCGCCGCACAGCACGCCGCCCCAGGTGCCCTGGGCGCTGACCCGGCGCAGCCCGTCCTCGATCATGCGCACGATGTCGGGATGGTCGGCCTCGCCCGGCAGGCCGAAGGAGGCGGCGAGGTCGGCGGCGCCGAAGAAGATGCCATCGACGCCCTCCACCGCGCGGATGGCGTCGAGGTTCTCCAGCCCGGCGCGGGTCTCCACCTGCACCAGCAGGCACATTTCGTCGTTGGCGGTGTGCATGTAATCGCCGATCCGTCCCCAGCGCGAGGCCCGCGCCAGTGCGCTGCCGACGCCGCGTATGCCGTGCGGCGGATAGCGCATCGCCTGCACCAGATGCGCGGCCTGCGCCGCCGACTCCACCATCGGAATCATCAGGGTCTGCACGCCGGTCTCGAGCAGCTGCTTGATCAGTACGTGGTCGCCGTGGGGCGGGCGCACCACAGGGTGCGAGCCGTAGGCGGCGATGACCTGCAGCTGGGCGAGGATGCTGCGCAGGTCGTTGGGGCCGTGCTCGGCATCGATCAGCAGCCAGTCGAAGCCGGCATCGGCGCAGATCTCGGCGCTCAGCGTCTGCGCCAGGCCCAGCCACAGGCCGTATTGCTGTTCGCCGTGCAGCAGGCGCTGCTTGAATTCGTTGTGCGGGATGTTCATGTCGGACTCCGTGCCGTGGGATTTTCGTCGCTTGCTGATACGGATCAGCCTATCAGGTCTTGCTCTCCTGCTTCCACATCTCCGGCCCGGAACCGCGGGGCCCAAGGCCAATACTGCTTGATTGAGCCAATACCGTTCGGGCTGAGCCCTTCGACTGCGCTCAGGACAGGCCCTTCGGCAGGCTCAGAGCGAACGGCGCCAAGGAAACAGCATTGGGCCTAACGCAGGAACGAGATGCTGCGGAGCATCAGGCGGATCAGGTCGGCCTGGCTGGCGATGCCCATCTTGGCGTAGATCTTCTTCGAGTAATTGCGCGCCGCAGTTTCGGCGATTCCCATCTGCTGCGCCGCTTCGGCGATGGTGTTGCCGTAGGCGAGGAACAGGGCCAGCGCCGCTTCCTGCCGGGTGAGGCCGAACAGCAGGCCGATGCGCTTCAGGGACTGGGCGTGGGTGGGGCGGAGGGCCTCGAGGTTTGCCGTGAGGTCCGACAGGTAGATGACGGCGCAGGGAGCCTGTCCTCCGCGGTAATAGTGCAGCAACGGTGCCGGATAGACGAGGAGGGCGATCAGCCGGCTCTGGCAGCCGCCCAGACGCACCAGCTCTCCGCCGTCGCCGGAGCCCGCCTGCAGGCGCGCGGAAATCACCTTGTCGATGGCTTCGCTCAACATCGCCTGGGCCGACCGGTCGCCCAGCCTCAGTTGCCTGCGGACGAGCGCCACGTCCGGGCTCAGCTCGATGATGGAAGATGCCACGCGGTTGATGTGGATGGCTTCGCGCTTGTCGTTGAGCAGGACGCAGCCCAGGGCGAAGTGCTCCACCATGTTCTCGTAGATGGCTTTCTCGGTTTCCTGCCGCTTCAGCTGGGCATAGAGCCCGAGCGCCCGCGTCAGGTGCGGCAGCAAGGCCCGCATCAAGGCAAGGTCGGCCGCGCTGAACGATGGGGCGGGGTGCCGGATGCTCCGGACCACGTCGATCCAGCATTTGATGCCGCCGGGTTCGGCAACGCAGGCCCGCAGGCTCCGGGCGATCTGCAGGTGCTCGAAAAGGACGTGCCGCCTTGAGCCGCCCTGCGAGGGTTTCAGCAGGCCCAGCTGCCCCGGCTCCATGCTGCCGGGCCGGAAGGGGTCGTCCTCCATGAACTCTGCCCGGTAGGTGCTCTCCACCGCAACCCAGTCGACGTCGTCCCCGGGCTCGCAGGCGCCGACGAAGATGTCGTGGCCGCCGTCGTCGGCATGGTGCAGCGTGACGAACACGTTGCGGGCGCCGAGCGCCACCCGCAAGCCTTCGGCAAAGCCCTGCCAGGGCACGGCATCGGAAACGCCTTCGTAGATCAGGCCGGTCAGGGCGGAAAGACTGTCGTTCATTCGTGTTCCCTTGGCGAGGCGGGCAGTTTGCATGAGCGGCAGCGCAATGGCCATGGGGCCGGCAGCGGCCGTCATCGGCATGTCCGGCATGTGCGTGAAATGGATGCCGTGCCCGGTACCAGGTGGTACTTGTCCGGCTTCAGGCGCCTTGGCTAGCATTCCCATCGCCGAATCCAGCCCTTTTCCTCGGAACGAATCTCCGCTCCGGCGCAATGGCATTTGCCTTGCAGCGGAATCCTCTGCAAACGCAATCCGCTGCAGATCCACTTCGCTTTTCCCGAGCCATTCATGCAGGCCGCCAATCGATGACACGCTTCGCCAATTCCAATTCCAACTCCAGTTCCAATTCGAATGGAGCCTGGACGCTGGTTCTGGGGCTGGGAATTGTCATGAGCATCAGCTTCGGCTTCACGCTCAATGCATTCGGTATCTTCACGCTGCCGATCATCGAGATGTTCCAGTGCAGTCACGAACAGGCGGCCCGCATCGCCACGGTATTCATGGTCTCCATGACGCTGGCCATGCCGGCGGCGGGCTGGCTGCTCGATCATGTCGCGCCGCGGCCGGTGATGGCCACCGGCGGCCTGGTCACCGGGCTGGCCTACCTGGCGGCCGCCCACAGCGCCGATCTCGCGTCATTCACTGCCGCCATCGCCCTCTGCGGCGCCGGCGTCGGCGCATCGACCTACGTGCCGTCCTTCATCCTCGTGTCGCACTGGTTTTCGCCGAGACGGCAGGGCCTGGCATTCGGCATCCTGCTCGCCGTGGTCGCCGCCGGAGGCACGGTGCTGCCGATCGGGCTCAATCGCATGGTCGAAGTCCTGGGCTTGCGCGTTGCGATGCAGGCCGGGGCGGTCACCATCCTCGCCGTCTGCGTGCCCCTGCTGCTGGGCCTGGTGCGCATGCCCGCACGGGCATCGGGCGCGGGCGGCGCGGCGGCGGCCGAGACAGGCGGGCGCGGGGCCGGCGAGGTCCTGCGCATGCCGCACTACTGGCTGTGGATCGCAATGTTCCTGCTGGTCACGCTGAGCGGCCTCAGCATCCTGATGGGCCTGGTTCCCTATCTGGTGTCCGTCGGCTACTCGGCTGCGCAGGCTGCCGCGGCCTACGGGGCGATCGCCGCGGCGACGATCGCCGGCAGCCTGTCGTTCGGCGCGCTCAGCACGCGGCAAGGCGCGGGGCGCACCCTGGCGCTCGGCATCGTCATCGGCAGCATCGGCCTGCTGTGCCTGCTGCAGGCATCGCATCCGGGCTTTGGACTGGCGGCGATCGTGCTGTTCGTGCTGGCCTGGGGGACGACATTCAATCTGGTCAACCAGATGTCGCCCACCCTGCTGATGGAATTCGCCGGGCAGCGCAGTTTCGGCAGCCTGCTCGGGATCGGCAACCTGATCTCGGGCCTCGGCGCTGCGCTCGGCCCCATGCTTTTCGGCCATCTGGTCGACACCACGAAAAGCTACCTGCTGCCGGTGTCGCTGTGCGCGGCGCTGATGGCGCTGGCCCTGCTGCCGCTTGCCATGCTGCGCCGCGCGCCGCGCCGGATGCAGCACGGCGTCGCATTCGAGAACCACGGGAAATGAGCACCGGCTGCCTTTTCCGGTGGGGCTGCGGCATTGCCGCTTGCGGGCTTCCCGGTCGTTCACGATCGGCATCGTGAGCGCCGAAACCATTTTTTCCAAAGGTCTCGGTGCGCCTGCCGAGACGCTTTCGTCCGCCAGGGAGGTGGCTAGGACATTCCATGGTCAGGCGCCGGGGAACTGAACAATCAAAAGAACGGTTCAGGAAATGCGAAAACCAAAGGAGCGAACGATGAGAAGGACCAGAGCGCTATTCGTATTGTCGACATCCGTCGGGCTCTTGTGCACGAGTACCAGCGCATTGTCCAGGGTGGATGCCGCCGAGGCCGCGAAGCTCGGCAAGGAACTCACCTGCATTGGGGCCGAGGCCGGCCCGAATGCCGACGGCAGCATTCCCGCATTTTCAGGGAAATGGCTGGGAACGCCGCCGCACGTCCAGTATGAGCCATACACCGGTCAACATCCGGTCGACCCGTATCCCGACGACAAGCCCGTCTTCGAGATCACTTCGGCCAATTTCGACAAGCATGCGGATAAATTGACCGAAGGCCAGCAGGAGATGTTCCGTCGCTATCCCACGTTCAGGATCCCAGTGTACGAGGGCAGGCGCGACTTCAGGTACGACGACAAGGTCTGTGAAGTCGCGCGCAGGAATGCGCTCGAGGCGGAGCTGATCGGGAGCGGCCCGGGATACACCGGCTACCAGGGCACGCCGCCCTTCCCGATTCCCGGGCAGGCCATGGAATTGCTCGTGAACACGACCTTCCCCGCCATCGCCTTCACCGAGGACATCCTGCGCGACATTGCCAACGTGCAGTCGACGGGCGAAGTCTTCTGGGGCCAGCAGCGCAACCTGAACCTTAACGTCGTCACCGAGCCCGAGGAGCTCGGCAAGCCGATGGGGAAGATCATGGCGTATGCGATGACGCTGACGATGCTTCCCGTGCGTGACCGCGGTTCGGTGTCCTCGGCCGTGGAGCCTGTCGACCTGGGCAAGGACAAGCGCCTTGCCTGGAACTACGACTCGGGCACCCGCCGCGTCAGGCAGCTGCCGATATACGGCTACGACATGCCGCTTTCAGGCACTTCCGGGCTGATGACGATCGACCAGGACCGGCTGATGAACGGCGATCCCGGCCGATACGAATGGAAGATGCTGGGCAAGCGGGAGATCTATCTTCCGGCCAACACCTATCGGCTCCATGGCAAGGACGTCAAGTACGCCGATCTGCTGAAGCCCAATCATGCCAACCCGGACTATCTGCGCTACGAGCTGCGCCGCGTCTGGGTGCTCGAGGGGAAGCTGAAGGAAGGTTTCCGCCACGTTTTCGGCAGGCGCGTCCTGTTCCTCGACGAGGATAACTGGCAAGCCTCGGTATCCGACTATTACGACAGCCGGGGCGCGCTCTGGCAGCACGCTTTCATCGCTCACTACTACGCATTCGATCTCAAGGGCTGGCACGCCGGCAACAGCTTCTACCACGACCTGAACACCGGGGGCTACATCGCCCACAACCTTTTCCAGGAACGCCCGATCGGCCCGATCCTGAATGCCGGAAAGATGAACCCGACGATGTTCGGCCCGGAAGCCTTGCGCCAGGTCGGCAACTGAGCAGGAGACCGAAATGAGCAAACAGATGTTCAAGCTGTCCCCCGTCGCCGCCGCAGTCCTGGGCGCCGCCCTTTGTTCGCCCGCAGCCGCCGGCGAGCCCATCGTCTACGACAACGGCGTGAAACTCGACTGGAAGGCGACCGCGACCTATACCCTCGCGACCCGGCTGAAGTCGCCCGATCCGCTGCTGCTGGACGTCGATGGCAACAAGAACTTCGACAAGGGCGCCCTCACCGCCAACCGCCTGGGCCTGCTGCTCGAAGGCAAGCTGTCCAAGGACAGGAGCGGCTTCGTGTTCTCGGCCAGCACCTTCTACGACGACGTCTACCACCGCGGCACGGACAACAAGGGGCCCTTCCTCAATACTGCCGATGCGCCGGGAAGCTTCAGCGACAAGGCGCGCCGCTACCACGGCGGCTACAGCCGCATCCTGGATGCCTACGCCTTCACCAGCTTCGGCGTAGGCGATGGCGATGCGACGCTCCGCCTCGGCAGGCATGTCGTGTCCTGGGGCGAGGCGTTGTTCTTCCCCGCGATTTCCCTCGCCCAGGGGCCGGTGGATGGCTCGAAGAGCGACATCCCCGGTACCGAAACCAAGGATCTGCTGCTGCCGGAGGATCAGGTTTCGCTGATCTACCGGCCGATGCCGAACTGGACGCTGATGGCCCATGCGCAGTACGGCTGGCACCCGACCGTGAGCGCCGCGCCCGGCTCCTTCCTGAATTCCGGCGACTCGTCCGGTCCCGGAAACTCCTGCCTCGGCCCCTACCTGCCCAATGCGGAGGGCGGCTATACCTGCTCCTTCGGTGAGCGGCAGGGCGACAAGAAACCGGGCAGTACCGGGCAGTGGGGCGTGGGCACGCGCTATCGCGTCACCGAGGAAACCGAGCTGGGCCTGTACTACCTCAACTACCACGACCGCATCGCGCTGCCCGAGATCGATGTCTTCGGTGCCGGCAATGCGCTCGAAGGCGGCACTTACCGGAATCGCTACTTCGACGACGTGAAGCTCATCGGCGCTTCCTTGAGCACGACCCTGGGCATGGCCACGCTCGCCGGGGAGATCGCGTACAAGAGAGGGGCGCCGGAACTGGTCGACGCCGTGGTCGACCCGGAGTCGGGCTATGGCATACCGACGCCGAGCCGGGCGAACGTGCTCCAGACCAGCATCAACTCCTTCATCAACTTCGGCCGCTCGGATCTTGCCGATGGCGCGCTGCTCCTGGCCGAGGTCTCCTACATCGACGTCAGGAGCGTGAAGAAGATCAAGGCGCCGGGCGTGGCTTCGCTGGGACCGATGGCCGACTACTTCCCGGCCTCGGGCAAGCTGAGCATGTCCGGGCACGGGCTCGGCATCTCCACCTCCCTGTACCTGAACTACGACGGCGTCTTTCGCGGCTGGGACCTGGAAATCCCGATCAGCTATTCGCAGCAGCTGAGCGGCCGGACCCTGATGGGGCCGGTGGGCGGCGAAGGCGATCGCCGTTTCAGCATCGGCGCGACGCTGACCTACAACCAGAACCTGAGCTTCGAGCTGACCTATCTGGATTTCCTCGGCAAGGCGAACACCGAGCTGAAGAAAGAGAGAACGCTGACCGACCGCGATCAGCTGTCCCTGGTCGTCAAGTACAACTTCTGACGGCAAGTCCATGACCCAGCAACACATCGAAGCAGTTTGCGGACGGCCGGCAGCGGCCGATCCGTACGAAACGGGGAGCGTGCCGGTCGAACGCAGCGTGTGGTCGCTCGACCACACGCCGCCTGCATACCGCCGGCTGGACGCCGACCTGGAAGCCGACATCGTCGTCGTCGGCGCGGGCGTGGTGGGGGCATCGCTGAGCCTGCATCTGGCCGAGCAGGGCGTGGATACCGTGCTCATCGATGCCGCCCAGCCGGCCGATGCCGCGTCGGGGCGCAATGCCGGGCACGTGCAGCCCTACCTGCTGTCGCTGGAGCCGCTGGAAGCGCTGCCCGGCAAGGGGCGGCCCTTGCTGGACTGCCTGATCGAAAACCGCAACATCGTTTTCGATCTTTGCGCGCGCCATGCCATCGATGCCGACCAGGTGCACTCCGGGCTGCTGGAAGTCGCGCGCAAGAAAAGCCCGGAGCTCGAAACCAAGGCGCAGCGCTGGGCCGCGCTGGGCCTCGAGGTCGAGATCCTCGGCCCCGAGCGGCTGCGTCCGCTGCTGGGGACCGAGCGCTATGTGTCCGGAACGCTGTGGCGCAACGGCGGCTGCGTCAATCCTTTCCTGTTCACCAACGGCATGGTCGGTGCCGCCATCGACCAGGGCGCCCGGGTGTACGGCGACTCGCCGGCACTGGCCTGCGAGCGGCACGGCGGGCGCTGGAAGCTGCGCACGGCGTCCGGCAGCGTGCTCGCCGATCGCGTGGTGCTGTGTACCAATGGCCATGTGGGCGCGGGCTTCCATCCGCAGCTGGCGCGCACCCAGTTCCCGCTGCTCGCCTGCGGCCTCGCCACGCGCCCCTTGCCGCAGGCGCTGCTCGAGCTCATCAACCCCACGCGGGTGGCGCTGAGCCAGCATCCCGCGGGGCTCTATCCGATGGTCGTCGATGGCAAGGGGCGCCTCATCACCGCGACCATTCCCGGCGTCGGCCGTGCGCACCGCAGCGACATCCATTTCCGCTATTTCCTCCGCCATCTGCGGCGCGTCCATCCAGAGGTCGGAAACCTGCGCATCGAGCTGGAAACCTACTGGACCGGCATGACGCACAACTCCTCGGCAGTCTACGAGCGCGCCTACCCCAAGTTCTACCGGGTGGAGGAGGGCGTGTTCGCGCTGATGAACTTCGGCTCCTGGGGCAATCAACTGGGGCCGATGATGGGCATGGACGTCGCCCGCGCCCTCGCCGCGGACCGGCCCGACAACGCCGTGCTGGGCTGTGAGCGCCCGGCGGAGGTCCGCTTCCCCGGGCTGTTCAGCACCAAGCTCCGGCGTTTCCTGATTCCGGCGGCAAGGCTGGCCGACCGCTTCGATCTGGTGTGAGCCCCGACGCAGAGGTGCGGGAAATCTCAATGAAATACAGGGGAAGCCGCAATGCCGTTTCCTTGGCACCGTTCGCCCTGAGCCTGTCGAAGGGCCTGTCCTGAGCGCACTCGAAGGACTCAGCCCGAACGGTATCGGTTTGATCAAAAAGTATTGGGGGAAGCCGTGTCCATTCGTGAAGAATATGATTTCATCGTCGTCGGTGCCGGGTCCGCGGGCTGCGTGCTGGCCAACCGGCTGTCGGCCAATCCGCAGCACAGGGTGCTGCTGCTGGAGGCCGGCGGCCCCGACAAGAGCCCGCTGATCCACATGCCCGCGGGCTTCTTTCCGATGCTGCAGGGCGGGATGTTCAGCTGGCACTACGAAACGGCGCCGCAGAAGCATCTGAACGGCCGCGTCCTGTCCGACGTGCGCGGCAAGGTGCTGGGGGGCAGCAGCTCGATCAACGGCATGTGCTACAGCCGCGGCGCGCCGGAAATCTTCGATCTGTGGGCCAGCCTCGGCAATGCCGGCTGGTCCTACGCCGAGGTGCTGCCCTATTTCAAGCGTGCCGAAAGCAACGAGCACGGCGAAAGCCGCTTCCACGGCGGCAGCGGCCCGCTGCCGGTGACGCAGGCCCGCATCGCCAACCCGGCACAGCAGGCCTGGATGGAAGCGGCGCGGCAGGCGGGCCACCCCTACAGCGACGACCACAACGGCGCCAGACCCGAAGGCTTCGGGCCGTCCGAGCGCACTATCAAGGGCGGGCGCCGCATCAGCACCGCCGTCGCCTATCTGAAGCCCGTCCGGCGGCGGCCCAACCTGCGCATCGAGACCGGCGCCCATGTCACCAGGCTGCTGTACGACGGCGGGCGCGTCGCCGGCGTCGAATACCGCCAGTCTTCGGAAACGAGGAAGGCCCGTGCCGGCAGGGAGGTGATCTCGTGCGGCGGAACTTTCCAGTCGGCACAGCTGCTGATGCTGTCGGGCATCGGCGATGCGGATCATCTGCGCCCGCTCGGCATCGAGCCCGTCGTCGACCTGAAGGGCGTGGGGCAGAATCTTCACGACCATGTCGGCACTTCGGTGCAGGTCGCCTGTCCGCTGCCGGTGACCGACTACACCCTGGTCAGCAGCAATCTCGCAAAGGCGAAAGCCGGCCTGCAGTATCTCCTTGCCCGCCGCGGCCCGCTGGCGGGAAACAGCACCGACGCCGTGGCCTATCTGCGCTCCGGCGCCGCGGGCCATGACGAGCTCGACCTCAAGTACTACCTGCTGCCGCTGCTGGTCGGCATCGACGGCGCGCTCCCCGGGGAGCATGGCGTGACCAACCTGGTCATCCTTACGCGGCCGGAAAGCCGCGGGCAGATGCGCCTGCGCTCGGCCGATCCGCTGGACAAGCCCGTCATCGACACCAATTACCTGAGCGAAGCGCGCGACCGCGAAGTGCTCAGGCGCGGCGTCAGGATGGCCCGCGAGGTCTTCGCCCAGCCGGCCTATGCGCCATACCGCGGCCGCGAATGCTTTCCGGGCGCGCATTGCACGAGCGATGCCGATCTCGACGCGTTCTTCCGCGACACCTGCAGGGTCAACCATGAAGCGGTCGGCACCTGCCGCATGGGCAATGACGCGCTGGCGGTGGTGGACGACAGGCTGCGGGTTCGCGGCGTCGACGGGCTCAGGGTCGTCGATGGCTCGGTGATGCCCAGGATCACGACCGGCGACCCCAGCGCGACGATCATCATGATCGCCGAAAAGGCCGCCGACCTGATCCTCGGCGCCTCCCCGCCCGACCGTGGCACAGCCTGAGCCGCAGCGCCGGCCCCCCTTCCTGCCCGTACCGGGAATCCCCCGGCGGGCCATTCCTGCCGCCCGTGCCATCGGGCGGCCCAATCCCACATGAGGCGGACCATGCCCGTTCAACGCATCAATCCAGACAAGCTGCTGAAATTCGACCGACTCTCTCAGGTGGTGGTGAGCAGCGCCGGGAAAATGGCGTTCATCGCCGGCCAGTCGGCGCTCGACGAGAATTTCGCCCTCATCGGCGGCGACGACCATTTCGCCCAAGCGGTACAGGCGCTGCGCAATCTGCGTACCGCGGTGGAGGCGGCCGGCACTTCGGTCGATCGCGTGCTCAGCAGCACCGTGTATCTGAAGAACCTGACGCCGGCGGTGGGCGAGCAGTTCATGCGGGCGCTGGGCGTGGCGCTGGAGGGCGCGCCGTTTCCGCCCCATGCGTTCTCGCTGGTCGGCGTCCAGGCCCTTGCCGGCCCCGACATCCTGGTGGAGATATCGGCCATCGCCCTGATCGACTCCTGAAGCGCTGCGGCGGCGGCGGGGGAGCCGATGGGCGGTAGCCTCGCGCGGGGAATGCCGCCTGCGGCGGAAACGGCCGCCTTGCCGCCGGCCGGGTCTTGCCGGGCACCGTCCGTTTTGACGATGCCGCCTTCCGTGAGCCCCCCTATAAATGGCGGCGTATCCACCCTTCGAGGTCTGCGTCGTGAAAGAAGCGCCCCCCTATGTGCCCGGCCACCAGCTGCTTGCCGGCAAGTCCGTCCTGATCACCGCCGCAGCCGGCGCCGGCATCGGTTTCGCCGCGGCGAAGAAGAGCGCCGAGGAAGGCTGCCGCGCGCTGATGATCTCCGACATCCACCCGCGCCGGCTGGAAGAGGCAGTGGCGAAGCTGAAGGCCGACACCGGGCTGCAGAACGTGTGGGGCCAGCTGTGCAATGTCACCAACGAAGAGGAAGTGCAGGCCCTGGTCGCCGCCGCCGAGGACAGGCTGGGCGGCGTCGACGTGCTGATCAACAACGCCGGCCTCGGCGGCGAGAAGCGCGTTGCCGAGATGACGGACGAGGAGTGGAGCCGGGTGCTCGACATCACCCTGACCGGCACTTTCCGCATGACGCGCGCGATGCTGCCGCACATGGAAAAGCGCGGCCGCGGCGCCATCGTCAACAACGCCTCGGTGCTCGGCTGGCGCGCGCAGAAGGGCCAGGCGCACTACGCCGCGGCCAAGGCCGGGGTGATGGCGCTGACGCGCTGTTCGGCGCTGGAGGCGGCCGAGCACGGCGTGCGCATCAACGCGGTGTCGCCGTCGATCGCGCTGCACGAATTCCTCAAGAAGGCCTCCAGCGAGGAACTGCTCGCCCAGCTCGCCGGCCGCGAAGCCTTCGGCCGCGCCGCCGAAGTGTGGGAAGTGGCCAACGTGATGGTCTTCCTCGCCAGCGACTACGCCTCGTACATGACCGGCGAAGTGCTGTCCGTCAGTTCGCAGCACGCCTGACTACCCGCGCATGGATCCATTGCGCGTCCCGATCTCGCGACTCCGGCACGCGCTGTACGGCAGTACGGCTCCGTTCCCGGTCACGACCTCGGGCCTGCTCGCGACGATCCCTTCGCGGGCAATCGGAGGATGAAGATGACAAAAGTGTTTTCCAGTGCGGACGAGTTGTTTGCCGCCGACCCCGACCTGGGCGTGACCGGCTGGATCGAGATCCGCCAGGAGCGCATCGACCGGTTTGCCGATGCCACCGACGACCACCAGTGGATCCATGTCGACCCCGAGCGTGCCAAGGATGGCCCCTTCGGCGCCTGCATCGCCCACGGCTACCTGACCCTGGCGCTCGCCAACCTGTTCCTGCCGCAGCTGATCCGCGCCGACAACCTGAAGATGGGCGTCAACGTCGGCTGCGACCGCGTGCGCTTTCCGGCGGTGGTCAAGGCCGGCAGCCGCATCCGCGGCCGCGGCGAGATCCTGAAGGTCGAGCGTATCAAGGACGCGGTGCAATCGACCGTGCGCGTCACCATCGAGATCGAGGGCAGCGAGCGCCCGGGCTGTGTGGTCGACACCATCAGCCGCTACACCTTCAACGACTGAGCGCACTGCAGCAGCGCGTTCCCATCCTGCCACCCGAATTCCCGGAGAGAGCATCGCCATGACCGAAGCCGTCATCGTTTCCACCGCGCGCACCGCGCTGACCAAGTCCTTCCGCGGTTCCTTCAACGACACCGAGGCGCCGGTGCTGGGCGGCCACGTCGTGCGCGCCGTCGTCGAGCGCGCCGGCATCGAGCCGGAGGCCGTCGAGGACGTGATCATCGGCGCCGCCGTGCAGCAGGGCACCCAGGCCTACAACATCGGCCGCCTGTGCGCCTACACCGGCGGCCTGCCCGACAGCGTGCCGGGCATGGCGCTCGACCGCATGTGCGCCTCCGGCCTGATGACGATCGGCGTCGCCGCCAAGAACATCCTCGCCGGCGAGATGAAGATCGCGGTCGCCGGCGGCGTCGAGTCGCTGTCGCTGACCCAGACCAAGCACAAGAACAGCTACCGCGCGCAGTCCGAGGCGGTGAAGGCGATCGTGCCCGCCGCCTACATCCCGATGCTGGAAACCGCCGAGATCGTCTCGGCGCGCTACGGCATCTCGCGCGCGGCGCAGGACGAATTCTCGCTGCAGAGCCAGCAGCGTACTGCTGCGGCGCAGGCCGCCGGCCTGTTCGACGACGAGATCGTGCCGCTGGCGGCGAGGAAGCTGCTGTTCGACAAGGAAGGCAAGCCCGTCGGCCACGAGGACGTGATCGCCACCCGCGACGAATGCAACCGCGCCTCCACCACGCTGGAAGATCTCGCCAAGCTGCAGCCGGTGGTCAAGGAAGGCCAGTGGGTGAAGCAGGGCGAATACGTCACTGCCGGCAATGCCTCGCAGCTGTCGGATGGCGCCTCGGCCGCGCTGGTCATGAGCCGCGACGAGGCCGAGCGCCGCGGCATCGCGCCGCTGGGCATCTACCGCGGCATCGCCGTGGCCGGCTGCGCCCCGGACGAGATGGGCATCGGCCCGGTGTTCGCGATCCCGAAGCTGCTCGACCGGCACGGCCTCACGGTCGGCGACATCGGCCTGTGGGAGATCAACGAAGCCTTCGCCTGCCAGGTGCTGTACAGCCGCGACAAGCTCGGCATTCCCAACGACCGCCTCAACGTCAACGGCGGCGCCATCGCCATCGGCCATCCTTTCGGCATGTCGGGCGCGCGCATGGTCGGCCATGCGCTGATCGAGGGCCGCCGGCGCGGGGTGCGCTACATCGTGGTGTCGATGTGCATCGGCGGCGGCATGGGGGCGGCCGGTCTGTTCGAGGTGTGCCGGTGAGCAGCCTGGCCCTCAACGACGAGCAGCGCGCACTGCGCGAAACGGTGGCGGATTTCCTCGCCGGGCACGGCAATGCGCGCAAGGAGGCCGACAGTGACGCCGGCCTGTGGCGCAGCATCGCCGAACTGGGCTGGGCCGCGGTACAGGTGCCGGAAGAGTTCGGCGGCCTCGGCCTGGGCGCCGTGGAGCTGGCGCTGCTGATGGAGGAAATGGGCCGCAGCCTGGCGCGCACGCCTTTCTTCGCCACCGTGGTGCTGGCGCAGGGCGCCCTGCTGCACGCGGCCGGCGAAGCGGCCCGCCAGCGCTGCCTGCCGGCGCTGGCCGAAGGCACGCGCAGCGCCACGCTGATCCTGGGGCCGGGCCTGGATGCGCGCGCCGGATCCCTGACGCTGCATGCACGGCGCGACGGCGAGGGCTGGCGGCTGGAAGGTGAATCCGCCCAGGTGCTCGACGGCAGCAGCGCGGAGCTCGCCTACGTTGCCGCACGCGTCGAGGGCGGCGACGGCGTGGCCCTGTTCGAAGTGCCTGCCGATGCAGCCGGCCTGCAGCGCACGGCGCTGGAAGTCTGGGACCTCACCCGGCCGCAGGCGCATTGGCGCTTCGCCGGCGTGAGCCTCGATGCCGCGGCGCGCCTCGACGTGCCGGGCAGCGCCGCGGCCGGCCTGGCGCGTGCGCAGGCGCTGGCGATGCTGCAGCTGGCGGCGGAGCAGGTGGGCGGGGCGGCGCAGTGCCTGGCGCTGACCACCGCCTATACCGCCGAGCGGGTGCAGTTCGGCCGCGCGGTGGCGAGCTTCCAGGCGGTCAAGCACCGCTGCGCGGAGATGATGGTGCGCATCGAGACGGCGCGCTCGGTGGTGCGCGGGGTGGCGGCGCGCGTCGCCGCGGCGAGCCTGGATGATGCCGCGCTGGCGGCGGAAGCCGCCGCCGCGCGCGTGCTCGCGACCGAGGCCTACCGCTACTGCGCGCAGGAGGCGATCCAGCTCCACGGCGGTGTCGGCTTCACCTGGGAATACGACCCGCAGATGCATTTCAAGCGTGCGCAGTGGGCGAGCCAGTGGCTCGGCACCCCCCGTCTGTTGCGCGAAGCCCTGGCGGCGCAACTGCTCGACGCCGCCTGAGCGCGGTGCGGAAGGAATCTCGACATGGATGAATCGACGTTTCGCAAGGAAGTCGCCGACTGGATGGCAGCCCGCCTGAGCGGCCGTTTCGCCTGCCTGAAGCATCGCGGCGGACCCGGTGACGAGGAAGCCTGGCCGGCGCTGCGCAAGGAATGGGAGCAGGAGATGGCCGCCGGCGGCTGGGTCGGCCTGGGCTGGCCGCAGGCGCACGGCGGCCGCGACCTGCCGCTGGCGCTGCAGCTCGCCTTCCACGAGGAATACGTGCGCGCCGGCGGGCCCGGGCGCATCGGCCACATCGGCGAGACGCTGCTGGCGCCGACGCTGATCGCGCTCGGCACGCCCGAGCTGCAGCGCCGCTTCCTGCCCGGCATCCGCGAGGGCCGCGAATACTGGGCGCAGGGCTATTCGGAGCCGGGTGCCGGCTCCGACCTCGCCGCCATCACCACGCGCTGCTGGCAGGACGAGGACGGCAACTGGCGCCTGCAGGGGCAGAAGGTGTGGACCTCGCTGGCACACGAGTCCGACTGGATCTTCGTCCTCGCCCGCAGCACGCCGGGTTCGGCGGGGCGGGAGGGGCTGAGCTTCCTGCTCGTGCCGCTCGACCAGCCAGGCATCGAGATCCACCCCATCCGGCAGATGACCGGCGAGGCCGAGTTCAACTCGGTGTTCTTCGACGGCGCGGTCACCGATGCCGACTGCATCGTCGGCAAGCCGGGCGAAGGCTGGAAAGTGGCGATGGCGCTGCTCGGCTTCGAGCGCGGCGTGTCCACGCTGGGCCAGCAGATGCACTTTTCCCACGAGCTGCAGCTGCTGATCGATGCCGCGCGCGCCAACGGCGCGGCACGTGATCCGGTGATCCGCCAGCGCATCGCCGATGCCTGGATCGGCCTGCGCGGCCTGCGCGACAACGGTCTGCGCATGCTCGAGGAGGATACCGGCTCGACCACGGTGCGCCCCGAGGCGCTGATCTACAAGTACGCCTGGTCGAACTGGCACCGCGCGCTCGGCGAACTGGCGATGGACGTGATCGGCGTCGCCGGCGACGTGCGCGCCGGCGAGGATGCCGGCAGCGATGCGCTGCGCCGCCTGCAGCAGGTGTTCTTCTTCTCGCGCGCCGACACCATCTATGCCGGCACCAACGAGATCCAGCTCAACATCATCGCCGAGCGCGGATTGGGGATGCCGCGCGGCTGAGCGTCTGCGCCTG
Source organism: Thauera butanivorans NBRC 103042 (assembly GCF_001591165.1). Taxonomy (GTDB): domain Bacteria; phylum Pseudomonadota; class Gammaproteobacteria; order Burkholderiales; family Rhodocyclaceae; genus Thauera; species Thauera butanivorans. Next base: position 81,172 of record NZ_BCUG01000020.1, read on the forward strand.
CCTGCGGCCGTCGGCCCGACGATTTTTCCAAGGGGGTAGCGGGATGCCCATTCCCGAGATGTTTCGCGGGCGGCTCGCGCTGCCGCTGATCGGTTCGCCGATGTTCCTCGCCAGCGGCCAGGAACGGGTGCAGGCCGGCGCCGCCCGGGCACCGGCAGGCGCCTCGGCATGAGCGCGCAGTGGAAGATGATCTACCTGGCGAAGCGCAACCCCGCGCTGGCGCCGGAGGACTTCCCGCAGGCCTGGCGCGGGCACTCCGCGCTCGGGCGCCAGTGCCGCAACGTCCAGGACAAGGTCAGGGCCGTGCGCCAGTGTTCGCGCGTGCTCGACCGGCCGGACCTGCCGCGCGGCGCCAGCGCCGGCTACGACGGCGTCAACCTGCTGTCGCTGCGCGACCGCCAGGCGGCTGACGACATCTGGAACGACCCCGAAACGCTCGCCATCATGCGGCCGGACGAACCCCGGGTGTTCTCCACCTATGTGCGTAATTTCACGCTGGTGGCCGGCGAGCGGATCCTGATCGAAGGTGCGGAAACCGGCGTCTGCGTCGTGCTGTTCCTGTCAGCGGCGCCGGGGCGGCGATTGGCGGAGGACGATTTCGGGGTGCTGTCCGGCACACCCTGGGCAGCGGCTGCGCGCCTGGTATGGAACGGCGTGGCGGGCGAGAGGCCGCCAGGCTACGAATACGACGCGGTGGTCGAGGCCTGGTTCGCCTCGGTCGATGCGGTCGCCGCCGCTTTCGGCGGCACCTCGGTGTGGGCATGCCTGCCGGGCGGGGTGTCGGAACGGACCGATGCCGCGCGCTCGGTGTGTCTGCTGACCCATGTCACCCACCGCCGCCCCTGAAAAAAAACGGCCTGTCGCGAGGACAGGCCGTGTCGGCGCCGGCAGGCCGCCGCCCGTGCTGCGTCAGACGGTCGCGGGGGCGTCGGTGTAAGGCACTGCCCCCTTGGGCACGTAGTAGCCTTCGCACTGCTCCAGGTATTCCTGCGCCTTGGCGCGGGGGTTGAAGAACTGCTTGTACCAGATACGCGCCTTCATGAAGGGTCCGTCGCTGGGGATGAACAGGCCGTTCAGGCAGGGGCCCTTGTTGGTCCAGACTTCGAAATCCTGCGCGAAGGCCAGGCGGCTGGATTCCTGGAACTGGCGCGCGGCGATGGTATCGGGCTGGGTGACGACGGCGTTGCCGTTGGGCGACTTGACCAGCAGCGAATGCCAGACCTTGATCGAACCGTCCTCGACCGGGGTGTGGGTGATCATCAGCACGGCGTCGTACAGGCCGGTGAGGTGGGAGATCAGCACGCCGGGGCCGTGGTAGACGGTGATGGTGTGCAGGATCGGGCTGACGCCGTCGGCGCCGACCAGGGTGCGGTGCGGGCCGCACTGGCGCTGGATGGCGTAGTGGCCCTTGAATTCATTCTCGTACCTTTCCACCGTCGAGCCGTGGATCGGGCTCAGGTGGCCGTAGTCGCAGATGTTGTCGATCACTTCCTGCGGGTGCTGGTTCAGGATGCCGAGGTGGTCGAACTTCCAGCGCACCCACGAGGGGTCGTCCCATTCCTTCAGGCTGGGCGCCTCCCAGTCCGGATCGCCGCCTTCGGGGTCGTGCCAGACCCAGATGGCGCCCAGGCTTTCGACGACCGTCCACGACTTCACGCAGGCATTGGCCGGAATCGGCCCCTGGTGGTAGGGAATGTCGTCGCACTTGCCGTCGGGGCCGAAGCGCCAGGCGTGGTAGGGACAGCGGATGCCGTCGCCTTCGACGTTCGAGCCGCCGCCGTCGATGACCACGTAGGAGGTGGTGTTCGGTGCGGCGAGGTGGGTCTTCATGTGCGGGCAATAGGCGTCCAGCAGCACGACCTTGCCGGTGGCGCGGCCGCGGTAGAGCGCGAAGTCCTTGCCGAAGAAGCGGACCGCGAGCGGCTTGTGGGTGTTCAGCTCTTCTGCGTCGGCGATCATGAACCAGCCGCGCGGGAAGGTGTATTCACCGATGCGATAGTCTTTCGTTGTAGCCATGTGAGTTGTCTCTCCTCTTCGTCGTGATGGAGCCGTGGTGATCCGGCGGGCCGCTGCCGGCTGCTGGGGCAGGCTTGCGAGCGTGGCCGATTCTGTGGGGCAGGGCGGTGGCCTGCATCCCCTGTTCGGACGATGGGGCCATCGTCGGTCCGCCCGGCCACGCAGGCATCGTCCTTTTGGACGTGTCCGCGTGCGGGGCGCGCGCCTAATGTGGGATACGAACAAGAACAGGGCCGCACAACGGTCAACAGACAAGAATGGAGACGACATGATGCAAGCTCCAACGCAAGCCGTGCCCGGGAGCGGCGACCGGATCGAATTTCCGTTCGAACCGCCCCGGCCCGATGGCGAACTGCTTGCAGTGGCGCCTGGGGTGTTCTGGGCGCGGATGCCGATGCCGATGCAGCTCGACCACATCAACGTCTATCTGCTGCGCGACAGCGACGGCTGGTTCATCGTCGATACCGGGCTCAACCTGCCGCGCACGCGGGAGCTGTGGGAACTGGTCGTCGAGCGGCATTTCGACGGCCTGCCGCTGAAGGGCCTGATCTGCACGCATTTCCATTACGACCACGCCGGGCTGTCGGCCTGGCTGGCCGAGCGTTTCGATGCGCCGCTGTACATGACCCACGGCGAATACTTCACCATGCGCACGCTTGCCGGCCCCCCGCCCGAGCCGCTGCCCGAAGCCCTGGTACGCTTCTACCTGCGGGCGGGCATGCCGCGTCCGCGCGTCGAGGAGATGTTCGCCAAGCTGCGCCGCGATCCTTTCATGCCGCCGCACCCGACCTCCTTCAACCGCCTGCGCGAAGCCCAGGTGCTGCGCATCGGCGGGCGCGACTGGCGGGTGGTGATCGGCGAGGGGCATTCGCCCGAGCATGCCTGCCTGTATTGCGCGTCCGACCGCCTGCTGATCGCCGGCGACCAGCTGCTGCCGCGCATCACGTCGAACGTGCTGGTGTCCGACATCGAGCCCGAGGCCAACCCGCTCAGGCTGTGGCTCGATTCGCTCGACCGTCTCGCTGCGCTGGCGCCGGACACCCTGGTGCTGCCCTCGCACGAACGCGTGTTCCGCGGCCTGCGTCCGCGTGTGGCGGAGCTGCACGCGCATCACGCGGAACAGTTCGACATCGTGTGCGCCCATCTGCGCGAAGCCGGCGCAGCCACTGCGTTCGAAACCAAGGGCAGGCTGTTTCCGCGCCAGCTTAGCGCGGTCGAGGACATGATGGCGCTGGGCGAAGCCATCGCCCACCTGTCCTGCCTGCGCTACTCGGGCCGGGTCCGGCGCGTGCTCGATGATGACGGGCTTTACCGCTTCAGCCTTGCAAACTGATTTTCAGGAGTGATCGATGTCCCAGCTTTCCGACTTCGCCAACAAGGTTCGTGCTCAACTGACCTCGCCCGGTGCGCCTTTCGAGGTGGTCGAGGCAAGCGTCGGCGGCCGTTCCGCGCGCCTGTACCGCAACGCCTTCGCCACCTTGCCGCAGCTGATCGCCAGCGCACGGGCGCATGGCGACAAGCCCTTCATCACCTGGCAGGGGGAGACCTGGTCCTTCGACCGCTTTTTCGCCGAGGCCGATGCAGTCGCTGCCTGCTTGCGTGACTGGGGCGTGCAGCCGGGCGATCGGGTAGCGATCGCGATGCGCAACCGCCCCGAATGGGCCGTGGCGCTGGTGGCGAGCGTGATGGTCGGCGCGGTGCCGGCGCCGCTCAACAGCTTTGGCCTGGGCGAGGAACTGCACGATGCGCTGGCCGCGGTCGAGCCGCGCGTGTTCGCCTGCGACGGCGAACGCCTGGCCCGCATCGGCGGAGACACCCGTGTGGCCGGCTGCCGCATCCTGTGCGTGAGCGAGGCGGACGTGCCCGAAGGGGCGGCCGACTATCGCGCGCTGGCCAGCGTGCGTGCCGAAGCCGCGCCGATGCCGGCGCTGGACCCCGACGATGCGGCGCTGATCCTGTTCACCTCCGGTGCGACCAGCCGCGCCAAGGGCGTGCTGTCGACGCAGCGCGCAGTGTGCCAGGCGCTGTTCAACATCGATTTCATCGGCGCCTTCTCGGCGATGACCTCGCCCGATGCGGTCGCCGCGCTGATGAAAAGCGGGCTGGCGCCGACCACGCTGACCGCAGTGCCGCTGTTCCACGTCAGCGGCCTGCATGCCCAGCTGCTCAGTGCGCTGCGCAACGGGCGGCGCCTGGTGTTCGTGAGCCGCTGGGACCCGGCGCAGGCCATCGATGTCATCCGCAGCGAGCGCGTCACCCAGTTCAATGGCGCGCCTTCGATGGTCATGCAGCTGCTGGCCCAGCCCGGTTTCGACGATCCGGCACAGACGGGCACGCTCGCCGGACTCGGCTTCGGCGGTGCGGGCCTGCCGCAGCGGCTCATCGACGAGGTGATGAGACGCCGTCCGGATTCGCTGTCGGGCATCGGCTTCGGCCTGACCGAGACCAATGGCGTGGGCGCGGCGGCCTCGGGCGCGCTGTTCGCCTACAAGCCGCGAAGCTCGGGTGTCGTTTCGCCGATCATCGACGTCAGGGTGGCCGACGCCATGGGGCAGCCGCTGCCGCCGGGCACGCAGGGCGAGATCTGGCTGCGCGGGGTGACGGTCATGAGCGGCTACTGGCGCGATGCGCAGGCCACTGCCGCGGCCATGCAGGCCGACGAGGGCTGGTTCCGTACCGGCGACGTCGGCTATCTGGACGACGAGGGTTTCCTGTTCATCGTCGACCGCATCAAGGATGTCATCAACCGCTGCGGAGAGAAGATCGCCGCGGCCGAGGTCGAGTCCTGCCTGCTGCAGCTGCCGGATGTGCTCGAGGCCGCAGTGTTCGCCGTGCCCGACGAGGACACCGGGGAGGCGGTGGTGGCCGTGGTGTCGGTGCGCGAGGGCTGCGGCCTGGATGCGCAGGCGCTGCAGGCGCATGTCGGCGCCCACCTGGCGGCCTACAAGGTGCCGGCCAGCATCCACGTGCTGACCGAGGCGCTGCCGCGCAACCCGGCCGGAAAGCTGCTCAAGGCGCAGCTGCGCAGCACCTTCGTTGCGGCACGGGACTGAGATATCCGGGCTGCCGCCGCCAACTTAGTCCCATCGGACGATGTAGCGAGTGAGGCGAAAAAAAACAATGCACACGGATGCAGGAGCGGCACGACGGAATGGGAAGCCCCCCGCATCCGATTCGCTGGATCAATCGGGACACAGTGAAATGCCCACCAGGAAGGAGACTTAAATGATTAAAACCCGTGTCTGGGTGCCGGCCATGACGACGATCGCGTTGTCGATGGCCGCCGCCAATGCGATGGCCAAGGTGACCGAAGCCGAAGCCGCCAAGCTTGGCAAGGAGCTCACTTGCGTCGGCGCAGAGGCTGGTCCGAATGCGGACGGCAGCATCCCCGCTTTCTCGGGCAAGTGGCTGGGCAAGCCGCCGCACGTCGAATACACCCTCCATGCCGGCCAGCATCCGGTCGACGTGTACCCGGATGACAAGCCCTTGTTCGAGATCACCGCAGCGAACATGGACAAGTACGCGGACAAGCTCAGCGACGGCCAGAAGGCGATGTTCAAGCGCTTTCCGGACACCTTCCGCATGCCGGTCTATCAGAGCCGGCGCGACTTCCGCTATCCGGACGTGATCTGCGAGGTGGCCAAGAAGAACGCGCTCGAAGCCGAACTGATCGACGGCGGCCTGGGCTACACCGGCTACAAGGGGCCGGTCGGCTTCCCGATCCCGAAGCAGGCGATGGAAGTCCTGGCCAACATGAACTTCCCTTACCGTGCCTTCACCGAGCACGTGGTGAAGGACATCGCCGACGTGTCGTCCAACGGCAGCATCACCTGGGGGCGCCAGATCAACAAGAACCTGAACATCGTCACCCAGCCCACCGAGATCGGCAAGCCGATGGAAGGGCTGATGGCGTATTCGCTGAGTTCCGGGCTGCTGCCCGAGCGCGACCGCGGCAGCTTCACCGCTTCGCAGGAGCCGGTCAACTTCGCCAAGGACAAGCGCCTGGCCTGGCAGTACGACCCGGGCACCCGCCGCGTGCGCCAGCTGCCGACCTACGGCTTCGACTCGCCGATGGTGGGGACGGGCGGCAAGCTGACGATCGACCAGGACCGCCTGATGAACGGCGATCCCAGCCGCTATGAGTGGACGCTGCACGGCAAGCAGGAGCTGTACATCCCGGCCAACTCGTACCGCGTCCACTCCAAGGGCGTGAAGTACGCCGATCTGCTGCAGAAGGGTCATGCCAACCCGGATTACATCCGTTATGAGCTGCGCCGCGTCTGGGTGCTGGAAGGCAAGCTGAAGGACGGCTACCGCCATGCCTTCGGCAAGCGCGTGATGTTCATCGACGAGGACAACTGGCAGGCCTCGGTCGGCGACTACTACGACCAGCGCGGGGAGCTGTGGCAGCACGCCTTCATCAACCACTACTACGCCTTCGATCTGAACGCGTGGCAGGCCGGCACGTCCTTCTACCACGACCTGAACTCCGGCGCCTACGTCGGCTTCAACCTGGTCCAGGAGCGCGACAAGGCCTGGGTCCTCAACGCCGGTGACCTCACCCCCGACATGTACACCCCGGCCGCCCTGCGCGCCCTGGGCCAGTGATCGACTCGTTATCCAGGGAGTACGCAGCATGAAACTGCACAAGAAGATGAAGCCGATCGCGCTGGCGGTGGTCGGCTTGGGGATGGCCGCGCCGGCGCTGGCCTTCGAAGAAATCGAATTCGACAACGGCGCGGTGCTCGAGTCGCGCCTGACCACGACCTACACCTTGTCCACCCGTCTGGAGGATCAGGACAAGCTGCTGGCGAACAACGCGGGCGGCAACGACGGCAACAACAACTTCGACAAGGGGGCGCTGACCTCGAACCGGGTCAGCCTGTTGCTCGACGCCCATCTCAAGAAAGGAAACTCAGGCTTCATCCTGTCGGCAAGCACTTTCTACGACGACGTCTATCACGGCAGCAACGACAACAGTGCTGCGACGTATCCGAACAAGAGCGGCCCGGCGAATCGATTCTCGAGTCGCACCAAGCGTTATCACGGCGGCTACAGCCGGATTCTCGACGCCTATGGCTACACTTCGTTCCGTCTCGGCGACGGCCGGGCGACGGTTCGACTCGGGCGCCATGTGGTGTCGTGGGGCGAAACGCTGTTCATCGGTGGCATCTCGGCGGCCCAGGGGCCTGCCGACGGCACCAAGAGCGGCGTGCCGGGCACCGAGGTCAAGGACCAGTTGCTGCCGGAAGACCAGATTTCGGTGCTGTACGAAGTCAACGACAGGCTGTCGCTGATGGGACATGCGCAGTACGGCTGGCACGAGACCATCGTCAATGCGCCGGGCTCGTTCATGAGCACCTCCGACATCGTCGGTCCCGGCGCCACCTGCCTGAGCTACATGCAGATCGGCGGCCAGCGCGTGTGTACGACACCGCGCGGCAAGGATGTCACGCCGGGCAAGACCGGGCAGTGGGGGGTGGGCGCCAAGTATCGTCTCACCGACGAGACCGAAGTCGGCCTGATCTACCTCAACTACCATGATCGCGCGCCGAACGTCGACATCAACTATCTCGATCCGGCAGGGCCGAATTTCCGCCATCGCTACTTCGAGGACATCAAGATGCTGGGCGCGACCTTCAGCACCAGCTTCGGCGTGGCGACGCTCGGTGCCGAAGTGTCGTACCGCAAGGACGCGCCGGCACTGGTCAACACCCGGGCCAATCTCGGCGGCCAGTTCGTCACGCTGCCGACTTCGACGAAGGCGGACGTGCTCCAGACCAACGTCAATACCTTCATCAACCTCGGCCGCACCTTCCTGGCGCCGCAGGGCAACTTCCTCGCCGAGATTGCCTACACCGACGTGCGCAACCCCGAAGCGCGCCGCGTGCCTGGGGCAACGTCGATCACCAATCAGTTCGGCATCACCCCGCTGTCCGACGAGCTCAACTTCGGCAGCTACGGCATCGCCTTCTCCTCGACGCTGAGCCTGACCTACCCCGGCATCATCGAGAACTGGGAACTGGGCGTGCCGATCAGCTATTCGCGCCAGTTGAAGGGCCGCACGCTGCAAGGCAACCTGGGCATGGGCGAGGGCGACCATCGCCTGAGCGTGGGCGCGACGATGACCTATCGGCGCAACCTGCAGGTCGGCCTGACCTACCTGGGTTACTTCGGCGAGGCCAGCCTGGACCCGGTCAAGAACCGCCAGCTGACCGACCGCGACCAACTCTCGCTGGTGGTGAAGTACACCTTCTGAGCATCCGCTGCCGCAAGACGAGCCGCCCGCCGGTGCATCACGCCCGGCGGGCTTTTTCGCGTCCGTGTGTTGCCGGATGGGCGCGGACGTTGCTGCTCAGGGGACGCCGGGGGGCGGGCATGCCGCCATGTGTTGCCTCGTGCGGTTTCCTCCGGCGGCCATTGCCGCCCAGCCGCCGGGCCGCGCCTTCCGGCGCTCCTATACAGCGCGGCTTCGATTTCCGGGCAGGAGCGCCGGAAGGCGCGGCCCGTGGTGCCGAAAACCAGGACGTGGTCCCCGGCAAGGCGCGATGAACCAAAAAAAACGCCACCGGCGAGGTGGCGTTCGATGGGTGGCCGCGTCGTGCCGGGCAAGCCGCCCCGGCGCAACGGGCGGCAGCTCATCCGGCGGCCGCTGCGGCGGACGAGGCGTTCTGCGCCACTTCCTTGGCCCACACGTAGTTCGCCTTGCCGGCCGCCGACCGCAACACCTCCGGCACGGTGACGATCTCCTTCGGGACCTTGTAGCCCGCCAGGTGTTCGCGGCACAGCGCCCGCAGCGCATCGACGTCGAGCGCGGCGCCGGGGCGCAGCGAGATGACCGCGGCCACCTTCTGCCCCCAGCGCGGGTCGGGCAGGCCGACGACCACCGCATCGAGGATGTGCGGACTCATGTGCAGCACTTCCTCCACTTCTTCCGGGAAGACCTTTTCGCCGCCGGTGTTGATGCAGTTGTTGCCGCGCCCGAAGACGATGATCGAGCCGTCCTCGGCGATGGCGGCGGCGTCGCCGGTGATGGCGTAGCGCGTGCCGGCTATGGTGACGAAGGTCTCGGCGGTCTTCACCGGGTCGCGGTAGTAGCCCAGCGGCAGGTGGCCGCTGCGCGCGAGGATGCCCGCTTCGCCCGGCGCGGCGATGCGCTGGCCGTCGACCACGACCTTGAGGTCGGGGCGGGCGGCGATCTTGATCATGCCGCCTTCGGTGGGCTTGGCGCCCATGCCGAGCTGGCCGCCCTCGGACGAGCCGATGCCGTCGCTGAAATACACGTTCGGGGGCAGGAAGGGCTTGAGCGCTTCCTTGATGTGGGCGGACATCACCGCGCCGCCGTTGCCGAACAGGAACAGCGAGGACAGGTCCCAGCGGCCCGGCTGGGCCTTGAGCGCGTCGAGGATGGGGAGCGCCATCGCGTCGCCGACGATGGTGATGCCGTTGAGCTTGTGCGCGGCGGCGATGTCGAGCACGTGTTCGGCATCGAAGTGGTGCTGGTCGTTGAGCACCACGGTGTGGCCGGCGAACAGCGATACCATGGTCGCCCAGTGCGCGGCGCCGTGCATCAGCGGGGCGACCGGCATGAAGCGCAGCGGATGGGCCTTGCGGATGCGGTCGGCGAGTTCGGCCGGGGCCTTCACCGGGCCGTCGGCCGGGGCGTAGAAACCGCCGCCGCCCAGGCAGCCGAAGAACAGGTCCTCGTGCGGCCACATCACGCCCTTGGGCTTGCCGGTGGTGCCGCCGGTGTAGAGCAGCGAGATGTCGTCGCCGCTGCAGCGGATCGCATCCAGGGCGGCGGTGTCGTCGAGCTGCGCTGCCTCGTAGGCGGTGGCGCCGGCCAGCGCAGGCGTGCCGCCGCTGGTGCGCACCTTCACCTTCAGCTCCGGCGCGGCGTCGAGCGCCTCGGCCACCGCCGGTTCCAGTTCGGCACTGTAGAACAGCGCCTTGACCGCGGCGTTGTCGTAGATGTAGCGCAGCTCGTCGGCGACGTAGCGGTAGTTGATGTTGGCCGGCACCGCGCGCACGCGGCAGGCGGCGAGGAAGGCTTCGAGGTATTCGGGCGAGTTGTACATCTGCAGGCCGACGACGTCGCCCTGGCCGATGCCCCGGGTGTGCAGCCAGGCGGCCAGGCGCTCGACGCGCTCGGCCATCTGGCGGTAGGTGCGCCGGGTGTCGCCGATGACCAGCGCGTCGCGCTCGGGAACGGTTTCGGCGGCGATCGCGAACAGGTCCGCGAGGCTGAAGCTGCGTGGATTCATGGTGTCTCCGTCGTTGTGGTCGTTGTGTCTGGAAGCGGGCTGGGCGGCGTCGTCAGAGCGCGCCGGCGGATTTCAGCGTGGCGATCGCTGCTTCGCCATAGCCGAGTCCGCGCAGCACGGCCTCGTTGTGCTCGCCGGCCGCGGGCGGCGGGCGGTCGAGCGAGAAGGCGTAGTCGCTCATCTTCACCGGGAAGGCGAAGTAGGGCACGGTACCGCCGTCGGGCAGCGGGGTGGGCACGGCCATGCCGCGCGCCTGGGTGTGCGGATGGGCGAGCACTTCGTCGATGCGCAGCACAGGGCTGACGCAGGCGTCCACGCCGGCCAGTGCCGCGGTCCATTCGGCCAGCGTGCGCGCCTTGATGATCGCGGCCACCTGCGCCTTCACCGCGGCGCCGGACTTGCCTGCCGCCCAGCCGCTCTTGCCCAGTTCCGGGCAGCCGGCGGCGGCGCAGAAAGCCTGCCAGAACTTCGGTTCCAGCGCGCCCACGGCGAGGTGGCGGCCGTCGGCGGTTTCGTAGGTGCCGTAGCAGGGCAGGCCGCCCGACAGCGTGTCGTGGCCGGCCGGCAGCGGCTGCTTCCAGGTGTGCAGGCTGGCCAGGGGCTGCACGTTCAGTGCCATCGCGCAGTCGGTCATCGACACGTCGATGAAGCGGCCCCGGCCGCTGCGCTGGGCGTCGAACAGCGCGGCGAGGATGGCCATCGCCGCCGACAGCGCGCCGCCGGCGAGGTCGGCGACCGGGAAGTTGCCGGGGTGGGGCTTGCCGCCGGGCGCCGCGCTCTGCTCCAGGATGCCGGCGTAGCTCTGGTAGTTGATGTCGTGGCCGCCGAGTTCGGCGAGCGGGCCGTCCTGGCCGTAGCCGCTGATCGCGCAGTACACCAGCTTCGGATTGACCGCCTTCAGTTCGTCGAAGCCGATGCCGAGCCGGCCCATCACGCCGGGGCGGAAGCCCTCGACCACGACGTCGGCGTCCTTCGCCAGCGCATGCACCACCTCGCGCGCGCCGGGCGCGCGCAGGTTGATCGCCAGCGAACGCTTGTTGCGGTTGACCGCGAGGAAGAAGTGCGAGATCGGCGTGCCGGCCGGGCCGCGCCCGGCCTCGCCGCCGGGCGGCTCGATCTTGAGCACGTCGGCGCCCATGTCGGCCAGGTGCAGGGTGCACATCGGGCCGGGCAGGAGCTGGGTGAAATCCAGCACCTTCACGCCGGCCAGGGGTTTGTTCGTCATTGTTCCTGTCTCCTCCGGGTGGGTGCTCAGGCGCGTTCGAGTTCGCGGAACGGCAGTTTGCGGTCGCTGCGGATCTCGCCGGGCAGGCCGAGCACGCGCTCGGCGATGACGTTCCTGAGGATCTCGTCGGTGCCGCCGCCCAGGCGCGCGCCCGGCGAACTGAGCCACAGCCGCTGCATGTAGCGCCAGTCGCCGCCCAGCGCCTGGTGGCCGATCAGCCCCTCGGGGCCGGCCAGTTCCAGCGCGAAGGCGGCGATGTCCTGCATCGCCTTGGCGGCGACCAGCTTGGTGATCGACATCTCCGGGCCGGGCGCTTTGCCCTTCGAGATCGCGGTCAGGCCGCGAGCGATGATCAGTTCCACGCCCTTCTGCTGCAGGTAGGCGTCGGCGATGCGGGCGCGCACGCGGGCGTCCTCGATCGCCGGGCGCGGGCCGCCGTCGCGGTCTTCCCATTCGCACTTCCGCGCCAGCGCGATCAGGTGCTCGTGCAGGTCGGTGGGCAGGTTGCCGCCCACCGACAGGCGCTCCTGCATCAGCGTGCTCAGCATCACCTTCCAGCCGCCGCATTCGGGGCCGAGGCGGTAGCGGTCGGGAATGCGCACGTCGGTGAAGAAGACCTCGTTGAATTCCGCGTCGCCCGACATCTGGTGGATGGGGCGGACCTCGACGCCGGGGGCCTTCATGTCCACGATGAACATGGTCAGGCCCTCCTGCTTGGGCTTGTCCCAGTCGGTGCGCGTGAGCAGGATGCCGTAGTCGCAGAAATGCGCGCCCGAGGTCCATACCTTCTGGCCGTTGACGATCCAGTCCTCGCCGTCCTTCACCGCGCGCGTGCGCACGCCGCCGGTGTCGGAGCCGGCGCCGGGCTCGGAGAAGAGCTGGCACCAGATTTCCTCGCCGGCCAGGCCGGGGCGCAGGAAGCGCGCCTTCAGTTCGGGCGCGGCCCAGGTCATCACCGTGGGCAGGCCCATGCCGATGCTGATCTCGAAGATCATGCCGGGCACGAGGTAGGCGGCTTCCTCCTGCTGGTAGATGACCTGCTGCATCGCGGTGCCGCCGCGGCCGCCGGCTTCCTTCGGCCAGGTGATCGCGGCATAGCCGGCGGCGGCCTTCTTCGCCTGCCAGGCCTTGGCGGCGGCGAGCCGGGCGGCATCGTCCAGCCCTTCGCCGAAGACCTCGTCGGGGCGGCTGCGCTTGTTGCCGTTGGCTTCCAGCCAGGCGCGCACCTCGGCGCGGAAGGCGGCTTCTTCGGGGGTGTCTCTGAAGTCCATGGGGTGTGTTCCGCTCAGGCGGCCTCCTCGATGAGTGCGTCGGCCAGGCGTGCGCGCCAGGCGTGTTCGCTGCCGATCAGTTGCCCGAGATGGCGGGCGCGGCGGTAGTGCAGATGGCAGTCCATCTCCCAGGTGAAGCCGATGCCGCCGTGCAGCTCGATGCCTTCCTCGGCGGCGACGACGTAGGCGCGGGTGGCGGCCACGCGCGCGGCTGCCGCGGCCCTGGGCAGCTCGGGCGCGTCGGACGACAGCGCCCAGGCGCCGTAGTAGGCATGCACCCGGGCGAGTTCGATCGCGGCGTAGATGTCGGCCATCTTGTGCTTGAGGGCCTGGAAGCTGCCGATCTGGCGGCCGAAGGCCTTGCGTTCCAGCGCGTAGTCGCGCGTCTGTTCGAGGATGCGCGCGGCGCCGCCGACCTGCTCGAAGGCCAGCAGCACCGCGGCGCCGTCGAGCACGCGGGCGGCGACGGCGGCGGCATCGGCCGTGGGCAGGCGTTCGGCCGGGGCGCGCTCGAAGCGGATCTCGGCGAGCGGGCGGGTCGGGTCCAGCGTCGGCACCGGCTCGCGGCTGACGCCGGCGCCGGCGAGGCCGGCCAGCACCAGCTCGCCGCCCACCCGCAGCACCGCCAGCCCGGCGATGCCGCCGTCGGCAAGGGCCGGGCTGGTGCCGGTGAGGGTTTCGCCGTCGAAGGCGAGCGGGGCGGGGGCGCGGTAGCGTTCGCGGCTGCCGAGCGCGGCGGTGGCGACGACTTCGCCGCTGGCGATCCGCGGCAGCCAGTGCCGTTTCTGCGCTTCGCTGCCGGCGCGCAGGAGGGCTTCGGCGGCGAGGTAGAAGCTGGAGGACAGCGGCACCGCGGCGAGGTGGCGGCCGGCTTCTTCGGCCACCAGGCATAGCTCCAGATGGCCGAGGCCGGCGCCGCCGTACTGCTCGGGAACGGCGGCGGCGACCGCGCCCATTTCGATCAGGTTGCGCCACGCTGCTGCGCAATGGCTGGCGCGGCCTTCGAGCACCTCGCGCACCGCCTGCGAGGTGCTGGTCTCGGCCAGCATGGTGCGCACTGCATCCTGCAGCAGGCGCTGGTCGTCGGAAAAATCGAAGTTCACTCTGTGCTCCGGGGCATGCCGCCGCCGGCTCCGGGGAGGCGGCGGGCGGGGGTGGCAGGGGCGTTCAGCGCGCGGCGGCCGGCGGCGTGACGCGCCGGGCGCCGTAGAAGGTCTGGCCGCGGGCCGCCATGTCGCGCAGCAGCGCGGGCGCGGCGTACTGCTCGCCGTAGCGCGCGGCGAGGCGGTCGCATTCGGCCACTACCTCGTCGATGCCGATCGTATCCATCATCGAGAACGGCCCGCCGAGGTAGGCCGGGAAGCCGACGCCGAGGATGGCGCCGACGTCGCCGTCGGCCGGGTCGATCAGCACGCCGTCGGCCATCGCCCGCGCGGCATCGACGAGCTGGGCGTAGAGCATGCGCGCCTTCACTTCATCGACCGAGGGCTGCTCGGCGAGGCGCGGGTAGAGCTCGGCCAGGCCGGGCCACAGCTTCTTGCTGCCGTCCTCGGCGTAGTCGAAGAAACCCTTGCCGTTCTTGCGCCCGTGGCGGCCGAGCTCGCCGGCCAGCTTCTCGACCAGGCGGAAGGTGGGCGTGGGCCGGAAGGCCGCGCCCTCGTCCTTCTTGCGCTGCTGGCTGGAGTGCCAGGCGGTGTCCAGGCCGATCTCGTCGGACACGGTGAGCGGGCCGACCGGGATGCCGGCCATCTTCGCCGCGTTCTCGATCAGCGCCGGGTTCACCCCCTCGGCGACCATCGCCAGGCTTTCGTTGATGTAGGCGCCGATGAAGCGGCTGGTGAAGAAGCCGGGGCCGTCGTTGACCACGATCGGCGTCTTCTTCATCGCCTGCGCCAGGTCCAGCGCGCGCGCCAGCGTCTCCGGCGAGGTCTTGCGGCCGCGGATGATCTCGACCAGCGGCATGCGCTCGACCGGCGAGAAGAAGTGCATGCCGATGAAGTTCTCCGGGCGGGCGCCGGCCTCGGCCAGCTCGCTGATCGGCAGTGCCGAGGTGTTGGAAGCGATCACCGCCTGCGGCGGCAGCACGGCGTCGAGCTTGCGCGTGATCTCGGCCTTGATCGCGCGATCCTCGAACACCGCCTCCACCACCAGCTCGACATCGGCCAGGCCGGCGTAGTCGGTGGTGGGATGGATGCGGGCGAGGATGGCGTCGGCCTTGTCCTGCGTCATGCGGCCCCTGGCGATGTCTTTCTCCAGGCGCTTGCTGGAATACGCCTTGCCCTTGTCGGCGGCGGCCTGGTCGCGGTCGATCAGCACGGTGTCGATGCCGAGCCTGGCGCAGTGGTAGGCGATGCCGGCCCCCATCAGGCCGGCGCCGACCACGCCGATCTTGCGGAAAGTCGTCTTCGGCACGCCTTCGGGGCGGTGCATCAGCTTGTCGGCCTTGCCCTTGTTGATGAACAGCGTGCGGATCATGTTGCGCGACACCGGGTCGAGCTGCAGCAGCGTGAAGTACTTGGCCTCGACCTCCAGCGCCTTGTCCATCGGCAGTTGCGGGCCTTCGTACAGGCAGGACAGGATGGCCTTGGGCGCGGGCAGGTTGTGGAAGGTCCTGGCCTGCAGCATGGCGTTGCTGACCACCAGCATCTGCGCCACCGCGGGCGAGGACGGGCCGGCGCCGCCGGGCAGCTTGAAGCCCTTCTTGTCCCACGGCTGCACCGGGTCGCCTTCCTCTACCAGCCAGCGCCGCGCCTCGGCGAGCAACTGCTCGGCCGGCACCACCTTGTGCACCAGGCCCATCTTCAGCGCCTTCTCGGCCGACAGCGCCTGGCCTTCCATCAGCACCGGCATCGCCGCCTGGATGCCGATCATGCGCGCCACGCGCTGGGTGCCGCCGCCGCCGGGCAGCAGGCCGACCTGCACTTCGGGCAGGCCGAGCTGGATGCCCTTCGCATCCGAGGCCACGCGGTAGTGGCAGGCGAGCGCGATCTCGGTGCCGCCGCCCAGCGCGGTGCCGTTGATCGCGCAGGCCACCGGCTTGCCGCAGGTTTCCATGCGGCGCAGCACGCGGGACAGGGAGGCGTTCATCCGCAGGCGTTCGGCCAGCGGCATGTCGTCGGCCTTGTCCAGGCCGGCTTCCATCTCCTTGAGGTCGGCGCCGGCGGCGAACACCGGCTTGCCCGAGGTGAAGATGGCGCCCTTGATCGCGTCGTCGGTGGCGAGGCGCTCGATCGCGGCCTCGATCTCGGCCATGAACTTCGTGTCCATGGTGTTCATGTTGCTGTCGCTGCGGTCGAAGAGCAGGGTGGCGATGCCGTCGGCGTCCACCGTGATGTGGATGACTTCACTCATGACTGTGTCGTTCCTTGAGGTATTCCGGTGGCGCTCAGACGAGCTCGATGATGGTGGCGGTGCCCATGCCGGCGGCCTCGCACAGCGTGACCAGGCCGGTGCCGACCTGGCGGCGTTCCATCTCGTCGAGCAGGGTGCCGAGGATCATGGCGCCGGTGGCGCCAAGCGGATGGCCCATGGCGATGGCGCCGCCGTTGACGTTGATGCGCTCGTGCGCCACGTCGAGGCGCTCCATCAGGCACAGCACGACCGACGAGAAGGCTTCGTTCAGCTCCCACAGGCCGATGTCGGCGGCGTTCATGCCGGCCTTCTTCAGCGCCTTCTGCGCGGCGAAGCTCGGCGCGTCGAGCATCAGCGTCGGCTCGGAGCCGACGGTGGCAACCGAACGGATGCGCGCGCGCGGCTTCAGCCCCGCGCGCGCGCCGGCCTCGGCGTTGCCCACCAGCACCGCGGCGGCGCCGTCGACGATGCCCGAGCTGTTGCCGGCGTGGTGCATGTGGTGGATGGCTTCGAGCTGCGGGTACTTCAGCAGCGCGACGCCGTCGAAGCCGTACTGCGTGCCCATGTCGAGGAAGGAAGGCTTGAGCGCGGCGAGCGATGCCAGCGTGGTGTCGGGGCGGATCGCCTCGTCCTGCGCCAGCACCGGCAGGCCGAGCACGTCCCTGACCGGCACCACCGAGCGGTCGAAGCGGCCCTCGGCCCAGGCCCGCGCGGCGCGGCGCTGGCTCTCCACCGCGTAGGCGTCGCACTGCTCGCGGGTGAAGCCGTGCAGCGTGGCGAGCAGGTCGGCGCTGACGCCCTGCATGGTGAAGTACATCTTGAAGGCCACCTGCGGGTCGAGCGCCATCGCGCCGCCGTCGCTGCCCATCGGCACCCGCGACATGCTCTCGACGCCGCCGCCGATCGCCATGTCGACCTGGCCGGAGGCGACCTTGGCGGCGGCGAAGTTGACCGCCTCCAGGCCCGAGCCGCAGTAGCGGTTCACCTGCATGCCGGGCACGCCGTGGTCGAAGCCGGCCACCAGCGCGGCGACGCGGGCGATGTTGCCGCCCTGTTCGCCCACCGGCACCACGCAGCCGAGCAGCACGTCCTCGACCAGCGTGCTGTCGAGCCGGTTGCGGTCGCGCACGGCCTGCAGCATCTGCGCGGCCAGTTGTACCGGGGTGATTTCGCTCAGTGCGCCGTCGGCCCTGCCCTTGCCACGGGGGGTGCGCACGTGATCGTAGATGAAGACGTCCGTCATGACTGTCCTTTGATGAATGCGGAGATCGGTAGAACGCGCCTGCCGGCGCATGCGGGGTACGTGCCACGAGGCAGTGTCCGCGATCCTGCAGGCGGAATGCTCAGGCCAATCCTAGGGCAAGCGCCAGGCTCGCGCGGAAATATGAGCAGTAAACCGAACATGCTTCGGTTAGTATGCGTAATTGTTTGAAAAGCATGATGTTTTTTGCAATGCAAAAATCCGAACAAATGTGCCGTGAAGCGTTTTGCCCGTGCCGGGTAGACGGTGCCGGCGGCAAGGAGGAGGCATGAGGGAAAAGAACGGCGCGCATGCCGGGTCCGGCAAGGATCGCACCGTGCGCGCACCCCGCGGGCCCGCGGCCCCGGCGGGCGGGGCCGGCGCCGCCCGGCGTGCCGTGCCTTCGCAGGCGCGTGCCCGGTTCACCGTGGAGGCGATCCTCGACGCCGCCGGCGAGATTCTGCGCACGCAGGGCGTCGATGCCGTCACCACGCGCAACGTGGCTGCGCGCGCCGGAGTATCGGTCGGGGCGGTTTACCAATACTTCCCCAACAAGGAGGCGATCCTGATCGAGATCAGCAAGCGCATCATGGACGAGGCGTCCGTCGCGGCCTCGCCGGAACTCTTCCGCCTGCACCGCCAGTCGCTGGACGAACTGCTGCAGGCGCTGTTTCGCCGCACGGTGAGCACGGAGATCCGGCTGCTGTCACTCGGCAAGGATTTTTACCGGCGCTATGCGCGGCACATGCAGTTCGGCCGGGCGCAGGGGCTGGGGCGCGGCGACTGCAGCTCCGAGCAGCTCGTGGCGAACATGGAGCGCCTGTTGCGGCAGCACGCCGACGCGGTCGGCGAGCCGGACACCGGGCTCGCCGCCTTCATGCTGGTGCGCGGCATGCGCATCCTGCTGGCGACCCTCGTCGAGGAGCGCCCGGAGCTGCTCGATTCGCCCTCGCTGGTGCCGATGCTGGTGCGCATCGCGCGGGCCATGGCCGACTCCGGCGGGGAGGCCCCGCCGGGCTGAGCCCGGTTGGCGGCGACGGCAGGAAAAAGGGCGCCGACCATGCCGTCGGCGCCCTTGCGGGATGGGGAGGCCGGGGCCTCAGGAGCGCAGGGGCTGTGCCGCCACGGCGGGTTCGGCGGTGCGCGGCACCGAGGTGTGGGAATCGGCGGTGGCGGAGGCCGTGGTGGTGGCCGGCGCCCGGGCCTTGCCCGCGGGTGTCTCGCGGCCCACGCCCAGCCAGCACGCCAGGGCGGGCAGCAGGAAGATCGCGCCGAGCACGTTCACCAGGAACATGAAGGCCAGCAGGATGCCCATGTCGGCCTGGAACTTCAGCGCCGAGAAGGCCCAGGTGCCGACGCCGATCGACATCGTCACCGCGGTGAACACGGCGGCGGTGCCGCGCTGGCGCATCGCTTCGTAGAAGGCCTCGCGCAGGCCATAGCCGCGCTCGGCCATCTCGTGCTGCAGGCGCTCGTAGATGTAGATGCCGTAATCCACGCCGACGCCGACGCCGAGCGCGATCACCGGCAGCGTGGCGACCTTGAGGCCGATGCCCAGCAGCGCCATCAGCGCGTTGCACATGATGGTCACCAGCATCAGCGGCACGATCACGCACAGCACCGCGCGCCAGGAGCGGAAGGTCAGCCAGCACAGCAGCGAGATCGAGGCGAAGATCGAAGCCAGCATCTGCACTTCGGCCTTCTCGACCGCCTCGTTGGTGGCGATCGCCACGCCCGCGTTGCCGCCTGCGAGGCGGAAGGTGGCGTTCGGCGTCTTGTCCTCGGCGATGAACTTGCGGACTTCGTCGACGACGTGCTTGAGCGTCGGGCCCTGGTGGTCGGTCAGGTACACCGACAGGTGGATCGTCTTGCAGCCGTGCGAGTTGAGGCCGTTCTCGGGGTTGGCGGCGCGGCCGCCGGTGCGCAGCGCCGCTTCGGTACGCTGCAGCGCTGCCCAGCGCGGATTGGCCTCGTTGTTGCCGGCGGCGTACAGCTTGGCCATGCTGGCCACGGTGCTGACCGACTGCACGCCGTCGACGCCGCGCATGCGCAGGTCGAAACGTTCCACCGCGTTCATGACTTCCCAGTTCAGGCAGGCTTCCTCGAGGTTCTCGGTCTCGACGTAGACCGACAGCACGTCCATGCCGATCGAGTAATTGCTGATGATTGCGTCGTTGTCCCGGTTGTAGCGGGAATCGGCGTGCAGTTCGGGGACGCCGCTGCCGATGTCGCCGGTCTGCAGCTGGCGCGAGTACCAGGTGGCGGTGGCCAGCAGGGCCAGCATGACGACGAAGGTGACGAGTGCCGGGCGCGGCTCGGACAGGGCCGACACCTTCCACCACATCGGGTGCTTCTCCTTGTTGTCCACCGGCTGGTCCAGCGCCATGCGCTCCAGGTGCAGGTGCGACAGGATGATGGGCATGAACATCTTGTTGGTCATGATCATCAGTGCGACACCGAGGCAGGCGGTGAGGCCCAGCTCATGCACGATCGGGATGTCGATGACCATGATGACGAGAAAGCCCAGGGCATTGGCGAGCAGTGCCATGATGCCGGGCACCGCGAGCTTGCGGAACGCGCCCTCGGCCGCTTCCATCGCGGTTTCGCCGGCGAGCACGTCCTGCTTCCAGGCGTTGGTCATCTGCACCGCGTGGGAGACGCCGATCGAGAAGATCAGGAAGGGCACCAGCACCGACATCGGGTCGATGCCGTAGCCGATCAGCGGCAGGATGCCCAGCAGCCAGATCACCGGCAGCAGCGCCACGGCGATGGCGAGCACGGTGAGCTTGAGCGAGCGCGAGTACAGCCACAGCAGCAGCGAGGTGATGACGAAGGCGATGGCGAAGAACATCACCACCGTGAACAAGCCCTCCATGACGTCGCCCATGACCTTGGCGAAGCCGACGATCTGGATGTCGATCCTGTCGTCGGCGAACTGGGTGCGGATCGCTTCGAGCTTGCGAGCGACTTCGGCGTAGTCGAGCTTCTCGCCGGTGTCCGGGCTGACTTCGAGCAGATCGGCCTGTACCAGCGCCGACTTGAGGTCGTTGGCGACCAGGCGGCCGACCACGCCCGACTTGGCGACGTTGGTGCGCACCTGGTTCAGGCCCTCGTCGGTGGCCTCGAAGCGGGCGGGGATCACGACGTCGCCGTTGAAGCCTTCCTCGGTGACTTCGATGTAGCGCACGTTGGGCGTGAAGATCGAGCGCACGCTGCCGCGGTTGACGCCTGGAGTGAAGAATATCTCGTCATTGACCTTGCGCAGCACCGGCAGGAAATCGGCGTTGTAGATGTCGCCTTCGCCCTTCCATTGCACGCTGACCAGGATGCGGTTGGCGCCGGAGAACGTGCCCGAGTGCTCCAGGAAAGCCGCCATGTACTCGTGCTTGAGCGGAATCAGTTTGTTGAAGCCGGGGTCGAGGCGGGTGTTGAGCGCCGAATAGCCGAGGCCCAGCGTCAACAGCATGAAGAACAGGCCGAGCGGCTTGCGCCACCGGATCAGCATGCGGGCCATGACGGCGACGAAGGCGTCCGTCCGGGAGGGGGTGTGGGCGTGGCTCATTCGGTGGCTCCGTCTTGCGTGTTCCGTGGGGCGGGAGAGGGCGTGCGAACCTGCAGGCCGCCGTCGCTCGACAGTAGCCAGCGGCCGTCGCGGGCAAGGGCGATGTCGGTCAGGCTGGCGCGGCCTTCGCGATTGGCGATGTCGAAATGCCGGCCGCCGTCCTTGCTCGACAGCACCATGCCGCCCTGGCCGACGAGCAGCAGTTCACCGCCGGGAAGCAGGGCGTGGCCGTAGATCGAGACCGGCGCAGGAATCCTCGCGGCCTGCCAGGAATCGCCGCCGTCGGCGCTGGTGAAGACGTTGCCGCGCATGCCGTAGGCCACCCAGCGTTTGCCGCCGAGGTGGGCCGCGCCATACAGCGAGCCGTTGTAGAAGGGCGGAACGATCTCCCAGTTGCCGCCGCCATCGTCCGAGCGCAGCACGGTGCCGGCCTCGCCGACGATCAGCCAGTGGCGGCCGTCGGCCGACGAGGCGATGTCGTTCAGGTGCCAGTCGCTCAGGTCGGGAAGCGTGTCCGGCGACCAGCTGCGGCCGTCGTCGGTCGAGCGCAGCACCTGGCCGAAGGCGCCGATGGCCAGCCAGTCGCCGGTGGGAAGCCGGCGCGCCGACATCAGCGGTTCGCCGTTGGACTCGGTGAAATGGGTTTCCTGCCAGTTCAGGCCGCCGTCCTCGGTGCGCAGGATCCAGCCTTCATGTCCCAGCGCCAGGCCGTGAATCTCGTCGGCGAAGACGATGCGCGTGATCAGCGCCTGCCTGTCCTGCGACAGCCTGGCCTGATGCCAGCTCCGGCCTTCGTCCGCCGATACCAGGATCGAGCCGATTTCGCCGGCGGTGACGATGCCCGCCTTGCTGCGCTCGATGGTGGTGAGCTGCATGCGATCGACCGGGATGCGGGTCTCCTGCAGCGGCGGCACGTGCCGGGGTGAAAAAGAATAAATGCTGGCAGCTGCGACGATCAGTGCCATGGCCATGCCTACGGGGGCGAGCATGGAGCGTCTCCTTTGTTGTTCCGGATGCCGTCCGCACGGGGGCGGCAGGGTGTGCCCATTATTGGCGCATGGTGGACAGGAACATCGTCCAAAAGGGTTATTGCCGCAACCTGCTTGCGAGCGCAAGCCGCGGATCAGGGCCGATCCGTGCGCCGGGCGCGGTCGCCCCCGGGGTGGCCGCGCCGGCCGTCGCGCCAGGGGGCGGCGACCGCGTCGGATGGGCGGAGGCTGGCAGCGTCCATGTCCGCCGCCGTCAGCAACCGGCGGCGGTAAGTGCCGCCGTTGCCTGCGCGGGGCCGGGCTCCCCGGCGGCCGGCTGGTAGAGGGTCGTGCGCAGGTGCAGCGGGCGGCCGGCAGCGGCGGCGATCGAGCGCATGTCCTCGTCGTCCATGCGCTGGCCGTTGGCGCCGCCGGCGGCACGGGTGATCGATTCGTACATCAGCGTGCCGCCGAGATCGTTGGCGCCGGCGCGCAGGCACAGGGCCGCGCCTTCGCGCCCCATCTTGACCCAGGATGTCTGGATGTTCGCGATCAACTCGCCGAACACCAGGCGAGGCACGGCATGCATCAGGATCGCTTCGCGCAGGGTCGGTCCGGTGCGCGCCTGGCCCTTGTGCCAGCATGGCGACTCCATGTGCACGAAAGGCAGCGGGACGAATTCCGTGAAGCCCCCGGTTTCGGCCTGCAGGCTGCGGATGCGCAGCAGGTGCCGCGCCCAGTGGCGAGGCGTGTCGACGTGGCCGAACATGATCGTCGCCGTGCTGCGGATGCCGGCCCGGTGCGCCGAGCGCATGACCTCGAGCCACTCGGCGGTGTTCAGCTTGTCCGGACAGAGGATGGCGCGCACTTCGTCGTCGAGGATCTCAGCCGCGGTGCCGGGCAGCGAGCCGAGCCCGGCGTCGCGCAGGCGCAGGACGTAGTCGGTGACGGACAGGCCCAGCGTGCGTGCGCCATGGAGGATCTCGAGCGGCGAGAAGGCGTGGATGTGCATGTCCGGCGCCGCGTTCCTGACCGCACGCACCAGTGCCAGGTAGGTATTGCCGTCGTAGTCCGGGTGGATGCCGCCCTGCATGCAGATTTCGCGGGCGCCCTGCGACCAGGCTTCGTGCGCCCGGCGGGCCACCTCGGCGGCATCGAGCAGGTAGGCCGGACCGCGCAGCGTGCTGGCGGCATGGCTCTTGGCGAACGCGCAGAAGCCGCAGCGGTGCAGGCAGATGTTGGTGTAGTTGAGGTTGCAGTTGCGGACGTAGGACACGCTGTCTCCGGCGAGCCGGCGGCGCAGCGCGTCGGCGGCGTGCACGATGGCGGCGAAATCCGCGCCCCGGGCGGAGAACAGCCTGGCGATCTCTTCCTCGCCGGGAGTGCGGCCGGCTTCGGCGCGGGCGAGGATGGCGGCGATTTCCGCGCTGGCACGTACATTCGCGGCGGCGGGCACCAGCGGCGCGTGATCGCCGTCGGGCTTCATGCCGGCGCCGGCAAGCCAGCGGCCCTCGCGCACCCAGCCGTCGGCGTCGACACCGCGCAGCACGGCCTGGCGGATATCGCCTGCGGTCCAGCGTCCGGCTTCGCGCGCGAAGGCGGGGGCGAGCGCCAGGCGCTCGACCAGCCGGCGTTCGCAGGCGGCCGTCTCGATCGCCAGGCGTTCGAGTTCCGGCCAGGCCGCCTCCGGGTTGACGTGGTCGATGGTGACGGGGGAGATGCCGCCCCAGTCGTTCACGCCGGCATCGAGCAGGGCCTGAAGTTCACCCGCGCGCAGGTTTGGCGGCGCCTGGATCGACATGCGGGCGCCGAACACCAGGCGGGCCATCGCGATCGCCCGGGCGTGCTCGGCCAGCGTGGGCTCGGCGGCGCGGGCCATCGGTGTGCGTGGCTTGGCGCGGAAGTTCTGCACGATGATTTCCTGCAGATTGCCGTGATCCTCGTGCAGCGCGCGCAGCGCGAGCAGCGCTTCGACCCGTTCCATGGGCGTCTCGCCGATGCCGATCAGGATGCCGCTGGTCATCGCCACGCCGGCTTCGCCGGCCGCGGCGAGAGTCGCCAGGCGTGCGTCGGGGGCTTTGTCGGGGCAGTTCCAGTGTGCCTGGCCGCGCTCGCCGAGGCGGCTCGCCGCGGTCTCGAGCATGATGCCCATCGACGCGGCGTGCGGGCGCAGCCGGGCGATTTCGGCCGCGCTCAGGTTGCCGGCATTGACGTGCGGCAGCAGGCCGGCTTCCCGGAACACGCATTCGGCCAGTTCGGCGACGTAGTCGATGGTGCTGGCGTGGCCGAGCGCCTGCAGCGCATCGCGGGCGGCGCGGTAGCGCAGTTCGGGCTTTTCGCCGAGCGTGAACAGGGCCTCGCGGCAGCCGGCGGCAGCGCCGGCGCGGGCGATCTGCAGCACTTCCTCGCGGCTCAGGAAGGCGCTCGGCACGGCCCGGGGCGAGGCTGCGAAGGTGCAGTAGCCGCAGACGTTGCGGCACAGGCGGGTGACCGGGATGAAGACCTTGCGCGAGTGGCCGACCAGGCGGCCGTGGCCTTCGAGGGTCAGCGCCCGGGCGCAGGCCAGCAGCGCATCGGCGGGGGCGCCGGCGGCAATGGAACGGAGCTGTGCATCGCTCAGCCGTGCTCCGCTGCGTGCGAGGGCGAGAAATGCTGCGGGCGTGTCGTCCATCGGGTCATGTTCCAGTGCGGGAGGAAGGGCTCGAGCAGGCCGGCCCGCGGGCCGGAGAAGTGCTGCAGGTCGGCCGGTTCGTCGATGTCCACGGCGAAGCCCGGCAGCGTGATGACGGTGTGCTCCCGGGCGCGGGCGCGCGCTTCGTGCAGATGCCGTTCGAAGCTGGCCGCGCCGAAATGGAAGCCGAAGCCGCCCGGCGGGGACAGGAAGATCGCGTTGGTGCCGCTGCCGTGGCGGTCCGGGGCGAAGCCCAGGCCGGCCGGACGGCTGTGCCGCACGAAGGTGTCCACCTCGTCGGCGCGCAGCGACGGCAGGTCGGCGTGGAGGATGAGGATCTCGTCCGCGCCCTGCGCCATCGCCTGGCGGCGTCCGGCGTCGAGCGCGTGGTTGAGGCCGCCGCCCGGATCGGCGAGCGTGATCACGCCGTGCGGGACGATCCCGGGGTCGGGCGTGACCACCGCCACCCGGTCGATCTCGCCGGCGGCTCCGAGCGCATCGAGCACGCGCTCGAACATCGCCCGCACCAGTTGCGTCCGCTGCGTGCCGGACAGGGTGCCGGCGAGCCGGGTCTTGCCCAGATGCGGCGGCTTGAGCGCGAGCAGGGCCCAGCAGCTCATGATCCGGCTCCCGGGCGCGGCAGCGCGGTGAAGCTGGCCCGGGGCAGCATGCTCACTCTGCCGCGGCGCCGATGTCGAGCTGGCCGGTGATCCGGATGCCCGCGCCGTCGACCCGGTAAGTCTTGTTCAGGAAGATCAGCACCGAGGTCAGCGCCTCCGCTGCCGCCGAACTGGCCAGCCCGCCCGCATGCAGGCCGCGCAGCCCGGCACGGTTCGCCAGCTCCACGGCGACTGCGCGGGCCTGCCTGTCGTCGCCGAACACCAGCACGTCGCAGTCCACGGTCTCGTCGGTGGCGAGCTTGTGGGCGGCGACGTTGTGGAATGCGGAAACCAGACGCACGTCCTCGCCCAGCAGCGCGCGGGCGCGCAGCGCGGCACAGCCCTCGGGCGGCAGTTGCACCCGCATGACTTTCGGCGGCACGAGCGGGACCGTGGTATCGATGACGATCTTGCCGGCGACGACCGGGCGGATTTCCTCGAGGATGCCTTGCTGGGAGGCGAAGGGTACGGTGACGACGACGATGCCGGCAGCGCGCGCCGCCTCGAGATTGGTTGCGGCGCGGATCGTCGTGCCCAGCCCGGCGCCGAGGCGCGCGGCCGCTTCGGCGGCCTTGCCAGCGGTGCGCGAGCCGATGATCACTTGCCTGCCGGCTTTTGCCCAGCGGCGGGCGAGGGCGGCACCGAGCTTGCCGGTGCCGCCGAGGACGGCGATCGTGTTTTCCATGATGTGTCTTGCTCCGTGGATTCAGATGCGGCCGGATCGCGGCGCCGGCGATGGATCCGTAGCGCTTTGCCTCAGGCCTCGATCGCACCTTATGCCCGGCCCGGAGCGGCGGCATCGCTTGATTGGGTGATGGGGTGTGTCAAATGCGGACAGCGTTGGTGGCGACCGGTGCGGCCGCCGCGCGGCAGGCTGGGAGAGGAAGAATGCGCAGCTGCGCCGTGGCCTTGGTATCGATTGCGGCCAAAAGACGTGCTCAGCGGGACTCTGCCGCCTTCGCCGCGCCGCCGGCCTGCGCTTCTTTGGCAATGTGTCGGGGAAGCGCAGGGTCGCACCGTCGGCCCTCGGCCTGCCGAAGGGCTGCCCCGGCCGGGACAGGGGCCCGGCGGGCCCGGATGGAGCTGCGTTTTCCTGGTTGAGTCAGATCAAAGGAATGCGTGGTGAAGATGCTTATCCTCGGACAGCGCTGTGACAGGGGCTGCGGCGGCTCGGCCGTCTTCGGGGAGTGGCCTGCTCGTCGAGCCATGGGCGGACGGGGCTGATTTCAGGGGTGTGCTCATGGTCGATACCGAATTGGAAGGCTTGTTCCGGATGTCCGGCCTGCAGGTGGGCGAATACGATCAACTCACCACCCTGATCTATGCCGGGGCGCGGGAGCCGGTCCCATGGACCGCCTTTCTCAATCGCCTGCACGAATTGCTGGACGCGAACTACGTGACGATGATCCTGCGGCTGCCGTCGCCGGAACATTCCTGGCAGGTAGTGTTTGCCGGCGAAGCCAGGCCGGCGATCGCGGAGATGTACAACACCTTCTTCTACGCGGTGGACCCCTTCGTCAACCTGCCCGTCGATCGTGTCGTCACGGTCGAGGAAATCGTCAGGGAAGAGGACTGGCTGCGCAGCGCGATCTACCAGGAGTTCCTGCTGCCGCTGGGCGTGCGCCATTACCTGGGCGCGGACATCGGCGGCGACGGCGAGGTGAGCTGCCGCTTCCGCGTGAGCCGCGCCGCCCGTAGCGGCAACTTCGGCACCCGGGAGCGCGCGATCTGCCAACTGCTGCTGCCGCACATCAAGAGCGCGGTGAAGCTGCGCAGCCTCATCGACGTGGCCGAGGCCGAGCGCTCGCTCTACGCGGGCACGCTGGAGCGCCTGTCGGTCGGTGCGGTGATCCTCGACAAGACGGGCCGGATCCAGCATACGAACAGGGCCGCGGCGCAGATCCTCGCCGACCGCGACGGACTCGGCGTGACCAATGGCGTCCTGCAGGCCTCGCTCGGCCATGAAGGCAGGGAACTGCGGCGCCTGATCGAGGATGCGATCAAGGGCGAACTGCCGCCCGGGCCGCAGGTGGTTTCGGGCATGTCGCTGACGCGCCCGTCCGGCCGCCCGAACCTGGGGATCGTGGTGAGGGCGGCACCGCCCACGGAATGGTCGGAGTCTTCCGATCGGCCGGCGGTCGTCGTCATCATCCGCGACGCCGAGCAGAAGCTGCAGGCATCCCAGAACACCCTCAAGCGGCTGTACGGATTCACGCCGGCCGAGTCGATGATCGTGCTGAAGCTGCTGGAAGGCCTGACGGTGGAAGAGGCTTCCGAGCAACTGGGCATCAGCCGCAATACCGCCCGCTGCCAGTTGCGCGGCGTCTTTGCCAAGACCGGCGTCACGCGGCAGACCGAACTGGTGCGGCTGCTGCTCAACGGGGTGGCGCCGCTGGCCTGAGCGGCCACCGGGGTTTTCGCTGCCGTAGGGCCCGCATGCGGATCGGCGCGGGGCGGCCTGGCCGGATTCCGGCACCGGAAGGCGGAGGCGGGACCACCTCCGGCATGATCCTAAAAACCTCATTTACCCCACGCCACCGGCATGACAGGTCAGCCAACGGAGTGCTTGGGGCGCTCCGTTGGCTGCGAGGGTGCGCTTGAGGTGCTCGCAGCAGCGTATCCAGACCGATCCGGAGCCCAACCGCTCCGCAGTCTCTCTCAAGCACCCCTGAAGCTGGCTGGATACGCGCATGAGCACCTCTCGGGCCTTGCCGAAATAGGCATGTTGGCCGGTGAGCATGATCGTGGTCTGACCCGCATGGGAACTCGCCCGCCCGGTCGCGGTAGAGCTGGCCGAGCGAGAGGACTTCATGCGCCAGGTTGGTGACCAGCACGGCATACTCGTAGCCGGTGATGCGCTTGCCGTCCTTGCGCTTGGCCTCGATGAAGCCCAGCAACTGCTGCCCGCCATCCTCCTCCTGGATGACGAGCAGCTCGCCCTGCAAGGGGCGACGCAGTACGACCACGCGGCGCGTGTCTTCCCAGCCGCTGAGTGCAAGCCGACTGTCGATCCCTTCCCAGCCCTGGCCCGCATCACACCAGCCCGAGCCTCGGAACAGACGCTCGATGTGGCGTTTGACGTTCTTCGACAGACGCAGCTTGAACAGGTAGGGCTGGGCGCGCGCTTCGAGCTCACGCATGATGCCGTCCGAGCCGAAGCCGCAATCGCCACGCACCATCTTCGTGCCTTCGATGGGCGGGCAGTTCATCGAGGAGGCTGAGCAAGCCGGGCAAGGTGTGACTGCCCGAGTGCGCGCTGCCCGCTTTGACCTCGACCCCCATCGCCAGGCGCAGCCCGGCCATCAGGTAGGTGTGGTAACTGTGCGAAGGCCGGCCCGGCTTCTTCGGGTTGTACGACACCACCGCGCCTTCCTGCTTGCCGTACAGCGGCTTGATCGTCGTGTCGATGTCCAGAATCCACGGCACATCGAGCAAGGGCGCGGTGCTCTCGTGCAGATGAAGCCGCGCTGCGTGCTGCGCTGGCTGCCTTCATCGAATGAACCCTGAGGCGGTTCGGCCTGCGTGTCGTTGCGCCTGACGATGGTGCCGGGCCTTTGGCCGATCACCTCGTGACGGGCATGGGCGGTTTCGCCGCCCGCCGATTTCCCCGCAAGCATCGCGTCATTCGAGGCCCCATTCTCGATAGGCAGCATATTCCGGGTGCAAGCCGACCCGCCCGGAGTATGCCCGTAATCTTTTACTATATATCTCTCATATGTTACCGTTATCGCTTCTCATGGATCGATACGGGAGCCACGGCCATGAACCGTCTTCTGGTCGCCCACACCCCCCTTGGCGAT
>NZ_BCUG01000021.1 GCF_001591165.1 Thauera butanivorans NBRC 103042
CCAAAAAAAGAGGCATCCGCCAGCCGGCGGATGCCCCTCCATCAAACGAGCGGAATTACGAATCAGCCAGCGCGGTGCGCGGCCAGTTTCAGCCAGGTATCGACCACCGTATCCGGGTTCAGCGAAATGGTCTGGATGCCTTCGTCCATCAGCCACTCGGCGAAGTCGGCGTGGTCGGACGGTCCCTGGCCGCAGATGCCGACGTACTTGTCGAGCCTGTTGGCAGCGCGGATCGCCATCGACAGCAGTTGTTTGACCGCCGGATCGCGCTCGTCGAAAGCGTGTGCAACCAGGCCGGAGTCGCGGTCCAGGCCCAGCGTAAGCTGGGTGAGGTCGTTGGAGCCGATCGAGAAGCCGTCGAAGTGTTCCAGGAACTGCTCGGCCAGGATGGCGTTGGACGGGATCTCGCACATCATGATGAGCTTGAGATCGTTCACGCCGCGCTTCAGGCCGTGCTCGGCCAGCAGATCGACCACGCCTTCGGCCTCTTCGAGATTGCGCACGAACGGAATCATGATCTGCACGTTGGTCAGGCCGAGCTCGTTGCGCACCTTCTTCATCGCCGCCACTTCCATCTCGAAGCAGTCGCGGAAGGAATGGGCGATGTAGCGCGAAGCACCGCGGAAGCCGAGCATCGGGTTTTCTTCTTCCGGCTCGTAGATCTCGCCGCCCAGCAGCTTGCGGTATTCGTTCGACTTGAAGTCGGACATGCGCACGATGACCGGCTTCGGGTAGAAGGCGGCGGCGATCGTCGCCACGCCCTCGACCAGCTTCTCGATGAAGAACTGCTTGGGCGTCGCGTAGCCGCGCGAACGGCGGTTGATCTCGTCGCGCAGATTGGCCGGCACCTGGCCGATGTCGAGGATCGCCTTCGGGTGGATGCCGATCATGTTGTTGATGACGAACTCCAGCCGCGCCAGGCCGACGCCGCCGTTGGGGATCTGGGCGAACTCGAAGGCCAGTTCGGGGTTGCCCACGTTCATCATGATCTTCACCGGGATTTCCGGCAGATTGCCCATGTCGGTGGTGATGACCTCGAACTCCAGCTTGCCGCGATAGACGTAGCCGGTGTCGCCCTCGGCGCAGGACACGGTGACGGATTCGCCTTCGCCCAGCACGTCTGTGGCGTTGCCGCAGCCGACGATGGCGGGAATGCCCAGCTCGCGCGCGATGATCGCGGCGTGGCAGGTGCGCCCGCCGCGGTTGGTGACGATGGCGCTGGCGCGCTTCATCACCGGCTCCCAGTTCGGGTCGGTCATGTCGGTGACGAGCACGTCGCCCGCCTGCACGCGATTCATCTCGGATGCATCGCCCACCACGCGGACCACGCCGGCGCCGATCTTCTGGCCGATCGCACGGCCGTGGGTCAGCGCCTTGCCGTACTGCTTCAGGCGGTACTTTTCCATCACCAGGCCGGCATCCTGGCTCTTCACCGTCTCGGGGCGGGCCTGCAGGATGTAGAGCTTGCCATCCTGGCCGTCCTTGCCCCATTCGACATCCATCGGGCGGCCATAGTGCTTCTCGATGATGACCGCGTAACGCGCCAGCTCCAGCACGTCCTCGTTGGTCAGCGAGAAGCGGTTGCGGTCGGCCTCGGGCACATCCACCGTACGCACCGACTTGCCGGCCACGGCCTTGTCGGTGAACACCATCTTGATCAGCTTGGAACCCAGGTTGCGGCGGATGATCGCCGGCTTGCCCTGCGCCAGCGTGGGCTTGTGCACATAGAACTCGTCCGGGTTCACCGCGCCCTGCACCACGGTCTCGCCCAGACCGTAGGACGCGGTGATGAACACCACCTGGTCGAAGCCCGACTCGGTGTCGATCGAGAACATCACGCCCGAGGCGCCCGAATCCGAGCGCACCATGCGCTGCACGCCGGCCGACAGCGCCACGTCGGCATGGGCGAAGTTCTTGTGTACGCGATAGGCGATGGCGCGGTCGTTGTACAGCGACGCGAACACTTCCTTCATCGCGTGCAGGATGTTCTCGTAGCCGTGGATGTTCAGGAAGGTTTCCTGCTGGCCGGCAAAGGAGGCATCGGGCAGGTCTTCGGCGGTGGCCGAGGAGCGCACGGCGAAACTGCCCTCGCCTTCTGCGGTAATCTTGTCGTAGGCGGCCTTGATCTCGGCTTCGAGCTTGGCCGGAAACGGAATGTCGATGATCCACCGACGAATCTGCGCACCCGTCTTCGCCAGGGCATCGACGTCATCGACGTCGAGCGCGTCGAGCGCGGCATTGATGCGATCGGCCAGGCCATCGTGCGCCAGAAATTCGCGGTAGGCTTCCGCGGTGGTCGCAAAACCGCCCGGAACACGGACGCTCGAAGGCAGCTGGCTGATCAGTTCGCCGAGCGAGGCGTTCTTGCCGCCGACCTTTTCGACGTCGGTCATGCGAAGTTCGTTGAAAGGAATCACGTAGCGCGTCATGGATGACCTTCCGCAAAAGAGAGATAGAAAGCAAAATTCGATTTTAACGTTTTATTGTGCTCTGCCGCACGACAGGGTTTGCCCCAATGCCGACCCGGTCCCGCTCCGAGCAAATACAGGCAGCGATCATGACTGACACCCCCATCCGCACCGTCTTCTTCGTCTCCGACGGCACCGGCATCACGGCCGAAACCCTTGGCCACAGCCTGCTTGCGCAGTTTCCGGAGGGCCGCTTCCGGCAAGTGCGCGCACCTTTCGTCGACGACATCGACAAGGCCATCGACTGTGCAAGCCAGATCCGCGAAGCCGCGGCAAGCGACGGAGCACGTCCGATCGTGTTCAGCACGCTGGTGAACGAAGACACGGTCGCTGCACTGCACAACGCCGATGCGCTGTTTCTCGACCTGTTCGACCGCTTCATCGGCCCGCTCGAAACCGAGCTCGGCCAGCGCTCGACGCACGCGGTCGGGCGCTTCCATGGCATCGCCGACAGCATCGACTACAAACACCGCATCGAAGCGATCAACTTCGCCATGGCCCACGACGACGGCGTCTCGAACAACGGCGAACTGGAAGAAGCCGACGTCATCCTGGTCGGTGTCTCCCGCTCCGGCAAGACGCCGACCAGCCTCTATCTGGCCATGCAGTTCGGCGTCAAGGCCGCCAACTACCCACTGATCCCCGAAGACTTCGAGCGCAACAAGCTGCCCGGCGAACTGCACAAGTACCGCCGCAAGCTCTTCGGCCTCACCATTGCCGCCGAACGCTTGTCGCAGATCCGCCAGGAACGCCGCCCCAACAGCCGCTATGCCTCGCTGGAAAACTGCCGCTACGAGATCGATGCCGCACAGAAGCTGATGCGCCGCGAGAACATCCGCTGGCTCGACTCGACCACCAAGTCGATCGAAGAGATCTCGGCCACCATCCTGCAGACCGTGCATGTCGAACGCCCGGCGTTCTGAAGCGCTGCGTCGAGCCGCCGTCGGCGGCGGCGGCCTCCGCTTATTCGGTTAGAATGTGATCCTCTCGCCTGCAATCCGACACAGGCGTCACCGCAAGAAGCAACAGGACTGCACAATGAAAAGAACGCGCATCAAGCGCCGCGGCGGCCTCGGACGCATCGCTGAACAACTGACATGGCTCGCAAACGGCCTTGCCGAATCGAGCAGCCGCATCGAGGACAGCTACTGGGAGCAGCAGTTGAGTGCCGCGCTGGACGAGCACCTCGAAAACAACGAAGAAGAAGCACTCAACATCGCGCTGGACCACCTCTACAGCACCGAAGCACGCGCGTACGACGAACTGGCCGATTTCATCGAGTCGCGCGCCGAATGTGCCACCGGTGCTTTCGCCGACCATGACGTCGTGCTCATCGCCGCACCCATCCTTGCCTGGTCGCGCTACCGCATCCCGGCAGTCGCCGTGCCGTCGGCCGTGCTCGCCAATCTGCGCGTCCATTTCCAGGCCCACGTCCTCGCCCAGGACGCCCGCCTCGCCGTCGCCAACTTCCTGTTCAGCCCCGACCAACTGCCCCAGGGCTATTGCGCCACGGCGGAATTCGCCAAGATGCTCGGCAATGCGGCGATGAACGATTCGGACCTTCGCATCGACACCGAAGGCATGCCGGACACCGCACAATTCCTGTCCGACACCCGCTACCTGCTCGCCGCCGCTGCCGTGCCCCGCGGCAAGCCGGTTTTCCGCTGGCAGGAAAGGGACGGCAGCCGCGACAGTGCGCGCGAACAATGGCGCATCCAGGGCGGCGCCTGTCTGGCGCCCCTGCTGCCGGGCTGTGCGGTCGACCTCGTGCTGCCCGAGCCCTATTTCGCCGCCAGCCGCGCTGCCGACAAGGACAGCCGCCCGTACTCCGTGCGCGCCTCGGTCGCCTACCTGGGAACGGCGCTCGAAGTCCCTGCCTCCAACCTGCGCGCCGTCATCGCGCCGTTCTGGGACCGTGAGCTCGAGGAATACCGCATCGGCTTCAGCGTGCGCGGCGGTGAGCAGGTCGTGCATGGCGTGGTCTGGCCCCTGCTCGGCGCCGAAGACGACAGCACCGACATTCCCGGCCAGATCGAAGCGGTGCTGCGCGAATGCGGCCTCACCGACGTCATCCACCTCGACCACCAGTTCCCGCTCGAATACTGCGACGACTGCGGAGCGCCGATGTACCCCTCCGCCGAAGGCGAAACCGTGCATGCCGAAATGCCGGAAGAGCAGATGGAACAAATGCCCCGCCATCTGCACTAATCGCTGTTGCAGCCACTGACGGAGATCGGAAAGCATGAGCAAGATCGACAAGAGCGACGCCGAATGGCGCGCCCAGCTTACCGACGAGCAGTATCGGGTGACGCGCCGCAAGGGTACCGAGCGCGCGTTCACCGGGCAGTACTGGGATACCTGGGACAAGGGCGCCTACAACTGCGTGTGCTGCGGCGCCCCGCTGTTCCGCTCGGAGCACAAGTTCGACGCAGGCTGCGGCTGGCCCAGCTTCTGGACCGCGGCCGAACCCGACAACGTCGCCACCGCGGCTGATCACAGCCACTACATGGTGCGCACCGAAGTGCTCTGCAGCCAGTGCGGCGCCCATCTCGGGCACGTGTTCGACGACGGCCCGCAGCCGACCGGGCTGCGCTACTGCATCAACTCAGCGTCGATCGAGCTGGAAGAAGACACGGACAAACCCTCTCCGCCGTAATCCGGCAGTTGGGTAGTCAGAAAAAAACCGCGCTGCCCTGAGGCAAGCGCGGTTTTTCATGGGTGGAAGCAGCGTTTACACGCGTTCCCACACCGTGGTGATGCCTTGGCCGCCGCCGATGCACATCGTGGCCACGCCATAACGGCCATTGGTGCGGATCAGCTCGTGCAGCAGCTTGGTGATGATCACCGAGCCGGTCGCGCCCACCGGGTGGCCCAGCGAAATGGCGCCGCCGTTCGGGTTGACCTTGGCCGGATCCAGGCCCAGACCACGGTTGACCGTGATCGACTGCGCCGCGAAGGCTTCATTGGATTCGATCACGTCGATCTGGTCCAGCGTCAGGCCGGCGCGCTGCAGCGCGAGCTTGGTGGCGGGGATCGGGCCTTCGCCCATCACTTCGTTCGGCACACCGGCGATGGCGTAGGACACCAGGCGGGCGATCGGCTTGTGGCCGGCGGATGCCGCCTTGGCAGCGTCGGCCAGCAGCAGGAAAGCAGCAGCGTCGTTGATGCCCGACGCGTTGCCGGCCGTCACCGAACCGTCCTTCTTGAAAGCCGGCTTCATCTTGGCCAGCGCTTCCATGGTGGTCATGCGCGGATGCTCGTCGGTATCGAACACCACGGTGCCCTTGCGGGTTTCGAAGGTGATCGGCACGATCTGGCTCTTGAAACGGCCTTCGGCGATGGCTGCGGCAGCACGCTTCTGCGATTCCAGCGCAAAGGCATCCTGCTCTTCGCGGCTGATGCCGTGCTTGGAGCACAGGTTTTCGGCAGTGATCCCCATGTGGCCGACACCGAAGGGGTCGGTCAGCACCGCGACCATCGAGTCGATCGCCTTGGTATCGCCCATGCGCGCACCGCTGCGCAGCGCCGGCAGCAGGTAGGCGCCGCGCGACATCACTTCGACACCGCCACCGATGGCGTAATCGGCATCACCCAGCATGATCGCCTGGGCCGAGCTGACGATCGCCTGCTGGGCCGAGCCACACAGGCGGCTCACCTGGAACGCGACCGAATCCATCGACATGCCGGCGTTGATGGTGGCGACGCGCGACACATAGGCATAGCGGGCATCGGTCGGAATGACATGGCCGACGGAAGCGAACGAAACCGCCTTCGGGTCCACACCGGCACGCGCGATCGCTTCCTTGATCACCACTGCGCCGAGATCGGACGGCTCCATGTCCTTCAGCGAGCCACCAAAACCACCGACAGCGGAACGAACAGCGCTCAGAACAACGACTTCACGATTTGCCATGCACACTCCCTCCTATTGGGTACGAAAATCATCCGCCCACCCAGCCGGCCAGGCCAACCAGGACAAGCAGAAACAAGCATACCAGCAGTGCCCGCCAGATCAGGCCTACGGTACTTTGCATGTAATCGGCGCTCGCCTCGTCGCCCAGCCCCAGTTCGGGCCGATCGACGATGCCGCCGGACTCATGGACAGGCATGCCGAGCCTGACGCCCAGCGCACCCGCAGCACTTGCAAGCAGTATAGCCGACGACTTGTCCGGCCACAGCACCGCCTGAGTGCGCCAGCAATAGACGGCGCCCTCGAAATCGCCCACGACCGAAAACGATGCCGCCGTCAGCCGCGCCGGCAGCCAGTCGATCAGCTCGAATCCGCGCCGTGCGAACCGGCTGGAATCATCGGACTCCGCTTGCGCGCCGCGCCCCCATTCGTCGGCAAAGAACCTCGCCAGCCTGTACATCACCGCGCCGCTCGGCCCCGGCAGGATCACGAACCAGAAAGCGACGCCGAACAAGCTGCGATGCGCGCCCACCAGCGCCTGCTCGATGGCGAGCCGAGCCAGCTCGCTGGCATCCGCCCCGCCGCAGTCGCGCCCCCGCCAGTCAGCCAGCAAGGCCCGCGCACGATCGAGCTCACCCATGCGCAAGGCCAGATGGATCTCGGAAAAGAAACGGTTCTCCCGGCGGAAACCCATCGCCATGAATAATACCGCGACATTGAACGCGAACGCGAACACCGGATGCAGTTCCCACAGCAGATAGTGCAGCACCGCCGTCAGCAGCGTCCCCAGCACCACGACACTCAGCCAGACCAGGCGGCCATGCCCGCCCTGGCCGCCGCCGAAACGCGCGAACAGATTCCCGGACAGGGAACGCAAGGGCTGGAGTACCCAGCGATCTACTGACAGCGGACGAATCTGCTCGATGAGCAGCGCAATGATCAGGACGAAAAGAGTCATGCCGGACTACTGTGGAAACGCAATCAGGATATCGCCAAGATACCACAGGGCCCGGAACCGCCGCGATGGCACCTTCACCGGCACCTCACTGCCGGCTCAGACTCGGCCGCCCTGCCCGGACAGCAGGCGGTACAGGGACATGATGATTCCCGCCGTCGCGCCCCAGATGTAGTAATCCTTGTAGGGCATGGCGTGGAACTGGCGCTCCCGCCCTTCGTGCATCAAGCTGTGGCGCAGATGATTGGCCGGGTCGAGAAAATGCGCCAGCGGCACTTCGAAAGCCTCGGCCACCTCGAAGGTATCCAACTGCAGTTCGAAGGGCGGGTGCACCACCCCCACCACCGGCGTCACGCGGAAACCCGTGCCGGTATAGTAATCGGGCAAGGCGCCGAGCAGCTCGACATGGCTGCGGTCCAGGCCGATCTCCTCTTCCGTTTCGCGCAGCGCCGTCTCGACCGGCGAAGCATCCTGTGCTTCGACCCGCCCGCCCGGAAAGCTGATCTGGCCTGGATGGTGATGGAGGTGGTCGGTGCGCTTGGTGAGGAGCAGCGCGGGCGCGAACTGCCCGGCAACCACCGGGACCAGTACCGCCGCGGGGCGATGACGATTGTCTTCCATCGTCTCGGGCCAATCCCCGCCCGGCTGCCCCGGCGCCTGCTGCAGGATCGTACGCAGGCGATCCAGTGGCTCGGACCAGATTTCGGGCGCCACGTGTTGCCCCAGACTCACCTCATCCTCCCATCGATCAATAACGCCGTTCCAGTATCAGGCGGTTCCCTTCCCGGCTCATCTGCATGCGGTTCAGGAAGCTCATGCCCAGCAGTACCACCGGCATGTCGCCCTCGTGGATGGCCGCATCCACGCCCGCCAGTTCGATTCCACCGAGACGCACCGAATTCAGCCTGACGATCCATATCGGCGCCACGCCATTGGCCGTCTGGCTGTACGCCTGCCGCCCCTGGCGGAAATCGATCCCCGCCCGCCTGGCATCCGCCGCCCCCATGGACACCGCGGTCGCGCCAGTATCGACCAAAAACCGCATCGACGCACCATTGACGCTGCCCTGCGCAACGAAATGCCCCTGGCTGTCGCCTTCGATCATCACCCGCACAGGCGCAGCAACAGAATCCACGCTAACCGCATGCTCTCCAAGCCGCAGTGCCTGCCGCCTGCCGTTGACCTCCACCGTCGCCACCTCGCCTTGCACGGCAAGCAGTTTCACGCCTTCCCGCGTGCTGGCACCAATGGCGAGTGTCTGGGGAGTGCCGCCATCGACGACTATCACGGCACGCGTTGCAAACAGCCCTGCAAGCGCCAGATCCAGCGCAAAAGCGGACGACGACATCATCAACAGCCCTCCTCCACCAGCCAGCGCTACTGCAACGGCTCGACGCAGCGTGGCCATGCCCTCCCACCGATGCTCGCCTATCATTGCGGGACGTACTCTCGCCAGAATGCCCGACGCGCACGGAACCTACCCGAATCTTCAGAAAGAAAATCGAATCCGGGCACCGGCATGGGCGTCGGATTATCCGCCGTCACAACGGACACCACCAGCTCACCGTCAATTTCGACCACGTTAACACCTACAATTGGAGAATGGATACGGATCGAGTTGTCTGCTATGCCGGTCTTGTAATTGAATGCATTCATCCAGCTATAGCCACCCGGTTCGCACGCACTAACGGCAGGCACAGTGCTCGGAACCAGAAGAAGCCCTCGCACCAATTGCGGGTCAACGTGAGCTAGCTCTCCTGCGGTCGGGAGGTCGACATACCAACCTCTATCCGTGCTCAGATTGACAGCCGAAGGGGCCGTGGAGCTCCTTTCGGTTCCATCTTCCGATTCCGTGAGGATTTGCTCCACCAGTACGGTACGTGGATTATCCAACGTACTTGTCACATCGTCGTCCTTGATCGCATACACACTCTGAGTTATGGCATTGTCAACGTTGACATCCGCAAACTCTAGATACTTGCCGGTCGCCACGTACACCATGCGTACATGACCAATTTCACCCAGTTCCGGGGCTGTCGTGATCGGCTGGGGTTTTGTCCCCTCGTCGTCCGCGTACAGTTGTGCCAACCTCAGCGGATTTTCCGCCGAAGCACCATGATTGATATCAAAGCGCCAAACGTTACCCAGCAAATCCCCTCCATACGTGTAACCAGCGGTGTTGTCATGGTTCAAATCATCGGCCCAGGCCTTGATCTTTGCCAGGCCGCTGGCAGCCCCCGCACTGCCCACCCCTGTGCCGATTATTCTAATAACCGCGCCTGTAGCAGCATTGAGGACGAACAATTTTCCTTCGCCAGAGTTATTGTAGCCTGAAGCAAAAATCACCACCCAGGTACCATTCTCCAGCTTCGTCACAACTGGGTTGCCGAATGAATAGCCGAGATCATTGTGAGTAAACTCCCACATCAGCGACGGCGACGCTGGATCAGTAACATCCAGGGCAAAATATCCCTTTCCCCCGCCATTGAGGCCGCTGATGAGAATCGACCTCCAAACCGCAGATGCTTCAATATCGCAATTGGCAGAGCAAATATCGTAAACCACGGGTGATGCATTAACAAAATAGCGGTGCCTCGTGGCATAGTTTTTGTCCGCAAGGCGCCACATGTTCTGCATCACCATGCTGGGAACATACGCCCAGCGTTCAGTCAGGTCGGCAGCATCGAAGGCATGCAGCATGCCGTCGTTACCACCCACGTAGACCGTTCCGGCACGATCGGCAAGAGAGGTTTTGAATTCTGCATAACCCTTGTCGTGATAGTTGAAATAAGGTTTGGCAATATAGAACGGAGCAGATTCAATGAGATCGCCCAGCACCGTCTCCCGCTCCCGGAAAATACTACCCTCATATGCTGTTTGCCCCCGAAGGTAGTTGACCAGGTTAGCATCTACCGCATTCGCTTTCTGCTCCGTGCTCAACAAAGACCACTGGCCCAAGCCGCTGACGACCGAAGTGCCGAAATACGCCTGCTGCGTCGCGGTCATATTGTCATAATCAAAACTGACCAGAGAACCAGACGAGCCCTTCATGTAAATGTTCCGGCTGTCAGATGTCGCGGACACCATGCTTCTCATCGTACCGGTACATTGCAAAGAATTATCGACAGCGAACACATTCTCGGCGCAGGCCACTGCAATCGTACTGGCTGCCCCCGTATTCAAATCAATTTCACGTTTCTCCAGATTGCCCGTCCATTTCACCGAGACGTAGCTCGCGACGTAAAAATAGTTGTCGCCTTCAACAGGATTGAGCGTACTGGCAGCAGCAGCCGCGCCAGCCCCTGTTTTTGCCTGGATCTCCTGCAGCGCACCCGCCAATCCATCCGACAATTGCTGTGGGTCACCGGCACTAAAATAAGTTCCACGCCCATTGACCGCCGCATGCCAGAGGTCATCAATACCTGTCGGATGATTGTTCGATGGTACCGGCCAATTTTTTAACCCTGTCCGGATATCATGAAAATCGCCGGAGGGCGCCGTTTTGTAATCAGGCTGATAATTCAGTGTCCCGTTCACACCAAGGCCAAGGGTAAAAGTGGTCATGTGCTGCTTCGAGTTATTATCCGAAGCACTGGTGAACACATTATTCTGGCAGACCTCGAGCCCTTTTGAGCCTGTACAGTTATCCAATGCGGGTGTACGGAGATCAGTGTCGTAGTAATATTTCGCAACATCGGCGAGGCTGCTGGCACTCGCACTGGGGCCTTCATACATCGGCCTCGCGGTACCGCTTCCATCCTGGTTGCTCATTGGCGTTCCGTCTATTTTCTTGATGTCCGGGTTCTCGCCGATGGTTGTCTTGCTCTCATTCCAGTACCCATCCGTGGTCAACAATGCAAAATTCTGCTGACACGAATATTGCATTGGATCATCCCGCAATTTTCCGGCAAAAATTCGCCCGACATCGGCAAGCGTGGGGCGCAAGGGAGTGGTACCACTCGCATTGACATTGAACAATTTCGTATACCAGGCACTCTTGTGTCCAGACGCTCCGCCAGAGAAATCATTCACTTTCAGATAATGTGTACCTGGGCTATTAATGCTGTAAAAACCAACACGATAATTATCGTTGATCGAGACGAACGCCCGGCTGACCGAAGTTTTCATGACCTGCATCCGCGTCCGATACCATGCGAACCAGTTCTGGAAATTTTTCAGTTCTTCGGCATAAGTGCAGACCGGAGCCGCTTCGCAGTCGGTTCGGCCGCTGCGATCGACCACCACCGTGCCATTGGAATCAGTGATGTTTCCGTAATCACGCCCTGAAACGATATCGATACGCATGAACCTGCCCGGCAGGTAGGCCATCGAACGTGCCACCAAACCACCCGTGAAGGCCGAAGACAAGGTCAGTACCGTACCGCTCCCACCGCTCACGGTAAAGCTGACCGTTGCCCCATTATATGAACCATCGGGCGCAACTACCTTCACTCGATATATGTTGGAAGAACCAGTGCCTGCCGGCGAGCTTGCCGAGAACCCGTTTTCAGAAATGAACCCTGCCAGCGCCGTGGCCAGCCCTTGCCTCCGGGTATTTGCCGTACTGCTGCTATTGCAATACCGGAACCCGCCCGAAGGCAGGATATTGGTACCATTGACAGTGATTGCACCGACCGTGACCACCTCGGTCGCATCATCGCACTGTGCGTTCGTGCCGGTCTTGGTGCTCCTCAAAACAGAACCGCTGCGGACTTCAATGACGCCCGAGCTGTCATTTTCCGCCGTCGATCCGAGGTCGGTAATGATTGTTGGGTACTTGATCGTGTTGTATCCATTGCCTTGAATGGCCCTGCAATCGGTCCGATTTTGATCGGTGCACCAGCGGATCGGTGCCGGTACTGGGTAATCTGCGCTCGGCGCATCGGCTTCGATGCAATTGGCCAGAGTGTCATTCGTGCAGTATTCGCTAGCGACGATTACATAATAATATGGTCCCACCCGCCTGCTCTCGGTGGTCGGTGCATCAACCGGACCCGTGGCGAAGGTCGCCGTTCCACTCGCGACCGTATGGCGCGGATAGACATAGGTTTTGCCAGCGACTTTCCCAGGGAGAATGTAGTTGTCGTTACGGAGGCAGTCGGTGTAACTGGTGCTCGTGCAATATTCCAGATCCCAGAATTCGTTGAGCAGATCGAGCTTATCCGTTGTGATTTTTCCGTATCCATCGAGCGGCACGGTCGAGCCAGAGGAACCGTCAAACCGCGTCTTTTCGGTGCCGTCATAAGAAAGCGGAGCGCTGTATGTAATCTCAGGGTCGTAATAAATCGTATTGAACGGCGAGGAATGAAACAGCGGCATCCCTCGGTTATTGGAGTTTTTCCCCGGATAGCATGAACTTACAGCACTGGTACTATCTGCTGCGTGGCAGCATCTCGATCCGGTTTGAGCAGTCTGGTTCCAAGGTGCATTCGTTCCACTGGCCTTTGTACCCTTGCAATAATTATTATCCATGATCACATCCGGCATGTTGTCATAAGCCATACTGCCGGAGTTATCGATAATGAACATCAGGTTTGGGTTGACTTCTGCCGCCGTCGAACTGAACAAAGGCGAGGTGGCAAGATCGAGATCAGCCTGGGCCGGCAGCGCCACCACCGATACAGCGATGGCCAGCCAGAGCGGGCGGGAAAAAAAGAACGAGCTCTTCGACCTGGTAATCATGGCGACCTCTCAATACACGAATGCCTGAATGAAACTGACCGTGTTGCGCGGCCCCGTAACACGCACGGTAACCCGATATAGGGGACTCAAAGGATTCGAGGTTCCGGTAAGCGGAGGCGTTGCGCTCACCCCCTTGGAACTGCTGTTGCTCAAGCCGCCTGGTGCGTTGATGCAGATCGCCTCGGTCGGCTCCCCATCTTCGCTGCACATGCGCTGGATCACATAGCGGATTTGATTTCCGGTGGCACTTTCCACGCCTTCGTCATTGATGCTATCACCCGATGCAACGCCATACTTATTATCTGTCGCCCAATGGCTGCTATCATCTATATCGAACTCACTCGTGGAGTTGGTCGCATAGTAACCATTGCCAGCATCGTGGTTATGGAGCTTCGTTTGATCTGTATCAAATTCTGCACGCAGCCAGGCAATTGCAGTTTCTGTTCCGCTATCTCCGGACAGCGTAGCCGACTGCTTGAAAGCGATGTTCCCCGAAACGATCATGTTGGTATCAACGGAGCGAACCAAGGCGACTGCCGCAAGAGCAAGTGCCACCAAGGCAATGAGGGCAACAAATAAAACTGCCCCAGACTGCCTCCAGCGGCTGCTTATCGTGCAACTGCCGTATTTGCACATCCCACGACGGCGCATTTGCGGTATCACATCGCCTCCTTGGCCCATACGACATTTCGCAACGGAATGATGGTTTCAAAGATCCGATAGCGGTAGTGATCCCAGTCATCAAGGCCAGTCAACGCCGCCAAATCAACTTTCGGAGCGGGCGAGTCCTCCGTTCCAGCCCAGGCACACAAGCCGGTTGGTTC
Source organism: Thauera butanivorans NBRC 103042 (assembly GCF_001591165.1). Classification (GTDB taxonomy): domain Bacteria; phylum Pseudomonadota; class Gammaproteobacteria; order Burkholderiales; family Rhodocyclaceae; genus Thauera; species Thauera butanivorans. The sequence continues at coordinate 13,840 of NZ_BCUG01000021.1, forward strand.
GGGCGCATCTTCGGCACTGCATGCTTGGGAGACGGCCTCCTTCTGATACAGCGGATTGCGGGCGATCACTGCCACCCGCACTGCCTTGATGCGTTTGCGCCGCGCCATATCAATGGTATCCGCAGCCCACTCACCAGTGGCATTGACCCAAGCCACAACCTGGTTTTCGCTGCCAACTGCGGGGTTTTCGGCTGCAATACCATACTGGGCCTGCAGGCCGACAATATCAGCAGCAATCGGGTCGTCATTGAGCCTGAGTTCACCTCCGACAGCAACGAAACTCCGAGGGGTAACGGGTTCAAAGCAGGACAAATGCACCGGAGCGGAGGAGGTGCTCGCAACGATGCTGCCACTCCCCTGAACAAGATCGATGCCCGTTGTGTCGTCAAGCCCCTCTACCTTTCCGAGGAAACAACGGTTGTTCCCTCTGTCGGTGATCAGCATCCGATCATTGACGCGACATACCATGTTGTTATTGACGGAGAGTGCGCTACCTCCGCCTGAGACGGCAGTCACCTCGACAATCGCACCACCTGTCGGAGAGTTACCATAACGAATAACGATTTCATCGCTTTCGTCATTTTCACCATCGGCAATGACAACTGGCACATAATCCACCGGCGCTGGACTGATGGAGCTATCACCTGTGATATTGACGATGGAGGGACAATCCATTGGCAACAATCGATTTTCACGATAATCATACAAAGCCATGCCGAAACCCGCCTGCTGAACCTCCCGTTGTATCGAATAGATGGCCAGTGCACTACTCGTTTGGGCGTCGGCTGTGCCGGAGGTGATCCTCTTCTGCCCTTCGAATCCGGAGAACGCTTGCATGATTGCCAGCGACGCAAGCAGCGCAACCACCATGCCCACCAGAATTTCGACCAGGCTGAAACCGCCTTGCCAGCTTCTTTTCCCTGCCTTGCCGAAAAACTCGACCAGGCGATATTCAGTCGATATCGTCATTTTCCGCAACTCGCGCACGTAGCGTCACGTTATGCTCAATCCCATCCGGACCAGCCCATTTCACGACAACTCTGACTGTGTGGCTACCATCGACTAGCGCAAAGACTTCGCGCTCTCCGTTCGGCAGGAGATTCGCCACCTCGCCATCCAATGCAGCGATCCTCTCGATCACGATATCGCGCTGTGACTGTTTCGGATCGGCCCAGAACATGCCTATTGCCTGCTGCGCCAGATAAGTCGCCGTGGAACGAAACTGGGCGTCGGCAGTGTTGCGTACCATCGCCGCCTGAATGCCGATCAGACCAAGAATGCCGATCACGAAAATGATCATCGCAATCAACGCCTCCAGCAGCATGGCGCCGCCTTGCATGTTCCGCCATATGAACCGCCGGCTATTGCACCGGGTCAGCATCGGCGTGGATCGTCGGCTTTGAGCTTGGGGCTGGGATCGCATACGCGTGCACTTCCACTGGCAGAAACGGTGACATTAAGCGTGCGGCGATCTGCCGCAGGAAGATCAGGATTGTCGATGGTCAGCGAAACTACGGGGGATGCGCGGCCAAAAGCATCGAAAATCAGCACATCTGGCGCGGCGCCTCCATCCAAAACGGTGATTCCATCAGTACGGTCCTCATTTGCAGAGCGGCTCTGAATCACGACGGAGTTATCAGAGGCAAGCTGCACCGTCCATCCAGCCCCCTCGATCACGAACTCAACTGGCGCATTGCGCTGGACAGCCTGTGCGCGTGCAATCTGCAATCCATTCAGAATGGATTCAGCTACAGTCCGGGTTTTGGAATTTCCCATCCACACGGTAAAGCTCGGGAGGCCAATTGCAAGCAAGATGCCAATGATTGCGATGCCGGTCACGAGTTCAATCAGTGTCACTCCGTGATGGCGAATCGACTTCTTCAGCACGCTCCACCTCTTCGCGTAATCCAGCAGCCTGGGGCCGTACCGTCCGCCTTCCCCCATCCTGTTGGCGCTCCTGTGGTGTCCTTTGCATTGTCCTGGTTCAGGGTATAGACAAAGCCCCCGGTTCCTTGTGCTGAAACCCCAGTTGCGGTGATGGTGTATTGCTGGCCATCCGCGCTAGGCACACAGGCGTAGGTAAAATAACGGACACTAGGCGCAGCAGGCATATCCACACCACACTCATCGCCATCCTCGGAATGGGCATACTGGCGGTTGTCCTGAAAATATTGTTCGAGACGGACACGAGCCGTCGACAACTCGCTCGTCGCTTCAATGAGCTTGCTTCGCATGATGTAGTCGTTGTAAGACGGAACAGCGATCGATGCGAGGATGCCGATGATGACGACCACGATCATGATCTCGATCAACGTGAACCCTTGTGCCTTTTTCATGGCTCTGCCCTTTTATAGCTAGCTTTACTGTATTCCCTTTCAAGCTCCATCCCACACGCAAGAGGACGAACGGCATACGAGCCTGGACCAATGGCATCTCGCGCATCTTCTGATGGCTTCAGGGAAACGCGAGCGTAGAGGCAAGGGCCCGACGGCACGACGTCCGAGCCCAGCCCTCGGTCTGTACCAGAAGCTGCCGAGTCATGACGACAGCGAGGCAAGAATTGTGAGACGAGCAAGCATTTACGCCCGCCTTCACCATATCAAGCCCAGGTATCCACCACCCCACCCGCCGCACTGCCCACCGCCGATACCGGCGGCTGTACCGGCGCCGGAATTGCCTGCAACAACTGCAAGGCGCTCTCCGCCTGCATGTCCAGCGCCATCTTCAGCACCTTGACCGAAGCTTCGGCCTGAACCTTGGCGGCCGCATTGGCGCTGGCTGCGGCGGCGATGGAGGAAACGTCCATGATCTGTACTCCAAAACGTTTGTGGTGCCAGCCGGAATGCGGCATGGCGCTCTTCAAGCGATAACGGCCGCAAATGCGGCCGCTTGAGGGTGATCTGCGGGATGTTCCCGCGCCGCCGGAGCTCAGTCGCGGAAGTTGCCGTACTGCAGCGGAAAATCCGTGATCTGCTTCTTGACCAGCGCGATCGCTTCCTGCAGCACATCGCGCTTGGCACCGGACACGCGCACCGCGTCGCCCTGGATCGCGGCCTGCACCTTGAGCTTGCTGTCCTTCAGCAGCTTGACGATCTTCTTGGCCAGGTCCTGGTCGACGCCGACGCAGACCTTCACTTCCTGCTTGACCTTGTTGCCGGAGATCTTCTGCACGTCGCCGTAGTCCAGGCAACGCACGTCGACGTTCTTCTTCGTCATCTCGGGCAGCAGGATGGTCTTGATCTGGTCGAGCTGGAAATCGCTGTCGCCATAGAGGGTCAGCAGCTTGTCGGCCTGCTCGATGTTCGCGCTGGTGCCCTTGAAATCGTGGCGGCCGGCAACCTTGCGGTTGGCCTGCTCGACGGCATTGCGCAGCGAGGGCTGGTCGACCTCGGACATGATGTCGAATGAAGGCATATCGCTTCCCCTCGTCCTGCTCGGTTCAGCCGAAATGGCAGATGTAGTGGTAGGGCTCGCCCGACACTTCGATGTCGAAGCTGGAGTTGGCCGGCACGTCGAAGGATTCGCCCGCGCCGTAGGTCTTCCATTCGTCGCTGCCCTTCAGGCGCACGCGGCAGCTGCCGGCCACGCCTTCCATGATCTCGGGCGCGCCGGTGTTGAAAGTCAGCGCGGCCGGCAGGATGACGCCGACCGACTTCTTCGTGCCGTCGGCGAACTGGATGCCGTGGCTGACGCACTTGCCGTCGAAATAGACGCTGGCCTTGGTGGCGACGGCGACGCCGTCGATCTTTTCAGTGATGCTCATGGTGATGCTTTCCTCATTCGATGCCGAGCAGCTTCTGGATGATGCCCTTGGCGACGAAGCCGACGAAGCCGACGCCGAGGCCGATGAACATCCACATCATGCCGTACTTGCCGGCTTTCGATTCCTTGCCCAGGTTCCAGATGATGAACATCATGTACAGGATCAGCGCCCCGAGGCCGAGCTTGAGCGACCAATCCTCGAACTCGGCCATGGTCAGGCCGAAGATCAGTATGTCGTCCATCATCCGTCTCCCGAATCAACGCGCTCCGAAAACCGGACTCAACCCTGCCGTCTGGTTTTCGCGTTCGCCGCGATGCGCATGCGCAGCGCGTTGAGGCGGATGAAGCCGTGCGCGTCCTTCTGGTTGTAGGCGCCCTGGTCGTCTTCGAAGGTGGCGATGGTCGGATCGAACAGCGAATCGGTCTTCGAGTCGCGGCCGGTGACGATGACGTTGCCCTTGTACAGCTTGACCCGCACCCAGCCGTTGACCGTCTGCTGGGTCTGGTCGATCAGCGCCTGCATGGCGAGACGCTCGGGGCTCCACCAGTAGCCGTTGTAGATCACGCTGGCGTAGCGCGGCATCAGGTCGTCCTTGAGGTGGGCGACTTCGCGGTCGAGCGTGATCGATTCGATGGCGCGGTGGGCCTTCAGCAGGATGGTGCCGCCCGGGGTTTCGTAGCAGCCGCGGCTCTTCATGCCGACATAGCGGTTTTCCACCAGATCGAGGCGGCCGATGCCGTGCTTGCCGCCCAGTTCGTTGAGCTTGGCGAGCAGTTCGTGCGGCTTCGTGCGGGTGCCGTTGATGGCGACCAGGTCGCCCTTCTCGAACTCCAGGTCGACGTATTCGGCGGCGTCCGGCGCGGCCTCGGGCGACACCGTCCAGCGCCACATCGATTCCTCGGCCTCGGCCGCCGGGTCTTCGAGGTGGCGGCCTTCGTAGGAGATGTGCAGCAGGTTGGCGTCCATCGAGTAGGGCGAACCGCCCTGCTTGTGCTTCATCTCGATCGGGATGCCGTTCTTCTCGGCGTAGGCCAGCAGCTTCTCGCGCGACAGCAGATCCCATTCGCGCCACGGCGCGATGACCTTCACGTTCGGCATCAGCGCGTAATAGCCCAGCTCGAAGCGGACCTGGTCGTTGCCCTTGCCGGTGGCGCCGTGCGACACCGCATCGGCGCCGGTGGCGCGGGCGATCTCGATCTGGCGCTTGGAGATCAGCGGGCGGGCGATCGAGGTGCCGAGCAGGTACTCGCCTTCATAGACGGTGTTGGCGCGGAACATCGGGAAGACGAAGTCGCGCACGAACTCTTCGCGCAGGTCGTCGATGAAGATGTTCTCCGGCTTGATGCCGAACTGCAGCGCCTTGGTGCGCGCGGGCTCGAGCTCCTCGCCCTGGCCGAGGTCGGCGGTGAAGGTGACCACTTCGCACTGGTAGGTGTCCTGCAGCCACTTCAGGATGACCGAAGTGTCCAGCCCGCCCGAGTAGGCGAGCACTGCTTTCTTGACGTCGCTCATGCTGTTTTCCTGTTTCCTGCTGTGTTGCCGGCGCGCACGCCCGTGCGCGCCTCCTTGTTCGTTGCGGCTTACCTGGGCTCCACGCGGCCGAGCATCAGGTACTCCATCAGTGCCTTCTGCGCGTGCAGGCGGTTCTCGGCCTCGTCCCAGACCACCGACTGCGGCCCGTCGATGACTTCGGCGGTGACTTCCTCGCCGCGATGAGCCGGCAGGCAGTGCATGAAGAGCGCATCGCCGGCGGCGACGGACATCATCTCGGCATCGACGCACCAGTCGGCGAAAGCCTTCATGCGCGCTTCGTTCTCGGCCTCGAAGCCCATCGAGGTCCACACGTCGGTGGTGACCAGATGCGCGCCGCGGCAGGCATCCATCGGGTCGGAGAACTGCTCGAAATTGCCGGTGCCGTACAGCCCTGCCCGCTCGGGCTCGACTTCGTAGCCCGGCGGCGTCGATACGTGGACGTTGAAGCCCAGGACCTCGGCGGCCTGCAGCCAGGTGTTGCACATGTTGTTGCTGTCGCCGATCCAGGCCACGGTCTTGCCTGCGATCGAGCCGCGATGCTCGATGTAGGTGAAGATGTCGGCCAGGATCTGGCAGGGATGGTATTCGTTGGTCAGGCCGTTGATGACCGGCACGCGCGAGTTGGCGGCGAAGCGCTCGACCATTTCCTGCTCGAAAGTGCGGATCATCACCAGGTCGCTCATGCGCGAGATGACCTGGGCCGCGTCCTCCACCGATTCGCCGCGGCCGAGTTGCGAGTCGCGCGTGTTGAGGTAGATGGCCGAGCCGCCGAGCTGCTGCACGCCGGCCTCGAAGGACAGGCGGGTGCGGGTGCTGGCCTTCTCGAAGATCATCACCAGCGTGCGGTCGAACATCGGGTGATAAGGCTCGTAGCGCTTGAACTTGTCCTTGATCCACTTCGCCCGCTCGAAGAGGTAGTCGTACTCCTCGCGGGTGAAGTCCTTGAATTGGAGATAGTGCTTGATCGAGGTCATCGGCATTCCTCAGCCGTTCGCAAGAAAGTCGCGAATCATCGGCGCCAGCATCGACACCAGGGCCCTGGCATCCTCGGCGCTGAAGGTCAGCGCCGGCAGCAGGCGCACCACGCGCTCGGCGGTGACGCTGAGCAGCAGGCCTTGTTCGGCTGCGCGCGCCATCAGCGGGCCGCAGGGGCGGTCGAGCTCGACACCGATCATCAGGCCGCGGCCGCGGATGTCGACCACGCCGGCGACGCCGTCCAGCGCTTCGGCCAGGCCCTTGCGGATCTGCTCGCCGATGGCGACGGCCTGCTCCATCAGGCCATCGGCGACGATGGTGTCGAAAGTGGCGAGGCCGGCGGCGCAGGCCAGCGGATTGCCACCGAAGGTCGAGCCGTGGTTGCCCGGGCCGAACAGCCCCTTGGCGCGGCCGGAGGTCACGCAGGCGCCGATCGGCACGCCGGAGGCCAGCCCCTTCGCCAGGGTCATCACGTCTGGCATGGCGCCGGCATGCTGCCAGCCATACCACTTGCCGGTACGCCCCATGCCGCACTGCACTTCGTCGCAGATCATCAGCCAGCCCTTGTCGTCGCACAGGGCGCGCAGCTCGCGCTGAAAGGTTTCGTCGGCGACATTGACGCCGCCCTCGCCCTGGATCATCTCCAGCATCACGGCAACGACGCTGTTGTCGTGCGCGGCGATCTTGCGGATGGCCTCGATGTCCTTGTAGGGCACGCGGATGAAGCCCTGCACCAGCGGCTCGAAGCCGGCCTGCGTCTTGCGGTTGCCGGTGGCCGACAACGTGGCCATGGTGCGGCCGTGAAAGGCGTTCTCCATGACGATGATGTGCGGCAGCGCCACGCCCTTCTTGTTGCCGTACATGCGCGCCAGCTTGATCGCCGCCTCGTTGGCCTCGCAGCCCGAGTTGCAGAAGAACACCTCGTCCATGCCCGAAGTCTCGGCGATACGGTCGGCGAGCTGCTCCTGCAGCGGAATGCGGTACAGGTTGGAAGTGTGGATCAGCCTGCCGGCCTGCTCGGCAATCGCCTTGACCAGGCGCGGATGGTTGTGGCCCAGCGTATTGACGGCAATACCGGACAAGGCATCGAGATAGCGTTTGCCAGTCTCGTCATACATCCAGGCGCCTTCCCCGTGCGTGAATGCAACAGGCAGCCTGGCGTAGGTGTTCATGACATGGGACATCGGAACCTCGATCGGAACGAAGCTGAAAACGCGCACGGCGGCAGGTGCCGCCGTGCAGAAATGAAGCGGAATCTTAAGCCAAAACCGCCAGCCCTGTACAGGCGCCGCCGATGGCGACCGATATCACGCCATACGCCGTCGATGGCGACATTCTGCTAGAATGCGCGGCGCTTTGGGCGCCGCCCGCAGGACGGCGCGCCGGGCGCACCATCTCTGCCGCCAGGGCGCATACATGACTCACAAGATCGAAAATTTCATCATCGTCGGCATCACCAATGACGGGAAGAAATTCCGCCCGAGCGACTGGGCCGATCGCCTGTGCGGCGTGATGTCGGCCTTCGGCGCCGACAACCGCATGACCTACTCGCCCTACGTCCGCCCCGGCTGCACGCTGAAAGGCGACAAGACCGTACTGGTCGATGCCGGCCTCTACGACGTCGAGCCGATGGCGTACAACTTCATGATCAATTTCGCCAAGGACAACGATCTTCAGATCGACTGGGTCGGAGACGCGCCTCTTTGAAGGCTGCGTCACGCTGAATCCTGCTCGTCTCGCTTGCGCGAGAACGGCCGAACGACAAAAAGGCGACCCGCGGGTCGCCTTTTGCCTGCCGCAGCCAAGGCCACGGCGGAGATCATGCAGCGCTCAGTGCCCCGGTCAGGCAGCCATCGACTTGATGGCGGCGGACAGGCGGCTCTTGTGGCGAGCGGCCTTGTTCTTGTGGATGATCTTCTTGTCGGCGATGCTGTCGATGGTGCTCATCGAGGTGCGAAAGACCGACTGAGCCGCCGACTTGTCGCCACCCACGATGGCCTTGCGCACGGCCTTGATCGCGGTACGCAGGCGGGAACGAAGGCTGGCGTTGTGGGCGCGAGACTTGACTGCCTGGCGGGCGCGCTTGCGAGCTTGTGCCGAGTTGGCCATAAATTTGATTCCGTTGATGAATGGTTCTGGAAAGCCCGCGATTCTATCCGCCAATCGAGCGCAACGCAAGCATGGCCGACAAGCCGGCGCCACCGTTCCGGCTTACAGTTGCCAGGGCACCGGCTATCATGCAGGCCTCGCCCCGCCATGAATCCGTTTTCCAGCCATAGATGAACCTGCTTCGCGCCCTCGCCACCGTCAGCGGCATGACGCTGCTGTCCCGCATCCTCGGCTTCGTGCGCGACCTCGTCATCGCCCGCGCCTTCGGCGCCGGCATGGCCACCGACGCCTTCTTCGTCGCCTTCCGCCTGCCCAACCTGCTGCGGCGGATGTTCGCCGAAGGTGCATTCTCGCAGGCTTTCGTGCCCATCCTGGCGGAGTACAAGAACCGCCAGGGAGCAGAAGCCACCCACACGCTGGTCAGCCGCGTCGCCACCCTGCTCGGGCTGGCCGTCGCCCTCGTCGCTGCATTGGGCGCGCTGGCCGCGCCGCTGATCATCTATGTTTCGGCACCGGGCTTTTCGGGCGACCCCGGCAAGTTCGAGCTGACGGTCGAACTCACCCGCATCACCTTCCCCTACATCTTCTTCATGTCGCTGGTGGCGCTGGCCGGCGGCGTGCTCAACACCTGGAGCCGCTTCGCGATCCCGGCGTTCACGCCGGTGCTGCTGAACATCGCCTTCATCGGCATGGCGCTGTTCGCCGTTCCGTACTTCGACCCGCCGGTGCTGGCGCTGGCCTGGGCGGTATTCATCGGCGGCCTGCTGCAGTTGGCGCTGCAGATCCGGCCGCTGCGCAAGATCGGCATGCTGCCGCGCTTCGACCTCGATCTGTCGGACCCCGGCGTGCGCCGCATCCTGAAGCTGATGGCGCCGGCCATCCTCGGCGTCTCGGTCAGCCAGATCTCGCTGCTGATCAACACCATCTTCGCCTCCTTCCTCGAAAGCGGCAGCGTGTCCTGGCTGTACTACGCCGACCGCCTGATGGAATTCCCCGCCGGCCTGCTGGGCGTGGCGCTGGGGACGATCCTGCTGCCCAGCCTGTCCAAACTGCACGCCGACGAGAAGGCGGGCGAGTTCTCCTCGCTGCTCGACTGGGGGCTGCGCCTGACCTTGATGCTGACCCTGCCCGCCGCCCTGGGCCTGGCGCTGCTGGCGGTGCCGCTGGTGGCGACGCTGTTCAACTATGGCGCGTTCGGCGCCGGCGACGTGATGCAGACGCGCAGCGCGCTGGTCGCCTACAGCGTCGGCCTCACCGGCCTGATCCTGGTGAAAGTGCTGGCACCCGGCTTCTACGCCCGCCAGGACATCCGCACGCCGGTCAAGATCGCCATCGTCACGCTGATTGCCACCCAGTTGATGAACCTCGCCTTCATCGTGCCGCTGCGCCATGCCGGGCTGGCGCTGTCGATCGGGGTGGCGTCCTGCCTCAACGCCGGCCTGCTCTACCACGGCCTGCGCAAGCGCGGCGTCTATGTACCACAAGCCGGCTGGGGCCTGTTCGCGCTCAAGCTGCTGGCCGCGCTGGCGGCGATGGGCGCGGTACTGTGGTTCGGCATGGGCGCGGAAACGCTGTGGGTCGAGATCGGCGGGCTGGAACGCGGCCTGCGCCTGGCTGCCGTGGTGCTTGCCGGCGCCACGGCCTATTTCGCCACGCTGTTCGCGCTCGGCTTCCGCCTGCGCGATTTCCGCCGCCACGGCGCCGTCTGAGAAATGCGCAACAGCGATCGACGAGGCACGCCATGAAGCTCTACTACGCCGACCATTTCGTGCTGCCGCTGCCGGAAGGCCATCGCTTTCCGATGGAGAAGTATTCGCGCCTGCGCGCCCGCCTGCTGGCCTGCGACGAATTCGACGAGATCGATTTCGTCGTGCCCGCCGCCGCCAGCGACGAGGAAATCCTGCGTGCGCACGACGCCGGCTATCTGGCGCGCGTCGTCGCCGGCACGCTGGATGCGGCAGAAGTCCGCCGCATCGGCTTTCCGTGGTCGGCGGCGATGGTCGAGCGTTCCCGCCGCTCGGCCGGCGCCACGCTCGCCGCCTGCCGCAGCGCACTGGCGGGCGACGGCGGCAGCGCCTGCGCCGCCAACCTGGCGGGCGGCACTCACCACGCCCACCGCGACTTCGGCTCAGGCTTCTGCGTCTTCAACGACGCCGCCATCGCCGCGCTGGCGATGCGCGCCGAAGGCCGGGTACGGCGCGTGGCGATCATCGACTGCGACGTACATCAGGGCGACGGTAGCGCCGCGATCCTCGCCGGCGAGCCGGAAGTCTTCACCTGCAGCCTGCACGGCGCGAAGAATTTCCCCTTCCGCAAGCAGACCAGCGACCTCGACATCGAGCTGCCTGACGACACCGGCGACGCCGCCTACCTGGCGGTACTGGACCAGGCGCTGGCAACGACCTTCGCCCGCGCCCGCCCCGAACTCGTGATCTACCTCGCCGGCGCCGACCCCTATGCCGGCGACCGCCTCGGCCGCCTGGCGCTGAGCATCGACGGCCTGCGGGTGCGTGACGAGCGCGTGCTCGGCGCCTGCCACGGCGCCGGTGTGCCGGTCGCGATCGCGATGGCCGGCGGCTACGCCGAGCCGATCGACGACACCGTCAGCATCCACTTCAACACCGTGACCACCGCCGCCCGCCTGCTGCGCAATGGCCGCTGAACGGCAGCCTGCGCAGGCAAGCGGGATGCTGCTGATCGGCGTCGATTTCACCTCCGCACCACGCCGGGCCAAGCCGATCACTGCCGCTTTCGGCCGCCTCGCGGGCGAGGAGCCCCAACAGAGGAGCGAACCGAGGGTCGAACTGACCGGCCTGGAAGCCTTCGACGACTGGCCCGCTTTCGAAGCCCTGCTCGCCCGTCCCGGCCCCTGGCTCGGCGCCTTCGATTTCCCCTTCGGCCTGCCGCGCGAAGCGGTCGTCGATCTCGGCTGGCCGCAAAGCTGGCCCGAGCTCGTCCGCCACTGCGCCGCCCTCGGCAAAGCCGGCTTCCGCGCCGCGCTCGACGCCTACCGTGAATCGCGCCCCGCCGGCCGCCGCTACGCGCACCGCGCCACCGACCTGCCGGCACGCTCGCATAGCCCGCTGAAGCTGGTGAATCCGCCGGTCGGGCTGATGTTCCTCGAAGGCGCCCCGCGCCTGCTCGCCGCCGGCCTCAGCCTGCCTGGCCTGCACACCGGCGATCCGCAGCGGATCGCGCTGGAAGCCTATCCCGGCCTGCTTGCGCGCAGCATCACCCGCGACTCCTATAAAAGCGACGAAAAGCGCAAGCAGACGACCGAGCGCCGCAACGCCCGCGAGCGCATCCTTGCCGCTCTCGGCACGGGCCACCTGGCAAACGGCCTGCAACTGCAGTTCTCCCCCTCACAGGCCGGCAGCCTGATCGACGACGCCAGCGGCGACCATCTCGATGCGGTACTTGCCCTGATGCAGGCAGCAGCCTGCGCACGCGCCGGCGCTCCCCGTTACGGCCTGCCGGCGCAGACCGATCCGCTCGAAGGCTGGATAGCCGGCACCCCCTATACCGGAAAACATCACATGTAATCCCTTGCAGTATCACATGTGATGCTCTAGAGTATGCCGCATGGAACGCAAGACATCAGCCTACTACCAACGCCTCCATCGCGCCCGTCTGCGTGAGCAAGGCCTGGTGAAGAAGGAGCTCTGGGTACTGCCCGAGCACCTGGAAACGCTGTCCTCGATCGAAAAGAGCATGCGCCAGCCGCGGAGCGCGGCAGGTCTCGTACAACCAGGCCAGGAGAAGGAGAACACGATGACGGAAAAAGCCCTGTGGACGGTCACCGCCCTGCACGACGCGCTGCGGAGCAACCCGCTGGTGGCTTCGGGCACGGCGCGGCTGGAACTGCTGGATGGCGCCGACCCCAGCCTGTTGCTGCAGATGCACGAATACGGCGACCTGCCGGTGTTCCTGGCGGTGGTCGGCGAGCACATCGTCGTCGAATCCCTGCTGTGGCCGGTGGCGCTGGTGCAGGACGTGGCGGTATTCAACGACCAGGTACTGCGCACCCACAAACTCTTCCCGCTGTCGAGCATCAGCATCGAGACCCTGCCCGACGGCGAGGAGGTCTACATCATGTTCGGCACCCTCAGCGCGGCATCGGGCCTGCCCGACGTGGTGCTCGAAATCGAGACCCTGGCCGACAACGTGATCCGCGCCACCGAAGCCTTCGAGCCGCAACTGCGCACGGCAGACTGACGCAGCCAACCGACATTCAGACACCCGGAGAGCAAAGATGAACATGTGGAGCAAGCTGGTGACCGCGCTGCGCGGCGGCGCACACGAATTGGGCGAAGCGGTGGTGGACGGCCAGGCGCTGCGCATTCTCGACCAGGAAATCCGCGACGCGGATGCCGACCTGCGGCGCTCGAAAGAAGCGCTGGCCGAGATCATGGCGAAGCAGAAGCTCGCCGAATCGCGCGTGAAGGAACAACAGGCCAGGATCGACGAATACGAGGACTACGCCATCAAGGCGCTCGAAGCGCAGGACGAGGCGCTGGCGCTGGAAGTCGCAGCCAAGATCGCCACGCTGGAAGCCAGCCGCAACGAGGAAAACGCAGTCGTTGAACAATACACCGCCAGCGTCGCCGACCTGCGCAAGTCCATCGCCCAGGCCGAGAGCCACATCAAGCGCCTGAAACAGCAGGTGGACATGGTGAAGGCGACCGAAAGCGTGCAGCGCGCACAGGCCACCGTGGCCGAACGCTACAGCGGCGCGCAGACACGGGTGCAAACGGCGCTCGATTCGCTCGAACGCATCAAGCAGAAGCAGGCCGAACGCGGCGCGCGGATGCAGGCAGCGTCGGAGCTGGCACAGGAAAGCGGCGAGGATGCGCTCGACGCCAAACTGCGCAGCGCCGGCATCTCCTCCGACACCGGCAGTGCCAACGCGGTGCTGGCACGGCTGAAGGAAAAGCGCGGCGCATGAGCTGTTGAAGACACCAGGCACGAGGGACGACCTTGGAAGCATTCCTGAACATTTCGCTTGCCTTTCCCACCGTGGTGTTCAGCTTCATGCTGGCCGTCATGGTGGTGTACTGGCTGATCGCGCTGCTGGGGCTGGCCGAGATCGAGCTGCTCGACAACCTCGCCCTGCCCGATGGCGACGGACTGCAACTGGAAGGGCTGGCGGGATTGCTGATGCGTCTGGGTCTGGCCGGCATTCCGCTGACCATCATCCTGACGGTGCTGGTGTTCTTCTGCTGGCTCATCAGCTACTACGCAGCCTGGTTGTTGTCTCCCCTGCTCGGCACAAGCGCAATGCGTTACCTGCTGGGCTCAGGCATCGCCGCCGGCGCCTTCCTCGCCGCGGTGCCGCTCACCTCGCTGGTGCTGCGGCCGGTGCGCGCCTTGCTGCGCAAGGCCGCGCCGCCAACCAGCAAAAGCCTGCTCGGCCAGGTCGGCGTGGTGCGCAGTCCCAGCGTGACCGCAGGGCAGGGCTACGCCTGGGTGGAAGACGGCGGCGCCGGCCTGATCCTGCAAGTGCGCAGTGCGACAGCAGAAGCTGAATTCCAGCGGGGTGCCCGGGTGATACTGATAGAATACGTCAATGACATGAATCTGTACCGTGTCGTCGGCGAGGACGAATTCAGGGGCTGATGCCAGTCACATGCGACGAAACGTCCGGACTCCATGAACCAAGCAATGAACAAGCAGGGAGCATTTCAATGAATCTGGCACAGGTCATGCCATTCCTGATCGGCGTGGGCACATTCGTACTGGTCGTGATCGGCCTTTTCGCGCTGTTCAAGGCCTTCTACATCAAGGTGCCGCAAGGCACGGCGCTGATCGTCAACGATCTGTCGGCGACACCCAAGGTGCATTTCACCGGCGCGCTGGTCTACCCGGTGATCTACAAGAAGGAGTTCATGCGGATCTCCCTGATCACGCTGGAAGTGGATCGGCGCGGCAAGGACGGCCTGATCTGCCGCGACAACATGCGCGCCGACATCACCGTGGCCTTCTACCTGCGCGTGAATGAAACCCAGGAAGACGTGCTGAAGGTCGCCAAGGCCATCGGCGTGGAGCGCGCATCGGACAAGGCGGCAGTCAACGAACTGTTCAACGCCAAGTTCTCCGAGGCGCTGAAGACGGTCGGCAAGCAGATCGACTTCGTCAAGCTGTTCGAGAACCGCCAGGAATTCCGCGACCGCATCATCGAGGTGATCGGCAACGACCTCAACGGCTACGTCCTCGAGGACGTGGCGATCGACTACCTGGAGCAGACGCCAAAGGCCTCGCTCGACCCGCACAACATTCTCGACGCCGAGGGCATCCGCAAGATCACCGAGCTGACCGCCGCGCAGAACATCATCACCAACGAACTCGAACGCAACGAGGAACTGGCGATCACCAAGAAGAACGTCGAGACGCGCGAAGCCATGCTCGCGCTGGAACGCCAGCAGGCCGACGCCGAAGCGCGGCAGAAGCGCGAAGTGGCGACCGTGCAGGCGCGCGAACAGGCCGAGATCCTGCGCGTGCAGGAAGAAGAACGCCTGAAGGCCGAGCAGGCGCGCATCCAGACCCAGGAACAGATCGACATCCGCGAGGAAAACGCCAACCGCGAAGTCGAGGTCGCCGAACAGAACCGCGAACGCGCCGTCGTCATCGAGAAGGAAAAGGTCGTGCGCGCGCAGCAACTGGAAATCGTCGCCCGCGAACGCGACGTGGAACTCCAGCGCATCGAGAAGGAAAAGGCGCTGGAAGAGCAGCGCACCCACATCGCCAACGTGATCCGCGAACGCATCGCGGTCGAGAAGACCGTGGCAATCGAGGAAGAGCGCATCAAGGAAGTGCGCGAAGTGTCGGAAGCCGAACGCCTCAAGCAGGTGACGGTGCTGGCTGCGCAAGCCCAGGCGGAAGAGGAACTGGTGCGCCAGGTGAAGAAGGCCTCTGCCGACGAGGATTCGGCACGCCACCGCGCAGTGGAACTCACCGTGCTCGCGCAGGCCGAGCTGGAAGCTGCCGCCAAGCAGGCCGAAGCCAAGAAGAAGCTCGCCGAAGGCATCGAAGCCGAGCGCGCTGCACCAGGGCTGGCCGATGCACGCGTGCGCGAAGTGACTGCCGCGGCGATCGAGAAGGAAGGCATGGCCGCAGCGCATGTGACCGCCGAAAAACTGATCGCCGAAGCCAAGGGCGAGCAGGAAAAGGGCCTGGCGCAGGCGCGCGTCACCGAGGCACTGGCCGACGCCAAGGAGAAGGAAGGCCTGGCCGATGCCAAGGTCCTCGAAGAACGCCTGCTTGCCCAGGCGCGGGGCGAGAGCGAGCTCGGCGCAGCCAAGGCCAAGGTCACGCAGCAGGTCGGCGGAGCCGAGGCCGAAGTACTGCGCGAGAAGTTCATCGCCGAAGCCCAGGGCCTGGTGGAGAAATTCGCCGCGCTCGCCAGCCTCAGCGACAACGCCCGCGCCCACGAGGAATTCCGCATGCAGCTCGAGAAGAACTTCGAACAGGCGATCGCCGGCATCGATGCCAGCAAGCACATCGCCCGCGAGCAGGCCGAAGTGCTGTCGTCGGCGCTGTCCAAGGCCAACATCGACATCGTCGGCGGCGAAGGCGCCTTCTTCGACCAGTTCGCCAAAGGCTTGTCGGTCGGCAAGTTCATCGAGGGCGTGGCCGGCAAGAGCCCCATCGTCGACGAGCTGCTGCAGCGCTTCACCAGCGGCGGCAAGGCAGACCTGCCCAGGGCGCTGGACCAGGCCACGGCGCCTGGGCAAGCCGACCGCAATTCGTGACCCGCGGACAGACCCTGATCACACTGTGTCAGCAGTGAAAGTAGGATGGGTAGAGCGCAGCGAAACCCATCAATGGCAAAGGCAGAGTTTTTACCGATGTGATGGGTTTCGCCTTCGGCTCTACCCATCCTACCCCGCCACTCCTGCAAAAGTATTCAGCAGGTAGGTCGCAGACTCCATACACGACACGTCACCCATCTCGCCGACACCCTCTTGCCTACCCCCATATCCGCCTTCAATTCAAGCAAGCCAATTCCCGAAGCGAAGAACGACGATGTCCGACACCCTGCCCTCATCCGACTCCGCCCTCGTCGATCAGGCCGTCGCCAGCGGCGGCGCCTATGAAGTGCTGCGCAAGCGGCTGGCCGAACAAGGTGCCGGCTTGCGCGGCCTGGCGTCGCAGATCAACGCCGGCCGCATCGAGGAATTCGGCAGCAGCGGCATGGCCTTGCTGGGGCGCTTCCGCCTGCGCAGCGAGAACAACTGCGTCGGCCGCGACGTCGTGCAGGTCGGCGACACGCTGCTGTTCGGCTACAACGTGTTCATCGGGCTGAAGCAGGAAACCCGCATCGAAGACGTGTTCTCGCTGTACCGGCTGGAAGAGACCGAGGCCGGCTACGACGTGGTGCCGCTCGACGCGGCGCAGAGTTTTCTCGGCATCACCAGCTTCGTGCAGGACTTCCGCGAGCTGTACACCTACTACAAGGACGCCCGCCTGCTGCAACTGGCGGTACGCGACGGCAAGCTGCTGGCGAGCTTCCAGATCGGCGCGCGCATCACCGACATCCGCGTGTTCCGCTGGTCGGTGTCGCCCGATGGCCGCGAGGTGCGCTACATCGACAACCGTGGCGAGCGCGACATCGCCCTGCCGGCACCGTTCGACTTCGAATGGATACGCGCCGGGCGCGACAGCGCGGTGCATGGCCGCCACCCGCACCTGAACATCCTCGACACCGTGTTCGTCGAGACCCTGGGCGGCGATCTCACCGTCAAGGTGGAAAACAACACCGAGGACGGCATGGGCATCTACCGCGAAGCGGTGGTGGACAAGACCCAGTCGCTCGACGACGCCACGGTGGAATACGCCCGCGTCGGCAGCCTGATCCTGCTCAAGATCCTGCCGTATCGCGAAGAGCAGTGGCGCTATCTGGTGTTCAACACGCTGACGCAGAAGGTGCAGCGCATCGACGCCATCGGCCTGGCCTGCATCCAGTTGCCGGAAGACCACGGCATCATCTTCCCCGGCGGCTATTACTTGCAGAACGGCGAAAGCAAGGCCTTCGAGCAGCAGATGGAAGGCATGCGCTACCGCCGCAGCATCCGTTCGCCCAACGGCGAAGACGTGCTGTACGTGTTCTACGAGCCGCACAGCGGCCGCATGGCGCTGTTCAACTACAACCTCATCGAGCGGCAGTTGCAGGCGCCGCTGATCGGCCACGGCTACGCGCGGCTGGAAGACGGGCGCATGGTGTTGTTCAGCTCCGAATCCGACGAGCCAACACGCATCCATCCGATGCAGGTGTGGCGCACGCCCTTCTTCAGCGAGGAGTTCGCCGCACGCCAGGCGCCCGGCGGCAACTTCTTCGGCCGCATCGGCAACGCCGAACTGGTGCGCGGCATCTCCGAACTGTTCAGCCTGGTGCGCGAGATCGGCGCCGCGGAAGTGTCGGTGCAGCGCTACCAGCGGCTCATCGACCAGGCGCGGCGGCTGTTCGACCGCTATCACTGGATGGCCGAAGCCTGCGACGGCGCGCTGGCCCGGACGCTGCACGAGATCGTCGCCTCGGGCGAAGCGGTGCTCGACGAATTCGAGAAAGTCGAAAGCATCCGCGCCGCCTCGGCGCGCGCAATGGCCGAAGCCGAAACCCGCCACAAGGCCTTGCTGACACAATTGCGCCAGCAGGATTGGAAGCACGTGCAGGACTACGTGCAGGCGCTGCAGCGCATCGCCGCCGAGCGCGGCCACCTGCTCAGCGTGCGCGACCTGCGCTACGTCGACACCGCGCGCATCGACGCGATGGAAAGCGAGCTGCTCGCCAGCCAGGCCAGCGTGGCCGCCGACACCGCCGCGTTCCTGTCCAGCGAGGAAGCGCTGCTGCCCTATGGCGAGCGCCTCGCCGAACTCGACCAGCAGGCGCAGAAGGCCGACACCGGCATGCAGCTGGACGAACCGCTGCAGGCCATGCAGGCGATGTCCGGCGAACTCGACATGCTGTCCGAACTGATGGCCACCCTCAAGGTGGATGACGCCACCCAGCGCACCCGTATCGTCGAGGCCATCTCGGCCATCTACGCGCGCCTCAACCAGGCCAAGGCGCGCGCCGAGCAGCGCCGCCGCGGCCTCGGCGCCAGCGAACGGGTGGCGCAGTTCGGCGCGCAGTTCTCGCTGTTCGGCCAGAGCATCGTCAGCGCCTTGGCGCTGGCGCAGGACCCGGAACGCTGCGACGAACAATTGTCGCGCCTGCTGATCCAGCTCGAAGAGCTGGAAAGCCAGTTCGGCGAGCACGAGGCCTTTCTTGGCGACATCGTCGCCAAGCGCGAAGAACTGCTGGAGAGCTTCGAAAGCCACAAGCAATCCTTGCTGGATGAGCGCCAGCGCAAGGCACAGTCGGTGCAGGACGCCGCCGTGCGCATTGTCGATGGCCTGGGCCGGCGCACCGAGCGGCTGGCGACGCTGGACGAACTGAACGCCTTCTTCGCCGGCGATCCGCTGATCCTCAAGTTGCGCGAACTGGCCGAGCGGCTGCGCGAACTCAAGGACAGCGTCAAGGCCGACGACGTCGAGGCGTGCCTCAAGGGCGTGCGCGACCAGGCGGTACGCTCGCTGCGCGACCGCAGCGAGCTGTTCGAGGGCGGCGGCAACGTGATCCGCCTGGGCCGCCACCGCTTCAGCGTCAACAACCAGGTGCTCGACCTCACGCTGATGCCGCGCGGCGACACGCTGTACCTGCATCTGGTCGGCACCGACTACATGGAAGCGCTGCACGACCCGCAACTGGCCGCGCTGCGGCCGTTCTGGGACGTGTCGCTGGCCTCAGAGTCGCCGCAACTGTACCGCGGCGAATATCTGGCGCTGCAAGTCATCGATGCCGCCGAGCGGCAGGCCGACGGCTGGGACCGCGACCAGTTGCACCGCCTGCTGCTGCAACCCGAGGCGCTCGACCGCGCGCTGCGCGAATTCGCTGCGCCGCGCTACCGCGAAGGCTACGAGCGCGGCATCCACGACCACGACGCCGCGCGCATCCTGCGGGCCTTGGTGCCGATGCGCGAAGCCGCCGGCGTGCTCGCCACGGCACCGGACGCGCGGGCGCTGGCGGTGCTGTTCTGGGGGCAGCGCAACCAGGTGCTCAACCCCGAGGCCAGCGCCGCGCTGGCGCAATGGCCGGCGCGGGCCCGCCATGCAATAGACATGCGGCGGCTGTTCGGCAGCGCGGCTGCCCGCCGCAGCCTGGTGGACGACATGGCCGCGGCGCTGCGGACCTTCATCGAGCAGCACGCGCTCGCCATCGACCCCGCATTGAGTGCGCCGGCAGCCGACTACCTGCTGAGCGAGCTGGGTGATGCGGCTCCGCGTTTCAGCTTCACCGGGCAGGCGCGGCAACTGGTGGAAGCGCTGCAGGCACGGCTGGAGGCCGACGGGCGCTGGAGCGGTCTGCTGCAGGACTGGCGCCACAGCGCCGGCGACGGCCTGCCGCTGGCAGCGCGCTGGCAAAGCGCGCTGCAATGGGCGCAGGCACTGTGTGCCGCGTCCGGCGATGCCAACGCCGGGTTGGCCGCGCTCGGCGACTACGCCAGCGAGGCCGCCGCCTGGCTGGTGGCGGCCGAGGCCGTGCCGCACCGCTTCAGCAGCGTGGCCTTGCGCGCCAGCGTGACCGGCCTGCTCGGCGAGCACCCGCGCATCGTCGATGGCGCACTGGTGCTGGCGGTGGACGACGTGGCACGGCGCGAGCACTGGCACCGCCACGAATTCATGCCGCAGCTGCAACGCTACCAGCAGTTGCGCCACGACATCCTGGTGCGCGAGCGCGAGGCGATGCGGCTGGACGAGTTCAAGCCGCGCCCGCTCAGCAGCTTCGTGCGCAACAAGCTGATCAACGACGTCTATCTGGGCGTGATCGGCGACAACCTCGCCAAACAGATGGGCACCGCCGGCAGCAACAAGCGCAGCGACCTGATGGGCCTGCTGATGATGATCTCGCCACCCGGCTACGGCAAGACCACGCTGATGGAATACGTGGCGCACCGCCTCGGGCTGATCTTCATGAAGATCAACGGCCCGGCGCTGGGCCACGAGGTGCGCTCGCTCGACCCGGCCCAGGCACCCGACGCCACCTCGCGCCAGGAGCTGGAAAAGCTCAACCTGGCGCTGGAAATGGGCAACAACGTGATGCTGTATGTGGACGACATCCAGCACACCCACCCGGAATTCCTGCAGAAGTTCATCTCGCTGTCGGACGGCACGCGCCGCATCGAGGGTGTATGGAAAGGGCGCACGCGCACCTACGACATGCGCGGCAAGAAATTCTGCGTGGTGATGGCCGGCAACCCCTACACCGAATCCGGCGAGGTCTTCAAGATTCCCGACATGCTCGCCAACCGCGCCGACATCTACAACCTCGGCGACGTGCTGGGCGGCATGGAGGAAGTGTTCAAACTCAGCTACATCGAGAACAGCCTCACCAGCAACCCGGTGCTGGCGCCGCTGGCTACGCGCGACCTGAACGATCTCTACCGCATCATCGACAAGCTGCAAGGCAAGGAATTTTCCGCCAACGCGCTCAGCCACGGCTACAGTGCCGCCGAACTGCGCGACATCGAAACCACGCTGCAGCGCATGCTGCAGGTGCGCGAAGTGGTCTATCGCATCAACCAGCAATACATCGCCAGCGCCGCCCAGGCCGAGGCCTACCGCACGGAGCCGCCGTTCAAGCTGCAAGGCTCCTACCGCAACATGAACAAGCTAGCGGAAAAGATCTCGGCGGTAATGAACGACGCCGAGCTCCAGCAATTGCTGGCCGACCACTACGTCGGCGAGGCCCAACTGCTCACCAGCGGGGCGGAGGAAAACCTGCTCAAGCTCGCCGAACTTCGCGGCAGCCTGAGAGGCGACGATGCCGTTCGCTGGGCACAGATCAAGCGTGACTACCTGCGCAACAAGGCCATCGGCGGCAGCGACGCCGACGTCGCCGGCAAGATCGTCGTGCAATTGATGGACCTGGTCGAAGCCACCCGCCACACCGCCGCACTGGCCGAACAGGCGGCCACTCGGCCCGAGGAAGCACTACCCTGGGCGGAAATCCTCGCTGCCCTGCTGCAATCGGCCAAGGCACAGACCCAGCAGGCCCGCCACGTCGCCGCGCTGGCCCGTGCGAGAACCAGCCAGCCGCTACAGACCCTCGCTACCTTGCTCCAGCAATCCCTGGAACCGATCCGGACCCACCTGGACGAAAGCCGCAAGCAGCAGCTCGGCCTTCACCGCGTATTGCTGGAAATCGCCGAACGCCTGCGCGTGGTCGCCGAGGCCGAAGCATCCGGCGCCACCCAAGACAGCGAGCGCAAGCTGCGCTTGCTGGATCGCGCCTTCGCCCGCATGCTCGAAGAAGACACACACCCTGGAGAGAATGCGGGTTGAGCCGCATCAGCAAGACGATGAAACCCCTGCTTCCCGAATGGCTCCACCCCTGGCTCGAATTCATCACGCTCGGCCTGCAGGTCATGCTGATCCTGCTCGCCGCCTGGGTGCTGAACATGCTGGTCCGGCGCATCGTCCGCCGCCTGAGCGAGCGCTACAACCTGCCTCCCGAGCTGACCCTCATCGTGCGCCGAGGCATCGCATTCATCATCTATGCCGGCGCGCTGCTGACGATCCTGGACCGCTTCGGCGTGTCGGGCACCGTGCTGTGGACCGCCTTCACCGGCTTTGCCGCAGTCGCCGCCGTCGCCTTCTTCGCCGCCTGGAGCGTGCTGTCCAACATCTTCTGCACGCTGCTGATCTTCACCACCCGGCCCTTCCGCCTCCACGATCACATCGAGGTGATCGAGAACGGCGAGAAGCCCGGACTGAAGGGACAGGTGACCGACATCAACCTGATCTACACCACGCTGCACGAGCGCCTGCCCGACGGCGGCGACACCGTGCTGCACATCCCCAACAGCCTGTTCTTCCAGCGCGCGATCCGCCGCTGGCGCAGCCTGCCGCCGCTTTGAGCCAGACTGTCCGGCGGACGTGATCAAGCCTTGCGCACGAACTCCGACTTCAGCTTCATCGCGCCAATGCCGTCGATCTTGCAGTCGATGTCGTGGTCGCCGTCGATCAGGCGGATGTTCTTGACCTTGGTGCCGACCTTCACCACCAGCGACGAGCCCTTCACCTTCAGGTCCTTGATCACGGTGACGCTGTCGCCGTCCTGCAGCACGTTGCCATTGGCGTCCTTGAACACCTTTTCGGCCTCGCCCGCTTCCTCCGCGGCTTGCGGCCACTCGTGCGCACATTCGGGGCAGACGTAGTTGATGCCGTCCTCGTAGGTGTATTCGGAGCTGCATTCGGGACACTTGGGCAGACTGCTCATGCTTCTTTCCTTTATTCGATCGTGATCCGCATCGACGGCGCCGGCAGGCCCCTGCGCTTGCGCTCGGCCTCGATCAGTTTGGCGATGTCGGTGTTGCGGTTCTGCAGCGCCCAGGCGTCGGCGGACAGGCCGGCGTCGTTCAGCGCGTTCAGGTCGGTCTCCGGCACTGCGAGCAGGCGGCGCACCACGCCGATATGGCCGTTGCGCGCGGCAAGCATCAGCGGCGTGGCACGGTTCGGTGCCCGGGCATTGACGTCCGCGCCGGCGGCGAACAGTGCATCGAGCATGGATTCGCGGCCCTCGAAGGCGGCGTAGTGCAGCGGCGCCCAACCGTCGTGATTCACTTTGGCACCGGCCTTCAGCAGCGCGCGGACGACATCGTCGTAGCCGCCCAGCACCGCCAGCATCAGCGCCGAATCGCCGCTGGGGTTTTGCTGGTCGATCGGCACGCCGCGCTGCAGCAAGGCTTCGACCGTGGCGGCCTGGCCTTCGCGTGCGGCGAGGATCAGCAAGGTGTTGCCGCTGGCATCGACGCTGTTCGGATCGATGCCGCCGTCGATCAGCCTGGCGAGGCCTTTCGCATCGCCCAGCACGGCGGCGTTGCGCGCATCGTCGAAGGTGCCGGCCGCATGCGCGCTCAGGCTGAGGGTGGCGATGGCGGCCGCGGCGAGCAGGCGGCGGACCGAATGCTTGCGATTCTGGCGCAGGGAGGTTTCAGGCTGGTCTTTGTGCATGGTGGAAAAGTCGGAAGAAGTTGTCGGTACAGGCCTGTTCGATGCGGGCCAGCGGTTCGTCGCGCAGGCGGGCGATTTCTTCGGCGACATGCACGACCCAGGCGGGCTCGTTGGTCCTGCCGCGATGCGGCACCGGTGCCAGATAGGGCGCATCGGTCTCGATCAGCAGGCGGTCGAGCGGCACACGGCGGGCGACCTCCTTCAGTTCCCTGGCGTTGCGGAAGGTGACGATGCCGGAGAAGGAAATGTAGAAACCCAGCTCGAGCGCGGCGTCGGCCACGTCCTGGCTTTCGGTGAAGCAGTGCATGACGCCACCGGCCTCGCCGGCCTTTTCCTCGCGCATCAGCCGCAGCGTGTCCTCGGCGGCGCTGCGGGTATGGATGACGAGCGGCTTGCCGGTTTCGCGCGCGGCGCGGATGTGGGTGCGGAAGCGCTCGCGCTGCCATTCGGGCGCGTCCTTCTGCCAGTGGTAGTCCAGGCCGGTCTCGCCGATGGCGACCACCTTGGGATGGTCGGCCAGCGCGACCAGGCGGGCGACGTCTGGCTCATCGCAGTCGGCATTGTCGGGATGCACGCCCACCGAAGCCCACAGGTGTGGATGCCGCTCGGCCAGCGCGCGCACCTGCGGAAAATCCTCGAGCTTGACGCTGATGCACAGCGCGGTGCCGACGTCGTTGGCCGCCATGTTGGCGAGCACTTCGTCCTCGCGGGCGATGAGATCGGGAAAATCGAGATGGCAGTGGGAATCGACGAACATCGGGAAAACCGGAAAGGATGGATCGGGTCGGCAGCGTTCAGATCGTGTGAGTCGGCCGGCTGGAGCCGAGATGGCCGGCGAGAACCTGTTCGATGCGGCCGCGCAGCACCTTGCTGGCGTCGTCATCCGCAAACTGCACGCCGACGCCCTGCGTCTTGCCGCCCTGTGCCCCTTGCGGCGTCACCCAGGCCACCCGCCCTGCCACCGGATGGCGCGTCGGGTCGCCCATCAGTTGCAGCAGCATGAAGATTTCGTCGCCGAGGTTGTAGTGCTTCGGCGTGGGCACGAACAAGCCACCGTTGCTCAGGAAAGGCATGTAGGCCGCATACAGCGCGGATTTCGAGTTGATGTTCAGCGACAGCACGCTGGGGCGCGCCGTCTGCGGTTTGGCGTGGCTGCTCATCCTCTTGCTCCGGGGAAGCTGCGCGCATAGCGCAGCAACATGTCTTCGAGAACCAGGCGCAGGCTCAGGGGGTGGCGCGATACCTTGCGAATCTGCGCGATCTCATTGTAGCAGCCGCTCACCGCGGCCACGCTCGCGCGGCTGGCGAGCGCCGACAACAGCCCTTCCTGGGCCGGGAAGAAGCGGACCCTGCCGCCCAGCCGCAAGGCCGCCAGGTCGCTGACCCAGCGCTGCATCCAGTCGGTGAGCTCGGGCAGGCCGAAACCGGCCGCCAGCGCTTCCTTCGATTTCAGCCAGGCTTCCCACTGGCCGGCGATGCGCAGCGCATCCGCTGCCTGCAGCCCGGAGACGTCGCGCACGAAGCGATCGAGCAAGGCATCGGCGCCGCGCTGCGCCATGCGCTCGGCCGCCAGCGGCATGCCGCCGCCGATCGCCAGCAAGGCCTGCATCGAAGGCGCCGCACCTGCCTTCCACTGCGCCAGCGCCACATCGTCCGGGCGCGAGAACGGCCACTGCTGGCAACGGCTGCGGATCGTCGGCAGCAGGCGGCGCGGCGCCGACGACACCAGCAGGAACACACAGCCTTCGGGCGGCTCTTCCAGCAGCTTCAGCAGGGCGTTGGCGGTGAACACGTTCATCGCCTCGGCGGGATCGAGCACCACCACCCGCCGCGCGCTGTGGTGGCCGGTGACGCTCAGCGCCGACTGCAGGTCGCGGATCTGCTCGATGAGGATCTGCTCGGACTTGGCCTTGCCTTCCTTGGCCGGCGCTGCTTCCGCCCCCTCGCCTTCGGCGCCGTCGGCTGCGGCATCGGCAGCCGGCACCACGTGACGCAGATCGGGGTGGTTGCCCGCCAGCCGCCATTGGCAGGGCTCGCAGCGACCGCAGGCGTGGCCGTCGGCAGCGGGGCTGTCGCACAGCAGCCGCGCCGCCAGCGCCTCGGCCAGTTCGCGCTTGCCGAGGCCGGGCGGGCCGACGAACAGCAGCGCATGCGGCAGGCGCCCGCCGAGCTCGACGAGGCGCGTCCACGCCGGCTGCATCCAGGGGTGGATCATGTCAACAGACTCTCGCGCACGATGCGCTCGATGTCGGCACGGATCAACTCGGGCGCGCGGTCGGCATCGACCACGCGGATGCGCCGCGGCGCCAGCCGTGCGCGTTCGAGATAGGCATCCCGCACACGCTCGAAGAAGTCGCGCCGCTCGCGCTCGAAGCGGTCGGGATCGGCGCCGGTCGACGCGACGCGGGCGGCGGCGGTTTCCGGCGGCAGGTCGAACAGCAGCGTCAGGTCGGGCTGCAGCCGGGGATGGACCCAGGCTTCGAGCGCCTCGAACTTGTCGCGCGCCAGCCCGCGGCCACCGACCTGGTAGGCGAAGGTGGCATCCGAGAAGCGGTCGCACACCACCCAGCGCCCGGCCGCCAGCGCCGGCTCGATGCGGGCGGCGAGATGTTCGCGGCGCGCGGCGAACATCAGCATGGCCTCGGTTTCCAGGTGCATCGGCTCGTGCAGCAGCAGTTCGCGCAGACGCTCGCCGAGCGGCGTGCCGCCGGGTTCGCGCGACTGCTCGACATCAATGCCGCGGGCGCGCAGCAGTTCGACGGTGGCGGCGATCTGGCTGCTCTTGCCCGCGCCATCGATGCCTTCGAAGGTGATGAAGCGCCCGCGCGGCGCTTGTTCGCCGCGGCTCGAGGCCTTCCCGTTCAAGATTTCCTCGTTCAAGGCTTGCTCCCGGACTTGCCGGCGTTGCGGATGAAGCGGTTCACCGCCTGATTGTGCTCGGCCAGCGTGCGCGAGAACTGGCTGCTGCCGTCGCCCCGCGAGACGAAATAGAGGAATTCGCTCTGCTGCGGCCGCACTGCCGCCAGCAGCGCGTCGGGGCCCGGCATCGCGATCGGCGTCGGCGGCAGGCCGCCGCGCGTATAGGTGTTCCAGGGATGGTCGGTTTCGAGATGCCTGCGCCGCAGCCGGCCGTCGTAATCGGCGCCGAGACCGTAGATCACCGTCGGGTCGGTCTGCAGCGGCATGCCGATGCGCAGGCGGTTGGCGAAGACCGAGGCGACCAGGCCGCGATCCTCGGCACGGCCGGTTTCCTTCTCGACGATGGAGGCCAGGATCAGGGCCTCGTAGGGCGTCTTCAGCGGCAGCGCCGGATCGCGCGCGGCCCAGGCCTGGTCGAGCCGCTGCTGCATCGCATGGTAGGCGCGGCGCAGCACGCCGGACGCGTTCGAACGCTTGTCGAACAGATAGGTGTCCGGGAAGAACAGGCCTTCCGGATGCGCCTCGGTGGCACCGATGCGGGCGAGGATTTCCGCGTCGCCGAGGCCCGCGGTATCCGGCTCCAGCTCGGGGTGGCTTTCCAGCACCTTGCGCACCTGGCTGAAGGTCCAGCCCTCCACCAGCAGCACGTCCGCCTGCGACACGTCGCCGTCCGAGAGCTTCAATACCAGTTGCCAGGGCGTGATGCCGGCGTGGACTTCGTAGCTGCCCGCCTTGATCGTGTTGGCACGGCCGCCGATGCGGGCGAGCCAGCTCAGCCACGCCGGGTCGACGTCCACGCCTGCCTCGGCGATGACCTTGGCGGCCTGGCGCATGCCCAGGCCGCGCTGCACGGTGAAGTCCACCACTTCGCTCTTCAGCGCCAGCGGACGATGGGCGAACCATGTGCCGGCGCCCGCCGCGAGGGCGGCCAGCAGTACGAGCAGCAATACGGAACGAAGCAGGAAACGTATCATCGTCGATCGACAAGACCATGGCGGGCGCAGGGGCGACCACCGTTTGGCGGGCGCCTATAATACTGCATCGCGCCGCCGGCCCGCCCGGCGCAGCCCTTCTCCACCCCCAACCCGCTGGAACACACAAGCAAGAACATGACCGCCTGGACCGATTTCCTCGCCCGGCAGGGCGCCGAGCTGGCAGACCACCATCTTCGTTTCGCCGACCCCGCCGCCGAAGCCCGCGCCGTGGCCGAATCCACCGTCGCCGTGCCACTGCTGCATCTCGGCACGGTACGCTCGGTAGGCCCGGATTCCGCCGCCTTCATCCACAACCTGGTCTCCAACGAAGTGCAGAAGATGGCCGCCGACAGCGCGGCCTGGAACAGCTTCAACTCGCCCAAGGGCCGCATGATCGCCAGCTTCCTGATCTGGCCGGAGAGTGACGGCCATTCGATGGTGCTGTCGGCCGAGGTGCTGCCGGCCTTCCTGAAGAAGTTCTCGATGTACGTGCTGCGCAGCAAGGTGAAGCTGTCCGATGCCAGCGAAGCGCTGGTGCTGCTCGGGGTCGGCGGCACCGACGCCGGCGCGGTGCTCGCCCGCGCCGGCGTCGCGGTACCGGACGCGGCGATGAAGCAGGCTGGCGGCGACGAAACCGGCGGCACCAGCGGACCACGCTGCATCCGCCTCGACGAGCGCAACTTCATCGTCGCGGTGGCGGCCGACGCCGCGCCCGCGCTGTTCGACGCGCTGCAGGCAGCCGGCGCCGTCAAGGCCGGCACCGGCGCCTGGCAACTGGCGATGATCCGCGCCGGCATCCCGCTCATCACCCAGCCGACGCAGGAAGAATTCGTCGCCCAGATGCTGAACTACGATCTGATCGGCGGCGTGGACTTCAAGAAGGGCTGTTACCCCGGCCAGGAGATCGTCGCCCGCACGCAATACCTCGGCAAGCTGAAGAAACGCATGTACCGCGTCTCCGGCCCGTCCGGCACGGCGCTGCCGGCTGCCGGCACCGACGTCTACGCGCCGGCCTTCGGCGAGCAGTCCGCCGGCAAGATCGTCAATGCCGCAGCGACGGCCGACGGCGGCTTCGAGGCGCTCGCGGTGCTGCAGACCAGCAGCGCCGAAGCGGGCGAACTCCACCTCGGCAGCGTCGATGGTCCGCGCCTGGCCTTGCTCGACCTGCCCTACGCGCTCGCTTGAGCGGCTCGCGCCAGGTCCGCCCGCAGCACTCCGGCGCCTCCGAGATGAGCACATCGCCCGCCATGCCTGCCGACGGCGGCTCCGGGAACATCGCACCCGCAGCCGCCTCGTCCCGGACCGGCATGTTCACGGCCGCCGTGCATCTTTATCTGTACTACAAGCTCAGGCCCGATGCCGGGGTCCACGTCGCACGGAGCCGTGTGCGCGCGATGCAGGCCGGGCTGGCACGGCACACCGGCATCCAGGGGCGGCTGATGCGGCGTGCAGACGACCCGCTGACCTGGATGGAAGTCTACGAAGGCGTCGCCGACCGCGCCGCCTTCATGCAGGCGCTGGACGCCGCCGCGCTTGCCCACGGCCTGGCCGATCTGCTCGAAGCCGGCGGCGCACGCCACGTCGAATGCTTCACCGAGGAAGCCTGAACCCATGTGCCTGATCGTCTTCGCCTGGCAGCGCCATCCCGACTATCCGCTGGTGGTCGCCGCCAACCGCGACGAATACCTCGCCCGCCCGGCCGTCCCCGCGCACTGGTGGACCGACGCTCCCGAGCTGCTCGCCGGCCGCGACCTGGAAGCCGGCGGCACCTGGATGGGGTTGAGCCGCAGCGGCCGCTTCGCCGCGCTGACCAATTACCGCGACCCCAGCCGCCACATCGAAGGCGCACCGTCGCGCGGCGCACTGGTCCGCAACGCGCTCGAATCCACCGACGATGCCGAGACCACGCTGAAACGCCTCGCCGGCGAGAGTGCGGCCTACGCCGCCTTCAACCTGCTGGTCGGCGACGGCCGCAGTCTCGGCGTGCTGGAAAGCGCCACCGGCGCGGTCAGGATGCTGGCACCCGGCATCTACGGCCTGTCGAACCACCTGCTCGACACGCCCTGGCCCAAGCTGCTGAAGCTGCGCGAAGGCCTCGCCGCGCTGCTGCCGAAGCTGCCGGACGACGATGCCTTGCTGGCCTTGCTGCGCGACAGCACGCCGGCCCCCGACCCCCATCTGCCGGAAACCGGCGTCAGCCTGGAATGGGAACGCTGGCTGTCGCCCGCCTTCATCCGCGCACCGGGCTACGGCACACGCTGCTCGAGCCTGCTGACGGTCGACCGCCAGGGCGGCACCCGCCTGCGCGAATGGACCTGGGACACGCACGGTGACCTGCACGGCGACGTCACCCATCGCTTCACTGTGCAACAGCCGGCCGGCGACCCGCAGCCTGTGTCCTGACTTTCACCTCTCCTCGCCCGGAGGGTCTGCCCGCTAGCCCGTGCTGCCGGCTCGATGGGCCGGCATCCGGTCGAGCCGCGCCAGCACGCGCTGGGCGATGTTGCCGATGTCGAAGCTGTGCATCGCGTCCAGCGCGGTGCTGCGTGCCAGGATCTGGCTGCGCGACGGCGGGAAGGCGGTATCGGCGACCGCGAAACTGATGCGGTTGTCGCCCTCTTCCGCCGGAATCGACAGCACGCGGCCGTCGAAGGTCTGGCGCAGCCGCGAAGCGTAGATCGGGTAGCGGCTGTCTCCCGCCCAGTGGTTGATCGCCAGCACCCCGCCGGGCGCCAGCGCACGGCGGCAATCGGCATAGAAGGCGGCGCTGCCCAGGCGCTCGGGCATGCCGGCGGCATTGAAGCCGTCGACCAGCAGCACGTCTGGCCCATCGTCGCCATCGCCGCAATCGCGCACATGGTCGACACCGTCGGCGCAGATCACGCGGAAGCGCTCGTCGTCGGGCGGAATGCCGAAGCGCTCGCGCAGCGCGATCACCTCGGGATTGATTTCCACCGCGGTGAAACGGACTTCCGGCATCGCATGCAGGCAGTACTTGGCCAGCGAACCGCCGCCGAGGCCGATCATCAGGATGTGGCGAGGCTGCGGCCTGAACAGCAGGAAGCCCATCATCGCCCGCGTGTAGTCCAGCGCCAGCAGATGCGGCCAGGTGATCGACATCATGCTCTGCACCGTCAGGCCGTCGAACTGCAGCGAGCGCAGGTCGCCGAAGTCGGACACGCAGGGGTTGTCGTGCTGCTGCCCGCTCATCCCGTGCCGTCCCGCCGCTCCGCGAGCGTGCGCCGCATCGCCCGGTGCGGGATGCCGGCTTCGATGAAGACTTCGCCGTACTCCTCGAAACCATGCCGGCGGTAGAAATCCAGCGCCTGCACCTGGGCGTTGAGCAGCGCCTGCGCCATACCGCCCGCGCCGGCTTCCGCCACCAGCGCTTCGAGTACCGCCCCGCCCACGCCGCATCCGCGCCAGGCAGCGTCCACCGCCATGCGGCCGATGTGGCCGTCCGGCAGCAGCCGGCCGGTGGCGACCACGCCGCCGCCGGCATCGGTGGCGATGGCGTGGCGGCTTTGCGGATCGAACTCGTCCAGCTCGATTTCGGCCGGCACGCCCTGCTCGACGACGAACACCCGCATGCGCAGCGGCACCACGCGCGCCTGCGCGGCCGGCCAGTCGACGATGTCGATACGGATGTCCTCGGCCCTGCCCCCAAGCTCCCCATCCTTCATTCGCAGATCTCCACGCACGTTCCGGCCTGCACCAGCTCGAACAGTTCGATGATGTCGCGGTTGCGCATGCGCACGCAGCCGTGCGACAGCGGCACGCCCATCGGCTGGTCGTCGCCGGTGCCGTGGATGTAGATGTAGCGCCGCATCGAATCGACGCGGCCGAGGCGGTTGCGCCCCGGCTCCTCGCCGCACAGCCACAGGATGCGGCTGAGAATCCAGTCGCGCCCCGGATGCGCGGCGGCGAATTCCGGCGTCCAGCATTCGCCGGTCGGCCGGCGGCCGCGGAACACCGCGCCACAGGGCGCGCCGGCGCCGATGCGGGCGCGGATGCGGTGGCGGCCGCGCGGCGTGCGATGGCTACCGGTTTCCTCGCCGGCGCCGTTCAGCGCGGTCGACACCGGATAGCGGCGGATGCAGGCACCGTCGTCGCCGAAAAGCGCCAGGCACTGGCGGCCGATGTCGATGCGGACGTGCATTCAGGCCACCAGCGTCCTGCTGCGGCGCGCGGCGAAGAAATCGGACAGCATGCGCCCGCAGTCTTCGCCGAGCACGCCGCCTTCGATCGCGGCATGGTGGTTCAGGCGCGGCTCGGCGAACAGGTCGAGCACGCTGCCGGCGACGCCGGTCTTGGGGTCGCGGGCGCCGAACACCACCCGCGCGATGCGCGCATGCATGATCGCCCCCGAGCACATCGCGCAGGGTTCCAGCGTCACGAACAGCTCGCAGCCCGGCAGACGGTAGTTGCCCAGCCGCGCGGCGGCGTCGCGCAGGGCCATGATCTCGGCGTGAGCGGTGGGGTCGTGGCGGCCGATCGGCTGGTTGAAACCGCGCCCGACGATCTCACCGTCCAGCACCACGACCGCGCCGACCGGTACTTCGCCGCAGGCGCCGGCCTGGCGGGCCTCGTCCATCGCGGCACGCATGTAGTCTTCGTCGTTCATCCGGATACCTGTCTTTCGATACCGTGGATTCTAGCGGACGGCGCCTTCCCCGGCGCCAGCCGCTGGCGACTGGCGCTGAAAATGGAACAGTCAATCAACAATCACGCTGTTTATCCCGGCGTGCCACATGCTTAAGATGGTCCGTGCCATCAAGGCCGCCGGCCTCGCCATTTGCACCCCACTCCACTCATCTGCGCGACATCAACACGCCATGCCCCCGTCCTCCGCTCCCGGGCTGCCCAGCCTCTTCGTCTCGCACGGTTCCCCGCTGTTCGCGCTCGAACCCGGCATCGCCGGCAGCGAACTGCACGCGCTGGCCGCGCGCCTGCCACGCCCCGAAGCCATCATCATCGCCTCGCCGCACTGGATGGCGCCACGCCTGTCGGTGACATCCGGCTCGCACCCGGAAACGATCCACGATTTCGGCGGCTTTCCTCAGCCGCTGTATGAGCTGGCCTACCCTGCTCCGGGCTCGCCTGCCTGGGCGCAGCGCGCGCTGGACGCCTTCGCCGCCGCCGGCATCTCCGCCCAGGCCGATCCCCGGCGCGGGCTCGACCATGGCGCCTGGGTGCCGCTGATGCACATGTATCCGGCTGCCGACATTCCGGTCGTGCAGGTTTCGCTGCATCCGCATTTCGGCCCTGCGCATTACCTGCAGCTCGGCCGCGCGCTGGCGCCGCTGCGTGAACAGGGGGCGCTGATCGTCGGTTCCGGCAGTCTGACGCACAACCTGTACGAACTTCGCCGCGAATCCGCGCCGGTGCGCGATTACGTGCGTGACTTCGCCGAATGGATCGCCGCCACGCTGGCCAGCGGCGACGCCACCGCGATGCTGGACTACCGCGCCCGCGCGCCCCATGCCGAACACGCTCATCCGACCGACGAGCACCTGCTGCCGCTACTGTTCGCGCTGGGAGCCGCGGGCGAGGCCTGGCAGGCACAGCGCATCGCCGGCGACGACGTGCGCTACGGAACACTGGCGATGGACGGCTACGTATTCAGCGGCCATGCCTAGCCGCCGCCGTGCTGGAAGGGAAACAGCAGCGGCAGCAGGCCGATGCAGACCAGCATCACCAGCGCGGTGAACGGCACGCCGACGCGCACGAAATCGCCGAAGCGGTAGTTGCCCGGCCCCAGCACGAGCGTATTGACCGGCGAGGACACCGGGGTCATGAAGGCCGCCGAGGCCGCCAGCGCGACCGTCATCGCGAACGGATAAGGCGACATGCCGAGCTGGGCGGCCAGCCCGATGCCGATCGGCGCCATCAATACCGCGGTCGCAGTGTTCGACACGAACAGCCCGACCACCGCGGTCAGGGCGAACAGCGCCGCCATCACCATCCGCGGCGAAGCTTCTCCGGTCAGCGACAGCATGCCGCCGACGAGCAGCTCGATGCCGCCGGTCTTCTGCAGCGCCGTGGCGAAGGGCAGCATGCCGACGATCAGGATCAGGCTCTGCCAGTGGATGCTGCGGTAGGCGCTGTCCATGTCGATGCAGCGCAGCGCGCCCATCAGCACGCAGCCGAGCAGCGCCGCGATGACGTTGGGCACTGCGCCGCTGATCATCAAGGCCACGGTGATCGCCAGGCAGGCCAGCGCGTGCGGCGCCTTGCGCGCCGCGGGGGCGGCTTCGTCGATCTCCGCCGGCAGCGTCAGCACGAGGAAGTCGTGCGCCAGGGTGTGCAGCAGGCGGATGGATTTCCAGGTGCCGGCGACCAGCAGGGTGTCGCCCATCTTCAGCTTTTCGTCGAGCAGCCTGTCGACCAGCGACTGGCCGCCGCGCCGCAGGCCCATGACGTTGATTCCCCGCCGGGTGCGCATGCGCAGTTCGAGAATGGACTTGCCGATCAGATTCGAGCCGGGCGGAATCAGCACTTCGGCGAGCCCAAGCTCGCGCGACAGGTCGGCGAAGTAATCGTCGCGGAAAGCCTTGTCATGGAGCTTCATTTCGTCGGCGAAACGCACGATCTCATCTTCGCCCCGGCCGAAATCGACCAGGATGATGTCGCCCGCGCGGATTTCCCGGTTGGCCGCGGTGGTCAGCATCGTCCGGCCGAACTGGCGGATCCGTTCGATGGCGATGATGTTGGCGCCGTAGCGCGCCCGCAGCTGCAGTTCCCCCAGCGTGCGGCCGGTCATCGGCGAACCGCTCGCCACCATCATGCGGCGCGTGCGGCCGAGCAGGCGATAGTCCTCGGCAAGCTCGCGCAGGCGCCGGCGGCGGCTCCGCACCTGGGTCTGCGGCGATGCCGGCCCGCCCAGCCAGTTGCGCACGAGGAGCATGTAGGCCACGCCCATGCCGAGCACCACGAGCCCCATCGGCGTGAAATCGAAGAAGCCGAAACCGGCCTCGCCGACACGATTCAGTTCCGCATTCACCACCAGGTTGGGCGGCGTGCCGACCAGCGTCAGCATCCCGCTCATCAGTGCGGCGAAGGCCAACGGCATCATCAGCCGCCGCGGCTCGGCGCCGATGCGCGCAGCGATGCTCAGCGTGACCGGGATGAAGATCGCCACCACGCCGGTCGAGCTCATCACCGAGCCGAGCAGCGCCACCGCCAGCATCAGCAGCACCAGCAGGCGGGTCTCGTTGCTGCCGGCGCGCTCGACCAGCCAGTCGCCGACGCGGAAGGCCACGCCGGTGCGGACCAGGCCCTCGCCGATGACGAAGAAGGCCGCGATGAGGATCACGCTCGGCTCGCTGAAGCCGGCCAGCGCCTCGCCCACGCTCAGGGTTCCACTCAACACCAGGGCGAGCATGGCGCACACCGCCACCACGTCCATGCGCGGCCGGTTCGCGACGAAGCAGCCGACACACAGGGCGAGCAGCCCGAACACCCACAGCATTTCAGGATTCATGGTCATCGATCGAATGGCAGGAACGGCGGACGGCAGGGCATGGCAACTCCTTTCCGCGGGCGTGAAGCATAAGCGAGAACCACGACGGGCCGCGCACCGGCTCACCATGCAGGCTAGAATCGAACCCGACGCAGGCTCATGCCCGCCGCAAAGCCGCCAGGACGGCGGGCGAAAGCCTGAGCCCGGTATCACACATCAGACAAGAACAGGTAGCCACGCGATGGAAGCATTCGAACGACAGATCAGGGCCTTTGCCGCCGACATGGACCACGAATTGAAGGCGGGCAACCTCAGCTTTCCCACGGTGTTCGACCTTTCCCTGCGCATCAAGAAGATCGCCGACGATCCGAACTCCTCGCTCGAGAACATCGCCGAACTGGTACGCGCCGAACCCCTGCTCAGCGCGAAAGTCCTGCGCATGGCGAACTCCCTTCTGCTGAACCCCTACCAGAAGGAAATCACCAGCGTCGCCAGCGCAATCTCGCGCATCGGCCTGTCCACGCTGCGCTGTCTTGCCTACGCGGTCGCCGCCGACCAGTTGGCGCGCGACCATCGCTCGCCCCGGATGCGCCTGATCGCCTCGGGCCTGTGGGTGCATTCGATCGACGTCGCCTCGTGGGCCTATGCCTTCTCGCGCCACCTGTCGCAGGGCAACGCCGACACCGCACTGCTGGCCGGGCTGATGGTCAATATCGGCCAGTTCTACCTGCTGGCCAAGGCGGCGGACTACCCGGCGCTCGAGAACGACACTGCACGCTTCGCCGAATTCGTCATGCTGTGGGACGAGCCGATCAAGCGCGCAGTGCTCGAGGCCTTCGAGCTTCCGGGCGACATCGTCCAGGCGGTGGACCTGAATGCCGAGGGCCCGACCGAGTGGCCGCCGCGCACGCTGGACGATGTCGTTTTCCTGGCCACGCTGGCGGCGCAGACACCCGATCCCTTCGCCGACCTGCTCGGCATGCGGCGCAGACCCGAACTGCTCGACGCCAGCCTGGGCAACGACGGCCTGCGCGAACTCGATTCGATGATCGAAGCAGCAAACGCGACACGCAAGGACATGCTCGCAGCGGTCAGCGGCTGACGCCACGCCAGCGCCATCGCTCCCGGCTGGCTCCCCTCCGCGCCAGCCTGTCCCTGCAGGCTCTCTTACCCGGCCCGCAGCGCGGCGGCGACTGCGCCGGCCGCGGCCCGGACCGCGTCGTTCGCTTGCGGAAAGAGTTTCCCCAGCGTGATGAAACCGTGGACCATGCCATCCACCTGCAGGTAGTCCACCTCGCAGCCTTCCTCGCGCAGGCGGCCGGCGAAAGCGGCGCAGTCGTCGACCAGGGGGTCGAACTCCGCCGCGATCAGCATCGCCGGCGGCAGCCCGGCAAGCGAGGCGGCGCGCATCGGCGAGGCACGCCAGTCCTCGGTATTGCCATCGGGCAGATAGTGCTCGAAGAACCACTGCAAGGTGCCGAAATCGAGAAAATAGCCTTCGCCATAGTTCTGCCGCGAAAGCCGTTTACTGAGGATTTCGGTGGATGGATAGATCAGCAGCAGGAAGCGCGGCCCGATCCCGGCGTCGCG
Source organism: Thauera butanivorans NBRC 103042 (assembly GCF_001591165.1). GTDB lineage: Bacteria > Pseudomonadota > Gammaproteobacteria > Burkholderiales > Rhodocyclaceae > Thauera > Thauera butanivorans. Next base: position 50,216 of record NZ_BCUG01000021.1, read on the forward strand.
CAGTGACAGCGCGGTGACGATCGAGAGGTTGCCGCCCGCGCTGTCGCCTCCCAGGGCGATGCGCCCGGCATCGATACCCAGCAGACCGGCATGCTGCACTGCCCAGTCGAAAGCCAGCGCGGCATCTTCGAGTGCAGCCGGAAAAGGATGCTCGGGCGCCAGCCGGTATTCGACCGACAGCACCGCGCAGCCCGAGACATTCGCGAATTGGCGGCACAGCACGTCATAGCTCGCGACGTCGCCGACGCACCAGCCGCCGCCGTGGAAATAGATCAGCAGCGGCAGCACGTCCCGCGGCGAGCTGGACAGCGGGCGATACAGCCGCGACAGCAAGGCGCTGCCGTCGGCACGCGCCATCGGCACTTCGGTGGTCGACGCCACGGCCGGCGCTTCCGGCCGGAAGGCGAACTGCAGCTTCTGGAAGGAGTGCCTGGCCTGGGCGGGCGACAGCTCGTGGAATTTCGGCGCGCCGACACGATAGGCCATGTCGAGCAGGGAACGGGCCTCGGGACTCAGGGGCATGGTGTTCTACATGGCGCGGCGAGTGCGCCGTCAGCGGATTCGGGGCCGCAATTCTAGCTGCTCGCTCCGTTCAGCGGCACATGCGCGCATTACCGCACGCCATGTGTTGGCCGAACGAAGCGTAAAATACTTCATCATCCACTGGAGATCGCCGCATGACGAAAGACCATGACAACGCAGCCTTCCGCGACCCCGGCCCGGACAGCGATCAGCCACAACTCCAGGCCGAACCGAAAGTGAAATCGAAGCCGAAATCCGCTCCGCAGTCGCGATCGGCATCCGGATCCCGGGCGAAACGCAGCACCCGCAGCGGAGACATCGCTCCGGATCTGAGCCCGGAAGGCATCGAGAACTTCGAAGTCGACCAGGCCGTGGCAGGCGCGCAGGATTCCAAGCTGGTCGCGCTCACCGACATCCTGCAGCGCGAAACCCGCGCCGCTCCCGCCAGAGCCGCACAGGCACTCGAAGCGATCCTCGCCGGCGCCTCGCCCGACGACGTCCATATGCTGCGCCGCGCGCTGATGAAGACCGATGCGAAGCTCGGCAATGGCGACCTGCATCCCGACGACGAGCTTGCCGAGGACTGGCGCAGCGGGGGCTATCCCTACCGCAATCTGATGTCGCGCAAGGCCTACGAAAAGCAGAAGTACCGCCTCCAGGTGGAGCTGCTGAAGCTGCAGGCCTGGGTCAAGGAAACCGGCCAGCGCGTCGTGATCCTGTTCGAGGGCCGCGACGCCGCCGGCAAGGGCGGCACCATCAAGCGCTTCATGGAGCACCTCAACCCTCGCGGCGCGCACGTCGTCGCACTGGAAAAGCCGACCGAAACCGAGCGTGGCCAGTGGTACTTCCAGCGCTACATCCAGCACCTGCCCACGGCGGGTGAAATCGCGCTGTTCGACCGCTCGTGGTACAACCGCGCCGGCGTCGAGCGCGTGATGGGCTTCTGTACGCCCGACGAGTACAACGAGTTCATGCGCCAGGTGCCGGAGTTCGAGCGCAACCTGGTGCGCAGCGGCATCCACCTGATCAAGTTCTGGTTCTCGGTCAGCCGCGAGGAGCAGCGCCGCCGCTTCAGGGAGCGCGAAAACCATCCGCTGAAGCAGTGGAAACTGTCGCCGATCGACCTCGCCTCGCTCGACAAGTGGGACGACTACACCAAGGCCAAGGAAGCGATGTTCTTCTACACCGACACCGCCGATGCGCCATGGACGGTGGTGAAGTCCGACTGCAAGAAGCGCGCGCGCCTCAACGCGCTGCGCTACGTGCTGCACAAGATGCCTTACGCCAACAAGGACATCAGCCTCATCAAGCCGCTCGACCCGCTGCTGGTCGGCCGCGCCAACGTGGTGTACGAGCGCGGCGAGAAGGAAGGCGTGCCGTTGCTGTAGGCGCCGGATTGCCGGACGCAAGCGGGCGGGAGCGGGTTTCCCCGCTCCCGCCCGCCGCATGGCGCCTGCCGCGGTTTCAGCCGCCGGAGCAGCCGCAGCCGTTGCCGCCGCCGCAGCTTCCCGCACCCGCCACAGCGGCCGGCGCAGCTTCGGCGGCCGCACCGAGCTGGATGCGGAAATCGATCACGATGTTGCCCGGCTCGCGGGCGACGTAGTCGATCGCCACCTGGTTGCCGTAGCGCTGCTGGATCTGGTTGAGCAGCGGCAGCGGGTCGTGATCGTTCACGAAGCGCATCGTCTCACCGTCCTCCAGCGACTCGAGAGCGCCGAAGATGGCGGCATGGCGAAAGCGTTTGGCGACGCCACGGGCGTCGAAAGGGTGGACGGCATTGTCGAACATGGCAGAGATTCCTTCGATTCGGATTCCGGACTTTGGCTTCGCTTGCGGCCGGTCACGCAGTGACGCGAATGCTAAGGGACAGCCCCTGCCGGAAACCTTGAGGCAGAACAAGAAATCGGCCTGCATGCGCCATGCGCCGCAGCCGTAACTCCCTGGCAGCAGACCTGCTAAAGTTCCATCGGACAAATCAGACAAGCCCGAAGTAGGCCACCCCAGGAGATTCTTCCATGCTCGCTCGACTCACCCGCCGCGCTCCCGCCATCCTGATCCTCAGTGCCAGCCTCGCTCTGGGCGGCTGCGGCTACAACGATTTCCAGCGCCTGGACGAACAGACCAAGTCGGCCTGGGCCGAAGTCCTGAACCAGTACCAGCGCCGTGCCGACCTGATTCCCAACCTGGTCGAGACGGTCAAGGGCGAAGCCAGCTTCGAGCAGGAAACCCTCAGCCGCGTCATCGAAGCGCGTTCGCGCGCCACCGCCATCCAGGTCACACCCGAAATGATGAACGACCCGCAGGCGATGGAACGCTTCCAGCAGGCCCAGGGTCAGCTCGGCAGCGCCCTGTCGCGGTTGCTCGCGGTATCGGAAAACTACCCCAACCTGAAAGCCAACCAGGGCTTCCAGGACTTGCGCGTGCAGCTCGAAGGCACGGAAAACCGCGTCACCGTCGCGCGCAACAAGTACATCGACGCAGTGCAGCAGTACAACGTGCTGGCACGCAGCTTCCCGACCAACCTGACGGCGATGATCTTCAGCTATTCGCCCAAGGCCAGCTTCAGCGTCGCCAACGAAGCCGAAATCTCCAGCCCGCCGACGGTCGACTTCGGCAGCTCCGGCCAGGGCAGCAAGTGACAGCCGGATGGCGACCATGACGAGGCAACAATGACAACAGGCGCCCGGCAACCCGGCCGACCCATGCGCTTCCCGGCAGCACGGCCTGCCGCGCCCGGCTGGCGGCCTCTTGTCTACCTGCTGCTTCTTGCCCTGCTGGTCCTGGCCTGGCCTGGCGCCGTTCAGGCACAGCAACTGCAGCCGGTACCGGAACTCACCGCCCGGGTCATCGACCACAGCGGAACGCTCGACAGTGCGCAGCAACAGGCGCTGGAACAGAAGCTCGCCCGCTTCGAGGCCGAGCGCGGCAGCCAGATCGTCGTCCTGCTCGTGCCCACCACGGCGCCGGAAGACATCGCCGCCTATGCCTGGCGCGTCGCCGACACCTGGAAGATCGGCCGCCGCGAAATCGGCGACGGCATCCTGCTGGTGGTGGCCAGGAACGACCGCCGCGTGCGGATCGAAGTCGCGCGCGCGCTCGAAGGCGCGGTGCCGGATCTCGCCGCCCATCAGATCATCGACCGGCTGATCACCCCTGCTTTCCGCCAGGGCGATTTCGCCGCCGGCATCGATGCCGGCGTCGACGGACTGATGGCGCGGATTCGCGGCGAAGACCTGCCCCTCCCCGCTCCCGCCGGACGCGGCAATGGTGCGCCCGCGCTGGAAGATCTCGCCGTCCTGCTGTTCATCGCCGTGCCGCTGGCAGGCTCGTTCCTGACCGGCATGTTCGGCCGCAAGCTCGGCGCGGTGGCGACCGGCGGCGTGACCGGCTTCGTCGTCAAGCTGCTCACCGGCAGCCTGGCGATCGGCATCCTTGGCGGCATCGCGGCGCTGGTGTTCGTGATCGTGCTCGGCATCGGCGGTGGGGGCCGGGGTGGCGGCGGCTTCCACCGCGGCGGCGGGCCAATCATCTGGGGGGGCGGCCCTAGCCGGGGCGGCCGGAGTGGCGGTTTCGGCTCGGGCGGAGGCTTCGGCTCGGGTGGCGGCGGCAGTTTCGGCGGCGGCGGCGCCTCGGGGAGATGGTGAATGAACAGGCTCACACGGCTGCTTCGCCACCTGTGGCTGGATGCCGACGACGCCCAGCGCGCCATCGGCGGCGATGCGCTCGCCCGGCTCGAGGCCCGCATCACCGAAAGCGAATCCGCACATACCGGGCAGATCTGCCTGTGCATCGAAGCCAGCCTGCCGCTGCGCTACCTGTGGCGAACGATCCGGCATGGCGAACCGATCGGCGAAGTGCTGCGCGATCGTGCCCTGACCACCTTCGGCAAGCAGCGAGTCTGGGACACCGAGCACGACAACGGTGTGCTGATCTACCTGTCGCTCGCCGAGCACCACCTCGAAATCCTTGCCGACCGTGGGCTTGCGCGCCATGTCCCGGACACGGACTGGCAGGCCGTGATCCAGGAATCCAGCACGAGTCTGCGCGCCGGACGCCTGGAAGAAGGGCTCACCCACGCATTGGAGGGCGTCCACGCCCGGCTCGCGCGACACTTCCCGGCGGCAGGCGGTGATCGTGCCTCCAGGGAGAACTCGCTCCCCGATCATCCGGTTCTGCGCTGAATCCTCCCCCGCTTCGCTGCCCCGTTCCGCGCGGAGCATCATTTTGCGCCTGTTGCTGCAGTGCAACATTTTCAGGAGTTTTGCATTTCCGTCTCGAGAATTGCGAGGTTCCGAGGCATCGCCTGTGCTATTGTCCTCATCGAGGCGGGGGAAGCTGGACAGTAGCGCGGTCCGGACTCTGATTGCTCCGGGAGGGCGACGAGACGCCTCGCGAAATTCCAGACAACCATATCGCGAGTGGAGATGACTTATGGCCAGCAAGCAAGATCAATTCAACGAGCTGCAGAAGAAGAACCTCGAGGCCGCGATGCGCCTTGCCCAGCTCTCCATCGAGAACTCGCAGCGCATCATGGAAATCCAGGTCACCACCGCCAAGACCCTGTTCGAGGAAGGCGTGGAAAACGCCAAGGCCCAATCCACGGCCAAGGACCCGAAGGCGTTGATGGACCTGCGTACCCAGTACGCGCAGAACACCACCGAGAAGATGCTGGCTTGTGCGCGCGAAATCGCCGAGATCACCGCCACCACCCAGGCCGCCTTCGGCAAGCTGGTCGGTGAGCAACTGACCAGCGGCAGCCAGGACATGTTCGAAGCCATGCAGAAGATGTTCAAGGGCATGCCGATCTCGGATCAGAACGCCCTGGGCGCCATGCAGACCGCCATGGACACCACCCGCGCCGCTTTCGAGCAGATGACGCGTGCCTCGACCGAAGCTTTCCAGGCCTTCACCCAGCAGCCCAAGGGCCGCAAGTAACATCGTTCGACAGGCAAAGACCGCACAACGACGAAAACGGCGCCTCATCGGCGCCGTTTCCCGTTTACCCGATCTGCTTACCGCCCGGCCTCCGTTGCGGAGGCCTCACCCTTGTTTCCCGGCCTCGCTCCAGCGTGCCGCCGCCGAATCGTCGCTGTCGCGCGCCTCGACCCAGCGGGCGCCTGCCGGCGTTTCCTCGCGCTTCCAGAACGGCGCGCGGGTCTTCAGGTAGTCCATGATGAATTCGCAGGCGGCGAAGGCGTCGCCGCGATGGGCACTGGCGACGCCGACGAAGACGATGCGATCGCCCGGCTCCAGCCGGCCGACGCGGTGGATGACGCGCACATCCAGCAGCGCCCAGCGCTGTTGCGCCTGTTCGACGATCTCGCCCAGCGCCTTTTCGGTCATGCCCGGATAGTGTTCCAGTGTCATCGCCGAGACGCCGCTGCCATCATTGGCATCCCGCACCAGACCGACGAAGTTCGCCAGCGCGCCGACATCCCGGCGGCCGGCACTCAAGGCCGCGAGTTCGGCGCCCGGATCGAAATCCGCTTCCTGCACGCTGATGCTGGCGAGCACGATTCAGCCTCCCGTCACCGGCGGGAAGAACGCGACTTCGTCGCCCGCCGCCACCAGCGCATCGGCCCCCACCATGCGCTGGTTGAGCGCCGCGCGCACGTTGCGCCCTTCGGCCAGCGCCTGCCAGCCCTCGCCGCGAGCGGCAAGGTGGACGCGCAGATCGCCCACCGTTGCCACACCTGCCGGCAGTTCGAACTCTTCGTCCGTACGGCCCACGGCTTCACGCAGGCTGGCGAAATACAGCACTTTCATCGTTTTGATCCTCAATGCAGCAGATCGGCATAGGGCAGGAAACGGACAATCTCCCCCCTGGCCACGGCCTTGCCGGCCGGAATGTCCACCAGGCCGTTGGCCCACACCGTCGAGTTGAGCGCCGACGAAGCCTGGTTCCGGAACAGTTCGATCCCGCCCTGCGCATTCATGCGCGCGCGCAGGAACTCGCGCCGGCGGTCGGGTTTCGGCCAGTCGAAATCGGCCCGGAGCATCAGCGACTGCGGCAGCACCTCGCCCGCGCCCTGGCTGGCCAGCACGAAGGGGCGAACCATCATCAGGAAGGTCACGAAGCTCGATACCGGGTTGCCCGGCAGGCCGATGAAGGCCGCGCCATGCACCCGGCCGTAGGCCAGCGGCTTGCCCGGCTTCATCGCGATCCTCCACAGGTCCAGGCTGCCTTCGGCTTCGACTGCAGGCTTGACGTGGTCCTCTTCGCCCACCGACACGCCGCCGCTGCTCAGGATCAGATCGTGGCCCTCGGCAGCCCGCCGCAGCGCCTCGCGGGTGGCGGCGAGGCGGTCCGGGATGATGCCGAAATCCTCGACCTCACAGCCCAGGCCGGCAAGCAGATTGCGCAGCATGAAACGGTTCGAATTGTAGATGGCACCCGGCGGCAACGGTTCACCCGGCATCACCAGTTCGCTGCCGGTGGAGAACAGCGCGACTTTCAGGCGCCGATACACCGGTAGCTGCGCCGCGCCGACCGATGCGGCCAGCGCCAGCGCCTGGGGTGTCAGGCGCAAGCCCGCCGGCAGCACTTCGGCACCGGCGGCGACGTCGTGGCCCCGGCGGCGCACGAATTCGCCGACGGCCGGAACGGTGTTGATGACGACGTGTTCGCCTTCGTGTTCGCACAACTCCTGCATCACCACCGCATCGGCACCTTCGGGCAAGGGCGCGCCGGTGAAGATGCGCGCAGCGGTACCCGGCTGCAGCGCATGGCCGACGCTGCCCGCCGGAATGCGCTGGCTCACCGGAAGGCGGGTGCCTGCGACGGGCACGTCGGCTGCACGTACTGCGTAGCCATCCATTGCGGAGTTGTCCATCGGCGGTTGGTCGATGGTCGAATGCAGCGCCGCCGCCAGCACCCGGCCGGCGGCCATCATGGTGTCGACGGTTTCGATCTCACGCACCGGACGGACGAAACCGAGCAGCCTTTCATGGGCTTCGTCGAAGGAGAGGATGTTGCCGTTCATTGCAGGTCCAGATGATCCAGGATGAAGCCGGCGATGACGGCCGGCTCGTTGAGCGGGAGCAGCGGCAGCGGGCAGTCGACACCGATCTCAGCGGCCGGCACGTCGCTGGCCACCGCAACCACATGCGGGTTTTCCGGCCACAGCGGCGGCTTGCCGTGCGCCGGGCGATGGATTTCCAGCTTGGGCACCGCGGCGGCCTTGTAGCCTTCGATCAGCACCAGATCGCAGGGTTCGAGCAGGCGGAGCTGCTCGTCCAGCGTCGGCTCGGGCGCACCGCGCAGTTCGTGCATCAGCACCCAGCGATCATTGGACAGCATCAGCACCTGGGTCGCCCCTGCCTCGCGGTGGCGCCACGAATCCTTGCCTGGCCTGTCGAGGTCGAAGCCGTGGTGGGCATGCTTGATCACCGACACGCGCAGGCCGCGCGCGGTGAATTCGGGAATCAGCCGTTCGACCAGAGTGGTCTTTCCCGAGCCGGACCAGCCGGCAAAACCGAATACTTTCATCGAGGACAAAAAAGGCCCGCCCGCCGCGTTTGACAAAGCGAAAGGATACCAAACAAAGCGCTCCCTCTTCTTTCCGGGGGCCGGCACGGAGACCATGGCGATCGTTTTGCTACCATGAAACCCCCATGCCATCGTCGAGCGCGGAGGAAACTGATGAAATTGCCGCACGCCCATGAATCCAAGCTTTCCTTGCGAATCGTTGCAGCATTCGTGCTGCCCGCCATCATGTTCCTCCTGCCATCGAGTGCCCGCAGCGAGCAAACCTGGGTGCCGCAGCACAGCGGAACATCGAATGAACTCCATTCGGTCAGCTTCACCCCCGACGGCCGGTCTGGCTGGGCCGTGGGATTCGGCGGAACCATTCTCGCCACGACCGACGGCGGGCAGACCTGGGTGGCGCAACGAAGTGGCACGCCGAACGAACTACGCGCGCTCAGCATCGCACAGGATGGCCGCTCCGCCTGGGCAGTGGGCTTCGGCGGCACAATTCTCAGCAGATAGAGTGGATCGAATTCGAAGAAACCGTTCGGCAGAGCGACCCCAGCATGCTCAATCCCCCGCCTTTGGCGGCGGCAGCGTTTCCAGGAAGGCCACTGCCTCGTCCTCGATGCGCGTGCGCCGCATCGGCGGCAGGCTGCGCCAGACGACCTTGCCGTAGGACTTGTCGATCATGCGCGGGTCGCACACGCACAGCACGCCGCAGTCGCGCTCGCTGCGGATCAGGCGGCCGGCGCCCTGCTTCATGTTGATGACGGTGCGCGGCAACTGGTGGTGGATGAAGGGGCTGAGCCCCTGCTTCTGCATGTGCTCGACGCGCGCGGCCAGCACCGGATCGTCGGGCGAGGCGAAAGGCAGCTTGTCGATGACCACCAGCGACAGCGCATCGCCCGGCACGTCCACGCCTTCCCAGAAGCTCTGGCTGGCGACCAGCACCGCGTTGCCGAGGCGGCGGAAGCGCTCCAGCAGCTCGGTGCGCGAACCTTCGCCCTGCAGCAGCACCGGCAGTTCGTCGCCGCTCTGCTGCAGGCCGTCGACGATCAGTTCGTGAATGCGGCGCATCGCGCGCAGCGAGGTGCACAGCACGAAAGCGCGCCCTTGCGCCGCGCGGATCAGCGGCAGGGCGACGCGGGCGACGCGCTCGGTATAGTCGGGCGAGTTCGGGTCCGGCATCCCTGCCGGCGCGTACAGCAGTGCCTGCTCGCCGTAGTCGAAGGGGCTGCCCCACACCGACGTCATCGGCGGCGGATCCATCCAGGCCAGGCCGAGTTCGCGGCAGTAGTGGCCGAAATCCGCCTTGCCGACCGCGAGCGTGGCCGAGGTGAATATCCACGCGCGCGGATGGCCTTCGAGCTGGCGCTTGAACACGTCCGACACATGCAGCGGCGTGCCGTTGAGAGCCAGCGACTGGCTGAAGACTTCGACCCAGCGGATCAGTTCCTTGTCTTCCGGGTTGCGCCAGCGCGCGAGGCGTTCGATCATTTCCTCGCTGCGGCGCAGGCAGTTGGCCAGGCCTTCGGAGCGTTCGGCCTGGGTTTCGAGCACGGCGTGGAATTCACTCAGGGCTTTTTCCAGCGCCTCGACCTGGGCGTCGAAACCTTCGCGCTCAGCAGCCTGCGCGGCGGACAGGCGTACGCCGTCGTTGCCGAACACCAGGCGCAGGTCGCGCGCGGCCTTTTCCAGATTGCGGCTCTGGTCGATCATCGCCACGCAATCGCGCGCCGCGGCCACCGTCTCGGAGCGGGTGTCGCGCGCCAGCTCCAGCACCTGGGCGGTCGACACGCTCTCGCCGAAGAACAGGCTGGCCGTCTCGGGCAACTGGTGGGCCTCGTCGAAGATCACCGCATTGCAGGCCGGCAGCAGTTCGCCCATGCCTTCGTCGCGCAGCATCACGTCGGCGAAGAACAGGTGGTGGTTGACGACGACGACGTCCGCTTCCATCGCGTTGCGCCGCGCCTGCATGACGAAGCACTCTTCCTTGTTCGGACAGTCCTGGCCCAGGCAGTTGTCGCGGGTCGAAGTCGCCGCCAGCCAGGCCATCGAATCTTCACGCACGTCGGTGCATTCGGCCTTGTCGCCGCTCTGCGTGATCTGGGCGAAACGCGCGATGGCGCGCAGGTCGGCCGCGTCCTGCGGGGTCAGAAAGCGGCCGTCGCGGGCATTGCGGTCGAGATGGTAGTGGCAGACGTAGTTCGCCCTGCCCTTCAGCAGCGCGATCGACACCGGCACTTTCAGCGCCGCGCGCACGGTCGGCAGGTCGCGGTTGAAAAGCTGGTCCTGCAGCGTCTTGGTGCCGGTGGAGACGATGACCTTGCCGCCCGCCAGCAGCGCCGGCGCGAGATAGGCAAAGGTCTTGCCGGTGCCGGTACCGGCTTCCGCCACCAGTACGCGATGGGCGCGGATCGCCTCGGCGATCTGCTGCGCCATCTCGATCTGCTGCGGGCGGGCGCGGAAACCGGGGATCGCAGCCGCGAGCGGTCCCGATTCGGCAAACACCGCGGCGATGTCGGTCACACTGCCTCCCACGGATTGATGGTGTCCAGCTCGGCGGCCTGAAAAGGGCTGGTGTCGCACGTTGCGACTGCCAGGCCATGCACTGCGGCCGTGGCGGCAATGTGGCCGTCCGCCTCGCCGATGGCCTTGCCCGCGGCCCTCGCCCGCGCCATCAGGTCGGAATAGGCTCGCGAAGCATCCAGATCGAAGGGCAGCACACGGCCCGCGAAAACCGGCAGCACCTCATGTTCCAGGCGCTGCTGGTAGACCGTGCGGCGCTTGCCCTCGGGCATCGTTGCAATGCCGTAGCACAACTCGGCCACCGTGATGGCGGACAGATAGAGCGTTTCGACAGCCTGTGCATCGATCCACGCCAACACCTTCGGATTCGGCTCGATCTTCCACAATTCGGAAATGACGCTCGTATCGACGACGATCATTCGAAGCTCATCGGCTCGGCCGGCGTCCTGTCACGAAGCTGATTGAAATGCTCGGCTTCGGCATCCGTCAGGCCACCCGCCTCGCGGGCGATGGAGACCAGCAGGGAACCGAGCCTGACGCGCTCGGGCGGTCGGGCTGCGGCTTCCAGGATTTCGCGGATTTCGGCCTCGGTGCTGCGGCCATGTTGGGCGGCCCGTACGCGAAGCGCGCGATGCACTTCATCCGGCAGATTTCTTACCGTCACCGTGGCCATGTCGTCTTGTCCTATGAATCGCTTTCAATGCTGTCAACTTATCCGAATAGACATCATCTTTCAATGAGCGGAGAGATTGCGCGCCACGAGCCATCACATTTCCGTCATGTCCGCTCTGTACGATCCGGCGAGTCGGAAATGTGACAGAAACGTACTTGCAACAATGACTCGGGAGACGGCATGCAATGGCTTGGCAACCACCGCGGATGGACTGCAGTGGTGGAATCGGCCTGGCTGCCCGCGCTGGCCTGGCTGCTGTCGCTGGGCCTGGTCGCCTGGCTCGCGGCCGGCGCATTCTGGGCGTGGCGGGACACGCCGCCGCTCATTGCCCTGCCCCAGCACGACGCCGACCCACGCTCGGTGGCGGCGAAGATCATGCGCCATGCCGGCGGCGCGCCATCCGCATCCGCGGCCGCTGCAACACAGGCCGCCGCACCACCATTCACGCTGGTCGGCCTGGCGACCGGCTTCGGCAGCGAGCGTGGCTTCGCCCTGTTCGAGACGGTCGATGGCCAGCGCCGTGCCGTGCTTGCCGGCGACGGCACGGCAGAGGGCTGGACGCTGATCGCGATCCGGCCGGACCGCGTCGTGCTCGAACGCGCCGGACGGACTGTCGAGCTCGCCCTTGCCGAAGCGCGCAGCCCGGACTCCTCCGACGAGGCCCCGTCCAGGCCATGAACTCCGGATACCTACACGCCCTGAATCCTTCTTCCCCGATGACGATGCCTTCCTGTCCGCCGACGCCTTGTCCGCCTGGCCATGCTCATGCGCTGTCACCGGCACCGCGCAATGCACAGGCGATCAGCACTGCCGCAGGGCGCGCCACCACAGGGCACACCGCCAGACGCTCGGCAATCGGGCGCTGGCTGCGCGCATGCTGTTTGTGTGCCCTGTCGCTGCACGCCGCCGCGGCCTGGCCGCAGGCTGCCGGCGAACCGGTCTCGCTCAATTTCCAGAACGCCGACATCGACGACGTGATCCATGCGATCGGACGCCTGACCGGGCACAACTTCCTGCTCGATCCGCGCGTCAAGGGCAAGCTCAACATCGTCACCAACACCCCGATCGCGCGCGAACTCAGCTATCCCATCCTGCTGTCGGCGCTGCGCCTGCAGGGCTTCACCGCGGTGGAAGGCGAAGGCGTGATCAAGATCGTGCCCGAAGCCGATGCCAAGCAGCACGCCGCGCCGGTGTCCGCCGCCCGCCGTGGCAGCCAAGGAGCCCGCGGCGACCGCCTGGTGACCCAGGTCTTCCCGCTCAAGTTCGAATCCGCCGCGCAGATGGTCGGCGTCGTGCGGCCGCTGGTGTCGCCCAACAATAGCGTCACCGCCTTCGCCTCGAACAATACCCTGGTGGTCACCGACTACGCATCGAACATCGAGCAGATCGCCGCGGTGATCTCCTCCATCGACGTCAGCCAGAGCGATGTCGCGGTGTTCGAGCTGCAGCACGCCGCGGCGATCGATCTCGCCCCCATCCTGACCCGGCTGCTGGGCGAACAGACTGGCGGCGGCCAGCAAGGCGGACCGGACGCACCGCGCATCATGGCCGAGCCGCGCAGCAACGCGCTGCTGCTGCGGGTGGACAACCCCAGCCGCCTCAGTTCGATCCGCCAGTTGATCGCCTCGCTCGACCGCCCCGGCGCCGGCGCCAACATCCACGTCGTCTATCTGCGCAACGCCGACGCCCGCCAGGTCGCCGCGACGCTGAACGCCGCGCTCGCCGGCGAGGCGCGCACCGGCACGGACGGCGCAAGCGGCACCACGCCGCTGACGCGCACCATGGCCACCGAAGCAGATGGCGGCCTCGCCACCGGCGCAGGCCTGGCAGCGGCCGCCGGCCAGCGCAGCGCCCCGCTCCAGGGCGAAAATTCCGGCGCGGTGCAGGCCGACCCGATCAACAACGCGCTGATCATCAATGCGCCGGATGCGATCTACCGCAACCTGCGCCAGGTCATCGACCAGCTCGACCGCCGCCGTGCGCAGGTCTATATCGAAGCGCTGATCGCCGAGATCTCGACCGAACGCGCCGCAGAATTCGGCCTGCAATGGATCGGCGCCGGCTCGAGCGGCAGCGGCAGCAACGCCGTCGGCATCATCGGCGGCACCGCCTTCGGCAGCGGCGGCAACAACCTGCTGCAGTTGATCGGCAGCACCGCCAATGGCGGCACGCCCAGCCTGCCCGGCAACGGCCTCAACATCGCCATCGGCGGCGGCAGGGTCAACATCCCCGGCATCGGCGAAGTGTTCAGCCTCGGCGTGCTGGCGCGCTTCCTCGAGAACGAGGTCAGCGCCAACATCCTGTCCACGCCGAACATCGTCACGCTGGACAACGAGGAAGCCAAGATCGTCGTCGGCCGCAACCTGCCCTTCGTCACCGGCCAATACACCAACACCGGCGGCGGCACGACGCCGGCCAATCCCTTCCAGACCATCGAGCGCCGCGACGTCGGCCTCACGCTGCAGGTGCGGCCGCAGATCTCCGAAGGCGGTTCGATCCGGCTGCAGATCTACCAGGAAGCCTCGGCGTTGCTCGGCAGCGCCGAGGCCGCCAACGGCCCGGTCACCACCAAGCGTTCGATCGAATCGATGGTGCTGGTCGATGACGGTTCGATCATCGCCCTTGGCGGCCTGGTCGAGGACAGCTATTCCGGCGGCGAGGAAAAAGTGCCGGTGCTCGGCGACCTGCCCGTCGCCGGCAGCCTGTTCCGCTACAGCACGCGCAAGCGCAGCAAGACCAACCTGGTGGTGTTCCTGCGCCCGGTGATCCTGCGCGACCGCGACAGCCATGCCGCGCTGAGCCAGTCGCGCTACGACTACGTGATCGGCCAGCAGCGCGCGAGCGCCTCGGCCGATGATCTGATGCGCGGCGAGCCGGCGCCCCCCGAACTGCCGCCGATCGTCGAGGCGCGGATCACACCCGTGGCCGAACTGCTGATTCGCTCCGCACCGACCGGCAGCGCCAGCGCGGACGGACAGCCATGAGCAGCGCCGCCCCGCTGCCCTACGGCTTCGCCCGCAGCCACGGCGTGCTGGTCCGCGCCCTGCATGCCGACCATGCCGAAGTCGTGCTGCGCGAGGATGCCGGCCTCGGCGCGCTCGCAGAGGCGCGGCGCGTGCTCGCGCGGCCGCTGAAACTCCACACCTTCGCCCGCGCGCAGTTCGACGCCCAACTTGCCGAGACCTACGGCAACGGCGAACGCAACGCCGCAGACATCGTCGCCGACGTCGGCCAGGAAGTCGATCTCGAGCAATTGATGACCGAGATGCCGGCAGTCGAGGACCTGCTCGACAGCCAGGACGACGCCCCGATCATCCGCATGATCAACGCGCTGCTGGCACAGGCGGTGCGCGACCGCGCCTCGGACGTGCACATCGAACCCTACGAGCAGGCCTCGGTGGTGCGGCTGCGCCGCGACGGCGTGCTGCAGGACATCGCCCGCCCGCACCGCGGCCTGCATGCGGCGATGGCCTCGCGCATCAAGATCATGGCCAATCTCGACATCGCCGAAAAGCGCCTGCCGCAGGATGGCCGCATCGGCCTGCGCCTGGCCGGCAGGCAGATCGACGTGCGGGTATCGACGCTGCCGACCACCCACGGCGAACGTCTGGTGCTGCGCCTGCTGGACAAGTCCGCCGGCCAGCTCGGCCTCGACGCCCTCGGCATGGATGGCGACACCGAAGCCGCCTTCCAGGATCTGCTCGCCCAGCCGCACGGCATCCTGCTGGTGACCGGCCCCACCGGCTCGGGCAAGAGCACCACGCTGTACGCCGCGCTGCGCACGCTCGACGCCAGCCGCCTGAACATCGTCACCGTCGAGGATCCGGTCGAATTCGATCTGCCGGGCGTCGGCCAGATCCAGGTCAACCCGCGCATCGAGCTCGATTTCGCCCGCGCGCTGCGCGCCATCCTGCGCCAGGACCCGGACGTGATCATGATCGGCGAGATCCGCGACCTGGAGACCGCGCGCATCGCGGTGCAGGCCAGCCTGACCGGCCACCTGGTGCTGGCGACGCTGCACACCAACGACGCCCCGTCGGCGGTGACACGCCTGATCGACATGGGTGTCGAGCCCTTCCTGCTCGCCTCCACGCTGCGCGGCGTGCTGGCCCAGCGCCTGGTGCGCAAGCTGTGCCCGGCGTGCAGGACACCGGACACGCTGGCCGCCGCTGCCGCCAACGGCCTCGACGACGCGCCGGCACGCTGGCGCGCGCAAGGCTGCAGCCAATGCGGCAGCAGCGGCTACCGCGGCCGCATCGGCATCTACGAACTGATGCGGGTCGACGGCGAACTCGAGGCGCTGATCCACGACGGCCGCCAGGAAGCCGAACTGCGCCGCGCCGCACGCGCTGCCGGCGCGCGCTCGCTGGTGGACGACGGCATGCGCCACGTGCGCGCCGGCACCACCTCGCTCGACGAACTGCAGCGCGTGATGCGCGACTGAGGGGAACTCAGGCATGGCCGCATTCCAGTACCGCGCCCTCGACGGCTCAGGCCGCGAGCAGCGTGGCGTCATCGAAGCCGAGAGCCCGCGCGCCGCACGCGCCGCGCTGCGCGAACGCGGCCTCGCGCCGCTGGAAGCCGACCCGGTCGGCAGCGGCACGACCACCAGTTCCAGGGGCGCCCGCCTGCCGGCCGCCGAACTGACGCTGCTGTCGCGCCAGTGGGCCACGCTGCTGGCATCCGGTCTCACCGCCGAACATGCACTGGCGGCGCTGATCGAGCAGGCCGAACAGGAATCGGCACGGCGGATCCTGGCCGGCGTGCGCAGCGAGATCGTCGCCGGCCACAGCCTCAGCGCCGCACTCGAACGCTTCCCCAAGGCCTTTCCGCCGCTGTACCGCGCCTCGGTCGCCGCCGGCGAGCGCTCCGGCGAATTGCCGCGGGTGATGATGCAACTGGCCGACCATCTCGAACAAAGCGAGGCGCTGCGGCGCAAGACGCTGCAGGCGCTGATCTACCCGGTGCTGGTCGCCATCGTCGCGCTGGCGATCGTCATCGCGCTGATGGTCTGGGTCGTGCCGCAGGTGGTCGGCGTGTTCGAGCAGGGCCGCCAGAGCCTGCCGCCGCTGACGCGGATCATGATCGCGTTGTCCGCCTTCATCCAGCACCACGGCGCGCTGCTCGCCGCCGCCGTGGGCGGCTTCGGTCTCGCCTTCGCCGCCGCACTGCGCAAGCCCGCCTTCCGCCTGCGCGTCGACCGCCTGCTGCTGCGCCTGCCGCTGATCGGCCGCCACCTGCGCACGCTCGACGCCGCCCGCTTCGCCAGCACCCTGTCCATCCTCGTCGGCAGCGGCGTGCCGCTGCTGGCCGCGCTCGAAGCCGGTGGCCGCGTGGTCCAGCGCATCCCGCTGCGCCAGGCGGTCGCCAGCGCCGCCGGCAGGGTGCGCGAAGGCGTCGGCCTGTCGCGCGCCCTGGCCGCGACCCGCGCCTTCCCGCCGCTGTTGCTGCACATGATCGCCAACGGCGAAGCCACCGGCCAGATCGCACCGCTGCTCGACAAGGCCGCCCGCCTGCAGCAGCAGGAGCTCGAATCCCGCACCGCGACGCTGACCAGCCTGATCGAACCCGCCCTGCTGCTGTTGATGGGCGCGGTCGTGCTGCTGATCGTGCTCGCGGTGATGCAGCCGATCATCGAAATCAACACCTTGATGAGGTAAGCATGTCCACCATCCCAAGCCCTGCCGCCCATTCAGCCCCGCGTCACTCTTCGGCACTGCGTTTCCGCCGTCCGCAACTGCCGCGCGGCTTCACGCTGATCGAAGTCATGATCGTGACCGTCATCCTCGGCGTGCTCGCCGCGCTGGTGGTGCCGCGGGTCATGAGCCGGCCGGACGAGGCGCGCGTGGTCGCCGCCCGCCAGGACATTGCCTCGCTGATGCAGGCGCTGAAGCTCTACAAGCTCGACAACCGCCGCTACCCGAGCACCGAACAAGGGCTGAACGCGCTGGTCCTGCGGCCGACCATCGCACCGCTGCCGGACAACTGGAAACCCTACGTCGAGCGCCTGCCGGCCGACCCCTGGGGCAATCCCTACCAGTACCTCAACCCCGGCATCAACGGCGAGGTCGACGTCATGAGCCTGGGCGCGGACGGCCGCAGCGGCGGCGAAGGCTTCGATGCCGACATCGGCTCCTGGCAACCCTGAGCACGCCAGCCCCAAGCCATGTCCAGGCAGCACGGCTTCACGCTGGTCGAGCTGATGGTGACTCTGCTGGTGCTCGGCATCGCGGCCGGCGGTGTCGGCCTGATGGTCGACAGCGTGCGCGCGCACGATCCACAGGCGGCCATCGATCACCTGCGCCGCGCGCTGGAAACCGCCGCCGCGCGCGCCGAGATCCGCGGCCATCGGCTGGCGCTCGAATTCGCTGCCGACGGCTACCGTTTCGCCGAGCTCGACCGCCACGGCGAATGGCGCCCGCTGGAGACCGATGCGCTGCTGGCGCCGAGGCAACTGCCCGATGGCCTCGACTGGGCCGGCCTGCACATCGGCGGCAAACGCGCCCTCGCCTCGCCGCTGCATCACCGCATCGTCTTCGGCAGCCGGCCGCCGCGCTACCGCCTGCAACTGCGTCACGGCAACACCCTGCACACGCTCGACGGCGACATGAGCGGCCGCGTGCGGCACGGCACCGCACGGCCGCCGGCATGAAAGCGATGAGACATCCCGCCGCCGGTTTCACGCTGCTCGAAACCCTGGTCGCGCTCGCCATCGTCGCCCTCGCGCTGAGCGCTGCGACACGCGCGATGGGCGGCACCGTCGCCGCCGCCGCCAGCCTGCGCGAGCACACACTGGCGGCCTGGGTGGCGGAAAACCGCCTCGCCGAACTGCGCGCCGGCCAGGCCTGGCCGGCCATCGGCCAGCGCCGTGGGGACAGCATGATGGGGAGGCAGCGCTACCGCTGGACCGAAACGGTCAGCGGCACGCCGAATCCGCTGTTTCGCCGAGTGAAAGTCGAGGTTCACGCCGCCGACGGCAGACCGCTGGCGAGCATGACCGGCTTCGCCGTGAGGCCGCCGCGATGAACGCCACGACCGCCGCACAACGCGGCCTGACCCTGATCGAAGTGATGGTCGCCCTGGCCGTGTTCGCGGTGCTGGGCGTGCTGACCTGGCAAGCCAGCAGCCAGCTTGCCGATGCACGCCAGCACGTCGGCGCCGAATTCGAACGCTGGCGCGCGATTTCCAGCGCCACGCACCGCATCGGCAACGAGCTGCAGCAGATCGTGCCGGCAGCCGGTGCGCTGCGGCTGGACACCGGCGGCACTTCAGGCATGGCCGGCACGCTGGATTTCACCATGCCGGCAGGACAGGACGGCCTGCCCGCTCGCGCCCGCTTCCTGCTGACCGAGCGCAGGCTCGAATGGTGGATGTGGGACGGTAGTAACCTTAGCGCCGCACCCGAGCGGCTGACGCTGCTGGACGAGGTCGATGCCGTGCGCTGGCGCTTCCTGCACGAGGGCCGCTGGTACGACAGCTGGCCGCAGCAGGACGCGGCCACTGCGCCGCCGCTGCCGGCAGCGGTCACGCTGGAGCTGGATCTTCCCGATGCCGGCACGCTGCTGCGGACCTATGCGCTGCGCTGAGCGACTGCGCAAATGCCAGCGCGGCGCCGCCATCATCCTCGCGCTGCTGGCCGCCAGCCTGGCGGCGATGCTGGCGGCGGCTGCGCTCGCCGATTTCGGCCACGCCTACGACATCCACGCCGGCCGCCACGAGCAGGCCCAGTCGCGCCAGCTCGCCCTCGGCGCAGTGGACTGGGCGCGCAGCGTGCTGGCGCAGGACGGACGCAACAGCAGCAGCGACCACCCGGGCGAAGCCTGGGCGATCCGGATTCCGCCGACGCCGATCGACGGCGACCCCGCCGCAGGCATCATCGGCGGCCACATCAGCGAGCTGTCGGGGCGCTTCGACCTCAATGCGCTGCACCCCTCGCGGCGCCTGCACGGAGCTGCACGGACACATTGCGAGCGGCTGTTCGGCCTCGTGCTCGGCGATGCGGGGACCGCAACACGGCTGGTGCATGCGCTCGATGTCCATCTGCGCACACCGCCTTCGTCAACCGAAACAGGCATATCGGCAAATGGCAAACCGGCGGCCCGCTACGGCCCGCTGCTGGCTTCGGTCGACGAGTTGCTGCGCCTGCCGGGCTTCGATGCCGACATTCTCGCCGCACTGGCGCCGCACCTGGCCGCACTGCCCGCCGGTGCGCCGATCAACGCCAACACCGCCACGCCGGAAGTGCTCGCAGCAGTCGTCGAAGGGCTGCCTCTCGACCAGGCCCGCCTGCTCGCCGCCGAGCGTGAACGCATCTGGTATCGCAATCCCGGCGATTTCCGCGCCCGCCTCGGCGAAGGTGCGGTGCCGCCCGGCCGCGAGGTGCTCGACGTGCGCAGCCGCTACTTCCGCGTCGACATCCATGCCGCCTACGGCGAGGCCGTGACCCGCCTGCATGCGCTGCTCGAGCGCGAACGGAACTGGCCGACTCTTCTCTGGTACCGCTACGAATGAAATCCCGCCTCACGCTGCTGATCCCCGAACACTGGCCACGCATACCCGAATGCGAGTGGCGCCTGAGCATGCGCGACGGTAGCAGCCAGCACGGCCGCAGCGCCCCCCGGCACTGGCCGGCGGCGGACGAACACGTCGCCATCCTCGACGGCGCCCAGACCCGGCTGCTGAGCGTCACCGTGCCGCCGGGCAAGCGCAAGGGCCGCCCGGCGCTGATCGCCTATGCGCTCGAAGCCCGGCTTGCGCGCGACGTCGACCACGAGCACCTCACCGTCATCGCCGAATCCTCTGGCAGCGGCGGCGCGACCAGTGAAAGCACAGGCGATACGACGAACGGCAGCGGCAATCCGGCTGCACGGCGGCTCGAGCTGCTGGTGGTCGATGCCGCCCGCCTGCGCCGGATCTGCGCCCAGTTCGACGCCCTCGAACGGCCCCTGCAGCGCGCAGTGAGCATCTTCGAATGCCTCGCGGCCAGCGCCGAATGCTGGCAGCTGGCAAGCGGCGACAGCCGCAGCATGGCGCTGCGCACCGGCGGCGGCGACGCGCTCGCCCTTGATCTACCGCCCCCCGGCCTTGCCGCCGTCGACAAGGATGGAGAGCCTGGAAACGGCGAAGATGAAAATAACGGCGGCAGCGGCGACGGGCGGACGGCAGCCATCGCCGACTTGCTGGCCCTCGCCCTTGCCGACCCGGGCAGCCGCATGCCGCAGCGTATCGAACTCGCCTTCGTGCCGCCGCTGCCACCGGCCTGTTGCGACACCCTCGCCCGACGCACCGGCGTCGCCATGCAGCCGATCGATTTCGCTGCGGTATGGGCACGCAGCGCACAGGCGCATACGCTGCTGCACGGCGGCTTCACACCCAAAACTGGCGCTGGCGCCGGCTTGTGGTCCCGGCTGCGCTGGCCTGTCCTCACCGCCGCTGGCGCCTTGGCGCTGGCCGGCATCATCACGGTTGCCAGCCTGCTCGCCGACCGCACCGAACTCGCCCGGCTGGAGCAGCGCCAGGCACGGGTGTTTGCCGGCGCCCTGCCCGGCATGCCCGCCGTCGCGCCGGCACGCCAGCTTCAGCGCGCCTTGCGCGATGCGCGCCGCATGCTGGGAGAACTGGTCGAAGACGACATGCTGTCGATGCTCGGCGCCGTCGTCGACGCAAGCGGCACCCTGCCCACCGCCTTCAGCTATCGCGACCGGAGCCTGAGCGTCGACCTGCCGGCCGCGTCCTCCGCCACACCCGGCACCGCCACCCCGTCGAACCCGGCACTCGGCACCCGTCTCGTCCGGCGCGGCTTCACGGTGGAAGCGGAAGGCGACGGCCAGCGGCTGACGCTGTCTCCGGCCCCTTGATTCCATGCCTTTTCCGGCCCGCCCCTCCCCGGTTTCCACCACTCGGCTCCGCTCCCGGCCCACTGCATCGATGCAGTTCCTTTCCGTCCAGCCCGTGATCGCCGCCCCGGCAACATTCCATCCGATCCCGATATCGCGCTAGCCCATATGAGAACCCTGATGACTTTCACTCCCGCCGAACGCTGCCGCATGATCGTACAGCGCCTGTCTCCACGCGAACGGCGCGCCCTGCGAGCCGCCCTCGCGGTCGTGCTGGCGGCGGTCCTGCTGCTCGGCACCGAAAGCCTGCTTGCCGAGCGGGAACGCCTGGATCGCCAGCTTCCGCTGCTCGCCGAAAGCCTCGTGCGCATGGAGCGCAACGCAGCCGAACTCGCCCGGTTGCGCCAGGCGCCACGCACGCTCGCCGCGGCCGATGCCGCGCTGCTGGGCGCCAGCGCCACTTCGCACGGCCTCGAAGTCGACATCGAAGTCGGCGGCGACCAGGCTTTCCACATCGCTGGCCACGCTGCTCTCCCCCTCCTGCTGCCCTGGCTGGGAGAAATCCACGCCGAATACGGCCTGCGCGTCGTGGAGATGCAGTTCGACGGCGCTGCGGGCAGCCGCTACACCGCCGTGCTCGACCGCGACGGCATGACGCGCTGATGCGGACGCTGGCCTCTTCCCCAGCCTTGCGCGCACTGTGTCTGACGGGCTTGGTGGCGGGCTTCGCCATCGCCTGCGCACCGGCCTCGCTGCTGGACCGCGGCATGGAGCGCGTGAGCGAAGGCCGCATCCGGCTGAGCACCGGCCAGGGCACGCTGTGGCGCGGCAGCGGCCTGCTGGTCGAGCGCGAGGCAGGCAATTTCCGCCCCTGGGCCGACATTACCTGGCGCTTCGACTTCGGCGAGCTATGGCGAGGCCGCATCGCGCTTGCGCTTGCCGTCGACGAGCAGCCTCCCGCCAGGCTGCTCGTCTCGCCACGCGGTTTCGACCTCGAGCTGCCCGGCACCAGCCTGCCGCTGGCGCCACTGCTACGAACCCTGCCCCATCCGGCCGCCCGCCTCGGCTGGGACGGCAGGCTGCATGCCGGCGGCAGGCTGGAACACTGCAGTTGGGCATTCGCCTGCGATGGTCGGCTGCAGCTCACGCTGGCCGCCCTGTCGCTGGACGTGCTGCCGGATGCGCGCTTGGGAAGCTACACACTCGACGCCGATGCCGGCGCCGGCAGCCTGCGGCTCGCCCTCGCCAGCGACGAACACAACCGGCTGACGGCCACCGGCAAGGTCGACGTGAAGCCGGACGGACGCAGCCAGGGCGAGATCACCCTGGCTGGCGAGCGCGAGCTGCTGCGCCAGATCGGTGCGATGACTGCCGACCTCGCGCGCCCGGCTGCGGACGGTGCGCTGCGCGTCACCTGGTGAGTTGCCGCGCCCGCAGCACACAGCGGTAAGGAAAGCTTCACCGTGTCGTAACGCGGCATGACGAGAATCCTCGCTCGCTGGATCCCAACCTGGAGAAATGAAGCCAATGAACAAGCTTGAAATGCTCGAAGATCTGCCGAGCAACACTTCCGACAACGAGCACTTCCAGGCCGTTGTCGAACGCGCCGTCAGCCGCCGCGGCTTCCTGAAAAGCGGGCTGGGGCTGTCGGCCGCCGTTTTCCTGGCGGGCTCGCTGTCGGCCTGTAACAGCGATGACGACGACGATGACGACGTCGCCGAAACCCCGCAGGAACCGGCTTCGCTGCTCGGCTTCCAGGCGATCCCGATCTTCACCGGCGACGACGTGCGCATTGCCGCCGGCTATACCGCCACCGTGTTCGCGCCCTGGGGCACGCCGCTGTTCGCCGGCGATCCGGCGTGGCAGAACGGCCGCGACGATGCCGCCGCCCAGGCCCGCCAGGTCGGCGACAACCACGACGGCATGCACTTCTTCCCGCTGACCGAAGGCAACAGCGACGAAGGCCTGCTGGTGATGAACCACGAATACGTCACCACCAGCGGCGCTGCGACCTACACCTGGCTGTTCGGCACCCAGGACACCACGATCACCACGCTCGACCAGGCCGACAAGGCGATCAACGCGCACGGCGTGTCGGTGATCCACATCGCCAGGAATGCCGCGGGCAAGTGGGAAATCAAGCTCGGCTCGCGCTACAACCGCCGCATCACCGCCGCCACGCCGATGCGCCTGACCGGCCCGGCGGCCGGCGATGCGCTGCTGCAGACCAGTGCCGACCCCACCGGCACCCTCGTGCTGGGCACTTTCAACAACTGCGGCAACGGCTGGACGCCGTGGGGCACTTACCTCGCCTGCGAGGAAAACTTCAACACCTACTTCGGCACCACCATCGCCGGTGACGGCCGCAGCGCCGCGCAGAAGCGCTACGGCCTGTCCTCCGGCGCAACCGCCTATGGCTGGGAGCTGTTCCACGACCGCTTCGACTACAAGAAGGAGCCGAACGAATCCAACCGCTTCGGCTGGATCGTCGAAATCGACCCCTTCGATGCCGAATCGACGCCGAAGAAGCGCACCGCGCTGGGCCGCATCAAGCACGAGAACGCTGCCTACCGCATCGCCGCAGACGGCACCGTGGTGGTCTATATGGGTGACGACCAGGCCGACGACTACATCTACAAGTTCGTCTCGGATGGCAAGTACGTTGCCGGCGACCAGCGCAACAACGCCAACCTGCTCGACTCGGGCGAGCTCTATGTGGCGAAGTTCAAGTCTGGCGCGGCCAGCGGCGACTTCATGGGCGATGGCGAATGGGTGCTGCTCGACCGCAATGCCACGCCGGAACTGGCCGGCTTCGCCAACCAGGCCGAAGTGCTGATCCACGCCCGCCTCGCCGGCGATGCGGTCGGCGCCACCAAGATGGACCGCCCCGAATGGGTCGCGGTGCATCCGGACAGCGGCGAAGTCTATGTCACGCTGACGAACAACTCGGGCCGCAGCGTCACCGACGAAGCCAACCCGCGCGCACAGAACCGCTACGGCCAGATCGTGCGCTGGCGCGAAACCGGCAACGATCCGAAGGCGACCACCTTCGAATGGGACATCTTCGTGCTCGCCGGCAACCCGGTGAAATACACCGACCGCAGCGACTTGAAGTCCGGCTCGGCCAACGTCACCGCCGACAACACCTTCAACAGCCCCGACGGCCTCGGCTTCGACCCGGACGGCCGGCTGTGGATCCAGACCGACGGCAACTACAGCAACGCCGGCGAATACGAAGGCCAGGGCAACAACCAGATGCTGTGCGCCGATCCGGTCAGCAAGGAAATCCGCCGCTTCTTCGTCGGCCCGAAAGAGTGCGAGGTGACCGGATTGAGCTTCACCCCGGACGGCAGGACGATGTTCATCAACATCCAGCACCCGGGCGAGGACGGCGACAGCCACTGGCCGGACGGCGGCACTTCGGTGCCGCGCTCGGCGACCATCGTCATCACCAAGGATGACGGTGGCGTGATCGGCAGTTGAGGCTGAAGAGGGCTGGCCCGGCGGCCGGATCGGCACCTCGTCGGAAAAACGCCCGGACCATGCGGTACCGGGCGTTGCTGCATCGATAACTTGTTCAAAGCTCCCAGGGGCAGTGCGCAGCGAGATCGAGCATGCCCTCCGGGGCGCTCCGAGGGCAAGCCAGTCCTGCCCGACCCGGCCCTATTCGACCCGATGCGCCTCGGCCAGGTAGTCGCGTGTGCGCATTTCGATCAGGCGGCTGACGGTGCGCACGAACTCGTGCGCATTCTGGCCTTCGGTATACAGCTCGTAGGCGGGCGCCTCGGCGCTGACGATGAGCTTGACGCGGTGGTCGTAGAGCACGTCGATCAGCCAGGTCAGGCGCCTGGCCTCGGAGGCGTCCGACGGCGACATCTTCGGCACCCGGGACAGCAGCAGCGTGTGGTGTTCGCGCGCGATCTCGAGATAGTCGTTCTGCGAACGTGCGCCGCGGCAAAGCGTGTCGAAGTCGAACCAGATCACCCCCGGCGCCTTGCGCACCACCTTGAGCTTGCGCTCGAGGATCTCGACCTCGCCGGTTTCGCCCTGCCCGCCGGCGAGGCGGACGAAGTCCTCCTCGAGCTTGCGCTCGGCAGTGGCATCGTGCGGCACCAGGAAGATCTCCAGCGTCTCCAGCGTGCGCAGGCGGTAGTCGGTACCGTCATCGACTTCGATGACGTCGAAGTTCTTCTTGATGAACTCGATGGTCGGCAGGAAATTGACCCGCATCAGGCCGTTCGGATACAGCCCGTCGGGCGGGTAGTTGGTGGTCATCACGAAGATGACGCCGCGCGCGAACAGCGCTTCCAGCAGGCGGCCGAGGATCATCGCGTCGGCGATGTCGGAGACGTGGAATTCGTCGAAGCACAGCAGCCGGGTCTGCGCCGCGATGCGGTCGGCGACCTTCTGCAGCGGATCGGGCTCGTTGTTGAAGCGCTTCAGGTCGTTCTGCACTTCCTGCATGAAGGCATGGAAATGCACGCGGCGCTTGCGCTGGTAGGGCACGCAATCGAAGAAGCAGTCCATCAGGAAGCTCTTGCCGCGCCCCACGCCGCCCCAGAAATACACGCTGCGCGGCATCTTCGGCCGCGCGAACAGCTTGCGCAGCGTGCCGCGGCGAGCCGCCTTGAAGCCCACCAGTTCGGTGTAGAGCGCTTGCAGGCGCTGCACCGCGCCGCGCTGGGCGGGGTCGGACTTGAAGCCGCGTGCCGCGAGCTGGGCCTCGTAGGCGTCGATCATCCCGCGCTCGGGGACGTTGAGGGTGCGATGGGGCATGGGTGAAAGCGGGGGAGCTTGACGGGAAAAAGGGGTGAGTGCGGGACAGTCCCCGCGTCTCACCCCTCCTGGTGCTGCAGGTCGATCAGAAGTGCAGCGGGCGCTTGTCGCAGGCCAGCGCCGCTTCATGCACCACTTCCGACAGCGTCGGGTGGGCGTGGCAGATGCGTGCCAGGTCTTCGCTGCAGCCGGCGAACTCCATCGCCACCACGGCTTCGGAGATCAGCTCCGAGGCATTGGCGCCGATGATGTGCACGCCGAGGATGCGGTCGGTGTTGGCGTCGGCCAGCATCTTGACGAAGCCGGTCGGGTCGCCCATGCCGAGCGCACGGCCGTTGGCGAGGAAGGGGATCTTGCCGACCTTGTAGGCGACGCCCGCGGCCTTGAGCTGCTGCTCGGTCTTGCCGACCCAGGCGATCTCGGGGCTGGTGTAGATGACCCACGGCACGGTGTCGAAATTGCAGTGGCCGGCCTGGCCCGCCATCAGCTCGGCGACCATCACCGCCTCTTCCATCGCCTTGTGCGCCAGCATCGGGCCGCGCACCACGTCGCCCACCGCCCACACGCCGGGCAGGTTGGTGCGGCAGTGGTCGTCGACTTCGATCATGCCGCGCTCGGTGATCTTCAGGCCGACGGCATCCGGGTTCAGCCCTTCGGTGTTCGGCACGCGGCCGACCGACACGATCAGGCGGTCGGCTTCGAGCTTCTGGTCGGCGCCGTCCTTGTCCTTGTAGTTGATCGTGACGCCCTTCTTGCCGACCTTGACCTCGCCGATCTGGACGCCGAGCTTGATCTTGAGGCCTTGCTTGGTGAAGACCTTGAGCGCTTCCTTGGCGACGTCCTGGTCGGCGGCGGCGAGGAAGTCGGGCATGGCTTCGAGCACGGTGACGTCCGCACCCACGCGGCGCCACACCGAACCCATCTCGAGGCCGATCACGCCGGCACCGATCACTGCGAGCTTCTTCGGCACGGCGTCGATGTCGAGCGCGCCGACGTTGTCGCAGACGATCCTGTTGTCGACCGGGATGCCCGGCAGGTGGCGCGGCGCCGAGCCGGTGGCGACGATGACCTGCTTGGCGACGATCAGCTCTTCGCCGACCTTGACGTGCCAGCCGGCGTCGCCCTTGCCGGCGAAGGCGCCGTGGCCGTTCAGCAGCGTGACCTTGTTCTTCTTGAACAGGCCCTTGATGCCGCCGGTGAGCTGATCGACGATGCCGCTCTTGCGCGCGATCATCTTGGCGACGTCGATCTTCGGCGTGCCGACGCTGATGCCCTGGCTCTCGAAGCCGTGGCCGGCTTCCTCGAACAGGTGCGAGGTGTGCAGCAGCGCCTTGGACGGAATGCAGCCGACGTTCAGGCAGGTGCCGCCCAGGCGGGGTTCACCCTTGGGGTCGGCATAGGGGTTGGATTCGCAGCATGCGGTCTTGAAACCGAGCTGGGCGGCACGGATGGCCGCGACATAGCCGCCGGGGCCGCCGCCGATGACGAGGACGTCGAATTCTTGGGACATTCATCTCTCCTGCGAAAAAACGGGGCGCCACCCCATCGCACGGCTCCAGGCCCTGCGGTGGAATGCGCCCCGGTTCGTGTGGTTTAGACGTCGAGGATCAGGCGGGCCGGATCTTCCAGCGCTTCCTTCATCGTCACCAGGCCCAGCACGGCTTCACGGCCATCGATGATGCGGTGGTCGTAGGACATCGCCAGGTAGTTGATCGGACGGATCACGACCTGGCCGTTCTCGGCCACCGGACGATCCTTGGTGGCATGGATGCCGAGGATCGCCGACTGCGGCGGGTTGATGATCGGGGTCGACATCATCGAGCCGAACACGCCGCCGTTGGAGATCGAGAAGGTGCCGCCGGACAGGTCGTCGAGCGACAGCTTGCCGTCCTTGGCCTTCTGGCCGAACTCGGCGATCTTCAGCTCGATGTCGGCGATCGACATCGATTCGGCGTTGCGCAGGATCGGCACCACCAGACCGCGCGGCGAACCGACCGCGATGCCGATGTCGATGTAGCCGTGGTAGACGATGTCGTTGCCGTCGACCGAGGCGTTCAGGATCGGGTACTTCTTCAGCGCGGCCACGGCGGCCTTGACGAAGAAGCCCATGAAGCCCAGGCGCACGCCGTGGGCCTTCTCGAACTTGTCGCCGTACTGCTTGCGCAGCGCCATCACCGGCGCCATGTTCACTTCGTTGAACGTGGTCAGGATGGCGTTTTCGTTCTTCGACTGGATCAGGCGTTCGGCGATGCGGGCGCGCAGGCGGGTCATCGGCACGCGCTCTTCCGGACGGTCGCCGACGGCGGCGATCACCGCGGGCGCGGGCGCGGCGGCGGCAGCCTTCGGCTGGGCGGCGACGGCGTCGCCCTTGGTGACGCGGCCGCCACGGCCGCTACCGGCGACATCGGCGGCGGCGATGCCCTTCTCGTCGAGGATCTTGCGCGCGGCCGGGCTCGCGGCACCGGCGGCCGACGACGCGGCAGCAGCCGGCGGCGCAGTCACCGCGGGAACCGGTTCGGCGGCGGGCGCAGCACCTGCGGCGGCCTTGGCTTCGGTGTCGATGCGGGCGATCAGTTCGCCCGAGGTCACGGTATCGCCATCGTTCTTGACGATCTCGACCAGTACGCCGTCGGCCGGCGCCGGCGTCTCGAGCACGACCTTGTCGGTCTCGATGTCGATCAGGTTCTCGTCGCGCGAGACGGCGTCACCCACCTTCTTGTGCCAGGACACGAGGGTGGCTTCGGAAACGGATTCGGAAAGCTGCGGTACTTTCACTTCGATCAGCATGGAGTTCTCTCCCTGTTCGTTCTATCGGTTCTGGGACATCAGTTCGGCGACTGCGGCGTGGTGTCGCGGATCGGGCCGAAGGCGTTCTCGATGACGGCCTTCTGCTGCTCGTTGTGCTTGGCGTAGTAGCCCACCGCCGGCGATGCCGAGGCCGGGCGGCTGACCAGCAGCAGCTTGCGCTTGGTGCCGAGCACGTTGACCAGATGCTGGCGCGAAGCGAGCCAGTACCAGGCGCCCTGGTTGCGCGGTTCTTCCTGGCACCAGACGACTTCCTTGGCGTTCGGGAACTGCTCGATCGCCTTGCCGAAGGCTTCCGCCGGGAAGGGATAGAGCTGTTCGACACGCACCAGCGCGGTATCGGTGATGTTGTTGTCGCGGCGGTGCGCCAGCAGTTCGTAGTAGATCTTGCCCTGGCACAGCACCACGCGCTTGACCTTCTTCGGGTCGAGGTTCTCGACCTCCGGAATCACCGTCTGGAAGTGGCCGTTGGCCAATTCGTCGATCGACGAGATCGCTTCCTTGTGGCGCAGCAGCGATTTCGGCGTGATGATGATCAGCGGCTTGCGCAGGCGGCGCACCATCTGGCGGCGCAGCAGGTGGAAGATCTGGGCCGGCGTCGTCGGCACCGCGATCTGCCAGTTGTTCTCGGCGGCGAGGCTGATGAAACGCTCGGGACGGGCCGACGAGTGTTCCGGCCCCTGCCCTTCGTAGCCGTGCGGCAGCATCATCACCAGGCCCGACAGGCGGCCCCACTTGGCTTCGCCCGAGCTGATGAACTGGTCGATGACGACCTGGGCGCCGTTGACGAAGTCGCCGAACTGGGCCTCCCAGACCACGAGCTCGTTGGGTTCGGTGGTGGAGTAGCCGTATTCGAAGGCCAGCAGCGCCTCCTCGGACAGCACCGAGTCGTAGCACTGGAAGCGGGCCTGCCCTTCCTGGATGTGATCCAGCGGCTTGTAGGTGCCTTCGTCCCAGCGCTCGCGGCGCTGGTCATGCAGCGCCGCATGACGGTGGAAGAAGGTACCGCGATTGACGTCTTCGCCCGAGACGCGCACACCGTAGCCCTGCGCGAGCAGGCTGGCGTAGGCCAGGTTCTCGCCCATGCCCCAGTCGAGCGGCAGTTCTCCGCGCGCCATCGCGGCGCGGTCGTCGATGATCTTCTTGACCCGCGAATGCACTGCGAAGCCTTCGGGTACGGTGCTCAGGCGTTCGCCGAGACGCTTGATTTCCTGCACCGGAATGGCGGTCTCGGCTGCGTCGGTATAGGGCTGCTTCAGGAAAGGCGTCCAGTCCACCGAGAACTGGCGGTTGTGGCCCGACAGCACCGGGTTGTACAGCAGCTCGCCGCGGTCCAGGTGCTCGCGGTATTCGGCGATCATCTTCTCCGGGTCGTCGGCGCCGATGCTGCCTTCGGCCACCAGGCGGTCGGCGTAGAGCTTG
Source organism: Thauera butanivorans NBRC 103042 (assembly GCF_001591165.1). Classification (GTDB taxonomy): domain Bacteria; phylum Pseudomonadota; class Gammaproteobacteria; order Burkholderiales; family Rhodocyclaceae; genus Thauera; species Thauera butanivorans. The sequence continues at coordinate 80,250 of NZ_BCUG01000021.1, forward strand.
CGCGTGCCCGGGTGCTTCTGGATGTTGCGGTACATCAGCGGCTGGGTGACCATCGGCTCGTCCTGCTCGTTGTGGCCGAGCTTGCGGAAGCAGACGATGTCGACGACCACGTCCTTCTTGAACTCCTGGCGGAATTCGACCGCCAGCGCGGTGACGAAGGCCACCGCTTCGGGATCGTCGCCATTGACGTGGAAGATCGGCGCTTCGACCATCTTGAAGATGTCGGTGCAGTACAGCGAGGAACGGTAGTCGCGCGGATCGGAAGTGGTGAAGCCGATCTGGTTGTTGATGACCAGGTGCACCGTACCGCCCGTACCGTAGCCGCGGGTCTGGGAGAAGTTCAGCATTTCCTGGTTGACACCCTGGCCGGCGACGGCGGCGTCACCGTGGATCAGCACCGGCAGCACCTGGCCCTTGTCGGCGTCGCCACGGCGGATCTGGCGCGCATAGACCGAACCGGCCACCACCGGGTTGATGATTTCCAGGTGGGACGGGTTGAAGGCCAGCGTCAGGTGCATCGGGCCGCCCGGCGTCATGACGTCGCTGGAGAAGCCCATGTGGTATTTCACGTCGCCCGCGGTCAGGTCGGCAGCGGCCTTGCCCTCGAACTCCGAGAACAGCATCGACGGCGACTTGCCCAGGGTGTTGACCAGCACGTTGAGGCGGCCGCGGTGGGCCATGCCGATCACGGTTTCGGCCACGCCCAGGCTGCCGCCGACGCGGACAATCTCGTCCATCGCGACGATGGCGCTTTCACCGCCTTCCAGCGAGAAGCGCTTCTGGCCGACGTAGCGGGTATGCAGATAGCGTTCGAGCGTTTCCGCGGCAGTGGTGCGTTCGAGGATGCGCTTCTTGATCTCGACGGAGAACTTCGGCGTGCCGCGCACGCTCTCCAGCCGGCTCTGGATCCAGCGCTTCTGCGCGATGTCGGAGATGTACATGTACTCCGAACCGATCGCGCTGCAGTAGGTCTGGCGCAGCGCTTCGAGGATCTCGCGCAGGCTGGCGCGTTCGGTCGAGAAGCCGTGGAAGGAGCCGACATTGAAGCTCTTCGACAGGTCGGCTTCGGTGAAACCGTAGTAGGACGGCTCGAGCTCGGCGATCTGCGGGCGCTCGGTACGCTTGAGCGGATCGAGGTTGGCCCAGCGGTTGCCCAGGAAGCGGTAGGCGTTGATCAGTTGCAGCACCGAAACCTGCTGCTTGTCCTCGCCTTCTCCGGCGACCACGGTGCGGACCGGACCGCGCTTGGCCATCTGTTCGAAAGCCGCGATCACCGGGCCGTGCGCGACGTCGCGCGCCACGACGCCGGGCTGGCTCTGCAGCTGGTCGAAATAGTTGCGCCATTCGTCCGAAACGGAGCCCGGATCGGCGAGATAATTCTCGTACTGCTCTTCGATGAACGGCGCGTTCGAGCCGAACAAATGCGAGGTCTGTTCGAGTTGCTTCATCATGATGAAAGCCACCTGTATTTTGTCTGTTTCGCTGCTTGCAGGTAATGCGGTGATCGGAGAAACCGTCGATCGAGCCCCGATGACAAAACGGGATGAACGCGCGCACGCGTTCATCCCGCTGTTCGTCAGGTTCGGCGATGTCTCCCTCCCCTCTCCATCGTCTCTTACGGACGCTGTGCGATCGCCGGAACGTCGCGCCGCGCCGCGCCGGTGTAGAGCTGGCGCGGGCGGCCGATCTTGTATTCCGGATCGGTGATCATTTCTTCCCACTGGGTGATCCAGCCCACCGTCCGCGCCAGGGCGAAGATGCAGGTGAACATGGAGGTCGGGATGCCCAGCGCCTTCTGCACGATGCCCGAGTAGAAGTCGACGTTCGGGTAGAGCTTCTTCTCGACGAAGTACTCGTCTTCCAGCGCGATCTTTTCCAGCTCCATCGCCAGCTTGAACAGACGATCGTTTTCAAGGCCAAGCTCGGCCAGCACTTCGTTGCAGACCTTGCGCATCAAGGTCGCACGCGGATCGAAGTTCTTGTAGACGCGGTGGCCGAAGCCCATCAGCTTGAAGCTGTCGTTCTTGTCCTTGGCGCGCGCGATGTATTCGTTGACGCGCGAGACGTCGCCGATCTCTTCCAGCATGTTCAGGCAGGCTTCGTTGGCGCCGCCATGCGCCGGACCCCACAGGCAGGCGATGCCGGCCGAGATGCAGGCGAAGGGGTTGGCACCGGAAGAGCCCGCCAGACGCACCGTGGAGGTGGAGGCGTTCTGCTCGTGGTCGGCATGCAGCGTGAAGATGACGTCGAGCGCGCGCACCAGCACCGGGTTCGGCTCGTACTTCTCGCACGGCGTGCCGAACATCATGTGCATGAAGTTGGCGGTGTAGTCGAGGTCGTTGCGCGGGTACATGAAGGGCTCGCCCTTGTTGTACTTGTAGGCCATCGCGACGATCGTCGGCAGCTTGGCGATCAGGCGGTTGATCGAGATGCTGCGGTGCTCGGCGTCGGAGAAGTCCAGCGCCTCGTGGTAGAAGGCCGACAGCGCGCCGACGACGCCGACCATGACCGCCATCGGGTGCGCATCGCGGCGGAAACCCGAGTAGAACTTCGTCATCTGGTCGTGCAGCATGGTGTGCCGCTTGATCGTGGTCTCGAAATCCGCTTTCTGCCCGGCATTCGGCAGTTCGCCGTTCTTCAGCAGGTAGGCGACTTCGAGGAAATTGCATTTCTCGGCCAGTTGCTCGATCGGATAGCCGCGATACAGCAGTTCGCCCTTGTCGCCATCGATGAAGGTGATGTTCGACTTGCAACTCGCAGTCGACAGGAAGCCCGAGTCGTAGGTGAACAGGCCGGTCTTGCCGCCCAGGGTGCGGATGTCGATGACATCCGGGCCATGGGTGCCGGTCATCACCGGAAATTCGACGGTCTTGCCATCGACGGTCAGCGTTGCAGTGCGTTCAGTGCTCATAGATCGTCCCTTCTACTAGCCGGTTTAACTGCTTGTCGTATCGTGATCCTGTCTGCTGCGTCAGGGCTGACGCAGCAGACCGATCATCTCCTTCCAGCGGTCCGTCTCACATGCCTTGCTGCCATTGACCATGGCCCAGAGGTCGTGGTCCTCACAACGCAGCAGGTCGTCCAGATCCGCGATCTGATCGTCGCCGAGACGATCGAAATGCCGCTCCAGGAAGCGCTCGAACACGAGATCGAGCTCGAGCAAGGCCCGACGACACTGCCAGCGGACACGCCCCCTGTTGATGCTCATATGCCAACCTCGTCCTCAGACCGCACGGCGGACCATCATATCCTTGATCTTGCCGATCGCGCGGGTCGGATTCAGACCCTTCGGACAGACGTCGACACAGTTCATGATGGAGTGGCAGCGGAACAGGCGGTACGGATCTTCGAGGTTGTCGAGACGCGCATTGGTGTCCTGGTCACGGGTGTCGGCCAGGAAGCGGTAGGCGGCAAGCAGGCCGGCCGGGCCGACGAACTTGTCCGGGTTCCACCAGAACGACGGGCAGGACGTCGAGCAGCAGGCGCACAGGATGCACTCGTACAGGCCGTTGAGCTCCTCGCGGTCGTCCGGCGACTGCAGGCGTTCGCGCTCGGGCGGCGGGTCGTTGTTGACCAGGTAGGGCTTGATCGAGTGGTACTGCTTGAAGAACTGCGTCATGTCGACGATCAGGTCGCGGATGACCGGCAGGCCGGGCAGCGGGCGCAGCGTGATCGGCTGCTGCAGGCTGTCGACGTCGGTCAGGCAGGCCAGACCATTCTTGCCGTTGATGTTCATCGCGTCCGAACCGCACACGCCTTCGCGGCAGGAACGGCGGAACGACAAGGTGTCGTCCTTGGTCTTGAGGCGGACCATGGCGTCGAGCAGCTTCTTGTCGGAAGCTTCCAGCTCGACCGAGATGTCCTGCATGTAGGGCTTCTCGTCCTTGTCCGGATCGTAGCGATAGATCTTGAAGTGAACGGTACGCTTGCTCATGTCGTTTGTTCTCCCGCGCTCAATAGGTGCGCTTGGCGAGCGCGATGGGTTCCACGTCGTCGGACAGCGGCTTCAGGTTCACCGGCTTGTAGTCGAGGCGGTTGCCGTCGCGGTACCACAGCGTGTGCTTGAGCCAGTTCTTGTCGTCGCGGCCGTTGGGGTTCTCTGCCGTGTCCGGTGCGTCGTCGCGGACGTGGGCGCCGCGCGATTCCTTGCGCGCCTCGGCCGAGATCATGGTCGCCTTGGCGACTTCGATCAGGTTGTCCAGTTCCAGCGCCTCGGTGCGGGCGGTGTTCCACACCTTGGACTTGTCGCCGATCTCGGTGTGCAGCGACTGCTCGGCCACTTCGAGGATGCGGGTGACGCCTTCGGTCAGCAATTCGTTGAAGCGGAACACGCCGGCGTGCTTCTGCATCGTGCGCTGCATGGCCAGACGCACTTCATGCACGTCGGTACCGTTCTTCTGGTTTTCCAGACGGGCGATGCGCGCCAGCGACATGTCGGCGGCGTCGTCGGGCAACGGCTTCAGCGTCAGGTTGCCGGACTGGAAGTCCTCGACCACGGTCTCGCCGGCGGACTTGCCGAACACCAGCAGGTCGAGCAGCGAGTTCGTGCCCAGGCGGTTGGCGCCGTGCACCGAGGCGCAGGCGCACTCGCCGGCAGCGTAGAAACCCTGCACCGGCACGTTCGGGTTGCCGTCCTTCGGCACCACGACCTGGCCCTTGTAGTTGGTCGGGATGCCGCCCATCTGGTAGTGGCAGGTCGGCACGACCGGGATCGGCGCCTTGATCGGGTCCACACCGGCGAACTGGATCGAGATCTCGCGAATGCCGGGCAGGCGCTTCATGATGGTCTCGGGCGACAGGTGGGTGATGTCGAGCAGCACGTGGTCCTTGTCCGGACCGCAACCGCGACCTTCGTTGATCTCGGTCACCATCGAGCGCGACACCACGTCGCGCGAGGCCAGATCCTTCAGGTTGGGCGCGTAGCGCTCCATGAAGCGCTCGCCGGAGTCGTTGCGCAGGATGCCGCCTTCGCCGCGCACGCCTTCGGTGATCAGCACGCCCGCGCCGGCCACGCCGGTCGGGTGGAACTGCCAGAACTCCATGTCTTCCAGCGGGATGCCGGCACGCGCCGCCATGCCCAGGCCGTCACCGGTATTGATGAAGGCGTTGGTGGAGCTGTAGAAGATGCGGCCCGCACCGCCGGTGGCGAAGATCGTCGCCTTGGCGTGGAAGATCGAGACTTCGCCGGTTTCCATCTCGATCGCGGTGACGCCGAGCACGTCGCCTTCGCTGTTGCGGATCAGGTCGAGCGCATTCCATTCGACGAAGAACTGGGTGTTGGCGCGCACGTTGCGCTGGTACAGCGCATGCAGCATGGCGTGGCCGGTACGATCGGCGGCTGCACAGGAGCGCATCACCGGCGCCTGGCCGTAGTTCATCGAGTGGCCGCCGAAGGGGCGCTGGTAGATCTTGCCGTTGTCGGTACGGTCGAAGGGCATGCCATAGTGTTCGAGTTCGATGACGACCTCGTTGGCCTTCTTGACCATGAATTCGATGGCGTCCTGGTCACCCAGCCAGTCCGACCCCTTCACGGTGTCGTACATGTGCCAGTGCCAGTTGTCCTCGGTGGTGTTTCCCAGCGAGGCGGCCACACCGCCCTGCGCCGCAACCGTGTGCGAGCGCGTCGGAAAGACCTTGGTCAGCACGGCCGTCTTCAGGCCGGCTTCGGACAGTTGCAGGGCAGCGCGCAGGCCAGCACCACCCGCGCCGACGATGACTGCATCAAAGGTACGCTTGGCGACGTTCACGCTTACAGCCTCCAAAGAATCTGGGCCACCCAGCCGGCATAGCCGACGAGCAGGAAGAGAGTGACGAGATGCAGCGACAGGCGCAGGCCGTCCGGCTTGACGTAATCCATCCAGATGTCGCGCACGCCGATCCAGGCGTGGTAGAACAGCGACAGGAAGAACAGGAAGCTCAGGAAGCGGAAGGGGCCGCTGGAGAACAGGCCGCTCCAGGCCTCATAGCTGAACTCGGACAGAGTCAGCGTACAGACCGCGAAGATGATCGTGTAGATGGCCATGAAGACCGCAGTGGCACGCTGCGCGATCCAGTCCTTCAGACCGTAGTGCGCACCGACAGGTTGACGCCTCACCATAGTTTCACCCCGATGATCACGGTGAGCGCGATGCTCACGATCAGAACGATGCGCGACGAATTGCGCGCGGCCTGAAGTTCCGTTCCCTTGTGCAGGTCGAGCAGCAGGAAGCGGATGCCGGCACAGAAGTGGTGCATGTAGGCCCACAGCAGACCCAGCAGCAGCAGCTTGGCCAGCGGGTGCCCCACCACTGCGCTGAAGGTCTCGAAGGTCTCGGGCGAGCCGAGGCTGCGATCGAGCAGATACAGCAGGAAAGGCAGCAGCAGGAACAGGCCCGCGCCGCTGATCCGGTGAAGGATCGAGACGATACCCGGCAGCGGCAGCCGGATCTGATTCACGGCCAGATGCTTCGGCCGCTGTTTGTGTACAGTCACTTCTGACATGAAGACTCCCCTCTACATGTACGACGAAAGATCCGCCGTCGACTTCGAAAATACGTACACCGTTATACGTAATCAGTAATTATAGCGCCCTCGCCCGGTGCGTCATTACGTCAATTCAACTCATTCAGATAAAAGTGCTCGGCCGTCGAATAGAGGCCGCGCCGCCATTCGACCGGCTTGTCGCCGTAGGTGTAGGTGACCCTCTCGACCGACAACAGCGGCGTGCCTTCGGCGACCTTCAGCGCCTCGCTGGCATTGCGGTCGGCGGCAACGGCACGGATGCGTTCCTGCGCCCGGATCATGCGCAGACCGAAACGGGTCTCGAACAGGCTGTACAGGGAACCGTTCCAGTCCTGCAGCACTTCCGAAGTCAGCCCCTGGAAGATTTCCCCGGGCAGATAGATTTCGTCGATCACCACCGGTTTGGTCGAGAACTTCAGCAACCGGCGGACGATGATGATCGGCGCCCCGGGCTCGATGCCCAGCATGCGCGAGGCTTCCTGGCCGGCCTTGGCCCGCCAGCAGTCCAGCGGTACGCTCTGCGGCTGCGACAGATCGCCATCCATCGGCACCAGGCGCAGGAAACGGAACAGGGCCCTCGGATCATTGTGCGAGGCAACGTAAGTGCCCTTCCCCTGCTTGCGGACGAGCAGGTTCTCGGCAGCCATTTCATCGATCGCCTTGCGAACGGTGCCCTGCGACACGCTGAAGCGCGCCGCCAGCTCCTGCTCGCTCGGAATCGCCTGGCCAGGCCGCCACTCACCGGACTCGAGAGCCTGAAGAATCAGGGTCTTGATCTGGCGGTAAAGCGGGCTGAAAGTAGGAGCTTCCCGTGACATGCGCGCATTTGAGCACAAAAAATACAAGTCGTCCATACCTCGTCTTATGTCTTATATAAGATAAAAGACATGATTTGACAGCTCCGGCATTTCTTCTTAGTATTCCCGCGCCCCTGATGCGTGCGACGCGAATGTCCGGCATGATGCGCCGGAATCCACGCCCCATGCAGCCGGGGCACGAATTCTCGATACCGCCATCACAGACCGTCTTCTTTATAGAGGGAGTATTCACATGAGCAAAGCCCCCATGCGCGTCGCAGTCACCGGCGCCGCCGGCCAGATCGGCTACAGCCTGCTGTTCCGCATCGCCAGCGGTGAAATGCTGGGCAAGGACCAGCCCGTGATCCTGCAATTGCTCGACCTGCCCCAGGCCCAGAAGGCCGTGAAGGGTGTGATGATGGAGCTGGAAGACTGCGCCTTCCCGCTGCTGGCCGGCATGATCGCCACCGACGACCCCAACGTCGCCTTCAAGGACGCCGACGTCTGCCTGCTGGTCGGCGCCCGTCCGCGCGGCCCCGGCATGGAACGTGCCGACCTGCTGACCGCCAACGGCGCGATCTTCACCGTGCAGGGCAAGGCCATCGCCGAAAACGCCAAGGAAGACGTGCGCGTGCTGGTCGTCGGCAACCCCTGCAACACCAACGCCTACATCGCCCGTTCGGCCGCGATCAAGGTCGGCCGCACCAACCCGAACAACTACCACGGCATGCTGCGCCTGGACCACAACCGCGCACTGTCGCAACTGGCAGCCAAGTCGGGCCGCCCGGTGTCGTCGCTGAAGAAGATGGTCGTGTGGGGCAACCACTCGCCGTCGATGTACGCCGACTACCGCTTCTGCGAATCGAACGGCGACAGCGTCAAGGCGCTGATCAACGACCACGCCTGGAACAACGACGTCTTCCTGCCCACCGTCGGCAAGCGCGGCGCCGCCATCATCGAAGCCCGTGGCCTGTCCTCGGCTGCCTCGGCCGCCAACGCCGCCATCGACCACGTGCGCGACTGGGTGCTGGGCTCGGACGACTGGGTCACCATGGGCGTGCCGTCGGACGGCTCCTACGGCATCCCCGAAGGCGTCGTGTTCGGCTTCCCCTGCGAAGCCAGGAACGGCCAGTTCAAGATCATCCAGGGCCTGGAGATCGACGAGTACTCGCAAGGCAAGATCAACGCCACGCTGAAGGAACTCGAAGAAGAGCGTGCCGCCGTTGCCGACATGCTGAAGTAAGACCGCAACGCGGCCTGCGGGCCGCGTCTGCACCGGGCCGCGGGGTAGAATCCGTGGCCCTTTTTGTTTCCCGTGCCGCCTTCGAGGAGAACCCGCATGCGCCTGCACCCTGCCGATGTCCTGTTCGCCGGCGAAAAGCCCTTCCCCGCCCTGCCCGCGGTCGACCACTACGCCGGCGCCGAGAAGCTGATGCTCAAGGCACTCAAGCTGCAGCAGGAGCTCGGCCCGGTGTTCGACATCACCTGCGACTGCGAGGACGGCGCACGCGCAGGCGCCGAAGCCGAGCACGCACGCATGGTGGTGGGCGTGGTGAACGGCGCCGAGAACCACTTCGGCCGCGTCGGCGCGCGCATCCACGACATCACCCACCCGCACTGGATGCAGGATCTCGACATCCTGGTGCGCGGCGCCGGCCAGCGGCTGGCTTTCATCACCCTGCCCAAGGTCCGCTCGGCCGCCGATGCCGCCGCCCAGATCGAGGAGCTGCGCCGCATCGAGGCCGCCTGCGGCAGCGTGCGCGCACTGCCGGTGCACGTGCTGATCGAAACCCACGGTGCGCTGCGCGAAGCCTGGGAGATCGCCGCCCTCGACGGCGTCGAATCGCTCGACTTCGGCCTGATGGATTTCGTCTCCGGCCACCACGGCGCCATTCCCGGCAGCGCGATGAAGAGCCCGGGCCAGTTCGAGCACCCGCTGGTCACCCGCGCCAAGACCGAAATCTCCGCCGCCGCGCTCGCCAACGGCGTCGTGCCCTCGCACAACGTCACCACCGAACTGCAGGACGTCGCCGTCATCCGCCACGACGCCGAGCGCGCACGCCGCGAATTCGGCTACCTGCGCATGTGGAGCATCCACCCCAACCAGATCCTGCCGATCGTCGCCGCGATGCAGCCGGACTTCTCCGAAGTCGAGGAAGCCGCCGAGATCCTGATCGCCGCCCAGGATGCCGACTGGGGGCCGATCCAGCATGGCGGACGGCTGCACGACCGCGCCTCCTACCGCTATTACTGGGAACTGCTGCAGCGTGCGCGCAATACCGGCATGGAGTTGCCGGGCGAGGCACGTCAGCGTTTCTTTGCCGCCTGAGTCCGCCGCAGCACGAGCATTCCGATCACGTCCATGCAAGCTCCCAGCAAGGTGCCGGGCGCTGCCGGCTCCACGCATCTCGAGGCCGGCACGCCCTCGCCAGCGGCTGGGTGGGACGGCGCGCGGGCGAGCGGCGCGCACTGGCCTCGGCGCTCTACCTGTCGAGCTACTACCTCGGCGCCAGCGTCATCGGCAGCCTCGCCGGCACCGCGTGGACGGCCGGACACTGGCCCGGCCTCGCCGCGCTGCAGGGGATCTGCGTGCTCGGGACCGGCGCGGTCGCGCTCCGGCTGCGCCGCCTGCCTGCTTGAGGTTGCCGGACAGGAACGCGCAGGCGCTCGCTCTTCGGCTGGCCGAAAAGCTGCGCAGGCGGCCCGCTTTCTTCCGCCAGGCCCTGGTGCAGGATGGCTGGAGATCTCACGCGCGAACCCCGCGCAGCTTTTTGGCCAGCGCCGCGGCCAGCGTCTCTGCCGCCGGCGGATCGAAGCGGAAGAACAGCTCGGGCTCGATCATCTCGAGCTCCATCAGCCGGAAGCCGCCGCCGTCGCGCACGAAATCCACCCGCGCATACAGCGGCAAGGACGGGCAGGCAGCGACCGCGGCCTCGGCGAAGGCACGCTCGTCCGCTGACGGCGCGTGCGAGTGCACCGTACCGCCATGATCGTCCTGCACACGAAAATCCCCCGCACGCGCGGTCTTGCGGATGGCATGGGTGCAGCGGCCGTCGATCACGATCAGCGACAGCTCGCCGTCGGCGAGGATGGCCGGCTCGAAGCGCTGCACCAGCATCGCCTCCTGCGCCACGCAGCGGGCGAAGACCGGTTCGTGCCCGGCCAGCGAAGCCCGATCCACACGGCAGGTCAGCCGCGCCGCACCCGACACCGCCGGCTTGAAGACGATCTCGTCCCAGCCCTGCGCCGCCATGATCGACGCCAGCGTCATCGCCTCGCCGCGCTCGACGAAGCACGTCGGCGCGATCGCCACGCCACGTGCCGCCAGGTCGGCCAGATAATGCTTGTCGACGTTCCAGCGGATCAGGCCGGCGTCGTTGAACAGGCGCGTCTGCGCCGACACCGCGTCCAGCCAGCGCGAGAACTCGGCGAAGCGGTCGAAATAATCCCAGGTCGTGCGGAACAGCAGGCTGCCGCATGCGCGCCAGTCCATCGTCGGATCGGCCCAGGAACGCCGCGCCACGCTGAGGCCCTGTGCCTGCAGCGCTTCAGCCACCAGGCCGTCCTCGCGAGCGATCTGCGCCTGATACCAATCGTCGGGGTCGGGGTGCACGTAACGATCCTCGGTCAGGATCACCACGTCGATCGGCTTGGCAGTCATCGGCGGCTGTGGCGTAATGAAAGGCCGCGATTCTAGCAGCAGCCCCATGCCCCGCTCTCCCATCCCGCTCTCGGTCCTCGATCTCGCCCCCGTCACGTCCGGCAGCACCGCCGCCGACGCACTGCGCAACACGCGCGAGCTCGCCCGGCTCGCCGACCGCAGCGGCTACAACCGCTACTGGCTGGCCGAACACCACAACATGGCGGGCATCGCCAGCGCCGCCACCGCGGTCGTCATAGGCCACGTCGCCGCGCACACCCGGCGCATCCGGGTCGGTGCCGGCGGCATCATGCTGCCCAACCACGCCCCGCTGGTGATTGCCGAACAGTTCGGCACCCTCGAAGCCCTGTTCCCCGGCCGCATCGACCTCGGCCTCGGCCGCGCGCCCGGCACCGACCAGACGACGGCACGCGCACTGCGCCGCAACCTGGGCAACAGCGACGAGACTTTCCCGCAGGACGTGCTGGAACTGCAGAGCTACTTCAAGCCGGCCCAGCCCGGCCAGAAAGTACAGGCCGTGCCCGGCGCCGGCCTGGAGGTGCCGATCTGGCTGCTCGGCTCCAGCCTCTTCAGCGCCGAACTGGCCGCCCACCTCGGCCTGCCCTTTGCCTTCGCATCGCACTTCGCGCCGCGCTTCCTGCTGCGCGCGGTGGACCTGTACCGCAGCCGCTTCCGGCCCTCGGCGGCGCTCGAACGCCCCTACGTCATGGTCGGTGCCAACGCCATCGCCGCCGACACCGACGACGAAGCCCGGCTCCTGTTCAGTTCGCTGCGCAACCGCTTCGCCGGCATCGCCCGCGGCGATCGCGGCCTGCTGCGGCCGCCTGCGCCGGATGAGGAACAGGGCTGGACGCCGGCAGAACGGCGATACGCCGACGAAGCCACCGCCTGCTCGGCGGTCGGCAGCGTCGACACCGTGCGCCGCGGCCTGGAACGACTGATCGCCGAAACCGGCGCCGACGAACTGATCGTCACGGCCCAGATCTTCGATCACGCCGCCCGCTGCCGCTCCTTCGAGATCCTCGCCGAAGCCTGGGAGCTGACCAGCGCTTGAACGGGCGCCGCGCGCTTGCACGCCTATGGGATACTCGGCGCTCGAACCCCGATGGAGGAATCCCATGCAGAAAAACACGCCATCCCGCCTGCTCCGCCCGCTGCTGCACTGCGCCGCCGCAGTGCTGATCGCCACCGGCGCCGGCTTCGCCACGGCGGCCGCCCCCCAGGTCCAGACCCAGGTGCCCGGTTACTACCGGATGATGCTCGGCGACATCGAAGTCACCGCGCTGTACGACGGCGCCATCGAGATCGACACCGGGCTGCTGAAGAACCTGCGCGACGAAGACCGCGACCGCCTGCTCGCGCGCCACTTCCTGCAAGCGCCGAAAGTGCAGACCGCCGTCAATGCCTACCTGATCAACACCGGTGACAAGCTGGTGCTGGTCGATGCCGGCGCCGCCCACCTGTTCGGCCCCTCGCTCGGCCACGTCGCCGGCAATCTGCGCGCCGCCGGCTACGATCCCGCCCAGGTCGATGTCGTGCTGCTGACCCACCTGCACGGCGACCACATCAACGGCCTCATCGACGCCGACGGCAAGGCGGTGTTCGCCAACGCCGAAATCTGGTCGGCCCAAGCCGACAACGACTTCTGGCTGGACGAAGAAGCCGCCGCCAAGGCCGCGCAGGAGGTCCAGCCCTTCTTCAAGATGGCCCGTGACGCCGCCGCGCCCTATCGTGCCAGCGGCCGCTGGCAGACCTTCGGTACCGACCGCGACATCGTGCCCGGCATTGCCAGCGTCGCCGCGCCCGGCCACACGCCGGGCCACAGCGGCTACCTCGTCGGCAGCGGCGAGCACAAGCTGCTGATCTGGGGCGACATCGTGCATAACCACGCGGTGCAGTTCGCCCAGCCCGAGGTCGCAATCGGATTCGACGTGGACAGCGAAGCGGCAGTGGCGACACGCAAGCAGATCTTCGCCCGCTCGGCAGAGGAAAAACTGCTGGTCGGCGGCATGCACCTGCCTTTCCCGGGCATCGGCCATGTCCGCGCCGAAGGTGAGGCTTATGAGTGGGTGCCGCTGGAGTTCGGACCGGTGAATGCCCAATCGGGGGATTGAAGCACGGGCAATGCCCAGGTTCGCAGTTCACGAACTGCGAACCTGCACCTGAACCGGGTACTCGCGACCACGAGACTCGGTAGCAAGATCATGGCCGGCAGAGATCCAGCAGCAACTCCATGCGCTCGACTTTCATCCATACCTCACTCGCGGCTCCTGGAACATT
>NZ_BCUG01000022.1 GCF_001591165.1 Thauera butanivorans NBRC 103042
TCAGCTTCGTGCGCGACGCGCTGTACGTCGATGTCTCGCACGACGCGCTGTTCCGCGACAACCGCCTGCACCACAGCCGCTACGGCACGCACTACATGAACGCCTACGACAACGTCTGGGAAGGCAACGACAGCTGGATGAACCGCGGCGGGCTGGCGCTGATGGAAGTGCGCCGCCTGACCGTGCGCAACAACCGCGCCTGGGCCAACTCGGACCACGGCATCATGCTGCGCACCATCCAGGACTCGGTGATCGAGAACAACGTCGTCGCCGGCAACCAGCGCGGCTTCTTCATCTACGATGCCGAATACAACGCGCTGCGCGGCAACGCGGTGATCGACAACCGCGTCGGCATCCACCTGTGGGCGGGCTCGAAGAACAACCAGGTCGAAGGCAACGACTTCATCGCCAACCGCGAGCAGGTGCGCTACGTCGGCGCCCGCGACATGGTCTGGGGCGAGCAGACGGGCAACTACTGGAGCAACTACCTCGGCTGGGACCGCGACGGCGACGGCGCCGGCGACGTCCGGTACGAAGCCAACGACATGGTGGACCGCCTGTCCTGGCGCCACCCGATGATGAAGCTGCTGCTGGCCAGCCCCGCGGTGCAGACGCTGCGCCTGGTCGGCCAGCAGTTCCCGCTGCTGCGCGCGCCCAGCATCGTCGACCCCAAACCGCGCATGCAGCCGCACAACCCCGACTGGAGCCAATGGCGTGGCCGATATTTCCCCCGCTCCGAGTGACACGACCCGCGCGGTGATCACCGCCCGCGGCGTGCGCAAGCACTATGGCGCCATCCACGCGGTCGATGGCGTCGACCTGGACGTGCGCGAAGGCGAACTGTTCGGCCTGATCGGCCACAACGGCGCCGGCAAGAGCACGCTGTTCAAGATGATGCTCGGCCTGATCCCGCTTTCCGCGGGCGAGATCCGCATCGACGGCGCGCCGGTGAGCGGCGGCGACTTCCGCGCGGTGCGGCGCAAGATCGGCTACCTGCCCGAGAACGTGGTGCTGTACGACAATCTCACCGGGCTGGAGACGCTGCACTTCTTCGCCAGGCTGAAAGGCGTGGCCGGGCAGAATCATGCCGCCCTGCTCGAGCGCGTCGGCCTGGCCCACGCCGCCCGGCGGCGGGTGCGCGAGTACTCCAAGGGCATGCGCCAGCGCCTCGGCTTCGCCCAGGCCCTGCTCGGCCAGCCGCGCATCCTGTTCCTCGACGAACCCACCACCGGCCTCGACCCCGAGGCGATCCGCGGCTTCTACGCCATCCTGCGCCAGTTGAAGAGCCAGGGCGTGACCACGGTCATCACCTCGCACATCCTGGCCGAGATCCAGGAGCGGGTGGACCGCCTGGCGATCATGGCCGCCGGCCAGGTGCAGGCCAGCGGCACGGTGCAGGCCCTGCGCGAGCAGATGGCGCTGCCGCTGTGGTTCAGCGTGCGCGTGGCGCCCGAGGACTTCGAGGCGGTGCGCGCGGCGCTGGGCAGCCTGCCGGTGGGCGCGATCGAGGCGCGCGACGATCACGTCGCGGTGCAGTGCCCGCGCGAGGCCAAGATGGCGGTGATCGCCGCGCTGGCCGCGCTCGGCGACAAGGTGCGCGACCTCGGCGTGCGCGAACCTTCGCTCGAAGACGTGTTCTTCGGCTTCTCGGACTAAAGGGGCGGACCATGGAGTTTTCGCAGATCGCCGCCATCGCCGGCAAGGAATTCTGGGACCGCATCCGCAACCGCTGGGTGCTGGCGGTGGCGCTGGTGTTTACCGCCTTCGCGCTGTCGATCGCCTATTTCGGCGCCGCCCAGCAGGGCGCGGTGGGTTTCCGCTCGATCGAGGTGACCATCGCCAGCCTGGTCAGCCTGGTGATCTACCTGATCCCGCTGATCGCGCTGGTGCTCGGCTTCGACGCCATCGTCGGCGAGCGCGAGCGCGGCTCGCTCGACCTGCTGCTGTCGATGCCGATCACCCGCGTCGAGCTGCTGCTGGGCAAGTACCTCGGCCTGGCCGGCGCGCTGGCCTTTTCCACCATCGCCGGCTTCGGCCTGGTCGGCGTCGTGCTGTCGGCCCAGCTCGACCTCAATGCGCTGTACCACTACCTGGGCTTCATGATCAGTTCGGTGCTGCTCGGCTGCGCCTTCCTCAGCCTGGCGGTGATGCTGTCGGTGTTCGCCGCCGACCGCACCCGCGCCTCGGGCCTGGCGATCGCGATGTGGTTCTTCTTCGTGCTGATCTTCGACCTGCTGCTGCTCGGCGTGCTGGTCGTCACCGCCGGCCAGTGGGGCGGCGAGGCGCTGCCCTACCTGCTGCTGCTCAATCCGGCCGACGTCTTCCGCATCCTCAACATCTTCTCGCTCGAGGACGTGCGCACGCTGTACGGCCTGGCCACCGTGTTCCCGCCCGCGCTGGCCAGGCCCTGGCTGCTCGGACTGGTGATGGCCGGCTGGATCGCGCTGCCGCTGGCCATCGCCGCCTGGCGCTTCCGCCTCGGCGCGGGCCGCGCCTGACAACCCAAGATTGCGACAGGAGAACAGACATGTGCACACACCACGGCTGCCGCCACACCCCCCGGTCATCCTTCGACCGGCGCCGCTTCCTGGCCGCCGGTGTCGCCACCGGCCTGCTCGCGGCCTGCGGCGGCACGGACGGCGGCAGCGCTTCGGTCGTCGCGCTCGAGATCGAGCGCAGCACCAGCTGCGCGCTCGACGGCATGCTGCTGGCCGACTACCCCGGCCCCAAGGCGCAGATCCATTACGCCGGCGTGGCCGAACCCGACTGGTTCTGCGACACGCTGGAGATGTTCAACATCCACCTCAGCCCGGAGCAGGCGCGCCGCGTCACCGGCATTTTCGTGCAGGACATGGGCAAGGCCGACTGGGACGCGCCGGCCGGCCACTGGATCGATGCCCGCCAGGCCTTCTACGTCTTCGGCTCGAAGCGGCTGGGCTCGATGGGGCCGACCGCCGCGGCCTTCGCGACCGAGGCCGATGCCCGGACCTTCGCCGCACAGCACGGCGGCAAGGTGCTGAAGTTCAGCGACGTCACGCCAGACATGGCCATTCCCGAGTGACTGATTTCGATTTCTGGGCCAGAGCTACCACTGGCAATCCGTCAGGTCGCTGATTACCTTTCTTCCCACGGATCGATGACGGTCAGGCCGGCAGCCTCAAAAGGTGTGGCGTCACGTGTGGCGACCATGAAAGCACGCGCGGCAGCCGTGGCGGCGGCATGAGCGTCTGCCCTGCCGACGGCCAGACCTTCTGCCCGAGCTCGAGCCATCAGATCTGAGTAGGCCTGATGGCGCTTCATGGGAATGCAATCATTGACGCAATATCAGGAGTTGGACCCCCTTCGAGCGTTTTGCCGCTCGGGGGCAGCATCTTGCTGCGCTCATCGGACAAGCAGCTCAGTGCCCTGCACATCACAACGCGGCGATCTGCAAACAATAAATTAGAAATTTCTAATATAATGGTCACGCAATGCACAACCGATAAGCCCCGGTTCGCCAGACTCCCTGTCATCCATTCCGTTCCACGCACAGCCCACCCATGCTCCCTCTCCGCCAGAAAACCCTGGTCTGCGCGCTGTTGTCGGCCGCCTGCCTCCCCTGGCCACCCGTGCTGGCCGGCCCGCCGGACGGAACGGTCGCGCCTGCAACGGTATCCGCCCAGGCGGCCGGCGTCGGCACCGGCACCGCCCATGCCGGCCGCGTAGAGGCGGTGCGCAGCGCCACGGTGGCGGCGCAGGTGGCCGGCACGATCACCGCGCTGCACGTGAAGGCCGGCGATCGCGTGGCGGAAGGCCAGGTACTGCTACACATCGACAGCCGCGTGGCCGGGAAAACCGCGCAGGCCAGCGCCGCACAGACCGAGGCCGCCGTCGCGGTGCTGACCGCCGCCCGCAGCGAATTCGCGCGCCAGCAGCGCCTGTTCGAGAAACGCTACATCAGCCAGGCGGCGCTGGAGCGCGCCGAGGCGCAGTACAAGGCCGCCGCAGCCCAGGCCAGGGCGCAGCAGGCCGCGGCGGACGCGGCGGACACGCAGGCCGGGCTGTCCGTGCTGCGGGCACCGTTCGATGCGATCGTCGCCGAGGTGCCGGTGGAGACCGGCGACATGGCCATGCCCGGCAGTCCGCTGCTGGCGCTGTTCGCCCCCGACGCGCTGCGCGTGGTCGCCGACGTGCCGCAGGGCGCCGTGCCGGCCGACGCCGCGGCGCCGGACATCAGGCTGGAACTGCCCGGCGGCCGCATGCTCTCCCCCGCCGCGGTGGAGGTGCTGCCCACGCTCGATGCGCGCAGCCATACCGTGCGGCTGCGGCTGGCGCTGCCGCCGGCGGCCGGGGCGGTGGCACCCGGCAGCTATGCCCGCGTCTGGCTGGCGGACGCCGCGCCGCGCGCCGCCGTACTGGTGCCGCGCCGGGCCGTCGTGCGCCGCGCGGAGATGACCGGGCTGTACGTACTGGATGCGCAGCAGCGCCCGCTGCTGCGCCAGGTGCGGCTGGGCGCCGAACGCGGCGAGCAGGTGGAAGTGCTCGCCGGCGTCGATGCGGGCGAGGCGGTGGTGGTGGACCCGCAGGCCGCCGCGCGGCTGCGCCGCTGACGAGGGGGCCGGCTTGAGCACTGCAGAACACGGCACCGGCCCGGGCCTCTCCGGCCGCATCGCCGCCGCCTTCCAGGCCGCACGGATCACGCCCCTGCTGGCCCTGCTCGGGCTGCTGATGGGGCTGTTCGCGATGCTGGTGACGCCGCGCGAGGAAGAACCGCAGATCGACGTCACCATGGCCAGCGTGATGGTCGCCTTTCCCGGTGCCTCGGTGCGCGAGGTCGAGCAGATGGTGGCCTCTCCCGCCGAACAGGTGCTCGCCGGCATGGCGGGGGTGGAGCACGTCACCTCCGCCTCCTACCCCGGCCAGGCGCTGCTGACCGTGCAGTTCGAGGTTGGCGTGCCGCGCACCGAGGCGCTGGTGCGCCTGCACGACGCGCTCGATTCGCATGCCGACTGGCTGCCCGCCGGGCTGGGCGTGCTGCCGCCGATCGCCAAACCGCGCGGCATCGACGACGTGCCCATCGTCAGCCTGACGCTATACACCGATGCCGCCGACCAGGGCGCCTACGATCTGGCGCGCGTGGCGCACAGCATCGAGGCCGAACTCAAGCGCGTGCCCGGCACGCGCGAGGTGTGGACTCTCGGCGGCCCCGGCCGCGCCGTGCTGGTGCAGCTCGACCCGGCGCGCCTGCGCAGCCACGGCGTCAGCGTCGGCGAGCTGCACCAGGCATTGCAGGCCGCCAATGCGGGCGGCCCGGCGGGCGAACTGCTCGCCGGCAACCAGGCCATCCAGGTGGATACCGGTGCCTTCCTGCAGGATGCCCGCGACGTGGCCGAACTGGTGGTGGGCGCGCACGACGGCCGCCCGGTGCTGCTCGGCGACGTGGCCGAGGTGCGCCTGGGGCCGCCGCCCGCCGCCAGCTACGTCTGGCACGGCACCACCGGCGGACAGGCGGCCGAATACCCGGCGGTGACACTGGCGGTCAGCAAGAAACCCGGCGAGAACGCCATCGACGTCGCCGACCGCCTGATGGAGCGGGTGGAGAGCCTCAAGGGCACGGTGATCCCCGACGCCGTGCAGGTGGCCGAAACGCGCAACTACGGCGCCACCGCCGACGACAAGGCGCGCCAGCTCATCCAGAAGCTGCTGTTCGCCACCGCCTCGGTGGTGGCGCTCGTATTCTTCGCGCTGGGGCGGCGCGAGGCGGCCATCGTCGGCATCGCCGTGCTGCTGACCCTGACCGTGACCCTGTTCGCCTCCTGGGCCTGGGGCTTCACCCTCAACCGCGTGTCGCTGTTCGCGCTGATCTTCTCGATCGGCATCCTGGTGGACGACGCCATCGTGGTGGTGGAGAACATCCACCGCCACCAGCACCTGCACCCCGGCCGGCCGCTCGCCGCGATCATCCCCGCCGCGGTCGACGAGGTCGGCGGCCCGACCATCCTGGCGACCTTCACGGTGATCGCCGCGCTGCTGCCGATGGCCTTCGTCAGCGGCCTGATGGGGCCCTACATGAGCCCCATCCCGATCAACGCCAGCATGGGCATGCTGCTGTCGCTGGCGATCGCGTTCACCGTCACCCCCTGGCTGGCGCGGCTGTGGATGCGCGAGGTGCCCGCCGGTACGAATGCCAGCCACGGCGCCGATGCCGCGCGGCCGTGGCTGGCGCGGCTGTTCCATCGCATCTTCGATCCGCTGCTGGACACGCGCCGCGGCCGGCGCAGGCGCTGGCTGCTCGGGCTCGCGGTGATGCTGCTGATCGCCGCCTCGCTGGTGCTGCCGGCCACCGGGTTGGTGCTGCTGAAGATGTTGCCCTTCGACAACAAGTCGGAAATCCAGGTGGTGGTGGACATGCCCGAGGGCACGCCGCTGGAGAAGACCGCCGCGGTGCTGCGCGAACTGGGCGCGCATCTGGCCACGGTGCCGGAAGTCAGCGACTACCAGGCCTACGCGGGCACCGCCGCGCCGATCAACTTCAACGGCCTGGTGCGCCAGTACAACCTGCGCAGCGGCGGCGCGGTGGGTGACCTGCAGGTCAACCTGCGGCCGAAATCCGAACGCCGCGAGCAGAGCCACGCCATCGCCACGCGCCTGCGCGCGCCGCTGCAAGCCATCGGCGCGCGCCACGGCGCCAACGTCAAGATCGTCGAAGTGCCGCCCGGCCCGCCGGTGCAGGCACCCATCGTCGCCGAAATCTACGGCCCGGAGGTGGAAGGCCGCCACGCGCTGGTGCGGCAGGTGCGCACGGTGTTCGAGAACACGCCCGGCGTCGTCGATGTGGACGACAGCACCACCAGCGCCGCCCCCCGCGTCCTGCTGCGGGTGGACCGGCGCAAGGCCGCCGCGCTGGGCGTGGCCCAGGCCGACGTGGTGCAGACGCTGCAGGCCGGCCTCGGTGGCCTGGCCGCCACCTATGTGCACGACGGCAGCAGATACCCGGCCCCCGCCTGGCTGCAACTGCCGCCGCACCTGCACGGCGAACTGGACGCACTGCTGCAGTTGCCGGTGCGTTCCGCCGCAGGCGCCCTGGTGCCGGTGCGCGAGGTGGTGCGCATCGACGACGGCGTGCGCGAACAGCCCGTCTTCCACAAGGATCTGCTGCCGGTCGATTACGTCACCGCCGACATGGCCGGCGCGGTCGACAGCCCTCTGTACGGCATGTTCGCGATGCGCGGCGAACTGCTCGCCCTGCCCACCCCCAACGGCGGCGCGCTGGGCGAATACTTCATCCGCCAGCCGCTGGACCCGTGGCGCGAATACGCCATCAAGTGGGACGGCGAATGGCAGATCACCTACGAGACCTTCCGCGACATGGGCGCCGCCTACGCCGTCGGGCTGCTGCTGATCTACCTGCTGGTGGTGGCGCACTTCGGCTCCTACCTGATGCCGCTCGTCATCATGGCGCCGATCCCGCTGACGCTGATCGGCATCCTGCCCGGCCACGCACTGCTGCACGCGCCATTCACCGCCACCAGCATGATCGGCATGATCGCGCTGGCCGGCATCATCGTGCGCAACTCCATCCTGCTGGTGGACTTCATCCGCCTGCAGCAGGCGCAGGGCGTGGCGCTGGAACAGGCCATCGTGCAGTCGGCGATCATCCGCGCCCAGCCCATCGCGCTGACCGCGCTGGCGGCCATGCTGGGCGCCTTCTTCATCCTCGACGACCCGATCTTCAACGGCCTGGCGATCGCGCTGATCTCCGGGATCCTGGTGTCCACGCTGCTGACGCTGGTCGTCATCCCGCTGCTCTACTACGTCGCCTACCGCCCGCGCGGCGGCACCGGGCAGCCCCATGCCTGATCCTTCCCCCACCTTCCCCTCGAGGAGAACCGCCATGACATCCTGGCAGATCGTGCGCATCGCCGCCGGCTTCTTCATCCTGCTGTCCCTCGCCCTGGGCGTGCCGGGCAGCCCCGTGTTCGTGAACCAGTGGTGGCTGGCGTTCACCGTCTTCGTCGGCCTCAACCTGCTGCAGAGCGGCTTCACCCGGTGGTGCCTGCTGGAAACCCTGCTGCGCAGGCTGGGCGTGCCGCCGGGCTGCTGAACCGTCACCGGAACGCGCCATGATCCGCCGCCTCACGCTGGCCCCGCTGTGTGCCGCGCTGCTGCTGGCCGCCGCCGGCGCCCGCGCCACGCCCCTGCCGCAGTTGTGGGAAGCTGCCCAGGCCCATGCGCCCGTCCTGCACTCGGCCCGCGCCGCCCGCTTGGCGGGGCAGAGCCGCAGCGACCAGGCGCGCGCCCTATGGCGGCCCGACCTGGTCATCGGTGCCGCCGCCGGTTATGCCGACGCCAGCAGCCTGACCCGCGGTGCGCAGTTCGCCGCGCCGGGCTTCGGCAGCACCGGCGGCGTGCGCTTCGAGACCGACGTCAGCCACGCCCGCAGCGGCAACTGGAGCCTGGTGCTGATGCAGCCGCTCTACAGCCCGCAGCGCAGCGCCCGGCAGCAGTTGCTGGAGATCTCCGCCGCGAGCGCCGAGCTGCAGTGGCAGGCCGCCCGCCAGAACCTGATGTTGCATCTGGCCGAAACCTATTTCGCGCTGGCGCTGGCCGAGGAATCGCTGCACGTGCTGCGGCGGCAGCAACAGGCGGTGGAACGCATCCTCACCGAAACCCGCGACCGCTTCGAACTGGGCGACCTGCCGGTGACGGATACCCACGAAGCCCACGCGCGCGCCGAAGCCGTGCGTGCCCAGGTGCTTGCCGCCGAAACCGAACTGGATCTGCGCCGCAACGCGCTGGCCGACCTGACCGGCATCCGCCTGGCGGACGGCGAGGCTCGCCTGCCCCAGGCCCTGCGGCAAACGCCGCAGACCGCGCCCCTGGATGACTGGCAGGCCCGCGCCGCGCAGCACAACCCGCAGTGGCTGCTGATGGAACAGCAGGTGGCCGCGGCCGCCCGCGAAGCCGCCCGCCACGGCCCGCTGGACGACGCCCGGCTGGATCTGGTGGCCAGGGTCGGCAGCGAACACCTCAGCGGCGACGGCCGCGGCGGCAGCGCCGCGAACCACGGCCGCGAGGCCTGGGCCGGCGTGCAGTTCACCTTGCCGCTGTCCACCAGCGGCCTGCGCAGCGCCCAGCAGCGGGAAGCCCTGCATCTGCTCGACCAGGCCCGCGCCGACCGCGACCTGCTCCGCCAGCAGATCGATCACCGCATGCGCAGCGCCTGGCTGGGCCTGACCACCGGCAGCGCCCGCGTGCAGGCGCTGCAGGCGGGCGCCGAAGCCAGTCTGGCACAACTGGAAGCCACCCGGCTCGGCCTGGAGGCCGGCGACCGCAGCACGCTGGATCTGCTCAATGCCGAAAACGCCCATGCCGCCGCCCGGCTGGCGCTGGACGAGGCGCGCGTGCAGTTGCTGCTGCACCGTCTGCAGCTCGACGCGCTGGCCGGCGGGCTGGACGAAGGCGCTCTGGCGTGGGCCTGGGCGCAGGCCCGCTGAGCCAGCCCCGCCATGCCCTTCTCGCCCGCTGGCGCCGGCACGGCGGGGCATGGCGATGAGCTCGATGCGGCAATCCATGCCGCGGTGAATCCTGCCCGGTGCCGGTTCATGGCATGCCGCTCCGCGCCGGATCGTCGCCCCCCTGGAGCGAGCGGCCGGACCGGGCGGGGTCGCCCTCCGGTTCCTCGTCCTCCCAGCCGGTGATCATCGCCTTGATGTGGGCGAACACCGTGTGCCCGGTGGTGGTGAGATACACGTGCACGATGAAGAACACCAGCATCATGAAGGCGCCCGCGGTGTGGGCGGTGGCCACCCATTCCAGTTCCAGCCAGCGGTCGACGCCGTAATCCCCCCACCAGGCGTAGAAGAGGTAGAACAGGCCGGAGACCCAGATGACGGGCGAGACCACCGCCAGCAGCGCTAGGTAGGCCAGGCGCTGCAGCGGATTGTGCTTCTTGAGCGCGGTCTTGTGATAGGGGTGGGGCGCGCCGCGGAAGATGCCCCAGGCGTAGTAGCGCACCATGGCGTCCACCTTCTTCAGCGTGGGGATGTACTGCCGCCACTCGCCGGTGGTGAATTGCCAGAAGATGGTGAAGGCCCACAGCACCAGCAGCGCCCAGGCGGCCAGGGTGTGGTACTCCACCGCGCGGCGGAAGCCGAAATTCTCGTAGGCGCCGGCGATCTCGAAGCCGGTGAGCATCATGAAGACGATCAGCACGGCCTGGGACCAGTGCCAGAAACGCTCGTAGCGCTTGAAGACGTAGATGCGGCGCACGGGTCGATGTTCGTTCATGGTGTCACTTCCCCCGGTAGTGGGTGAGGATGCGCAGCGCGCCATGGATCAGCACGCCGGCCAGGGCCGCGAGCGCGGCCAGCCAGCCGGCGGTGCGCAGCAAGGGGAGGCCGTCGCGGCCCGGAACGTAGATGCCCTCCACGCCCGCCAGGCGTCCGTCCCGGCTGTGGCATTCGTGGCAGGCCACGGCCCGCTCCTTGGGCGCCACCATGTGGGTGATCGGCCAGATCATGCGGGTGGCGGCGAAATCGAACTTGCCGCTGTAGGGCTGGCCCGTGGCCGCGGCGCCGG
The DNA here is from genome assembly GCF_001591165.1 of Thauera butanivorans NBRC 103042. GTDB lineage: Bacteria > Pseudomonadota > Gammaproteobacteria > Burkholderiales > Rhodocyclaceae > Thauera > Thauera butanivorans. The sequence continues at coordinate 10,561 of NZ_BCUG01000022.1, forward strand.
CGGCCAGCGCCTTGGGCCAGTCGAAGTTGTACCAGAAGGCGGTGTCGTCCGGCGTGGCGGTGTGCGGCACCAGCAAGGTGCGGTGCTCCACGTCGTAAGGCTGCTTGCCGTGGAAGATCTTCACCGGCCAGATACGTGCGTCCGGGTCGTCCGGGCCGCCGTGGAAGGTGTTGATCGCCACCTCGGCGGACGGATCGATGCGGGTGTCGATCGTGGTGTAGGTGACCTTGCCGTTGAACCACAGGTAGTCGGGCACCACGTTCTCGCCGAGGACGAAGTCGCCCTTCTTGCTGTCGTAGATCACGTGGCCCTTGTCGTCCTTCTTCTGGAAGGGCTTGCCGTTCTGGTCCATCCGGCCGGCGGTGGACCAGTCCCAACCCATCTTGGTGGGCACGCCGCCGCGCGCGAAGCTCGGGATGTGGCAGGCCTGGCAGGCCAGGGTGTCCGTATGGGCATTGAGCCGTCCGGCATGCAGCAGGCTTTCCTCGTGCGGCTTGTCGCCGTGACAGGACTGGCAGGTGGCCGGGTTGCGTTCGCTCTTCTGGCCGCGCACGAGGGGGCCGTGGGGATCGGCGGCGGTCATGGCGATGCGGCTGCCGGGCACCTTGTGCTCTTCGGCCTGGTGGCAGTCGCTGCAGGCGAAGTTCAGGCCGTCCTGCGCCATGTGCACGTCCAGTTCGCGCGGCGCGGCGTTGAGGGAGGAATCCAGGTCGCCGTGCTTCACGCCGTCCCCGCCGCCGCCGTAGTAGTGGCAGGTGCCGCAAGTCTCGCGCGAGGTGTGGCCCACATGCTGCGCCACCCGGGCGAGATCGGTGGCCTCGACGAACTTGCCCGAACCGGGCGGCCATTCCATGCGCTCGTAGGCCGGGTGCCCGGCCAGCCCGGAGAGCTTCTTGTATCCCCCTGTATTGTGGCAGGCTAGGCAATCCACCTTCTCCTCGGCGGAGAAATCGAAGCTGTCGTCCTTCCAGCCGTAACCCACGTGGCAGGACTGGCAGAAAGCCTCGTTGGACTTGTCGCCGATGCAGAAGCCGTTGAGCATGGTCTTCTTGCCCAGCTTGCTGCCGTCGGCGGGATTCTCGTATTCCCAGGTCCAGTGGCGGGTGGCCATGACCTGCCTGGCCGCCTCGGTGTGACAGGACAGACAGGCGCGGGTGACGTCCTCACCGCTGGCAAACGGGCCCTGCAGTTCCTTGAACTTGCCGTGGTCGGCGGTCGCCGCCAGGGCGCTGCCTGCCATCCATAACGCCACGCCGAGTGCGCATGCCACACCCCGGCCGATCATGGTCTCCATGCTCCTCTTCCTTTTCTTTTCTAATGCCCGGCCCCTGGATGCCCGGTCGGGATGTGAAACGAAGGCAGGAAAGAACATCCGGGCAACGGCCCCTGCCAGGAGAGTTCGGGGGGCAGCGAAGCGACGCTGCGGTGGCTGTTCAGTCGGGCATTTCCGCCTCAGTGTCGGGTGTATCAAGGAACATGCCAGAATCCACGGCAACCATGATTTAAATAAATTTCTTTTAAAAACAACAATATGAAACTTGAACCCAGCCATTCCGGAGCGAGCCGGCACTGCCAGCGGCGCGTGCCATGACAGTTCATGGCAGCATCTGGCGTCAATCCTGGCAGGCCGGCCGAGTGGCCGGCCCCCTCATCGCACCCCTATTCGGGCACGCAGATTCTGTGTCCGGCCGCCGCCGCGAGGGTCTTCACCGCCAGCAGGGCGACCACCGCGCTGAGTGTCGCCAGCAGCACCCAGGACAAGCCCGCATGGAAGGCGGAGCCGCTGCGCGCGCTCATCTCGAAGGTGGCGATCGTCATCGCCGCCAGCGGGAAGGAATAGGCCCAGGCCGAAATGAAGAACGGCAGACGGAAGAAGCGCGCAGCATTGCTCGCCAGCAGCAGGGTCAGGAACAAGGCGGTGAAGTACAGCACGCGGGCGAAGGCGTCGAGCTGGCCGGTCAGCGCCACGTAGGAAATGAAACCCACCGCGGGCGGCGCGATCAGGATGAACAATGTCGGCGTCAGGCGCGCCGGCAGCGGTTCGTGGAAGAACAGGCGGTAGAGCACGATGGTCATCAGCACCAGCCAGAACACCAGCCCGATGCTGAAGAAGAACCAGCTGACGTCCGCCGGGGCGAAACGCACGCCGGCGATCGGCACGAGGATGTTGCCCACCACCGGAATGAACCAGGCCGGGTTGGCGTGCTTGATGTCGTAATGGGTGTGGTGGATCCAGCTGCTCATGGCGAACAGCGTGAACGTCAGGTGGACCGCGGCGCCGATGCCCCACAGCCAGCGTGCCACGGCAGGCGCGTCCTGGGCCCAGGCGATGCCGAGCAGGATGAGGCCGATCGAGATGGCGGGAAAGAAATTGAGCCGTACCGGGTGGGCCCAGTCGGCGCGCACGGCGTCCGGATGGCGCAGCACCTTGGCGGCGTAGACCGCCAGCAGGAACACATACAGGCCGCTCGCCAGCCAGCGCAGCACGATGCCGGCCTCCGGCGGTACGCCGCCGCCGTGGTGCGCCTTGAGCCAGGCGATGGCCAGCCCGGCCACGCCCATGACGGTGGAAAACAGGGCGACGGGGAAATGCGCCAGCCACCCTGCGTGATCAACGGGTGCTGTGCTGGAAGCAGGGACGGTCATGGGAAGCTCCTGGGCCGGCGAATCAGTAGCGGATGTCGATGCGGACTTCGTGCGGCGCGGCGCCGGACACGAGCTCGAAGGCGCTGTCCTCGAAGGCCGGGGGCCCCGAAACACTCGGATTGTTCGACAGCCCGTAGCCTTCGGTCGGGAACATGCCGAAGCGCCGGTTGAGTTCGCCGTTACCGTCTTCGTCGTGGTAGGCCATGATGGCATAGCGGCCGGGCGGCAGCCCGTCGAACTCGACCCGCAGTTCGCCCGGCACGGCGGCCACCTGTTTCACGGCAAGGGCCTGGGCTTCCTTGCGGAAGGTCTTCGGGTCGGCATACAGGCCCACGCGCACGCTGCCGCGCGCGTGCTGCAGTCCGTCGAGGGTGACGTGGAGCGCGGTATCCTGCGCCAGCGCGCTGCCCGTCGCCGAAGCCGAGAGCAGAAAGATCAGCAAATGCCGGGTCATGTCCTGAACCTCCGGGGCTGGCCGCATCGCCCGGACAGGGCGGATGCCGCGCAACCGCGGCCGGCCTGAATGCAAGGTTCCGGTCCGCGACGAATCGATTCATCGCGGACCGGATGGGGCTGGCCGCCGTGGCGGCCCGTATCCGCTCAGAACCCGATGACCTTGCGGTTCGGTTCCAGCAGGGCACGCCCCATGTCGGCGGGCTTGGCCGGCCTGATGCCATCCTTGAGGTCCTCCGGCTTGTTTCCGGAGTTGGGCAGGTAGAGTGCGCAGACCGAGGCCGTCGCCCCCTTCTTCAGCGCGGCGTCGAGCAACTGCGCGGGGGTGACGTCGTTGGGCTTCAGGGCTTCGCCCCCCGCATTCCTGAGTGCCAGATCTCCGGCCTTGTCGCACAGCAGGATGTCGACCTGGGCGCCTTGCTCCTGCATCTGGTTGGCGAGGACCATGGCCATGCCTTGCGTCATGGTGCTGGCGTCGTTGAGCACGACGGTGACGGCCTGCTTGTCGGCGAGCGCGGCGCCGGAACCGAGTGCGAAGGCAAGTGCGATGAGGGTTTTCTTCATGGTGCAACTCCTTGTGGACGAAAGATGTGGGCGTTCGGCGAAACGGCGCTCGAGGCGGGCGCCGCCATTCACGCGCCGAGTTCCGGATAGGCTTTCTTCAGCCGGTGATCAGCGAAGAAGGCCCCGAAGGGCAGCAGCGCGCCATGGCGTCAAAAATAAGATTATGCTAATACAACATCGAGCTGAATACCAACCTGTCGGCCATGTCGTCATGCAATGACCTGCCGCTCCCCATGCCGATCAAGATGCATGCCTACGTTCCCCGCTCCGCTACATCGCTGCATCTGCATGATTCTTCACCGCTTTCGAGCTTGCTCGATACCTGCCATCTTTGGCAGCACCGCCACAAACGGCAGCCCTCCCTGCCAGCAGTCCGCCGCCAGGAGGCCGCAGCGCGGCCCCGCCTTTCCTTGAACCATCGCGTTCCGGCCCGATATGCCGGACGAGCACCACGAACCAGGATGCCCACGACCATGAACGCCCCGCTCCATCTCGTCTGCCCCCACTGCCACGCCGTCAACCGCCTGCCGGCCGAGCGCCTGGGTCAGGCGCCCAACTGCGGCCAGTGCCACCGTCCCCTGTTCGACGGACAGCCCGTGGAACTCGACGCGGCGGCCTTCCCCCGCCACCTTGCCCGCAACGGCATTCCGCTGCTGGTGGATTTCTGGGCACCCTGGTGCGGCCCCTGTCGCATGATGGCGCCCCACTTCGCCGAAGCCGCGCGCCTGCTGGAACCGCGGGTACGGCTGGCTAAGGTAGACACGGAGGCGGCACCGCAACTGGGCGCCCAGTACGGCATCCGCAGCATTCCCACGCTGGCGCTGTTCGCCGGCGGCAAGGAAGTCGCGCGCCAGACAGGCGCCATGGGCGCCCAGGGCATCGTGCGCTGGGTAGACAGTCACCTGTGAGAGCAGGTACGCGATCTGCTCCGCATCCGGCAAACTGCCTCGGATGCGGAGCAAGCGATGCCCGGATGATTCGGCGACTTTGGAAAGGTTGCTGGAGCCGTACAGGCGATTTTGCCGACATCTGGTCCGGATCAGCCGTCGACCACTGCGTTTCCGCCTCTTTGTATGGGCGCGCACCCTCTTCAATATTATCGATTTCTCATGTTTCACCCCCGCCCGGACCAGCCATGAAGATTGCCGACCCCGCCCAGACTTCCCTGCTCAACGAAATGGAGTTGCTGCTCGGAACCTTGCCCCTCGACGGCGCAGCAGTGCTGGAACTGGGCTGCGGCAAGGCCCAGAAGACACGGACCCTGGCCGAGAGCGGCAGGGTTGCGCACATTCTCGCGCTGGAGGTGGATGCCATCCAGCACGAGCGCAACCTGGAAATCACCGATCTGCCCCAGGTGGAGTTCCGCCATGGCGGGGCCGAGGCCATCCCTGCGGAAGACGGCCGCTTCGACGCCGTGCTGATGTTCAAGTCCCTGCACCACGTCCCGGCCGGACACATGGATCGCGCCTTGCGCGAAATCGCCCGCGTACTCAGGCCGGGCGGCCTGGCATGGATTTCCGAGCCGGTTTACGCCGGCGACTTCAACGAGATCCTGCGCCTGTTCCACGACGAAAAGGCAGCGCGCGAAGCTGCCTTCGCCGCGGTGTGCAAGGCGGTGGACGACGGCAGCCTGCACCTCGAACGGCAACTCTTCTTCAACACCCGGAGCCACTACCGGGGTTTCGCCGACTTCGACGCCCGCATCATCCGCGTCACCCATACCGACCACCGCCTGTCCGATGACGTCCATCGGCAAGTGCGGGACAGGTTCAACGCACACCTGACGCCGGAGGGCGCCACCTTCCATACGCCCAACCGGGTGGACATCCTGCGCAAGCCGGCCTGAATCACAACGACGTCACCCATCCGCTTCTCCCATTGTGCCGGGCTGATGATGCAGCGCATGTTCTCCGCACTCACCCTCTCCTGGCGCTTCCTGGCGGCCTTCCGGTAACGCGTGCCGTCTCTTTGTCAGCCCCTTCCTCATCCCTCCTGCACCGTCCCGCGGCCAGCCGCCGTGAACAGGCGGTAGAGCCCCACGCCAGCCCCCAGAGTGAGCAGCCCGTACAAGGCCACCTGCGGACGGCTGAACAGCGAGTAGGCCACGATCCACAGATTGCCGCCCAGGAACAGCAGCGGTGTCAGCGGATAGCCCCAGGCGCGGTAGGGACGCGGCAGGTCCGGCTCGCGCCGGCGCAGGCGCAGCAGCCCGGCCACGGTGAGCATGGCCGACAGCGACAGGGTGAAGCCGATGTAGATCAGCAGGGTGTCGAAGGCCGCGGTGAGGATCATGCCGATGGCGATCAGGGCCTGGAACAGGATGGCCTGCGCCGGGGTGTGGCGGGCCGCGTCCACCTGGCCGAAGCGGCGGAAGAACAGGCCGTGGCTGGCCATGGCGTAGTACACCCGCGGCCCGGCCATGATCATCGCGCTGACCACCGACAGCAGCCCCAGCGCGATGGCCAGCCCCACCAGCGCGCCCGCGCGCGGGCCGAACAGCGCGGCGGCCGCGCCGCTGCCCACTTCCAGCATGCCGGCCATCTGCTCCGGCGGCAGGGCGTAGACGTAGACCAGGTTCAGCAGCAGGTACAACACGCTGACGAAGGCGGTGCCGAGCAGCAGGGCCAGCGGCAGGTTGCGTTCCGGCCGGCGGATTTCCGCCCCCAGGTAGGCGGCGGCGTTCCAGCCGCTGTAGGCGAAGGAGACGAAGATCAGCGCCACGGCGAAACCGGCGCCATCCACCGGGCGCCCGTCGCCGAACAGCGCGGCCTCGACGCGCGCCGCATCGCCCTCGCCGAAGGCCAGCCCGGCCACGATCAGCACGACGATGAAGGCCACCTTGAACACGGTGAGCACGTTCTGCACGCCCTGCCCCATGCGCAGGCTGTGGTAATGCACGAGCGAGAACACCACCACCGCGGCAATGGCGAGCACGGAGACAGGCGACAGGGCGAGCCACGGGTGGCCGCCCGCTTCCAGGCTCCACCAGGCTTCCCGCGCGCCGCCGAGAAAATAGGTGGCAAAGGCGATGGCCGCCGCCGCGATGGGCGCGGAAAAACCGACGATGAGCGAGATCCAGCCCGACACGAAGGCCGGCAGCGGGCCGAAGCTGCGCCGCAGGTAGGCGTACTCGCCGCCGGCCTCGGGCAGCATGGCGCCCAGTTCGCCGTAGCACAGCGCGCCGGCCAGGGCGAACAGCGCGCCGATGGCCCAACAGGCCAGCAGGGCCTGGGTGCTGCCCAGTTCGCCGAGGATGAAGCCGGAGGTGGTGAACACCCCGGTGCCCACCATGTTGGCCACCACCAATACGGTGGCCGCGCCCAGCCCCATCTCGCGCCGCAGGCCGCCGGCCAGCGTGTTCTTCACCGCAGGAAGTCGCCCACGTAGATCAGGTGCTCGAAGGGCAGCTTGTCGCCGCCCAGGCGTTCCAGCACGGTATCCAGCGTGGCCTGCAGCACCGCCTGCCGATCCGCCGCGCCGGCGTGGGAGACGATGGCGATGGGCGTGTCGCCCGGATAGTGGCGCTTGAGCTGGTCGACGGCCTCGGGCAGGTTCATGCCCATGGTGAAGAACACCAGCGTGGAGCGGGTCTCAGCCAGTTTGGCGAGCGTGTCGCGGCCCTGGTAGTTCTCCCGCATGCCGGCGGCGGCGGTGAGAATCACCGAACGGCTCTCGCCGCCGCTGGTGATGCTGCGCCCCAGCGCGGCGTTGGCGGCGTTGAAGCTGGAGATGCCGGGCACCACCACCGGGTTCAGGTCGCTGAATTCGCGCAGGTAGCCGGTTTGCGGGCCGTAGAGGGTGGGGTCGCCGTAGTCGATGACGGCCACGGTCTTGCCCGCCTGCACCGCCGCGCGGATGATGCGGCGGGTTTCCGCCTCCTGTTCGCGCAGCTTGTCGTCCGGGGCGTCGCGCCGCGACAGCGTGCCGAACAGGCCATGTCCGGCCTCGTGCATTTCCTTGCCGACGAGCAGTTCCGGCAGGCGCTCGCGCAGGCGCTGCATGCCGAACACGATGTCCGCCTGCTGGATGATCTTCTGCGCCCGCACGGTGATGTTGTCGGGGTCGCCGATGCCCACGCTGACCAGATACAGGCCGCCGGCCTGTCCGGCGAAGGAATGGCCGGCAAGAAGCAGCAGCCCGGCGAGGGCGAGGCGGCGCAGCAAGGCGCCGGATTGCTTGGCAAACATGAAAGACTCCGTGGAAACAGGAAAAAACAGGAAAAAGCAGAAAAAGGAGAGGCCGCCGAAACCCGCCGGCGGCGGGTGGATCAGAAGCGGTAGCTGGCGCTCAGGCGCACGTCGCGCCCCGCTTCATGGACGATGTTGTCGGTGCCGGCGGCAATCGAAGTCTGGCTGCTGTAGCGCTTGTCGCCCAGGTTGCGGATGGCCAGCGCCAGGCTCAGGCCGCGCACGGCGGCGGGCTGCCATGCGGCCTGGAGGTCGTGCAGGGCATAGCCGGGCCGCTCGATCTGCCCGGCCGGCACGCGCGACAGGCGCTTCACGGCAGTCAATGTATAGCCCAGCGTCAGGCCGTCGGCCACGCGCCACTGGTTGTCCCACACCAGCCGGTCGCCGGTGGGCGCGTTGCGGCGCCGGCTGATGGCGACCGGATCGCCGTGCTGGTTCTCGCTGCTCACCCGGCTGTAGGCGAGCCGGGTGCCGTAGGCGCCGAAGCGCCAGCCCGCGCGCAGATCCCAGCCGGTGGAAATCAGCGTGTCCGGGTTGTTGCGGATCGCGCTGACCTGCCCGCCGCCACCGCCCACGCGCTCGATGGTGTCGTACAGGTAGGACCGGAACAGCGTCAGTTCAAGGTTCACCTGGTCGCCACCGCGCAGCAGGTCGCCGCCCGCATAGCGCAGGCCGCCTTCGCGCTGGCGCGAGCGTTCCGGCTCGAAGGGATTGCCGTCGTTGAAATTGGTGCTCTCGGTGATGTTGGTCATCCAGGAAGCGGGAATCAGCCCGCTGCCGCGCACCGCCTCGCCGTAGCCGGCAAAGGCCGTGACGCCCCGCCCCAGGTCCAGCTCCACGCCCGCGTTGGGCGAAACCTCGCTGCCGCTGACGCTGCGCGGGCCGTACTCGGCATCGAAATCGTCATGGCGCGCGCCCACGGACACCAGCAGGGGGCCGAAGGCGATGCGGTCCTGGATGAACAGGGCGCGGTTCCTGGACGTCGTGGTCTGCTTGACGCTGCGGAAATCCAGCCCGGTCAGGTCTTCGGAAAACCAGTCCATGCCCACGGTGAGCCAGTGGCGGGTCGGCCCCAGGCCGAAGCTGAAGGTGTTTCGCAGTTCGCCGCCGGTTTTCTCGCCGCGCATCTCGGTGTCGGTGGTGACGTTCTTCAGGCGGTCCTCGTTGCGGTACAGGTTGAAGCGCCAGTCGATCCAGGGCGTATCGGCGGAACGGTAGCTGTGGTTGAGCACATGGGTGTTGCGTTCGCTTTCCTGATACACGGGCACCGAGCCTTCCGGCGCATAGCCCATGTCGCTGCCGGTGCTGCCCCACAGGTACAGGCCACGGTTGGTGTTGCGCTCGGTGCTCAGGCGCAGGCTGTGGCCGGCCTGTTCCAGCAGGCTGAACTTGAGGAAGTAGTCGCGGTCCCGCCCGGCGGTGTTGGGCGCGTCATCGCCGCCGCCGATGCGGTAATCCTCGGCGTTCTGCGCCGAGACATGGCCGAGCAGGCCCATGCCCTCGCCCAGCAGGCCGTACACCGTGGTGGCGCCGCGCCACGCCTCGTCCGCGCTGGCGTAACCGGCCTTGAGCCGCACGCCCGCGCGCCGCTGCGGATCGAGCAGGTCCTGGGCATCCACGGTCTCGAAGCGGATGCTGCCGCCCAGCGCGCCCGGCCCCCGGTCCGCGCCGGGGCCGGCCTGGATGTCCACGCGCTTGAGCAGGTCGGGGTCGATGCCGCCGATGCCGCCGCGGTGCTGGTGCAGGTTGCGGCCCTGGCTGGCGCCGTCGATGGAGATGTTGAGGTTGCTGCCTTCCATGCCGCGCAGATAGATGCGCTGGGCGTTGCGCCCGCCGCCGCCCACGCTGACCGAGGATTCGGTGGCGAACACCTCCGCCATGTCCCGCGCCTGGGTGCGTTGCAGGGTTTCCGCAGTGATCTCCCTGCTTTCTGCGGAGAGGGCGCGCACTTCCACCTCGGGCAAGGTGGTCTGGGCATGGCTGGCGGTCATCCAGCCAGACGCCAGCACGGCGGCAAGCGCGGTCATTCGTGGAGCCATTGGTCTGCCTCTTTGTTGCACATGTAAATCACTCTCAATATCATCCAATATTAGAGATTCACCCTGTGCTGAAGAAGCCACATCCGCGGAACACCCCGTTCCGCAAATGCGTCCGCAACCGCCATGATCGATTTCGACCCCCTGCGCGCCGTCCTCGCGCTGGCCCGGCACCACAGCCTGAGTGCCGCGGCACGCGCGCTGGACTGCCCCAAGTCCACCCTGAGCCGGCGCATCGCGCTGGTCGAGCAGACGCTGGGGCACGCCCTGACCCGGCAGGAGAACGGCCGGCTGATCCTCACGGAAGCCGGCTGGCATTACGCCGAATACTGCGAGCGCATTCTCGAACTGGCCGACGAGGGACGGCGCGCAGTGGACCAGCTTGCCACCGGCATCAGCGGTGAGCTGCGCATCGGGATCAGCCCGGAAATGACCCGGGGCTGGATCAGCCGGGCGCTGAACGAATTCCTCGATCACTACCCGGGCCTGTGCCTGGATGTCCATGTGGCCCACCCCGGCACCCTGACGAACGGAACGGGGCTGGATCTGTGGATCCAATGCGGAGAAGCGGCCCTGCCCGGCATGAAGCGCCTGCCGCTGGGGCGCTGGGAACGCCGCATCTACACCGCCGCGCCCCCCGACAGCCCCTGCCGCAATCTGGACGGCCCGGACGGACTGCCGGATTGCCCATGGATCTGCCTGGCCGGAGAAGCGCAGCAAACCATCCTGCATCACACCGGCAATGGGACGCGCCGCAGCGTACGCCTCACCCCCCGCCTGCGGGTGGCCTCCATGCAGATGCTGGCCGATTGCATCGCGCGCGGCTACGGCATCGGCATCCTGCCTTCCTGGCTGGCCGAATGTCCCCGCCACGGGCTCCGCGGACAGTTCAGCCGGGTGCTGGACGGCTGGCAGGCACCCGCCATCGAACTGGCCCTGTATCTTCCGCCCGGCCCGCGCACCCGGCGCTGCGACCTGCTGGTCGAGCACCTGCACACCCGGCTGCCGCCGCGCTGGGCGCTCGAGCAATGTATCGAAGGTACCTAACGGAAGTCCGGAAGGGATTCCGGGCAACGGCCCCTGCCAAGGGGTTGGCGTGAAAGACTTTTCAGCGCGCGCTCTTTAAGGAAGCAATCCGGGGTGCGAGTCAGTCCGGCGGGTCACGTTGGGTGCGGGTTGAGCCGCCAAAGACCTTTACGGCCTTTCCACGCCACCTTCCTCATCGAAGTCTCTTTCATCTTCAGGGGTGGCGGCAGCCAGGCAGGCCAGCGCGTTCGAGCACGTTGCGCAGTTCCCCCACGTTGCCTGGCAAGGCGTAGCGGCACAGCGCCCGCATGGCCGCCGCCGGCACGCGCAGGCGGCGCTCCGGCGCCACCCGGCCGAGCAGCGATTCGACCAGCAGCGGGATGTCGCTGACGCGCTCGCGCAGCGGCGGCACGACGATCGGGAAGGTGTTGATGCGGTAGTCGCAGTCGCACAGGATGTGCGGCTCGGGCAGGCTGTCGAGAAAGGAGAGCAGTTCGGGAAGGAAGCGGTTTTCGGTCGACATCGTATCGCTCGAGCTGGCAGCAGATTGGCAGAAAACTGGCAGTTTATGCTGGCAGACTGTGTGGCACTGGCAGTCCGGCCGTCAGTACCGAGCGCTCGAAGCATCTCTAAAATTGATATAAATCAAAATCATCACGACTAGCCGACAGTACTGGCACGGCACTTGTATTGCAAGGGGGGTTTTCCCCCCGGAGATGACGATGCAACTGGCCGACCGGAAACTGCTGCGCGAGATCGTCGTGGTCGTCGTGCTCAAGCTCGTGCTGATCACCGCCCTGTGGTGGGCGTTCATCCGCGGCCACCAGGTCGAGGTGGACGTCCAGCGCATGGTGGCGCACACGTCCGGCACGTCCGCCGGGGGGCTTCCCAACCCTGACGGAGAGACCGATGGTCACAGAGCAACTCGTTGACCTGTCGCGGCTGCAGTTCGCCGCCACCGCGATGTACCACTTCCTGTTCGTGCCGCTGACGCTGGGCATGGTGTGGCTGCTGGTCATCATGGAAAGCGCCTGGGTGATGACCGGCAAGCTCATCTACAAGGACATGACCCGCTTCTGGGGCAAGCTGTTCGGCATCAACTTCGCCCTCGGCGTCACCACCGGCATCACGCTGGAATTCCAGTTCGGCACCAACTGGGCCTACTACTCGCACTATGTGGGCGACATCTTCGGCGCGCCACTGGCCATCGAGGGGCTGATGGCGTTCTTTCTCGAATCCACCTTCATCGGCCTGTTCTTCTTCGGCTGGGAGCGCCTGTCGCGCAAGCAGCATTTGATGGTGACCGTGCTGATGGCGGTGGGCACCAACCTGTCGGCGCTGTGGATTCTGGTGGCCAATGGCTGGATGCAGCACCCGGTGGGCGCCGAATTCAGCTTCGAGACCATGCGCATGGAGCTGACGGATTTCTGGGCGGTGCTGTTCAACCCGGACGCGCAGGCCAAGTTCGTGCATACCGTGTCGGCCGGTTACGTGACCGGGGCGATGTTCGTGCTGTCGATCTCATCCTGGTACCTGCTGCGCCGCCGCGACCTGGAATTCGCCCGCCGCTCGTTCTCCATCGCCGCGGCCTTCGGCTTCGCCTCGGTGTGTTCGGTGATCGTGCTCGGCGACGAATCCGGCTACGTGGTCAGCGAGGCGCAGCAGACCAAGCTCGCGGCGATGGAGGCGATGTGGGAAACCGAGCCGGCGCCGGCGAGCTTCAACCTCATCGCCTTTCCCAACGAGGCGGAGATGAAGAACGACTACGCGCTGCACATTCCCTGGGTGATGGGCCTCCTCGGCACCCGCTCGCTGGACCAGGAGATGCCGGGCATCCGCGACATCGTGGCGAGGAACCGCGAGCGCGTGGAAACCGGCGTCGATGCGGTGCGCCTGCTCGAAGCCCTGCGCGCCGACCCGGCCAACGCCGACCTGCGCACGCGCTTCGACGCGGTCAAGGACGACCTCGGCTTCGGCCTGCTGCTGAAGAAGTACGTGGCGTCGATGGACGAGGTCACGCCCGAACTGATGGACCGCGCCGCGCGCGACACCATTCCGAAGGTGGCGCCGCTGTTCTGGAGCTTCCGCCTCATGGTCGCGCTGGGTTTCGCCCTGCTGGCGCTGTTCGGCCTGGCGCTGTGGCATTCGGTCAAGGGCGACTTCGAGCGCAAGCCGTGGCTGCTGCGCTGGGCGCTGTGGTTCCTGCCGATGCCGTGGATCGCCTGCGAGCTGGGCTGGTTCGTCGCCGAATACGGCCGCCAGCCCTGGACCATCTACGGCGTGCTGCCCACCCATCTGTCGGTGTCCACCCTGTCGGTGGAGAGCCTGTACGGCTCGCTGGCCGGCTTCGTCGGCTTCTACACCCTGCTGCTGGTGGTCGAGATGTACCTGATGGTGCGCTTCGCCCGCCAGGGGCCGGGCAGCCTGGGCACCGGCCGCTACACGAACGAACAACACGGCGAAACCGCCCCCGCCTGACAAGGAAACCTGGACATGATTCTCGACTACCCGACCCTCAAACTCGTCTGGTGGCTGCTGGTGGGCGTGCTGCTCGTCGGCTTCGCCATCATGGACGGCCACGACATGGGCGTGGGCACGCTGCTGCCCTTCGTCGGCAAGGACGACACCGAGCGCCGTGTGGTGATCAACACCGTAGGGCCGCACTGGGACGGCAACCAGGTGTGGTTCATCACTGGCGGCGGGGCGATCTTCGCCGCCTGGCCCATCGTCTATGCGACCGCCTTCTCCGGCTTCTACTGGGCCATGCTGGCGGTGCTGTGGGCGCTGTTCTTCCGCCCGGTGGGTTTCGACTACCGCAGCAAGATCCATCATCCCGTTTGGCGCAGCACCTGGGACTGGGGCCTGTTCGTGGGCGGCTTCGTGCCGCCGCTGATCTTCGGCGTGGCCTTCGGCAACCTGCTGCAAGGCGTGCCCTTCCATTTCGACGACACCCTGGTGCCGTACTACACCGGCAGCTTCTGGGGCTTGCTCAACCCCTTCGCGCTGCTGTGCGGCGTGGTGTCCAGCGCCATGATCACGCTGCAGGGCGCGGTGTACCTGATGCACCGTACCGAGGGCGAGGTGTACGAGCGCACCCGCAAGGCCATGCTGGGCGCCGGCCTGGTGCTGCTGGCCGGCTTCACCGCGGCGGGCATCTGGGTGCAGGCGATTCCGGGCTACGTCATCGCCAGTGCGATCGACCCCTCTGCCCTGCCCAACCCGCAGGCCAAGGAAGTAGTGCGCGAGGCCGGCGCGTGGATGGCCAACTACCGCGCCATGCCGGCCACGCTGCTGGTGCCGGCGCTGGCCTACCTGGGCGTGGCCGCGGCGCTGTGGCTGGCCTGGCGCGGGCGCACGCTGGCGGCCTTCGTGGCCTCGTCGCTGGGCATCGTCGGCGTGATCGGCACCGCCGGGGTATCGATGTTCCCCTTCGTGATGCCTTCGATCAGCGCGCCGGACGCCAGCCTCACGGTGTGGGACGCGGTCTCCAGCCACCTCACGCTGACCATCATGTTCTGGGCCACGCTGATCTTCATGCCCCTCATCGTCGCCTACACCAGTTGGGCCTACAAGGTGATGGCCGGCAAGGTCACCGCCGCCTACGTGCGCGAAAACGAACATTCGGCCTACTGAAAAAAGGAGAACCGTTCATGTGGTACTTCGCCTGGATGCTGGGCATCGGCTTCGCCGTGCTGCTGGCGATTCTGAACGTGTTGTGGATGGAGAACGAAGATGGACGCCGGAACAGCCTGCAGACACAACGCGGCGGCGACGATGCCTGAGCAGGTGGCCGCGACGCCGGCGGCGCCTGGCCGCAGCAAGCCGCTCGCCCTTGCCCTGGCCCTGGCGATCACGCTGGGCATCACCGTCTATCCGCACGCACTCGCCGGCCCCGGCGGCGGCGCCGACCACTGGGCGGCCGTCGCGGCCTTCTGGGCGATGAGCGCCGGCTACGTCGCCGGCGTCGGCTTCCGGCCGCGCCGGCTGGCTTTCCGCCTGCTGTTCTCCGGCGGCGCCTGCATCGTGGCGCTCGGGCTGGCCCTTGCGCGCATGGCCTGGCTGTGGCGATAGCACGGCGTGGGATGCAGGACGATGCATTTCCGCGTGATCGAGGATGCGCGCGCCGCCGCACATGGTTGCAGGGGCGCATGGTCACCACGGTGGCCGACGAGCGCCGCCACCACGCCCGGGTGGTCGGTGCCTCGCGCGAGTCCTTCGTCACCGATCAGTCCGACGCCTGACCTTTTGCATCATGCTCGGACGCCAGGAACATGCTGGCGGACCGGACGCTCGAACAACCAGAGGCTGCTGGCACTCAGGGTCGTATCGGCCACCACGATGGCCGTGGTCGCCGCTGGTCAAGCGCCAGAGCCGCTGCGTCCACAACATGCCATATCCCCGAAAGGATCACGCCATGACGAGCGCCCACGATAGCTTCCGATCCCGCAGCCGCCTCCAGGTCGGCGACCAGTCCTATACCTACTTCTCGATTCCGGCAGCGGAAAGGAACGGTCTTGCAGGCGCATCGCACCTGCCGTTCTCGATGCGTGTCCTGCTCGAAAACCTGCTGCGCTTCGAGGACGGGCGCACCGTGCGGCGCGCCGACATCCTCGCCGTGGCCGATTGGCTGAACGACAAGGGGCGGCTGGAGAAGGAAATCGCCTTCCGCCCTGCCCGCGTGCTCATGCAGGACTTCACCGGCGTGCCTGCCGTCGTCGATCTGGCTGCCATGCGCGACGCCATCGGTCTGCTCGGGGGCGACCCGAAGAAGATCAACCCGCAGGTGCCCGTCGATCTGGTCATCGATCACTCGGTGATCGTCGATGAATTCGGCACCTCGCTTGCCTACCGTCACAACGTGGAAAAGGAATACCAGCGCAACGGCGAGCGCTACCGCTTCCTGCGCTGGGGCCAGGACGCATTCGACAACTTCCGCGTCGTTCCGCCCGGCACCGGCATCTGCCACCAGGTGAACCTGGAGTACCTGTCGCAGACGGTGTGGACCCGCAGCGAGGGCGGCGAAACCGTCGCCTATCCCGATTCGCTGGTCGGCACCGATTCGCACACCACCATGGTCAATGGCCTTTCCGTGCTGGGCTGGGGCGTTGGCGGCATCGAGGCGGAAGCGGCCATGCTCGGCCAGCCGCTGTCCATGCTGATACCCGAAGTCATTGGCTTCAAGCTCTCCGGCCGGCTGATGGAAGGCGTGACGGCCACCGACCTGGTGCTGACCGTGACCCAGATGCTGCGCAACAAGGGCGTGGTCGGCAAGTTCGTGGAGTTCTACGGCCCGGGGCTCGACGCGCTGAGCATCGAGGACCGCGCCACCATCGGCAACATGGCGCCCGAATACGGCGCGACCTGCGGCTTCTTCCCCATCGACGAAGAGACGCTGCGCTACCTGCGCAAGACCGGCCGCGCCGAGGAGCGCGTGGCGCTGGTCGAGGCCTATGCCAAGGCGCAGGGCATCTTCCGCACGGCCGAGACGCCCGACCCGGAATTCACCGACACGCTCTCGCTCGACCTCGGCGACGTGCTGCCGTCTCTGGCCGGCCCCAAGCGTCCGCAGGATCGCATCCTGCTCTCGGCCGCCAGGCAGGGCTTCGCGGACGCGATGGAAACCGAGTTCAAGAGGGCCGCCGACATCGCCGCGCGCTACGAGGTCGAGGGCAAGCCCTTCGATCTCGGCCACGGCGACGTGGTGATCGCCGCCATCACCTCCTGCACCAACACCTCGAACCCCAGCGTGATGATCGGCGCCGGGCTGCTGGCCCGTAACGCGGTGGCCAAGGGCCTGAAGGTGAAGCCGTGGGTGAAGACCTCGCTCGCCCCCGGATCGCAGGTCGCCGGCGAATACCTGGAGAAATCCGGCCTGCAGAAGAGCCTCGATGCGCTCGGTTTCAACAGCGTCGCCTTCGGGTGTACGACGTGCATCGGCAACTCCGGCCCGCTCGCCGCGGAAATCTCGCGTGCGATCAACGACAACGGCATCGTCGCGGCTGCCGTGCTGTCGGGCAACCGCAACTTCGAGGGCCGCATCAATCCTGACGTGCGCGCCAACTACCTCGCTTCTCCGCCGCTCGTGGTGGCCTATGCGCTCGCTGGGTCGATGCAGATCGATCTCACCACCGAGCCGCTCGGCACGGGCTTCGACGGCCAGCCGGTGTACCTGAAGGACATCTGGCCGTCCTCGCGGGAAATCCAGGCATTCATCGACCAGAACATCTCCGAAGCCTTGTTCCGTCGCCGCTACGCGGACGTGTTCACGGGCGACGACAACTGGAAAGGCATCACCGTCTCCGGCGGGCTCACCTACCAGTGGGACGCCTCGTCCACCTACGTGCGCAATCCTCCGTATTTCGACGGCATCACCAGGACGCCGGAGCCGATCCAGGACATCGTTGGCGCCCGCATCCTCGGTCTCTTCCTCGATTCGATCACCACCGACCATATTTCGCCCGCGGGCTCGATCAAGGAGACGAGCCCCGCCGGCCGCTACCTGCGCGACCACGGCGTGAGTCCGCCGGACTTCAACCAGTACGGCACCCGCCGCGGCAACCACGAAGTCATGGTGCGCGGCACCTTCGCCAATATCCGCCTGAAGAACCAGATGGTGCGCGACGAGGCCGGCAATGTCGTCGAAGGCGGCTGGACCGTGCATCACCCCTCGGGAGAAAGGCTGGCGATCCACGATGCCGCCGAACGCTACGAGGCCGAAGGCGTGCCGCTGGTGGTGTTCGCCGGCCGTGAATACGGCACGGGGTCTTCGCGCGACTGGGCGGCCAAGGGCAGCAAACTGCTCGGCATCCGTGCCGTGATCGCGCAGAGCTTCGAGCGCATCCACCGCTCCAACTTGGTCGGCATGGGCGTCGTCCCGCTCGTGTTCGAGGAAGGCACGTCATGGCAGACACTCGGCCTCAAAGGCGACGAGCGGGTGAGCATCCACGGCCTCGGCGGTGCGCTCCAGCCTCGCCAGACACTCGATGCCGAGATCACTTTCGCAGATGGCACGGTGAAGAACGTCCCCCTCATCGTGCGCATCGACACGCTCGACGAGCTGGATTACTTCAGCAACGGCGGCATCCTGCATTACGTGCTGCGGCAGCTCGCCTCATGAAGGCCCCGCCGAGGTGCGGGCCATGCAGGCCGCCATCAGCGGTTCAGGCCGAAGGCCGTGGATGAGGGCTCGAGGACCGGAGCGGTTTCGCCGCGCATGGCTGCACCCGGATCAATAGGCATAGGTCGCCGTCACCCCCAGCGTCCTGCCCGGCGCCACCTGCGCGAAGTTGCCGGTCGCGCCGTAGGAGAAACCGTAGGTGCGGTAGTCCTCGTCGCTCAGGTTGTGTGCATAGACCGTGAAGTCCCAGTTGCGCACCGGGCTCCAGGCCACGGCTGCATCGACCACGGTGTAGGCATCCTGGCGCAGCGTGTTGCTGCTGTCGAAGTAGTGCGAACCGGTGCGGCGCACCGACAGCTGAGGCCGCAACAGCTTGTCGCCGATCGTGACCTTGCCCCTGGCCGCCAGGGTCAGGCCATGGCTGGGCACCATCGGCACGTCGTTGTCCTTGCAGCCGGTGCAGGCGCTGGAGTCCTCGAAGCGGCGGAAGGTGGCATCGTTGACGAAGCCGCCCGCGCTCAGCGTCCATTGCCGGGTGAGGTCCCATTCGGCGTTGAACTCGATGCCGGCCGAGCGCGTGTCGCCGACGTTGCGCAGTGTCTGGTTGCCCATGTCGCCGTCGCCGTAGAGCTGAACGTCCTTGGTGTCCACGCGATACACCGCGACGCTGGCGCGCACCGCATCGCCGGAATAGCGCAGGCCGGCCTCGTAGCTGATCGAGCGTTCGCGCCCATAGCCGTAGGCGTCATCCACGCTCGACGGCGCGAGGTTGTAGCCAAGCGGCTTGTAACCCTGGGCGACGTTGACGTAGCCGCGCCACTGCGGCGTGAATTGGTAGCCGGCGGCGACATGGCCGAGCCAGGTGTTCTGGTTCGAAGAAGCCCTGCCCTGGAAGGCGCTGCCCATCATGTCGCCGCGGAAAGTCGTTTTCGCCTCGTCGCGGGTGAAACGCAGGCCGGTGGTGAGATCGGCCCTGGGCGTCAGATGCCATGTCACGTCGCCGTACGCCGCCAGCGATTCACTGCGGTTGTCGGACGCGGAGTCCATTATCCGAAAGAGGCCGGGCAGCACCATGTCGAACTGGTAGCCCCGGGACATCTCCACTTCCTGCCGGTACAGGCCGAACACCGCGTCCCAGGCACGTGAAGGCAAGCCGCCCTGCTCGGCACTGCGCGTCGACAGGCGCACTTCCTGAGTGTTCTGCTTCCAGTGCTCGGAGAACTGCGGGAAGTAGGCATCGAGCGGGAAGCGGCGGGTGATGTGGACCCGCTGGGTGCTGGCAACGGCGCTCAGCCGCCAGACGTCGAAATCGTATTGGCCGCTGGCTGCAATACTGTTGGCGCAACGGCGCTGATGATAGTCCTGCCAGGTTTCCGGCAGGTTCGGCAGCACATGGGCGCGGCGGGACGTGTAGTCGTCGAACAAAGTGTAGACGTCCTGGTCGCCGGTCGCGCAATCACGTCCGGCCGACAGGCCCAGCTCCCAGGGGCTGCCGGTCGGCGCCAGGCGCAGCTTGACGTTGCCGGCGCGCGAACGCACACCGCCGAGTTCCTCACTGCCGATCACGTCGCTGCGCACGTCGCCGTTGACGTCGTTGGCGAGCAGGGACACCGAGCCGTACAGCAGATCCTGGATCAGCGGCCCGGCGCCCTCGGCCTGCAACTGGTAGCCGTCGCGGCTGGACACGCCAGCGCGTGCGACGAACTGCGGCGTGCCGTCCGGCTTGTGCGAGACGATGTTGAGCACGCCACCCTGCGCGCTCTTGCCGTACAGCGTGCCTTGCGGGCCTTTCAGCAGCTCCACCTGCTGCACGCCGAGCAGAGACTGCGCAGCCACGATTGGCAGTTGCGGCACGCCGTCCACGTAGACGGTCAGCGCCGGATTGTAGAAATCCTGGGCCGAGGTGACGCCGCGAATCGTGATGATCGGGAACAGGAAGGCCGCGCTGTGCGCCATGTACAGCTCGGGGAAGGCCCGGTGCAGCTCCAGCGTCGACGAAATCTGCGCATCGTCCAGCTCCAGCCGGTCGACGATGCTGGCCGCGCCATTGAGCTGCTCCAGGGTTTCGCCACGCTTGCTGGCGGATACCACCACCGGGGCCAGCGCCTGGGTCTCGCCCTCCCCCTGCTGCGCATGAACGGTGCCGGTCCAGGCCGCGGCATGGGCGGACGCGAGCGCGAGGCCGAGCAGGCGCAATCTCGATCTGAAAGTGAAGCGGGTCATGGTTCCATCTCCTGCCAGTTGAAATTCCGTAGCGGTTCAGCGTCCGGCGTGCCAGTTCTTCGCGCTCTGCTGCGCCTGCCACATGCGGGCGTAGCGACCGTTGTCGGCGAGCAGCTCGCCGTGACGGCCCGCCTCGACCACCCGCCCACCGTCGATCACCAGAATCTGGTCGGCGGCGGCGATGGTCGACAGGCGGTGGGCGACGACGATCACCGTGCGGTCGCGCACCAGGGCGTCGATCGCACCTTGCACGGCGACTTCGCTCTCGGTGTCGAGTGCCGCGGTGGGCTCGTCGAGGATGACGATCGGTGCGTCCTTGAGCATCGCCCGGGCAATGCTGATGCGCTGGCGCTCGCCGCCCGACAGCCGGCCGCCGATGTCGCCGACGCGGGTCGCGTAGCCTTCGGGCAGGCGGCTGATGAAGTCGTGGCAATGGGCTGCGCGGGCGGCAGCCCCCACTTCCTCGTCGCTTGCCTCGGGCCGGGCCATGCGGATGTTGGCCAGGATGGTGTCGTCGAACAGGTACACATCCTGGAACACCACCGAGATCAGCGCGTTGAGCCGTTCGGGTTCGATGGCGCGCACGTCCACGCCGCCGATGGTGATGCGTCCGGCCTGCGGATCGGCATGGCGCATCAGCAAGCGCGTCAGCGTGGTCTTGCCCGAGCCCGAGGGGCCCACCAGCGCAGTCAGGCTGCAGGCGGGCAGCCGGGCATCCAGCGCCTGCAGCGTCGGCTTGCTCGCCTGGGCATGGCTGAAGCTCACGCCTTCGAAAACCACCTCGAAGGATTGCGGCACTTGCGCCGGCAGGATTTGCGGCAGCGGCTCGATGCGCAGCATCGCATTGATCTTGTCCAGCGCCGCCTCGATCAGGTCGATGACCTTGGCGTACAGCACGAAGGTCGCCAGCGGCTCGCCGAAGCGCACCACGATCACCATCAGCGCCGCCAGGATCGCGACGTCGAGCGTGCCTTGCGTGACCAGCCAGGCGCCGGTGAAGACCACCAGCAGCACCGCCATTTCCATCACCGTGGCCAGGATCAGGTTGGGCTTGGCGCCTTTCTGCTGGCCGACGGTCTGGATGGTCTCCAGGTGCTTGAAGCTCGCCTGCAGCCTTTCCGCCTGGATGCCGGCGCAGCAGGCCGCGCGCAGCACCGGCAGCCCCTGCACGTACTCCAGGATGTCGGCGCTGGTGCGCTGCTGGGCGTCGGCCAGCATGCGCATGCCGCGGCCGAAAGCAGGCCGGCGCCAGCGGTAGAGCGGGATCAGCAGCGGGAACACCAGCAGCAGGATCAGTCCCATGCGCCAGTCGAAGCACAGCGCCGCCAGCGCCACCACCACCGGGGTGATCAGCGCATGCGCCATCATGTTGGCGATGGTCAGCAAATAGCTCAGGTTCTCATCGACGCTGCCCAGCAGCGTGGCATTGACCTCGCCGGCGCGCTTGTCCTGAACCTGTTCCAGCGGGATGCGGCGCAACTGCTCGCCCAGCTCGGTGCGCAGCTCGTGCGTGTTGTCCACCATGTCGCCGCGGTAGTCGAAGCCCTGCGCCCGCCAGCACAGCAACATGCTGGCCAGCATCAGCCCGGTCATGAGCAGCAGCCAGGGCAAGGCTGCCTGCCAATCGGCAGAGGGATGATGGGCGGTGGGAATCAGCGCCTGGAACAGCGGTATCAGGCAGGCCAGCGCCAGGCCCTGCAAGGCGGCGGAAATGCCGAGGCCGATCAGGCTGGCCCGCAGGCGCGGTGCGCGGCTGCGGGCACTCGCCATCAACTGGCGCCAGGTCTCGCGCAAGGGCGTGATCTGCGGCCGCGTGGCGCTCATGCCTGTGCTCCCCGCAGCGCCCAGCCTTGCGCCTGCTCGTAATTCGACCACAGCCGTTCGTACACACCGCGCTCGGCAAGCAATGCCTCATGTCGCCCGCGCTCGACCAGCCGGCCCTGATCGAACACCAGGATCTGGTCCGCATCGCGGATCGTCGACAGCCGGTGCGCCACCATCAGCACCGTCTTGCCCCGCATCAGGTTGGCCAGCGCGGCCACCAGCGCCGCCTCGTTCTCGGGGTCGGCAAAGGCCGTGGCCTCGTCCAGCACCAGGATCGGCCGGCTCTGCAGGATGGCGCGGGCGATGGTGATGCGCTGGCGCTGCCCGCCGGACAGGAACACCCCGCGCTCGCCAGCGGGCGTGTCATAGCCCTGCGGCAAGGCCGTGATGAACTCGTGCGCCTGGGCAGCGCGGGCGGCGGCGATCACCTCGTCCATCGTCGCGCCAGCCAGCCCCAGGCGAATGTTGTTGGCGATGGTGTCGGCAAACAGGAAAGTGTCCTGGAACACGAAAGCCACCTGCTGCATCAGCGCCGCCGGCTGCAGCTCGCGCACATCCACGCCGCCAACCTGGATACAACCCGCGCTCACGTCCCAGAAACGCGGAATCAGCCGTGCCACCGTGGTCTTGCCGGCGCCCGATGGCCCCACCAGCGCGGTGATGCTGCCGGGTGGCGCCTCGAAGCTCACGCCCTGCAGCACCAGCGGGCCATCGGCCGTGTAGCGGAAGTCCACCTGCTCGAAACGGACGCTGGCGCCGCGCGGCATCTTCGTCGGTATCGCGGCCGGCACCGGCAATACGGGTTCGGCCAGCACTTCATGGATGCGATGGATGCTCATCTGCGTCTTGCCCACCAGATGCCGCAGCGACACCATCGGCAGCAGCGACTCGGCCATGCCGGTGCCGGCCAGCAGCACCGCCAGCCAGGTGGCGGCGTCCAGCGCGTCGCGGCTCGTCAGCCAGGCGCCCAGCCATACCAGCACCACCAGCGTCGGCAGGGGACTGAGGATGATCTGCGACAGGCGCGACGACGTACCGGACATCCGGTACCAGGACTTCACCACGTCGCGGTAGGTTTCCAGCGCCCGCTGGTAGCGGCCGAACGTCGCCGTGCCAGTATCGAAGGTCCGCACCACCGGCATCGCCTGCACGTATTCCACCACCGCCTTGCCGACGTTCTCGCCCGCCTCGTTGTAGCGGCGCATCATGTCGGCGCTGCCGCGCAAGGCCAGCGAAACCACCGCCACGCCGAGGCCCAGCACGGCCGTCGCCGCCAGCGCCAGCCACCAGTCCAGCCACAGCAGCAGGGCGAAAGTCAGCAGCGGCGACACGTAGGCACGGGCATACAGCGGCGTGCTGTCGGCAACGAAGACGTGCAAGGCCTTGACGTCTTCCATCATCACCTTGGCGAGCGCGCCCGAACCCGTCTGCTGGACGTAGCCCAGCGGCAGGTGCGCCAGATGCTCCGACAGCCGGCTGCGCAGCAAGGTCTCCAGATGGAAAGCCGCATGGTGCGAACGGTTGAAGGCCGTCAGCCGCAGCACGAAAGCCAGTGCCGTCAGCCCCGCCGCCAGCAGCAACGGCTGCCATGGCCACGACACTGACGACTGCAACAGCGCGTGCACCGACCAGGCCAGCGCGCACAGCGCCCCCAGCGCCGCCGCAGCGCTCAGGCCGGACAAGGCCATCGCGAAACGGATGCGGCCCTGCACCGGCTGCATCACGGCCCAGGCTGAGGGCACGGGCTGGGCGGCACTAGCGGGCATGCGCAACCTCGGCTACGGCCAGGCCGTTCCCCTTTCGGGACCGGCACCACACCACCAGCGCAGCGATCGCCGTCGACACCGCCGCCAGGCCGAAGCAGACGTGGTAGCCCAGGTGCTGGGACAGCCAGCCGCCCACGATGCCGCCGGCCACCGCCAGCAGCGCATCGGCACTCTGGAAGATCGCGAAATCCACGCCGGCCTGCAGCGGCGAAGTCATCCCCATCAGCGCCGAATACAGCGCCACCCACAGGCAGCCCATCACGCCAAAGAGCAGGCCCAGCAGCACGACAAACGTGCTCAACCCGGTCGACGACTCCGGCAATGCAGCCCTCGTCAACGCCAGGAAAACGCAAGCCTTCAGCGCCACCGCGATCGATACCGCACGCCAACCCGGCGCAAGGCGCACCAGCAAACCACCCAGCACGGCACCGCTCAGGCCGGCACCGATATGAAGAGAACCGAACAGCCAGCCAAGCTGCTCCATGTCCATGCCTCGATCCAGCATGAACGGCCCGAACATGCCCAACGTCAGCCGCACGCCGATACTCGACAACAGCAGCATCAACAGGCCGACGCGCACTTCCGGGCGGCGCAAGGCGTGCATCAGACTCGGACGGTGCTCGATGGCCAACTTCCGGTCACGCTCCGGCTCGCGCACCAGCAACATCGGTACGGTCAGCACGAGGATCACGGAACCCGCCGCAAGCAATGCCCAAGGCCAGCCGTATTGGCCCGCGACCAGCAGAAACCCGCCCGCACCCAGCATCGCGCCGACATAGTTGCCACCGACCTGGGCGACGTTGCCCCAGCCGCGCCCGCTCTCGGAGAGTTGATCCACCACGAAGCCGTCGCAGGCGATGTCCGCCGTGGCTGCGACCAAGGCAGCGAGCGCCAACCCCGCCAGAATCCAGCTTGCATGCCCGCCCAAGGACAAGCGCCCGAGCAGGCTGGCAAGGCCAAGCCCGACCAGCAGCAGCAGCATCGTCCACTGCCCCGCCAGCACCAGCAGGCGCGAGCGGCGCTCGACGCGGCCTGCGGGCAGGCGCCAGCGCTCCACGATCGGCGCCCACAGGAAGCGAATGCCCCAAGGAGCCCACAGCAGCGCACTCAAGCCCGCCACCTGCAAGGGCGCGCCTTCATTGCGCAGCAGCGTCGGCAACGCCTGGGTGATCAACGCGGTGACGATGGTCTGGGTGATGTAGACACCGGCAACCGCGGCGAGCAGTTGCCATGACTTCAAGGTCGGGACACGGTGGGACACCACAGGGGACATCTGTCTGACGGCTCCATGCAAACCAGAAAGTAGAAAGCCGACGCTTGTGCTGTCATCGGCAGAAGAAGCAAGCTCGTCAGGCACAAAATCCACCCCGAGCGCCACGCGTAGGCGTGCAAATCAGCCCATGCCGCTCGGGCTGAACACGCCTGCGTGCAGACACCGCATCACCACAATACGGATGGGAATCATTTACCACCCTGGGCGCACGAAGGGGTCACAACACGCAGGCAGCGATCATTGCCGGAATGCGTGCGCCATTCCACCGCATTACGGCCAGAATTCGCGTTTCACGGAATATTTTTGCTGCCCGGATGGCCTCTACTGCCCGGGCTTCCTGTTATAAAATGCGGATGGGAATCATTTTCGACGCCATGACGAACGAGGAGACACATCGCCAAGTCGGCGGTCATCGCTGGCATGGGGGCTGTTTGCTGCCGGATTACGGCCAGAACCTGTCTTTTCGAGGAACTTTTGATGGCGGACACGTTAATCAGGAGCGTGCACAGCCGCGTCGTGCATGATCCGGCCCGGATCATCGACAGCCAGTTGGACGGTGTTCCCGACAGTTGGCGACACACCATGCAGCTGGAACGCCCGGCCGAAGGCATCAACATCTGCTGCATGAATGGCCACCCGGGCAGTAGCTGGGCCTTCGAAGCCGAAGGCGACCCTGCCGTAACCCTGGCCATCCTGCTCGATGGTCATATGGAGGCCGGCGTTCAGGATGGCGCCGAACTCGCCATGGGCGCCGGCCAGGTACTGCTGATGGCCGTGGGCGAACGCGCCCGCGGCTGGGACGTGCTGTCCTCACCAGACGACTTCCACCTGGTCAACATCAACCTCACCGAACAAGCTCTGCTCGGCCTGACCGGCCTGGAGATGGACGACGTGCTCGGCTGCATGCGCGCATCCAGCGCCGGCATGGAGCATGTCAATGCCTGCATGGTCACCATGCCCGCATTCACGACGCTGCAGCGCATCGCCGGCGAAATCACCCGCTGCGGCCATCAGCACCGCCTCGCGCGCCGAGCCTTCGTGTGCGCCAAGGTCAGCGAAGCCCTTGCCGCGGTACTCGACCAATGCACCTACAGACAGCGCAATCTCGATTCGAGGCACCCGCGCGCACTCCCCAGCGATCGCTCGCGCCTCATTCAGGCCCGCACCCTGCTCGAGCAGCAATATGCCAGGCCCTGGAGCGTGCGGACACTGTGCAGGGCCGTGGGCCTCAATGAAAAGCGGCTGCAAGCCGGCTTCCAGACACTGTACGGCCACAGCGTACACGACTGCCTGACCCGGATCCGGCTCGATGCCGCCCTGACCCTGCTCTCCACCGGCCACTCCGTGGCCGACACCTCCCAGGCCGTCGGCTTTGCCAACGTCAGCCACTTCGGCAAGGTGTTCCGCAACGCCATCGGCATCACACCCAAGCGCTGGGCACGCGGCCAGCAGCCAAGGGACTAGATCACCCCTCCCCGCCTTCACGCACCGCCGGCAGTTCAGAACATCGGCGGTGCTGCCATGCGCACCGTCATCGGCAAAATACTGCCATTGTCATGCAGCGGGATCGTTCCGCGAATCCCGTGACCGGTGAGCCGGTTCTCGTAGGTTTTTTGGCGGCTTTGGCTTGCCGCACGATCAGATCAGCGAGCGCCATCATCGAACTCCCAAGTCCTGGACTCAGGCCCGACGTTGCTCTCCATCCCGATCCAAACCCAGCAAGAAACCGGAGTCGGTAGCACCACATTCTTTAGCCACGAATATGGACCAAAAAGCGCTGGCTGCAGGTAGAACCCGGCAGCGGTCGCTGAAACGAAAAAAGGAGCCGAAGCTCCTTTTTTCAACGACTTACAGCACCCACCGGGATTCCTCGGAACGCTGCAGATCAAATTCTGGAGCGGGAAACGAGTCTCGAACTCGCGACCTCAACCTTGGCAAGGTTGCGCTCTACCAACTGAGCTATTCCCGCATTTCGACGATCCGGTACGGCGAGGGTTTTCCAGAACCATTCGCGCCTTGCAGTCGCCGGCTTTCACCGATGAAGCAAGCCGATCGTCTTTCGTCTCGCGCCGTTCCGCGCTCGACGGGGGCGAACTATACCGGGCTTCACCCTCGTGCGCAACACCGGCTCGTCGTCAGCCGCCGAGCGCCTCGTCGACGATTTCGATCCAGTGCCGCACCGGTGTGCGGCCGGCGCTGTCCAGGTGGGTCTGGCAGCCGATGTTGGCGGTCGCGATCAGTTCGGGCTTGCCGCTTTCCAGCGCATCCAGCTTGTTGTCGCGCAGGCGGCGCGAAAGCTCGGGCTGCGTCAGCGAATAGGTGCCTGCCGAGCCGCAGCACAGGTGGGCATCGGGCACCGGCGTCAGTTCGAAGCCCAGGCCGGCCAGCACGGCCTCGACTGCAGAGCCGAGTTTTTGCGCGTGCTGCAGCGTACAGGGGCAGTGGAAGGCGAGCCGCTTGCCGGCGGACACGCCGAGTTTGTCCAGCGGTTCGGCGCGCAGCACTTCGACCAGATCCCTGGCCAGTTCGCTGACCCGCGCCGCCTTGGCGGCATAGGCCGGATCGTCGCGCAGCATGTAGCCGTATTCCTTGACGAAGGCACCGCAGCCGCTGGCAGTCTGCACGATCGACTCGGCGCCCGCCTCGATCGCCGGCCACCAGGCATCGATGTTTCGCCGGGCACGTTCCAGCCCGGCCTCCTGCGCATCGAGATGGAAATCGAGCGCGCCGCAGCAGCCGGCTTCGCTCACCGGCCGGACGCTGATGCCGAGGCGGTCGAGCACCCGGGCCGCAGCGGCGTTGGTGTTGGGCGACAGGCCGGGCTGCACGCAGCCTTCCAGCATCAGCACGCTGCGGGCGTGGCGTGGCGCCGGGCGCTGCCTGGCGGCAGGTCTGCGCCGGGGGAGTTTCGATGCCAGGGTTTCGGGCAGCAGCGGCCGTAGCGCCGTGCCCGCCGCCAGAAGCGTCTTGAATACCGTCGGCCGCGACAGGGTGCCGCGCAGCAGCGTGCGCCGGGCGGTTTCGTCCAGCGGCCGCGGCGCCCACAGTTCGATGGCCGCGCGGCCGACATCGAGCAGCTTGTGGTACTGCACGCCCGAGGGGCAAGTCGTCTCGCAGTTGCGGCAGCTCAGGCAGCGGTCCAGATGCATGCGGGTGCTGGCGCTGAATTCGCCGCCTTCGAGCATCTGCTTCATCAGGTAGATGCGCCCGCGCGGGCCGTCGAGCTCGTCTCCCAGCAACTGATAGGTCGGACAGGTGGCATTGCAGAAGCCGCAATGCACGCAGGCGCGCAGTACGCTTTCGGCGGTCTCGGCGCCGGGCAGCTGGCGCGCGGCTTCACTCAGCTTGGTTTGCATGGCCTCTGCCTGTTACAGCCCGGCGTACATGCGGCCGGGGTTGAAAATGCCTTGCGGATCGAGCTGCGCCTTGAGCTGGCGGTGGTAGCGCATCAGCGCTGCCGGCAGCGGGTGCAGCGGGCTGTCGCAGGCACCCGGCGTGAAACAGCTCGCATGCCCGCCCGCCGCCGCTGCCGCACGACGGATTTCCGTGCTGTCGGCGGCGCTCTTGAGCCAGCGCTGGGCACCGCCCCAGTCGACCAATTGAGCGCCGGCGGGCACGGCCGGACGGCAGTCATTGGCTACCGACAGCCGCCACAGCGGCGCCGGATCGGCGAAGAAATCGAGCTGGAATTCGCGCAGCGCGGTCCAGAACGCCGGCGAGACCTGTTCGCCGCCAAGCGCTTCCCGCGCAGCCTTCACCGAGCCCTCGCCCCCTTCCAGCCGCAGCATCAGCGCTTCGCCGTCATGGCAGGCGGCGGTGATCGGCAGGGGCTGCCGGCCCCATTCGGCGAAACGGTCAAGCGCGGCCGGCACATCCAACTCCAAGCGCAGCGTACAGGCGCTGCGCGGTTTGGGCAGGACTTTCAGCGACACTTCGGTGAGCAGCCCGAGGCAGCCCAGGCTGCCCGCCATCAAGCGCGAAACGTCGTAGCCGGCGACGTTCTTCATCACCTCGCCGCCGAAGCGCAGATGCTTGCCGTGCCCGGTGACGATACGGCAGCCGAGCACGAAGTCGCGCACCGCGCCGACCCACGGCCGCCGGGGTCCGGACAGCCCTGCCGCGACCATGCCGCCCACCGTGGCCTGCCCGCCGAACTGCGGCGGTTCGAAAGCCAGCGTCTGGCCTTCGCCTTCCAGCACCGCCTCAAGTTCGGCGACCGGCGTGCCGACGCGGACGGTGACGACCAGTTCGGTCGGCTCATAGTTGACGATGCCGCGATGGCCTCGCGTATCCAGCAAGCTGCCGCTGCCCTGCCCGCCGTAGAACGCCTTCGTGCCACCGCCCTGGATCAGCAGCGGCGTGCCGGTGGAAAGCGCCGTGCAGACCTGGGCCAGCAGTTCCTCACTGCGATCGGCATCCGGTGTTGCGCTGCTCATCAGAAACGCTCCAGTTCGGGAAACGGCATCTGTCCCTGATGCACACGCATCGCGCCGTTCTCCGCACAGCGGCGCAGCGTGGGGATATTCTTGCCGGGGTTCAGCAGGCCTTCGGCGTCGAAAGCCGCCTTCACCGCATGGAAGAAAGTCAGTTCGTCGGCGTTGAACTGCACGCACATCTGGTTGATCTTCTCGCGTCCCACGCCATGCTCGCCGGTGATGGTGCCGCCGACCTCGACGCAGAGTTCAAGGATCTTGCCGCCGAGTTCCTCGGCCCTTTCCAGCTCGCCCGGCTGGTTGGCATC
Organism: Thauera butanivorans NBRC 103042; assembly: GCF_001591165.1. Classification (GTDB taxonomy): domain Bacteria; phylum Pseudomonadota; class Gammaproteobacteria; order Burkholderiales; family Rhodocyclaceae; genus Thauera; species Thauera butanivorans. The sequence goes on from NZ_BCUG01000022.1 coordinate 40,417, forward strand.
GAACAGGATCAGCGGGTGCATGTTGCCGTCGCCGGCATGGAAGACGTTGGCGACACGCAAGCCATAGCGTTCGGAAAGCTCGGCCGTACCGCGCAGCACCCTGGGCAGATGCTTGCGCGGAATCGTGCCGTCCATGCAGTAGTAGTCCGGCGACATGCGGCCGACGGCGGGAAAGGCATTCTTGCGCCCGGCCCAGAACCTCACTCGCTCGGCTTCGTCGCGCGCCAGGCTGACCGCGGTCGCGCCCGCCTTGTTCAGCACTGCGCGTACCCGTTCGATGTCCTCGGCGACGTCCAGCTCGACGCCGTCCAGCTCGCACAGCAGGATCGCCTCGGCCTCGACCGGGTAGCCGGCATGGATGAAATCCTCGGCCGCCTGGATGGCGAGCTTGTCCATCATCTCCAGGCCCCCCGGGATGATGCCTTCGCCGATGATGTCGGCGACCGCCCTGCCCGCGCTGTCGACCGAATCGAAGCTCGCCATCAGCACGCGCGCCACCCGCGGCTTCGGCAGCAGCTTGACCGTGATCTCGGTGACGATGCCGAGCATGCCTTCGGAGCCCATGAACAGCGCCAGCAGATCGAAGCCGGGTGAATCCAGCGCATCCGAGCCCAGCGTCAGGCGCTCGCCCTCGATCGTGAGAATCTCGACCTTGAGGACGTTGTGCACGGTCAGCCCGTACTTCAGGCAATGCACGCCGCCCGCGTTCTCCGCCACGTTGCCGCCGATCGAACAGGCGATCTGCGACGAGGGATCGGGCGCGTAATAGAGCTCGTAGGGCGCGGCGGCCTGCGAGATCGCCAGATTGCGCACGCCCGGCTGCACGCGGGCAAAGCGCCCTTGCGGATCGACTTCGAGGATGCGGTTGAAGCGCGCCATCACCAGCAGCACGCCCTGCTCCAGCGGCAGCGCCCCGCCCGACAGGCCCGTGCCCGCGCCGCGTGGCACCACCGGCACCCGGCGCGCATGGCAGATGCGCAGGATGGCTTCGACCTGCTCGACACGCTCGGGCAGCAGCACCAGCATCGGCAGCGTGCGGTAGGCCGACAAGGCATCGCACTCGTAGGGGCGGCGGTCTTCCTCGCTGTGGAGAATCTGGAGATCCGGCAGGCTGCGGCGCAGCTCGGCAAAGAGATCGGCGACATCGACCTTGTCGAGCGCGCCGTCGATCGCCTCGTCGTAGAGAATGTTCATTGCAGGGCCCGTCCACCTGTCCTCGTTGGCAACAGATGCTAAGGCCTTCGGCCGCGCGCTCCAAGACCTCCTTGCAGGCAGCGGCCCGGCTCAGCGGGCTTTCAGTTGCGCCGCTTCGGTGTCTCGAAGGTCGTCAGCATGCCACGCAGGATGGCGACTTCTTCCTTCTCCAGCCGGATGCGGTTGAACATCCGCCGCATGCGCGGCAGCAGCCGCTTGGGATTCTTCGGGTCGTGAAAGCCGCTCAGCGTCACCGCATGTTCGAGGTGGGCCATGAAGCCTTCGAAGTCGGCGTGGGTGGCCGGCTCGGCCTGCAGATCCTGCGGGGGCGGCGGCTGCAGCGCGGCCATGCGCAGCTCGTAGGCCAGCAACTGGACGGCTGCGCCCAGGTTCAGCGAGGAAAATTCGGCGTCGGTCGGGATCGTCACCGGCAGGCTGCACAGGCCGACTTCCTCGTTGGTCATGCCGCTGGTTTCGTTGCCGAACACCAGCGCGACCTCGCCATCGATGGTACGGGCGACGATTTCCTGCGCCGCCTCGCGCGCATGCAGGCGCGGCAGCGACAGCTCGCGGCGGCGGGCGGTCAGCGCCGCCGAGAACACGGTGTCGGCCAGCGCCTGTTCCAGGGTATCGACCACGCGGGCGGACTCGAGGATATCGACCGCGCCGGACGCCCGCGCGGTGGCGACCTCGTCGGGAAAGACGGCCGGCGACACCAGCCACAACTGGCGCAGCCCCATCGTCTTCATCGCGCGGGCGGCGGCGCCGATGTTGCCGGGGTGGCTGGTACGCGACAGCACGACCCGGATACGGTCGAGCGCAAGGGGGCGATTCATATTAAAATTCCGCGTTTTCCGAATTCCGCCGGGCCGGCGCGCACGATAGCGCGGCACAGCCCCGCCTCTTTAACCGAGATCCCGCATGCATCCCACCCTGAACATCGCCGTCAAGGCCGCCCGCCGCGCTGCGACCGTCATCAACCGCGCTTCCACGCAGCTCGACCTGCTGACGGTGCAGAGCAAGACGCCCAACGACTTCGTCACCGAAGTCGACCGCGCTGCCGAGCAGGCGATCATCGACGTGCTGCGCGAGGCCTTCCCGGGGCACGGGATTCTAGCAGAGGAGTCCGGCGAGTCGGGCCCCGAGAGCGAGTACAACTGGATCATCGATCCGCTCGACGGCACCACCAACTTCATCCATGGTTTTCCGCAATACGCGGTGTCGATCGCACAGACCAGGAACGGCGTGCTCGAACATGCGGTGATCTACGATCCGAACACCAACGAGATGTTCACCGCCTCGCGCGGCGGCGGCGCCTTCCTCAACGACCGCCGCATCCGCGTGTCGCGCCGCACCCGCCTCAACGAAGCGCTGATCGGCACCGGCTTCCCCTTCCGCCAGTTCGACAACGTCGATGCCTATCTGGCGATGTTCAAGGAACTGACGCAGAAGACCGCCGGCATCCGCCGCCCCGGTGCGGCCTCGCTCGACCTGGCCTACGTCGCCTGCGGCCGTCTCGACGGCTTCTGGGAAATGGGCCTGTCGCCGTGGGACATGGCGGCCGGCGTGCTGCTGATCCAGGAAGCCGGCGGCCTGGTGTCCGACCTGTCGGGCGAAGCCGGCTTCATGACCACCGGCAACGTCGTCGCCGGCACGCCGAAGGTCTTCGGCCAGTTGCTGCCGGTCATCCAGGCCTACCGCCCGGCCAACATGCAGGCCTGACTCTCCCTGCCCCGCCGCCGGGTCCCGCCCGGCGGCTACCTGGGGGATTCGGCGAGGCGATCGAGCATCGCGCGGATGGCGCGAATCTGGCCGCCGTCTCGCGTCGCGTATTCCGGCCCGGTATAGCCCCACCAGTCCCAGCAGCCCTTCGGGTTGTACACCCAGCGCAAGGACCAGAAGGCCAGGCCGCTGCGCGCCGCTGCCTGCGGATACAGGACGATGATCCGGTTGCCATCGGCCCACTCGTTGTAGCCTGCCGTATCGACGAAACGCCGGCCGATCTGGCCCTCGGTCTGGCGGCAGCCGTGCAGCGCCACATGCAGCCGGCAGCCGCCCTCGCGGCAGGCCTGCGGCACATAGACGTAGCCCTGATCCGCCATACTCAGCTCGAACGGTGCGATGCCGGTGTATTCGCTCTGGTCGAAGGCGACCACTTCGCCTGCCGGGCGCTCCACGCGCGGCGCCAGCGGTCCGTACAGCTGTGTCAGCAGTTCGCCGGCTGCATCCAGTTCGCCGCAACGGTTGATGAAAGGCGGCGCCGAGGTCTCGCAGGCATTCGCCGCCGGATCGGCCACCGAGATCATCGCGTGCCCGGCATTGTCGTGCTGCACGTACTGCACCGCGTCCTGCGGCAGGCGGCTGCGGTAGAAGGCCACCAATCCATCGACCACCGGCCGCTCGACCGTGCGGTCCCCGCCGCCGGAGAACACCCACACCTTGTCGTCCGCCAGCCCTGCCGGGTCGTCGATGCGGCCGGCGCGGGCACGCGCCTGGATACGTGAGTCGGTGTCGCGCGCAGAGGGCACGCTGGCCGGCGTAGACGGCTCCATGCAGTTGCCGAGCGCGCGCCACATGCTGCCCTGGGCGCACTCGTAGGGACCACCGGCGATCACGCCCGCCCCTTTCACCAGTTGCGAATGTGCGACCTGCAGTTGCACCGCCATGTAGGCACCGGACGAAATCCCCGACACCGTCACCGCATTCGCGTCGGCGCCCAGCGCCGGCAAGGGCGGAGCGGCCTGCACGCTGAAAACGATCAGGCAATGGATCGCACTCCCGAACAGCATGGAACGAAAGAACCTGCTCCCCATTCACCACCTCCATCGTCAAAAACAATCGGCATGAAACGGCTCCGTGACGAGCCGACGCTCGCGGAAGTGTGCCTCCACGGCTCGCGGCAGTCCATGCATACGGCAACAAAGTTCTAGCCATTTCAATAGAAATTCTTATCTCGACATTCGGCATTCCCGCACTACGATCAGAGTGTGGCTTTTTGACCCACATCGGGACCTCCTCGGCTTCCTCTCGCACGACATCCCGGTATCCATCCTGCAACAGGCAGGAATGATCCGTTCGTCGCAGCACCGTTTCGCAAGCTCACGCCGGCTCAAAGGGGAGAACAGCTTGGCTTCGCACCACGGAATCCTCGCGGTACTGCAGGCGCTGCGCGAACGCCTGGCGATTCGCATGGCGGTGCGGCTGGGCGGCAACCCCCAGGTCGAGATCCTGGGTTCGCACACGCTGGCCGGTACGCCGCAGCCGAACACCGATACGCTGGGGCTGTACCTGCACCGCATTTCGGTCGACCCTTTCAGCCGCAACCGCCACCTGCCCGCCGTCGAGGGCCGCCGCCTGCCGCGCCCCGAGCTGCCGGTGAACCTGCACCTGCTGCTGATCGCGTGGTGCACACATACCGAACAGGAAATCGAATACCTCTCCACGGCGATCCGCATCGTCGGCGGCGGCCTGCCGCTGACGAGCGGCGACCTCAGTCTTGCCGATCCCTCGTGGGGCGACGAGGACAGCGTGCAGGTGATGCCCGAGGAAATGAGCACCGAAGACCTGATGCGGCTGTGGGACAGCCTGCCGGGCGACTACCGCCTGTCGGCGCCCTATCTGGTCAAGACGGTGCGCCTCGCCCCCGACATCGACCCCGCCGAAGGCCCGCCGGTGCGCACGCTGGTGTTCCCGATGGACGACGGAGCGCGCACGCGATGATCGCCGAGACCCTCGTGCTGCATGCCAGCGACTTCATCGAATGGGTGGACGCCAGCGGCCCGCAGGCCGTCGCGCGCCGCACGCTGCCGGCGCAGGACCTCGACGTGCGCCTCACCCAGGCGCCGCCGGATCTGAAGCTGATCCACAAGACGGCCGGCACCGTGCTGTGGCGGCGGGAACCCGAGGGAATGCGCCTGGTGATCGATGGCGAGGCAGGGCCGGCCGAGCTGGCCCCGCCCGACGAGGCGCTGTACCCGCTCGCCGGCGAGGTGCGCGACCGCGCCGGAATCTTCCTGCCGCGGCGCTTCGCGTTCGACGCCGGAAGGCGCGAAGGGCGCCGCCTGGGGCTGTTCCGCTCGCCGCTGGGGACGCGCTTCGGGCGAGCCGGCGGCCTGTACGGGCGCACGCTGCGCGAAGACGGCACGCCGGTGCCGTGGGTACTGCTGACATTGCGCGTGGCCCCGCCGCTCGCCGAACCGCTCGACTTCATCGCGCAGAGCGACGCGCACGGCGAGTTCCGCCTGTCGCTGGAGCGCCTGCCCTCGCTGACCAGGGATGCGCCGGCAGAAACCTACCCCGCCACGCTGACGCTGCGTGCCGCCGCCGATGGCACGGATCCCGACACGCTGCCCGCCGCGCAGGTACGCGGCACGGGCAGCGGCAACGCCGCATTCAAGACCGAACTCACGGTGGACCTTGCGCCGGGGCGCATCGCCACCCTTGCCAGCCCGGGACGGGATGCCCTCGTCCTGCGGCTTCCCTGAACGCCCGACAAGCGCAACGCCCGCGAAGGAGAAGCGACATGCCCGAGTACCTTGCACCTGGCGTCTTCGTCGAGGAGACGAGTTTCCGCAACAAGTCCATCGAGGGCGTCGGCACCAGCGTCGCGGCGCTGGTCGGGCCGACCCGCAGCGGCCCGCTGCGCGGCCTGCCGGAAGTGCTGACCAGCTATGCGGAGTTCGAGCGCATCTACGGCGACGCGCAGGATCTGGCCATCGGCACGGCTGGCGCCGCGGTGCCCAACTACACCGCGCATGCGGCGCGGGCCTTCTTCGACAACGGCGGCAAGCAGCTTTTCGTCGTGCGCGTGGCGGCCGACGGAACCCAGCCCAGGGCCGCAAGCACCCGGCAGAACGCGGATGACACGGAGGATGTCGACGACACCGAAACCCCCGAACCTCCCGAACCTCCCGAGAACCCTGAGCCTCCCGAGCCGCCCGAAGACGCGGAGGACACCGACGACGCGGAAAGCGCGGCAGGCATCGTGAGCTTCTTCAGCCGCTTCCCCGGCAAGGCCGGCGAATACACGCTGGAGCTGCGCTGGCGCGACGCCGCCCTGCGCCACTTCGATCTGGACGTGCGCAGCGGCGGCAAGGACGGCGAAGTCATATACACCTACGGGGAACTGTCCATCGCCGCTGACGGCCCCGGCAGTCTTGCCGCGGCTCTTCCGGCCGAGCCCGAGCGCCGAGCCGAAGCGCTGAGTTCGCCGATCGCAGCCTCCATCGAGCCGACGGACGCAAGCGAGGAACAGATCCGGAGCGCCTTGATCGCGCTGTGCGATTCTGCCGCCATCACCCCCCCGGCCAATTCGCTCGATGGCCCACGCTACCTGATCACCCTCGCAGGCGGTTCGGACGGCGGCGAGCCCACGGCCATCGACTACGCCGGCAAGACCGACGAAGTCAGGGGCAGCACCGGCCTGAAGGCGCTCGAAGACATCGAGGACGTGTCCATCGTCATGACGCCCGCCGCGGCCGCCTCCCCCGAGGACGTGCACAAGGCCGTCGTGCTGGAAGTGCAGAAGCATTGCCGCCGCATGCGCTATCGCATCGGCGTCGTCGATTCGCGCAAGGACCAGAGCATCGGCGAAGTGCGCGCCTTCGCCGGCAACTTCGACGACTCCCGCCTCGCCCTCTACTACCCCTGGGTCGTCACCCCCAACCCGGCTCCTGATCCGGCCGGCACGCGGCGCGACATCGCCGTGCCGCCTTCGGGCTTCATCGCCGGCATCTACTCGCGCACCGACGTGGACCGCGGCGTGCACAAGGCGCCGGCCAACGAGGTCGTGCTCGGCGCGCTGCGCTTCGACCAGCAGATCAACGCCTTCCAGCAGGAGCTGCTCAACCCCAACGGCATCAACGTGCTGCGCTCCTTCGCCGGGCGCGGCCACCGCGTGTGGGGCGGGCGCACGCTGGCCAGCGATCCCGAATGGAAGTACGTGAATGTGCGGCGCTACTTCCTCTACCTGGAACGCTCGATCGAGAAATCCACCCAGTGGGCCGTGTTCGAGCCGAACGGCGAGGCGCTGTGGGCCAACATCCGCTCCAGCGTCGAGGACTTCCTGTTCTCCGAATGGCGCAACGGCCGGCTGCTCGGCGGCACGCCCAAGGAAGCCTATTTCGTGCGCTGCGACCGCTCGACGATGACGCAGAACGACATCGACAACGGCCGCATGGTGTGCCTCGTCGGCGTCGCCGCGCTGAAGCCCGCCGAATTCGTGATCTTCCGCATCGGCCAGAAGACCGCCGACGCCTGAAAACCGGAGAACAGAGTCATGGCCACTTTCCGTGAAACCCCCTACTCGGCGTTCAATTTCCTCGTCGATCTCGAACCCGGCCAGGGCAGCGAGGTGCGCGCCGGCTTCTCCGAAGTGTCGGGCCTCAATGCCGAAGTCACGATCGCCGAATACCGCGCCGGCAACGACCGCGTGAACTACGTGCGCAAGGTGCCGGGCATCCACAAGGCCGGCGACGTCACCCTCAAGCGCGGCGTGATCGGCGCGCAGAACCTCTACGAGTGGCTGGAGCTGGGCCGTACCGGGAAGATTTCCGAAGCCAAGCGCGACATCGCCATCAAGCTGCAGTCCGAGGACCGCAGCGAAACCGTGCTGACCTGGAAGCTGCGCGGCGCGATCCCGATCAAATGGACAGGGCCGACGCTGACCGCCAAGGGCGGCGGCGACGTCGCCATCGAGGAACTGGTGCTGTCGGTCGAGACCATCGAACAGGAATGAAGCCGTGCTGCTCGCCGACCGCCGCATCGAACTGGACGCCCGCCCCGAACCGGGGCGGCTCGCGCCCGTCGAAGTCGTGATGATCGGCCACTGCCCGTCGCCCGACGGCGGCGCGCAGTGGCAGCGGCTCGCGCGCGACGCCGTCGTGCTGGCGGACATCGAGGCGCTGGGCTTCGCCAGGCAGGTCGAGCGGCTGCGCCAGCTCTTCGACGAACCGGAACTGGCCGCTGCGGACGATGCCGACCTGCTCGCGCTGTACCGGCTGCCGATCCCGATCCGCTCGCTCGGCCATTTCCAGGCCCTGTTCCCGTTCGCCTTCGATACCGGCACCGGCTATCGCAGCACCCTTGCCGGGCGCACGGCCTGGCTGCCGCTGGCGGTGCAGGACTTCTTCGCCGGCGGCGGCCCCAGCAATGCCGATGCCGGCATACCCGACACCCGCACGCTGTGGATCATCCGCGTGCCCGAGCGCGACGGCATCCACGCCTTCCTGCCGCGCCCCGGCGCCGACCTGGCCGGGCCGGACACGCTGGGCGCCTTCGAGCACGCGCTGCTGGTGCCGCGCGCCGGCATCGTCGCGCTGCCCGACCTGGAACGCCTGCTGGTGCCCGCCGCGCTGCCCGACGTGCCGCGCCTGCGGCTCGCCAATCCCGCCCCCGTGTTCCTGCCCTGCGGCACCGAGATCGACGACACCCACCGCGAACGCCGCAACCCGGACGAGATGCCGGCCGCGGGCGAAACCGCCGACGCCTACCGGATCGTCGCCGGCATCGCGCGCACGCTGGCGCGGCTGCGGCCGGACCTGCAGTGCCTGCTCGCGCTGCCGCTCGACTCGCGGCCCGAGGACGAACTGCCCGCGCCTGCGGCCGCATTCCTCGATCGGCTGCGCGGCAGGCCCGCCCCCGACGCGACGGACGACGAGAACGTGAAAGACGGCGCGGAGTTCCGCCGGCTGCGCCACCTGCAGTTCGTCTGGCCCTATCTGCGCGGCGACGACCGCGCACTCGGTTCGCCCTGCGGGCTCGTCGCCGGCATGCAGGCGCGCGTCGCCCAGCGCTTCGGCGCCTGGCGCTCGATCGGCGGACGCCCGCTGCCCGGCATGCTGCAGCCCTGGCCGCCGGTCACGCAGCAGCGCGCGGCCGATCTGCGGGACGACCCGGGCGTCACGGTGCTGCTGATGCGCGCCGGAAAACTGCAGGTGGACGACGAAGCGCTGTGCGCGCCCTGCCTGCCCGCTGCCGACCTCGACCGCATGAACGCCGCCACCCGCGCCCTGGGCCACTGGTACTCGGCCGAGGCGATGCGCTTCATGGGCTGGCTGCGGCGCGAACTGCGCACGCTGGGCGAACGGCTGGCGTTCGACGTCGATCCGCGCGATCCGCGGGTGGAGATCGCGCTGCACGCCTTCTTCGGCCGGCTGCATGCGGCCGGCGCGCTGCGCGGCGCGAGCCCAGAGGACGCCTGCCGCATCCGGCAACTGCCGCAGGCCGAATCGACGCTCGCGTTCGAGATCGAAGCCGCCCTCGCCTATCCGCTGGACCGGATACGCATCACCTTCCTGCAGGACCGCCACGCCAGCGGGGCGGACACACGCATCGAGGCGCTCGATGGCTGAGCATGCCGAATTCATCCCTTTCCGCTTCCACGTCGCGCTGTACGACGGCGAGGGCGGCAGCCTGCTGTGCGAAGGCGCCTTCAGCGAAGTCAGCGGGCTGGAAGCGACGATGGCGCCGAAGGCACTGAAGGAAGGCGGGCGCAACTGGGGCGAAGTGCAGCTCGCCGGCCCGACGACCTTCGCCCCCATCGTCCTCAAGCGCGGCATCACCGCGGTCGCCGACCTGTGGCGCTGGTTCGACGTCTCCACCCGGCAGGCCAACCACGCGCTGCGCATGAACGGCACCATCGACGTGTTCCACCCCGAAAGGCCGGACGCGCCGCTGCTGCGCTGGCGCATCACCAACGCGCTGCCGACCAGGTTCAAGGGCCCGGATCTCTCCTCGACCGCCAGCCAGGTCGCCATCGAGGAGCTGCAGCTCGTGCATGAAGGCCTGGAACTGGAACACGTCTGAGGAGACCGCCCATGCCCGCCATGCAGATCGCCCGCGCCAAGCTGATCCCGATGAACGGCGATCAGGTCGAGACCGACGAGAGCAAGCACATCGACGTGCAGTTCAACCCGGCGACGCTGCGCGTGACGCTGTCGAACACGCTGAAGGCCGACAACAAGGGCGGCAGCGGCGCGGCGGCGCAGTATGTGGACAAGAGCGAATCCACGCTCGCGGTGGAACTGGTGTTCGACACCAGCGTCACCGCCGCACTGGGCACGGACAAGCGCGAGACGGTGGCCGCCAACACCGATGTCCGCACGCTCACCAAGCGCATCGCCGAAGCCTTCATGAAACCGCAGGATGCCGAATCGGAGCGCCCCAAGGCGCCCACGCGCTGCCGCTTCCAGTGGGGCAGCTTCCAGTTCACCGGCATGCTGTCGAGCTATTCCGAGACGCTCGACTTCTTCGCCCCGGAAGGCATTCCGCTGCGCGCGACGCTGGCGCTGACCTTCAAGGAAGACCGCTACCAGTTCGCGCTCGACCCGTCGGTGCAGGCCGCCGCCCGTCCCGGCTTCGCGGCCGGCGGCCAGAGCGCCGCGGGCGCGGCGCAAGCGGCCGGACGGAACCCGCGCGACTGGCGCGGCGTGGCCGACCTCAACGCCCTCGACAACCCGCGCTTCGCATCGCCGGGCGCGCTGCTGATTCCATTCGGAGGCCAATGATGCCGGTGATCATCGACGAGTTGCTGGCCGAGATCCAGCCCGAACCCAGCCCCGCGCAGGGTACGGGCGCCGACGCCCGCCCGCCCGAAGGCCAGCCGGGCGAAACGCTGTTCGATCTGCTCGCCATCGCGCGCGAGCGGGAGGCCCGCCTTGTCATCGACTGATGCCGCCCTCGTCAGCGCCCGTCCGCGCCTCAGCATCGACGGCAGCGTGCTCGCCGCGCTGGGCCAGGCGGCGGCCGCGCTGTCGGTGCGTCTGCCGGCCAGCGGCATGGCGAGCGCCGAGCTGCGGCTGATCAACTGGCTGCCGAACAGCGGCGGCACGGCGGATTTCGGCTTCCAGTACCTGCGCCTGGGCAGCCGGCTGGACATCGTGCTCGGCGAGACCGCGCGCAGCGCCATCTTCTCCGGCGACATCACCGCGCTGGAAGAGCGCTACGGCGACGGCGCGCCCCAGCTCGTGATCCTCGCCGAGGACGCCCTGCACAAGCTCGCGCGCAGCCGCGCCAGCCGCGTGTTCGAGAACCAGGGCCTGGACGCGGTCGTGCGCGCGATCGCCAGCGATGCCGGCCTGCAGGCCGACGTCAGCATCGACGCCGGCAGCGCCGACTGGCTGCAGCACAACGAAAGCCATCTCGCCTTCCTGCTGCGCATGCTGGGGCCGCACGACATTCCGCTGCGCCTGCAGGACGGCCGCCTGCGCGCGCGCGCCGAAGAGGCCGACGCCAGCCCGGTGCATCTCGACCCCGGCACCAACGCCCGCCGCGTCCGCATCATCGCCGACCTCAACCGCCAGCCGCGCGAAGTGCTGGCCGACGGCTACAACCTGGCCGACGATGCCGCGGCCAGCGGCAGCAGTGCCGCGCTCGCCCCCGCGCCCTCCGGCCGCACCGCCGCGGCGACGCTGGCCGAGCTCGGCTGGGACGGCCGCTCGCCGCGCGCCCACCCTTTCCCGCGCTCGCAGGCCGAGGCCGATTCCCTCGCCCGCGGCGCCTTCCGCCGCGACGCCCAACGCTTCCTGCACGGCGAGATCGTGTGCACCGGCACGCCGGAACTGCGTGCCGGGCGCGAAGTGGAGCTGGCCGGCGTGTCGCCGCGGCTGGCCGGCCGCTACCGCGTCACCGAATGCTGGCACCACTTCGACAACACCCAGGGCCTGTCCACCCGGCTGCGCGTCGAACGTCCGGACTGGAATCCATGAGCACACATCACAGCCCCGGCTCCCTGCACGAGCTGCACCTCGGTGTGGTGCTCGACAACGCCGATCCGGAACAGCGCGGCCGCGTCAAGCTGCGCCTGCCGGCAAGCGGCCTGGAAACCTGGGCGGCGGTGATGGTGCCGGGCGCCGGCAGCGGCTACGGCGTCAGCCTGCTACCGCGCGTGGACGAACAGGTCGTCGTCGCCTTCGTCAGCCCGGACCTGCCCATCGTGCTCGGAGCGGTGTGGAGCGGCGGCGGCAGCCAGCCGGGCGATGCCGAGCCGGTGGAAGAACGCTACTTCATCCAGAGCCCGGCCGGCATCAAGGTGCTGCTGGACGACCAGGAACCCAGGGTCCGCATCGAAACGCCGGCCGGCAACCACCTCACGATCACCGACCAGGGCGGCGGCAAGGTCACGGTCGAGCAAGGCGGCGAAAAGGTCGAGATGTCGCCCGGCAGCATCAAGGTGAGCAGCGCCGGCGAGGTCAAGATCGAGGCCGCGCAGCTCACGGTGTCGGCCGGCATGGTCAAGGTCGATGCCGGGCTGAGCAAGTTTTCCGGTGTCGTGCAGTGCGACACCCTGATCAGCAACTCGGTGGTGTCGGCGAGCTACACGCCGGGAGCGGGGAACATATGGTGACCACCGTCGAAGACGCGCTGTTGGCCGAACAATCCCGGCGCGCACCGAAATTCTCCGCCAGCGCGGGCACGCACCCGCCGCGCGTGGCCGCGCCCTTCTTCGCCGGCGCCGGCGACGGCCCGACGCTGCACCGCTATCTGGACGACGATTTCGTCGCCCGCTTCCTCAACGACGCCCACGCCGGCCGCCTCGCCGGCATGGCGGCGCAGCCCTGGTTCGGCGCCGACCGCTTCGGCCGCTTCAAGAACGAGCCGACGCTGCGCCTGCCGATGCACCGCAGTTTCTACGTCGTCTGCGCCGAAGTGCAGTGCGCGATCCCCGGCGCGCCGGCCTTCGACCCGAACAAGATCCTCGGCGCCGGCATGGTGGTGCGCCGCATGCCCGCCGACGGCCCGCCGCAGCGCTGGATGATCGCCGACGGCCAGCCGCTGGGCTGGCGCGGCGGTCCGATCCCGGACCACGACCCGGACGACGTGCACCGCCTCACCGCCCGCGGCCTGCTGCCGCAGCGCTTCCCCGAGCCGCCCTATTCGGGCGAAGAGGTCACGCCGCTGCACCCGCTGCTGGTGCGCCGCCGCGACGCCCGCGGCATCGTGCGCAGCCACACGCTGCTGTGGGGCTACCTGCCGCTCGGCGGCAGCGCGCGCGAAGCCGCCGACACGCCGCTGCCGCAGGCCAGCGGCGACCAGGCGCCCGACTTCGGCCTCGAACACGCCTGGCCGCTCGGCAGCCGGGGGGAGAAGGCGTGGAGCGCAGACGACGGGCAGCTCGTCACGAACGGCATCGCGACCGCCGGCTTCATCGAACTGTTGCAGACGCTGATCGCGCAGTTTCAGGTTCACGACGCCGCCGACGCCGACAACGCCGGACTGCGCGCGCTGCTCGGCAGCTTGCGCTTCCACACGCTGGAATGGCGCATCGTCGACGACAGCCTGATACCTCGGCCCGTTCAGGTGTCCGGCGAGACGGTACTCGCATGGCTGGACCGGAGTGCGCCAGGCCTGATCACGCTCTTCGCACGGATTGCCCGCCACGACGCCATACCCGGCTCGGCTGCCCTGCCCGCCGGCGGCAACCAGACGCGCAACGACCATCTCGCCATCTCCGAACAGCAGGCCGCCGACCTGCGCAGCCTCGTCGCGCTGCGCCTGGCCCGCGCCCAGGTGCGCTTCGACGACGGCCTGGCGCTGCCGCGCTACGGCCAGACCGACGGCGACCGCTTCGTCGCCCTGCCCTTCGTGCGCTGGGCCGACGACTGCGGCTGCGAGCGCGTCGCCTGGGGGCCGGCGAGCCGGATGTTCCGCGTCGCCTCGCCCTTCGACCCGGAGGCGCAGCGCCCGACCACGATCGTGCTGCCTTCGCTCGACGACTTCAAACGCGGCCTGCCGCGCGGCGTCGCGCTGCTCACATCGAAATCGCTCGCCGACGTGATGCGCAGGATCCAGCCCGGCATCGACATGAAGGAAGGCGGCCCGGGCAACCGTTCGGGCAGTTGCTGGAGCTTCGGCTTCAGCCTGCCGGCGATCACGCTGTGCGCGATGCTGCTGCTGATGGTCGTCATCAACCTGCTGAATCTCTTTCTCGGCTGGCTGCCATGGGTCTTCATCGCCCTGCCCCGGCTGTGCCTGAAAGCGCTGAAAGGAAAATGAAGATGCCGACGCCGGAATCCCTGCTGACGAGCTTCCCGCTGCTGAGCGGCCTCGGCGCCGACGGCCGCCCCGCGTGGCGCCGCGGCAACGCCAGCGTGCGCGAAGTGATGCTCAACATCCTGCTGACGGGGCCGGGCGAGCGGCTGATGCGCCCGGAGTTCGGCGCCGGCATCCGCAACTTCATCCACTACCCCAACAACGAGACCACGCGCGCCCTGATCGCGGACGCCGCCCGGCGCGCGCTGGCGCGCTGGGAGCCGCGCGTCGGCATCGACGAGGTGCGCGTCGTGCCCGACGGCGAACGCCTCTCCCACGTCACTCTGGAAGTGCGCTACCGGCTGCTGGCCGACGGCCGCCGCGAGACCTTCGCGCTCGCACTGGAACTGGGCTGAGGCAGATGAAGACCACGACGCAATGACAGGGAGCCGAACACATGCCGCTTCCCACACACTTTCCCGTTCCGGACCTCGACGACCGCCGCTTCGACGAGCTCGTCGCCGAGCTGCAGGCCCGCCTCGCCCGCCACGTGCCGGAAATGGCGCCGCTGGCGCCGGGCGACCCGGTCTACGCGCTGGTCGATCTGTTCGCCTGGCTCACCGAGACCATCATCTACCGCGCCAACCAGATTCCGGAGCGCCAGCGCCGCGCCTTCCTGAACCTGCTGCAGATTCCGCTGCGCCCCGCCCGCCCGGCCGCCGGCATCGTCAGCATCGATGCCGCCAACCGCGCGCTGCCGCCGCTGCTCGCCGCCGAATCGCTGCTCAAGGCCGGCAGCACGAGCTTTTCCACCGTCGGCGAAGTCCAGCCCACGCCGCTCGCGCTGCACATCCTCGTCAAGCACACGCTGGACGACGCCGCGCTCGCCGCCGAAGGCATCAGCCTCGAACAATTGCGCGCCCAGTACGGCGTCGAACCCGCCGCCTTCCGCCCGCTGACGCTGGTGCCGGGGCGCGACGCGCTGAGCACCGCCGGTACGCGCGACGGCGCCTTCCATCTCGCCATCGCGCTCGCCAAACCCGCTTTCATCGCCCAGGCCGATTTGCTGCGGCGCGATCTGGCCGGCATCGTGCTCAACGTCGGCCTCGCGCCGCTGACGGAACTCGAAGGCCAGCTCGCCACCGGCCTGCGCCCGCGCAAGCTGGACTGGGAGCTCGCCTGGTGGCCCGACCCTGACGGCGCGCCCGGCAGCGTGCGCTACCTGCCGCTCGAAGTCGTCGGCGACAGCTCGGCGGGCGGGCGCCGCACCGGCGTCGCGCGCCTGCGCCTGCCGCGCAACGCCGAACTGCTGCGCGCCGCCAGCGCACTCGATCCGCAGTTCGCCGGCCTCGGCGACACGCCGCCGGAAGCCCCCGCCGAGCTGCGCCCCGGCCAGTTGCTGTTCTGGCTGCGCCTGTCCTGCGCCGACGAAGCGGCGCTGAGCCTGGGCTACATCGGCCTCAATGCGGTCGACGTCATCGGCCAGGGCATCGCGCGCGACGTGATGCTCGGCGCCGGCAACGGGCGCCCCGACCAGCGCTTCGAACTGCCGCACGCGGACGTGGACGCCGCCAGCGTGCAGGTCGACGTCGAACACCTGCGCGCCTTCCAGCCGTGGACGCAGGTGGCGCATTTCGCCGGCAGCGGGCCGGACGACACCGTCTTCACCGTCGATGCGGCCAGCGCCAGCGTGCATTTCGGCGACGGCATACGCGGCAAGCGCCCGCCCGCCAACGCACGCATCCGCGCCGCCTTCTACCGCCATGGCGGCGGCAGCGGCGGCAACCTGCCGGCCGGCAGCATCAAGGAAATCCACGGCGGCGGCACCCGCCTGGCGCTGCGCCACGAATGGCCGACGCGCGGCGGCGTCGATGCCGAGACGCTGGACGAGGCCGAACGCCGCATCCCCGCCTTCCTCGGCCACCGCGACCGCGCCGTCACCGCCGAGGACTACGGCGTGCTCGCGCGCGACAACCCGATCAATCCGGTGGCGCGCGCCGAAGCGGTCGCCGGCTTCTTCCCCGGCGCCAGCCTGAAGGCGGTGCGCCGCGGCGTGCCGGGCGTGGTCGGCGTATTCGTGCTGCCGCCCGCGCCGCAGGCGCTGGCCGCCGCGCCGCGGCCCAAGGCCGGGCTGCTGACCGATGTGTACGACTACCTGTCGGCGCGCTGCATGCTCGGCACCGAGCTGTACGTGCTGTCGCCGCAGTTCGTGCCGGTCGCCGTCGCGCTGTCGCTCGAGGTCGTCGATCCGGCCACCGAGCAGCAGGTGCATGCCGAAGTCGAGCGCGCGCTGCTGCGCTACCTGTGGGCGCTGCCGCCAGGCGGCCCGCGCGCTGCCGGCTGGCCGCGCGGCAAGGCGGTCGAGATCAACGAACTGCGCACGCAGGCCGGGCGGGTCGAGGGCGTCGAGGCCGTCAACGCGCTGCGCCTGTTCTACCAGGACCCGCAGCAGGACGCGCCGGCCTGGCTGGAACTCAGCGGCGCGCAGGCGCTGCCGCTGCTGGACTTCCAGCTTCCCGAGCTGATGGCGGTCGCGATCCGTCCGGGCGAGGACCGCCCCGCGCCGCCGCGCGGCTTCGGCCCCGGCGCGCCGGCGCCGGACGGCGGCAGCCGGGCGGTGCCGGTCCCGGTCATTCCCGACCTCTGCTGAGGACACGGCGATGAACAGCAACGGCACGCGCTTCCTGCTCCTCGACGGCGCCGCGGATTTCCGCAATGCGAGCCGCCAGTGCGCGTGGGATGCCGAGCAGCGCGCATTCACGCTGACGCGCCAGGACGGCGCGAGGATTCCGCAGCTGCCGCCGGCGCGCGCGCGCGACATCCATGCCGCGGCGACACCGTGGATGATCGACGACCACGGCCAGCTCGGCCGCCTGTCGGACGACGGCCTGCGCCTCGAATGCGCGCTCGCCTGGCCGCCGGCGCAGAGGCAGCCAGCTCAGTGGCAGCCAGTACTCGCCGCGCTCGACGACGCCGAAACCGGCGCACCCGACCTCGAATCCCTGCTGCTGGACCCGGTCGACGCCCCGCACGGCCGCTTCACCGACCTCGCCTTCGGCGGCAGCGGCGTGGTCGCGCTGCCGTGGAGCGACGGCGGCACGGCGCACGGCCTCACTGCCGTGCATCTGCGCCGCCGCTGGCAGACGCACTGCATGCTGGCGTTCGCGCCGCGGCACGCCTGCGTCGAAGCGGCGAGCGGCGCCGACCGCGTCTGGCTGCTCGGCGAGACGCGGCTCGGGCTCGCCGCCGGCGCCCCGCTGCCGCGGCGCTACGCCGGCCGTCCGGAACGTTTCGAGCCGCTGCAGGCCAACCCCGATCCGCTGCGCCTGCTGTGGGACGTGGCGCTGCCGCCGCACCGCGGCCTGCTGGGCCTGGCCGCCGACGGCGAACGCCTCTACATCCTCGCCGAACGTCCGGACAGCACCGACGATGCGCCGCTGATGCAGGTCTTCAGCCGTCCGCTCGCCGCCGGCCCCGCCGCCGCCTTCCGCATCCATCGCCTGCCGGCCGGGCTGCCGCTCGCCACCGACATCGCCGCGCCGGGCGCGGGCCGTTTCCTGCTGCTGATGCCGTTCGAGGAAGGCGAGCAGCATGGCCGGCGGCGCGACTGCCCGCTCTTCGCGCTGGCGGACGACGGCGAGGAAAGCAGCGAAAGCAGCGCACAAGAAGCCCGCGCCGAAGCCGTGCCCGAGCGCTGGCCGCGCCGCTCGGAAGCCGCGCTGCCCGCGGCGGCGCGCTTCGTCCGTCGCCGCGACGGCCATCCCTGCACACTCACCAAGGACGGCCCGATCCGCCTCTACCGCCTCGCCCAGGCCCACTTCGCGCCATCCGGCACGGTGACGCTGAGCGAGATGCTCGATTCGGCGATGCCCGACACGCTGTGGGACCGGCTCTATCTCGACGCCTGCATCCCGCCCGGCTGCCGCATCGACATTGCCGTCCAGGCCGGCGACGACCGCGCCCGGCTGCCGGCGGAGTGGATCGAACAGCCGCAGGCGGTGCGGAATCCGCAGCCGTCCGAGCTGCCGTTCGCGCCCGGCCGCGCGCCGCCCGACGATCCCCATGCCGGCCTGTACGAAGTGCTGCTCCAGCGCGGCACCGGCGCGGTGCGCGAAGTGCGCGGCCGCTACCTGCGGCTGCGCCTCACGCTGCACGGCGACGGCCGCCACAGCCCGGCGATCTTCGCGCTGCGGGTGTATTACCCGCGCTTTTCGTGGCAGACGCACTATCTGCCGGACCACTTCCAGCAGCAGGAACGCCCGCAGCCCACGAATGCCGACGAGGTGGCGGACGGGGTGCCGGCCAACGGCGCGGACCTGCGCGAACGCCTGCTGGCGAGTTTCGAGGGCGTACTGACGCCGCTCGAGGACCGCATCGCCGCCAGCGAAATCCTCGTCGATCCGGCGGCGGCGCCGGCCGCGCACCTGCCCTGGCTGGCGCATGTCCTCGGCACCGCCCTGCCCGGCCACTGGCCCGAGGCCCGCCGCCGCCGCTGGCTCGCATCCCAGGGCGCGCTGCAGCAGACGCACGGCAGCTATCGCGGGCTGCTGCTGGCGCTCGACATCCTGACCGACGGCGCGGTCGCGCGCGGCGCGGTGATCCCGGTCGAGCACTTCCGCCTGCGCCGCACGATGGCGACCCTCCTCGGCATCGACATGGACGACCGCGGCCATCCGCTGACGCTGGGCACCGGGCAGTCGGGCAACAGCATCGTCGGCGACAGCCTGATCCTGTCGGACGACATGGCGCGCGAGTTCCTCGCCCTGTTCGCGCCGGAAGTGGCCGAACGCCAGGGCGAAGCGGCGGTGGTCGAGCGCTTCTTCGACGAAGCCTCGCGGCGCCTGACGGTGATCCTGCACGGCCCGGCGCGCGGCCTGCAGGCGGTGGTGCGCGATGCGCTGCCGGCGCTGGTGCCGGCGACCGTGCAATGGGCCGTCCGCAGCAGCGAGCACCCCTTCGTGCTCGGCCTGTCGCCGCTGCTCGGCATCGACACCTGGCTGGAAACCCGGCCGCCGTCCGGCCGCGTCGTGCTCGAGCGCACGCGCCTGGGCCGCGGCGATCTGCTGCACAACCCTGTGGCGCTCGACCCCGAGCATGCGGTGGCCGTCGGGGCGGGCGCCGGTGACGGACCGTAAAGGACCAGAAAGGAGAAGGGCATGAGCAAGCCCGACGACAACTGCGATGCCAGCCTCGCCAGCGACGGCCGTTTCGAGGAGGCGCTGAAGCGCGTGAGCCACCAGCCCGGCATGCTGCTCGGGCTGGAAGCGACGCGCGCCGAGCAGGACTACCACCGCCGCCGCGCGACGCGCCACGGCTACTGGCTGCACGGCGCCGGCACCGTGGCCGGCCTGCGCGTGAGCATGCGCGCGGAAGACCCCGGCAACGACACCGACAACGTGCGCGTGCGCCTGGTCGTCAGCCCCGGCATCGGCGTCGATGGCCTCGGCCGCGAAGTCAGCGCCGCCGAGCCCTACTGCGTCGATCTCGGCGCCTGGCTCACCGCCCAGTTCGAGGACGAGGCGGCGTGGGGCGCACTGATCCGCGACGGCTATGACGAACCCGGCAACCTGCTGTGGCTCAAGGTCACGATGCGCTACCAGGACTGCGCCAGCGGCCTGCAGCCGGTGCTGGCGACCGGGATCAATGCCGGCACCGATCCGGTGCAGCCCAGCCGGGTCGCGGACTGCGTGCTGTTCGAACTGGCCGCCGAGCGCCCGCAGGACGTCGCCGACGACGAACACCTCTTCGCCGCCCATGCCCGCATCCGGCCCTTCGACGAGATCGAGGACAGGCTCGGCGAAAGCGAGCGCAGCCGCATCGAAGCCGCCAGCGGCGGCGCGCGCGGCCAGCTCGAACTCGGCGCCCGCCTGCTGCATTCGCTCGGCGACGACAACCAGGCGCTGGTTGCCCGCCAGGCTTTCCTGACCGAGCCGGCGCTGCTCGCGCGCACGCTGCTCGCGCGCATCGCGATCCGCCTGACGCCGCCGGCGCCCGGGTCTGAGTCTGAGTCTGAGGCCGAGCTCGGGCCCGGCCTCGTCGTCAACCCGCGCCGCATCGAGGTGGACAACCTCGTGCGCCCCTTCCTGTTCAATGCCGCCGCGCTTGCCCGGCTGATCCGCGCGTAAGGAGCCGCCATGGCCACCATCCACTTCACCCCGCTGCGCACCGGCACGACCAACGCGGCCGGCGAACGCATCTCCAGCATCGACCCGCTGCTGTCGCGCACCAACTACTTCGACGGCCAGTTGTTGAAGGCCTCGGACCTGAACCGCGACCAGATCTACCTCGACGAACGCCTGCTCGAACTCGGCCAGGTCTTCGGCGCCGGCATCGTGCGCGGGCTGGAGCCGAGCCTGAAGTCCGGCCACGTGCTCGAAGTCGCGCCCGGCATCGCGATCGCGCCATCCGGCCGCGTGCTGCAGCTCAACGACACGCCGCTGACCATCGACCTGCTCGACAGCGGCCTGATCGCCACCCTCAACGACGGCCGCTTCCGCAGCCATGCGCGCGGCCTGTACGCGCTGGCGCTGACGCACGCCGAGATGATCGACGGCATCGCCGAGGCCTACCCGAAGGATCTTTCCGCGCCGCGCACGCCGCATGTTTCCGCATGGGCCGAAGGCGTCGAGCTGCGCCTGGTCCCGCTGCCGCTGCCCTTGCCGCAGCAGGACGAGATCGCGGTGCGCGCGAACCTCGCGCGCGAGCTGCTGGGCAGCGGCGAACGCCTCGCGCTGCCGTCCGACGACGCCGTGGCGCTGGGCCTGATCGCCGTCGAGCGCGGCCGCATCCTGTGGCTGGACCGCGGCCTGCTGCGCCGGCCGCAGCGCGCGCTGAACACCCCGAACGCGATCCAGCAGGATCTCGCCGCGCATTACCAGGAACTGCTGCAGGCGGTGCTCGCGGCGCGGCGCAGCAGCGGACTGCGCGGCGCCTTCGCCGCCAGCCAGTACTTCCGCGTGCTGCCGCCCTGGGGCTCGCTGCCGCAGGATTCGATCGACCCGGTCGGCGGCCGCCAGCAGTTCTTCCCCAAGGATTTCGAAGTCAGCATCGCGCCGCTGCGCCGCAGCGAACTGGCCGCGGTGCTGGCCGATTCCGCCCATCTCGCCCCCATCGACCTCGAACGCGACGCCGACTGCGACGTGATGGTGCTGGTGCCGATGAGCGACGCGGCCTTCGCGCTGCGCGCCCGCCAGCTCGAAGCGCCGGCCGAGGCCGTGCCGCGCGCGCTCGGCCGCCTCGCGCGCCTGGATCGCCTCGCGCTGCGCGTGCTGCCGCAGCCCCCCATCCACCGCATCGATACCGACGCTGACGTCTGGCGCGCGATCTGGGCCGAGGCGAATCCGGACGAAATCCTCTACGTGCGCCGGCCGCCGCGCACCGCCGAAACCGCCGTCAGCGCCGTCGTGCTGGCGCTCGGCACCACGCTGCCGCCGCCCTCCGCGGCCCTGCCGCCGGATGCCGCCCGGCTCGAAGACGAACTGGACGCCGCCCTCGAAGCCGCCGACACGGCCGAGGAAGCGCGCGGCGCGCTGGAAGCCGAAGCCGCGCGCCTGAAGATCCGCATCGCCGAACTGGAAAAGGCGGTCGCCCTCGGCGGCGACCAGCGCCTGGCCGATGCGCTGGCCGAAATCGAGCGCCTGGCGCTGGCGCTGGAGGCTGCGCGGAAGGAGATCGAGACGCTGAGATCGGACCAGCGCAACGCCGCCGTGCTCGCCAATGCACTCGAAGCCACCAGCGCGCAGATCGACAAGTTGAAAGCCGATCTCGACGCCGCGCGCGCCGAGATCGAGCGCCTGAAGACGGCCGCCTCGCCAATCGACGAGACGGTGAAGCGGCGCATCGACGAGCTTTCCGGGATGCTCGACGACGAACGCGCCCGATCCGCCGCGCTGGACAGGGAAGGCTCCACGCTTGCCGCCCAGTTGAAGGCCTCGCAACTGCAAATCGCCCAGCTCGAGGCCGAACTGAGGGAGGCCAGGATCAGGCTGGAAACGGCAGGCGGTACCGATGCCGATCTGAAGGCCGCGCGCGAGGAAATCGACAAGCTGAAGGCGGACATCGAAGCCGCGCTCAGGACGCAGGACAGCACCGGTGCCGAACTCGCCGATGCGCGCACCCGGCTCGAAGCCAGCCTCGAACGCGAAGCCAGGGGCAGTACGCGCATCGCCGAAATGCAGGCCGCGCTCGACAAGGCGGCAAGCGACAACAAGGCCCTGGGCGCCGAACGCACGGCACTGGAAGGCCGGGCGACCAAAGCGGAAGCGGAAGCCGAGAAGCTGAAGCTGGAGGCCGCGCGCGCGCCCGACCTGCAAACCATGCTGTCGCTCGAAATCCTCGCCCGGACGCGCGGCGCGGACGAAGCCGGCATCAAGGCCGCCGCCGCTGCCGACGCGCTGATCGGCGCCGACGGCAGCGCGCGCCTGGCCGCGGTGCAGATCGTCGGCCTGGCCGAGCGCCGCACCGAGCGGGCGCTGTGGCCGAGCATGCAGGCCATCGCCAGGGCCGATGTCGCGCACTTCGAGAAGCTCCGCGAGCACCTGTTCAAGAGCGGCGGCGACGTCGATCTGCCGAAGTTCTTCGTCGCCGAAGGCAAGAACTACGGACTGGCCGCGGCCCAGATCAGGCTGTGGGAGTCGCTGATCGGCTGACGGCAAGGAGAAGCACATCATGGCCACCACGTCCTTCCTGCCGCCCGGCCTGCTCGCCGCACTGGCTTCGCGCCCGGCGCTGACGCTGCTGCCGCGCGTGCCGCCGTCCATCCGCCTGCACGAACCGGAACGGCGCGCCGGCGACCCGCGCCGGCTGAACCTCTTTGCCGGCCGCGCGCTCGGCGAGCGCGAGTTCGAGCGCCTGCAGGCCTATGTCGACGACCGCATCGCGCCGCTGCTGGCGAGCCTCGCGCCCGGCATCGTCGAAGGCCTGGCCACGGCCTTTTCCGGCAGCGGCGCGGACACCCGCGTGCGCGTGCAGCCGGGCCTGGCGGTCGGCGCCGCGGGGCAGTTGATCCGCCTCTTCCATCCGCTCGACCAGGCCTGGACCGACCTCGCCGCGCAGGCCGAACGCGACCAGGACAGCCCACTGCGCGACGGCCTCTTTCTGCTGACGATACGCAGCGCGGTCGAGCCCATCGACGACAGGGCCGCGCAGGAGCCCTGCACCCGTACCGAAGCCGACCCGCTCGCCGAGCGGCGCATCGAGACCGTGAGCCTGCTGGGCCTGCAGCGCGTCTCCGGCAGCCCGCGGCTGATGGCGATGCCGCAGGCGCGCGCGGCCAACCGCATCGGCGTCCGCCTGCTGCGCGAAGCGCCGTTCCGCGCCGACAGCGGCGCGGTGCCGCTGGGGCTGGTCAAGATCGTCGACCGGCTGCCGGTGTGGTTCGACCCGCTCGCCGGCCGGCTGCTGGCCGGACCGGACGCTGCCGCGCACACGCTGCTCGCGCACACGGTCGCGGCCCTCGAAGCCTGGCAGCGCGCCCACGCCGCGCCGCTGCCGGACGTGCCGACACAGACCCTCGCCGAGCTGCTGGGCCTCGACTACCTACCGGCCGCCGGACCGCTGCCCGCCGCGCTGCTGCGCGATCCGGCGGCCAGGGCGCCGTCGCTGGCCTTCCTGCCGGCCGACCTGCAGGTCGAGCTTGCGCCGGTGCCGGCGGGCACCATCGAAGGCGTGGTCACGGACGAACTTCCGCGCGGCAGCGTCGACCTGATCCACGGCCTGGGCGAGCGCATCCGCCTGCTGCTGGCGATTCCCGACCTCGACTACCGCCGCGACCTGTTCGACCTGCCGCAGCGCGACACCCGGCTGGAAGACGAGTTGTTCCGCCGCGCGGAAACGGCCACCCGCGCATACGAGGCATGGAAGCAGCAGTGGTACGCGCTGTTCCACGGCCTTTCCGCCGCGCAGTTGAAGGCCCTGCGCGCGCCGGGGCTGATCGCCTCGCCGCCGCCCGATCCCGGGCACTACCGCAACAAGCTCGTCAGCGACCGCGCCGGCAGTCTGCCGCCCGAAGAACTGCCCGAGCCCTATGCCAGCCACCTCGCCGAACCGCATCCCGCGCCGGAAGACTACGGCAGCGTCGCCTCCGCCGCGCCCGACGGCGACGGCCTGCTGTTCCAGCGCGAAAAGCTGCGCGACGACATCCGCCATCTGGAAGCCGCGCTGGACCAGAGTTTCCGCCTGCTCGAAGAGGTCAATGACTTCCTCGGCCTGCAGCGCCAGCAGCTCGATGCACTGACGGTGTCCTTCAGCGCGCTCGCCGGCGGCGTGGCCGGCGACGGCCTGGGCGCGCAACTGGTGCGCTGGACGACGGCCCGGTTCACCCCCGTGGTCAGGACGGAGAATCCGAAATGAGCGAACTCTTCAACAGCTTCGCCAGCGGAACGGTGAACGTCAACGAACAGAAGCTTGCAACGACACCGCAGACGGGCGCCTTCACCACCAACGCCCTGCTCTCCGGCGTCCTGCAGCAGGAAAGCCTGCTCTCGGCCGGCACGCTCGCCGCGCTCGGCACGCTGCCGCTGCAATTCTCCCAGCCGAAGGAACCGCTCACCGAGCCGGTCTTCAACAAGGCCCCCTCCACCGGCAAGGGCGTGCTGTCGCACGTCAATCCGATCAAGGACAGCTTCCTGAACGTGCAGCGCGAGCTGCTCGATCTGCGCGACAAGGCCGACACCCGCCGGAACCAGGCGAAGTCGCTGATCGACCGCGTCTGCGACTTCCTCGACGACCACCTGCAGCCGGCCGAACTGCGCCGCCTCGGCGTCATCGCCGACGACAGGGAGGCGCCCGCCTTCCGCCTGCGCATCGCCCCGGACCTGCACTCTGCCGCGGGCCTGCTGCTGCGCCCCCGGCTCGACCGCGCACTCGCCAAGCCGGGAGAGGCCGGGCCCGACGGCACGCCGCACAACGACGAATCGGCGCTGTTCTCGGCCGGCAAGACCATCGCCGACGACATCGCCAAGATCGAGGCGCTGCGCGGCGCGTTGATCACGCTGCGCCGCCGCCACCAGCAGACCGTCGACGACCTGCGCGCCCGGCTCGCGGCATTGGAGGCCGACATCCCCGGCGAGATCCGCCAGCTCGACGTGCGCGAACGCGAACGCGCCGAGGCTCTCGACGACTACGCCGTCGCGCAGCGCCTGCTGGCCGAGCACTGGCGCGAGGTCGAGGCCGCCCATGCCGAGCGCCGCCGCATCATCGAAAGCCATCTCGGCCTGTTCTACGTCAAGGTGCGCGAGACCCCGCTCGGCCGCACGCTGCCCGATCCGCTGGACCTGCGCCCGTCCAGCCCGGACGACCTGGTGCCCGGCTGCGCCGGGCGCGACACCGCGCTGCCCGCCGCGCTCCTGCCCTTCATGGAGGCGGTCTACGCCATCCCAGCCGGCGACTGGGCGGGCCTGCGCCCGCTCGGCCATCTACTGCCGGGGCGGGAGATCCTCGCCGGCCTCGTCGATGCGCGCCGGCACAAGCTCGCGCTGCAGTTGAACCGCACGGTGGTAGCCGCCGCCTTCGCCACGCCGGTGCTCGCCGGACTGGCGCAGCAGAACGATGCGCTGGTGCGCGAAGTCGCGATGCGCCCCTTCGACGCCGCCGCGCTGACGGACCTGCAGCGCCAGGGCAGCGCGATCCTCGCGCTCGACGACCTGCTCGCCATTCCGTCGCCGCTGCTGCGCGAGCCGGCGCGGGCGCTGCACCAGCGCCTCGACGCCGCCGCCGGCTGCCTGCTCGCCCGCCTGCGCGCCATTTCGCCGTCCATCCGCCTCGACTGGGCGACGGCCGCCGAGGCCAACCGCCTGGCGGTCGACAGCCCGGAACGCTGGCCCGGCCTCGCCAGCGCCGAGGAGCGCGACTTCAACGGCGTGCGCACGCTGGTCGAACTCGTCGCCTGGTGGTTCCGCCAGCTCGACGCCGATGCCTCCGCCGCCGCGCGCAGCGCGATGCGCAACCTCGTGCGCGCCTGCCTGCTGCTCGCCGCCAGCGACGACCCGCAGCAACTCGTCCAGGGCAGCATCAAGACCCTCCCCGGCCGCTTCCGCCTCGGCGACGCGCTGCGCCTGACGCTGAACCGCGAGGCTGCGCCGGGCACGCTGCTGCAGCTCTTCGACGACAGCCAGCGCGTCATCGCCACGCTGCGCGTCGACGATCACGACGGCCAGGGCACGGTGGCCTCGGTCGCCAGCATCCTCGATCCGCGCCTGGAACGGGAGCCGGCCGCGATCCTGAGCACGGCGCTGCGCATCAGCGGAGCCGACCGGGGCTGAGCGCATGAACGCCGCCGACCTCCGCCTCGGCCGCGTCGTGCTGCGCGGCACGGCCAGTACCGTCGCCCGCGCCCGCGCGGAGTTGCCGGCCGCGCTGGCGCGCAGCCGCTGGCCGGCAGCCGGCGACGATGCGATCCTGGTCCTGCGCCGCGTCGCCGTCAGCGGCACGCTGCCGGAACTGCCGGCGCGCGCCGCCGCGGCCACCGCGCAGATCGCCCGCCGCGCCGCCGATCCGTGGAGCCCGGCGGCCGACGGCGCCGAGGCGGTGCGCTTTCGCGATGCGCTCGACTACCGCGCCTGCCTCGCCCGCGATCTGCTCGCCGGCACCGCCGCGCGGCGCTGGCTGTGGCGCCATCGCGCCGCGCTGCCCGGCCTGCGGCCCGCAGGCGCGCTCGCCGCCCTGCTCGCGGAGGATGCGCTGGCGCTGCCCGCGCTGCTCGACCACCCCGGCCTGCGCGCGGCACTGCCTGCGCTGTGGCGCGCGCTCGATGCGCCGGCCGCCCGCGTGCTGCTGCATGCCATCGGCACCGCGACCGGCTGGAGCGGCGCGATCGCCGCCGCGCTCGATCCCCCGCCGGGCAGACGCCGGGCGGCACATCAGGACGGGCCGGATCGGGACGCATCCGGCCGGGAACGGCCTGAATCGTCCGCACCGCATTCCTCGACGGCCAGCCCGGATGCGGACGTGACCGCCCATGCTCCGCCGCCCGCACCCCCTGTTTCTCCTGCCGGCGACGGCATCGCGGGCGCGCCCGACGGCACACCCCAGCCTTCAGCCCCCTACTGGCACGCGATGCCGGGCGCCCAACAGGCCATCGCCGGCCTGCCGCCAAACGATCCGCGCGCCGTGCTGCAGGCCGTGCTCGGGCTGTGGGCCGGCACACCAGCCATGCTGGGCGCTGCCAGCGCGGGCCAGGGTCTGCGCGATGCCGCGCACGCGCTGGTTCGTGCCACGCCCTCGGCACTGACCGCGGCCACGCCGGCGCCCCGCACGGCTCCAGCCGCTCCGTCCGCCACAGCGACGGCAAGGCCGGCCCGATCCCGCCCTGCGGACGAAGCGGCGGCTGCACCATCCGCCGCCCCCGCGCCGGAGCCGCCTCCGCTTTCCTCCAGCGCGGCATCGGCGATGCCGCTTCCGCCCGCCGCGGAGCATGACTTCCTGACCCGCGGCGGCGGCCTCTTCTTCCTGCTCAACGTGCTGAACCTGCCCGCGCTGCGCGGCTGGCGGGCGGCGCTCACCGAGCCGCAGGCCGGCTGGCGAGAACTGGCACGCCTCGCCGTGCGCATCGGCGCCCCGACCGACCCGCCGCTGGCGGCCTTCCTGGCACAGGCCTGCGGCCTGGATGCCGGCACCAGCCCGGCCGCCGCGCTCGCCGCCCTCGGCACGGGCCACGATGCCGCCACGGTCGACGCCGCGGCCCGCCGTTTCCACGGCGATGCCGCGCTCGCCGCGTTGCGCGCCGAGCGCCCCGCCCGGGTACGCGCGAGCGCCAGCCGCGTCGACGTCCACCTCGGCCTTGCCGACGCCAGCCTCGACATCCGCCGCGCCGGCCTGGACATCGACCCCGGCTGGCTGCCCTGGCTCGGCCGCGTCGTGCGCTTCCATTACGACCGCGGAGGCTTCATGCCATGAACGCGCCCGCCCTGCACAACGCCCAGGCCGCGACGCCGCCCGACGCTGCGCGCCTGTCGCGCGCCTTCGTCCATGCCGGGATCGCCGAGTTCGCGCGGCTCAGCCTCGGCGCCCCGTCGGCGGTGTTCGACGCGCTGGCCGCGAGCCAGGCCGGCGACGAGCTCGCGACCCTGCTCGGCACGCCGCGCGACGACTGGCATGCCGCCTGCCTCGCGCTCGCGCGCACCGCGCCCGAGCTGCGCGGCCCGCTCGGCCGCCTGCTGGCCGACCTGAAGCTGCAGCTCCACGAATGGTTCGCGCTGGCGCTGTGCGGCGAGAACGAATCGAGCCATCTGCTGAACCTCGCGCTGGCGGAGCTGCAGGCGCCCGGCGCGCTGCGGCCCGGCCTGCATCTCGTCGCCGCGGCCAGCGCAGCGCTGTTCGGCGCCTCGCTGGCGCCGCTCGCGCTCCCCAACCACCGGCTGGTGCGCGCCGGCGTGCTCGACATCGTCGGCGACGGCCCGCTGCCCACGCGCATGCTGGCGGTCGCGCCCGAGCTGTGGGCGCTGCTGTGCGGCGACACCAGCGCCTGGCGCGACACCGCGCCGCTGCCGGCCAGCGACGTGGTGCTGCCGCACAGCTTCCGCGAACGCCTGCCCGCGCTCGCGGCCATGCTGCGCAGCGGCGTCGGCCGCCACGTCGTGTTCCGCGGCGCCCGCGCGGCCGGCCTTGCCGCCGCCGCGCGGCTGGCCGCCACCGTGGGCCGCCCGCCGCTGCAGCTGGAGGCCGCGGCCTGGGTTCGCCAGCCCGCGCTGGCGGCCGCCTGCCGCTATGCCGGCTGGCTGCCGGTGCTGACGCTCGAACTCGGCCCCGGCGAGCGCCACGCGTTGCCGGCCCATCCCGCGCTCGCGGTGCCGCTGCTGATCGTCACCGGGCGCGACGGCGCGGTGGAAGGCGAAGCCCTGGTCGAGATCGACCTGCCGCCGCTGTCGGCGCAGGAGCGCCGCGATGCCTGGCACGCCGCACTCGCGGCCGGAGACGGACGGCCCGGCGATGCCCGGCCTGACCCGCGGCTGGACGCGCAGCTGGACCAGTTCGCCGGCCACGCGCTGCTCGACGGCCCCACCGTGCACAGCCTCGCCGAGCGCATCCGCCTCGACACCGGCGTGCGCGGCGAAGCACCCACGCTCGCCCACCTGCGCCGCGCGCGCACCGGCTTCGGCAGCGAGCGCCTGCGCCAGCTCGCCCAGCCGGTGGCGCGCGAAGTCGGCGCGGACGAGCTGGTGCTGCCGGACGAGCTGCTCGAACGCTTCGATGCGCTGATCGCGCGCTGCCGCCAGCGCGAAGCGCTCGCCGAAGGACTGGGCGCGAGCCTCGCCGAGCCCGCGCCGGGCGTGCGCGCGCTGTTCTGCGGCGAGAGCGGCGCCGGCAAGACGCTGGCCGCGAGCCGGCTGGCGACCGTGCTCGGCGCGCCGCTGTTCCGGGTCGACCTGTCCGCGGTGATGAACAAGTACATCGGCGAATCCGAGAAGAACCTGGGCCGCCTGCTCGACGAGGCCGCCGCGCTGGACGTGATCCTGCTGATCGACGAGGCCGATGCGCTGTTCGGCCGCCGCGGCGAAGGCAAGGAGACCGGCGAGCGCTACGCCAACATGCTGACCAACTTCCTGCTCACCCGCATCGAGCAGCACTCCGGCATCGTCGTGCTCACCAGCAACAACCGCGGCCGCATCGATGCCGCCTTCACCCGCCGCTTCGACGCCATCATCGAATTCCCGCCGCCGGGCGTGGCCGAACGCCTGCGCATCTGGCATTCGCACCTCGGCCGCCGCGCCCCCGACGCCGCGCTGTGCCGCCAGCTCGCGAGCTATTGCACCCTGCCCGGCGGCCACATTCGCAACGCGGTACTGCAGGCCGCGGCGCTCGACCCGGCCGGCGCCGGCAAGGGCGAGCCGCCGCCGATCTCCGCCGGGCACCTGGTCGGCGCGCTGATCGACGAATACCGCAAGATCGGCCGCAGCCCACCGCCGCAACTGCTGCATGCGAGGGGAGCATAATGAGCCGCCTGACACCCGGCCTGCGGCGCAAGCCCGCGCCCGCGCCCGACGGCAAGGCGCAAAACGCCACGGCCGGATCGCCGGCGGCCGGCAAGAACATGCCCGCCGCGGGCGCGCCCGGCGGCAGCGCCATGAAGCCGCAGGGCGGGCAGGCTGCCAACGCTGCCTCCGGCGAAGCGGCGAAGACGGCTCCGGGCACGCCGGGCTACCTGCAGGCCAAGCTGGCGGTGAGCCATCCGCAGGATGCTGAGGAACAGGAGGCGGACAAGCTCGCCGGCGAAGTGCGCCGCGCGCTGCGCCCGCCCGCGGGCGGCACGCAGGCCTGCGCGGCCTGCAGCGGCGCAGCGCCGCGCGGCAGCCTGGAACCGGCGATCACGCCGCCGAAGAAGGACGTGCTGTCGCCGAAGCTGTGGCGTTCAGCGGCGGCCGGGGAAGCGGGCAAGGCAGGCGCACCGGATGCCGGCAAGGCTGTCGGCGAAGCTGCCGGCACGCCGCAGGCAGGCAGCGGCGGCGCCGATCCGCTCGCCGGCAGGACCGCGCCGGCCGGCACCGAGCAGCGCATCGCCGCGCGCCGCGGCCAGGGCACGGCGCTGGACCCCGATCTGCGCGCCCGGCTCGAAGCCCAGCTCGGCCGCGACCTGTCGGCCGTCCGCATCCACACCGACGCCGAAGCCGATGCGATGTGCGTGGAAATGCACGCCCGCGCCTTCACGGTCGGCAACGACGTCTATTTCTCGGCCGGCAGCTATGCGCCAAGCAGCGACGCCGGGCTGGAACTGCTGGCCCACGAACTCGCCCACGTCGGCCAGCAGGCAGACGCCGGCGGCCCGCAGAGCGCCGCGCCCAAGCTGCAGCGCGACTGGTGGGACGACCTGTTCGGCGGCAGCGGCGGGCCGGCCGACCCGATGGCGGCGTGCAGGAATGAACTCGAAGAGGCCGAGGACTGGGCTAGGGCCGGGCCTTATCCGGCCGCGCCACGGACCATCATCGGCGCCGGCGGCCGTGGTGGTTTCGATGCGCAGTACACGACGGACCCGGCCGAAGGCAACGGAACGCTCGACATCACGCAGGGCGTTGCAATCGAGTTCAAGGACACGCTCGTCGTCAGTGGCGGCGCCATCGCCCCGCATCCGGACCTGCCGGCCACACCTGCCATTGCCGCGCTGGCCGCCCGTCTGAACGCGATTCCCATTCCCCTGCTACGCAGTGCCGTGCTCGCTTCCTACCAATGGACGCCGGCGGAACGTGCGCCGTGGATCGATGAACTGAAAACCATGATCGAAACGAGCTGGGGCGGTCGCCACAGCTTCTTCCTGAACAAGCCGCGCTGGAACTGGCTGGGTGCCGACGTGCGGGTCACGCTCGACATCGGCGCACGGGCAAAAGCAGCCGGCGATCACATGCTGACCGAGACGTACAAGATGCCGACTGGCGAGAGCCTGCGTACCTACGACATCGCGCACCAGGTCAGCCACGGCAGCGGTGCCGACGCCCACGATCAGACGATGCGGCTCGCCAGTACCACGACCGGCCCGAAAGAAGTCGACCTGCTGCGGGAGTCCGTCCAGTTCGGCGACAATTCCGACGTGCTCACGCCGGCGGCAAGCGCCGCGCTCGATGCCTTCATCAGGAGATTCAACGGCGCCACTGCCAACGCGGCGCACCAGGAAGTGCGGGTCGAGATCGTCGGCCATGCCAGCGCTTCGGGCAGCGAGTCATACAACATGGCCTTGTCGCAGCGTCGCGCACAAGCCGTGCGCGACTATCTCGCCAGCAACGGATTTGCGAATACGGCCTCACGCGTCGCGCTCGACCCGCGGGGCGAAACCGAAGCCGATCAGAGCCAGCCCCGGCTCGGAAGCGACCGACGCGTCGATCTGATCGTCGACGGCGGCGAGCGCATGATCACCGCGGCCCACGAATGGGGCCACGCCTTCGGCCTCGGCGATGAATACGTCACCGGCGGTAGCAACATCGGCGACCCGGTCGCCCATGACGATCTGGTCAAGGCGATGACCGATGCAAGCGGCAGTCCCTTGCCGGGAGCAATCAGGGAGCACAACGCCGGCATCATGTCCCTGGGCAACGAGGTCAGGCCGCAGCACTACGCCACCTTCCACAACGCGCTGAGCACCATCACCGCACAGTCGCCCTGGTCGCTGGGCCTGCACAAGCCGAAATGGCAGGTGGCGATGGAATGCGGCGCGCCGTCGCCGCCGGGCGACTGGCCGACGCCGGCGCCGCGCGCGCCCGGCGGCATTCCCGGCGCGCAACCGGGCAGCGGCGATGGAAGCGCCGTCGCCTAGATTCGCCCGCCGGCCGAGCGAACGGCCGGCGCTGGGCCCGCAGGCCCTTGCCCGCAGCGGCGGCACGGCGAGGGCGGCGGCCTCGTCTCCGCACCCGGCCGCCGCGCCCGCGCCGCCGTCGACCCTGCCCGCCTACGCCGCGCGCCCCACGCGCCTCAGCCAGCCCGGCGAGGCCATCGAACGCGAAGCCGAAGGCCACGCCGACGCGGCCGCGCCCGCCAGCACGCCGGACCCCACGCCGACCGCGGCCCCCGCGCCGCCGCCATCGGCCGCCAGCGCCGACAGCGACGCAACCCCGTCCCCGCCGGCACATGCAGCCGCCGCTGCCGCGGCCGGCACATCCTCCCCTTCGGCCCCGCCCGGAGCGGCCCTGCCCGCCTATGCCGCCGGCCGCGTCGAGGACCGCCGCGGGCGTGGCGAGCCGCTGCCCGAGGATGCGCGCGCACCGCTCGAAAGCCATTTCGGCCGCGACTTCGCCGACGTCCGCATCCACACCGATGCCGAGGCGGCGCGCCTGACGGCCGCATTGGGCGCACGCGCGTTCACGTCGGGGCGCGACATCCATGTCGCAGCCGACGCCTACGCACCGGACACGGCCGAAGGCCGCCATCTCCTCGCCCACGAACTCGCCCACGTCGTACAGCAGGATGGCCAGGCCGCTGCGGTGCTCGCGCGTGCGATCGAGCCCGAGATGCACACCCGCTACCACGAGAGCGCACGCACCGCCGCAGCCCTCGCGGCGCTTGAGCGGCTCGAAATCCCAGCGGTGAAGGCGCGCCATCTGCCGCTGTACAGCGGCCTCGCCGCGGCCGGCAATCTCAAGCGCGTGCGCGGTTACGGACGCGACGGCGCCGACCAGCGCTCGGTCTGGAACAGCCAGGCGCAGGTCGGCGCCGATGCGATCCGCGAACGCCTCGGCGAGCGCAACATCCCGGTACCCGCCGATGCCGGCGGCCGCATCCGCCTCAAGCTGCACCGCGGCGCACCGCTCACGACGAAGCGTCTGTCCGAACTGCAGACCCTGCTGCGCATCCCGGGCTGGGACCGCAACGGCCGCAAGGTTCCGCAGTTCCAGGTCGATCACGTCGTCGAACTGCAGGTTTCGGGGCAGATGGGCTCGGGCGTCGGCAACAGCATCCAGAACATGGAGCTGCTGGACCAGCCGTCGAATTCGAGTTCCGGCGGCACGATACGCAGCGGAATCTACCGCAAGGTCGATGCCTTCCTCGATACTTTCGATCCCAGGCCGGACCGCAGCACTTTCCTGCGCCAGCACGACCTCGTGTTCACCGGCGTCGTCGCCACCGGCGCCGGCTCGGCCGCGGGCGCTTCGGCCTGGTGGACCAAGACCGAGATCGAAAGCGCCGAAGCGCTGGGCACCGCAAGCCCGCCGAGCCCGGCCGAGGACGGCGACACTCAGGGCTCGGCCGGGGAGTTCATCCTCACCTCCGGCCCCGGCGGCATCACCGTCGGCCGCTTCCGCCACAGCCCCGGCGCCGCGCCGGTGGTCGGCCGCACGCAGGCGCGCGCGCTGGCGGGTCTGGAAATCACCGCGATCAGCCTTGCCGACAACACCGGCAATCCGGAAGGGCCGATCGGCTCGATGGCGGCAAAGTGGGATCTGCCCCCCGACTGGAAGCCTGAAACCCCCGAGCTCACGGTCTCGCTGAACGGCGACGGCGAATACTGCGGCTACCCTTCCGCGCTGCCGGCGCTCAAGCTCGAATACAGCAAGCTCAGCCCGGTACTGTTCGAAAGCGTTTCGACCGAGGACGGCGAGCTTTCCGCCGAAGGCACGCTGACGCCGTCGATTCCGATCCTCGATGCGCCGATCACCGTGCGCCTGCGCGGGCGCGACCTGACTTTCTCGCTCGACTACGGCCCCGATCAGGTCAGCCTGCCGATCCCGCGCACCACCATCGACGACGCCTACGTCAGCATCTTCTATTCGACCGCGCGCGGCCTGGGTGCCGGCGGCCAGATCCTCTTCTCGATCGAAGGCGCGGGCAGCGGCGAGCTTGCCGCGTCGACGTCGACGACCGGCGGCCCCGTGTTCGAAGGCGGCTTCACCTTCGAGCCCTCCTTGTTCGACCGCGCCCGCGTGCGCGCATGGTGGCGCAACGGCCAGT
This sequence comes from Thauera butanivorans NBRC 103042, assembly GCF_001591165.1. Taxonomy (GTDB): domain Bacteria; phylum Pseudomonadota; class Gammaproteobacteria; order Burkholderiales; family Rhodocyclaceae; genus Thauera; species Thauera butanivorans. The sequence goes on from NZ_BCUG01000022.1 coordinate 74,944, forward strand.
TCGGCGCCGACGGCACGATAGGCATCGACACGCCCGACAAGATCCGCGGCATCGAAAGCGCAACCGCGACCGTCAGCGTCGATGAAGGCCGCTGGGCCTTCGCCGGCAGCGCGGCGCTTTCGGTGCCCGGCGTCGATGAAGCCTCGATCGCGATCACGCAGGGCGAGAACGGCCTGAACATCGCCGGCGACGTCCAGCTCGCGGCCAACCCTGCGATCCGCTCCGGCTCCATCCATGTCGAGTGCGAACAGTCCGACGGCGGCTGGAAAGTCTCGGCCAGCGGCACGGCGCAGCCGGCGATTCCGGGCGTCGATTCCGAACTCTCCGTCAGCTACGACGACGGCGCCTTCGACGCCAGCTTCAGCGGCGCCTTCAGCCGCGGCATGCTGTCCGGCCAGATCAGCGCCGGCGCGACCAACCGCAGCATCGGCGAGGATGGCCAGCCCAGTGGCGATGCTGCGCCCGACGCGCCCATCATCGTGTACGGTAGCGGCTCGGCGACCGTGCGCATCGCCCCGTGGCTGCAGGGGACGGCCGGCCTGCGGCTCGATCCGAACGGCGAGATCACCGTTTCGGGCGAAATCGCGCTGCCGGGCCAGCTCGAAATCTTCTCCAGGCTCGAATACGACAAGCGCCTGTTCGGCCTGTCGACGCAGATTCCGATCATCCCCGGCGTCGTCGCCGAAGTCGGCGGCAACCTGAGCGCCAATGCCAGCATCGGCCCGGGCGCGTTCGACCAGTTGCGGGTCGGCATCGAGTACAACCCCGCGCACGAGGAAAACACCCACGTCACCGGCGACGCCCATCTCAAGGTGCCGGCGCAGGCCGGCCTGCGCCTGGGCGCCCGCGCCGGCGTCGGCCTCGGCATCACCGGCGCGAGCGCGACCGGCGGCCTGGAGATCGGCGGCACGCTGGGCATCTCGGGCGCCGCCGAGGCCGGCGTGCATATCGACTGGATGCCCTCGCAGGGCCTGGAGGTCGATGCCGAGGCGGCGCTCCACGCCCAGCCCAGCTTCCGCTTCGACGTGTCCGGCTACGTCGCCGTCACCGCGCTCGGCGCCAGCCTGTACGACGAGCGCATCGAACTCGCCGCCGTCGAGCTCGGCTCAGGCCTCGAATTCGGCGTGCGCTTCCCGATCACCTATCGCGAAGGCGAGCCTTTCGACCTTTCGCTCGACGATCTCGAATTCGAGATACCCGATGTCGATCCCGTCGCACTGGTCGACCAGCTCGGCGCGCAGCTTTTCTGACCCACCTGCCGCCTCGGCAGCAGCGCGCGGACCTCTCCGCGCCGGCGGCGATCGTCGATCAGGAACACCGGCACGAAGTCCGGGCAGGCATCAGCACGAAGAAGGAGCCGAGCCGGCCGCCCAGGATGATCGGCACGAAAGCCGGCGGAATGTCGACAGACATGATGAAACGATCAGAGCGTCGCCTGCGCCACCGCATGCTCCCAGCGCGCCATCAGCGCCTCGGCCTGGTCGCGTGCCAGCGTGGGCAGGAAGCGCCGCTCGGCACGCCAGAGTTCGGACAGTTCTGCCGTGCCCGCGTACACGCCACTGGAAAGCCCCGCGAGATAAGCCGCGCCCAGCGCCGTCGTCTCCACCACCGCCGGGCGCACCACGGGAATGCCGAGCAGGTCGGCCTGGAACTGCATCAGCAGATCGTTCACGCAGGCGCCGCCATCGACACGCAGCTCACTGACCGGGCTGCCGCCCTGGGCCACGGCATCGCGGCTCATGGCCTGCAGCAAGGCCGCGCTCTGGTAGGCAATGGATTCGAGCGCCGCACGGGCAACGTGGGCCAGCGTGGTGCCGCGGGTCAGGCCCGTGATGGTGCCGCGCGCCTCGGGCTTCCAGTACGGCGCGCCCAGGCCGGTGAAGGCCGGCACCATCATCACGCCGCCCGAGTCGGGCACGCTTTCGGCGAGCGACTGCACCTCGCTGCTGGCCGAGATGGCACGCAGCCCGTCGCGCAGCCACTGCACCACGGCGCCACCGACGAACACGCTGCCTTCCATCGCGTACTCGGGTGTTCTGCCGGTTTGCGCGGCGCTGGTGCTCAGCAGACCGTTCTCGCTGCGCTGGAAGCTGCCGCCCGTGTGCATGAGCATGAAGCAGCCCGTGCCGTAGGTGTTCTTGGCCATGCCGGCGGTGAAGCAGGCCTGGCCGAACAACGCGCTCTGCTGGTCGCCCGCCACGCCGCCGATGGCGATCGCATCGCCGAGCAGTTCGGGCACGGTCCGGCCGAAATCGCTGCTGGAGGGCAGCACCTCGGGCATCAGCGCACGCGGAATGCGCAGCAGTGCGAGCAGTTCGTCGTCCCACTGGTTGCTGCGCACGTCGAACAGCATCGTGCGGCTGGCGTTGCTGACGTCCGTCACGTGGCGGCGCCCGCCGGTGAGCTGCCAGATCAGCCAACTATCGACGGTGCCGAAGGCGAGCTCGCCGCGCTCGGCCGCCGCACGCGCGCCGGGCAGCTCGTCCAGCAGCCATTGCAATTTGGTGGCCGAGAAGTAGGCATCGATCAGCAAGCCGGTCTTCTGCTGGATGAGCTCGGCGCAGCCCTGTTCGCGCAAGGCGGTGCAGATCGGCTCGGAGCGCCTGTCCTGCCAGACGATGGCGTGGTGCACCGGCCGGCCGGTCCTGCGGTTCCACAGCACCGTGGTCTCGCGCTGGTTGGTGATGCCCAGGGCGCGCACGTCCCTGGCGCCGATACCGGCCAGCCGCAGCGCCTGCTGCGCGGTGGCGAGCTGGGTACGCCAGATTTCCATCGGGTCGTGTTCCACCCAGCCGGGGCGCGGATAGATCTGCGGCAGCTCCTGCTGCGCCTGGGCGACGATATGGCCGCGTTCGTCGAAGACGATGCCGCGCGAGCTGGAGGTTCCCTGGTCGAGAGCAAGCAGGTAGGTCATGGCCTTTGGCTCCTGAAGAGTCACCGCATCACCAGGCCGCCATCCACGAACAGCACCTGTCCCGTCATGAAGCTGCTGAGTTCCGAGGCCAGGAACAGCACCGGCCCGGCGACATCCTCGGGCCGCGCCAGGCGCTTCAGCGGCGTGGCTGCCATCAGCGACTCGCGAAACGACTCCCGGGTATTCTGCGTGCCCTGAGTAGGATAGACCAGGCCCGGCGCCACGCAGTTGACGCGAATGCCCACGGGCCCCAGCTCGCCGGCCAGATTGCGGCTGAAGGCCACCAGCGAGGCCTTGGCCGTGGTGTAGTCGTGGTAAGGCACGACCGGGTGCTCGACGAGGTTGGTGACGATATTGACGATGCTGCCCCGCGCGCGCCGGCGCATCAGCGGCAGCACCGCGCGGCAGACCTTGAAGGCTGCGCCCACGGCGCCGTCGAACTGGGCCTGGTAATCGCGCCAGTCCAGGTCGTCGAAGCGGCTGCGGCGCTCAGGGTCGAAGGCATAGGGTTTGAAGGCGTTGTTGACCACGACATCGATCCCCCCGGCCTCGCGTGCGATGTCTTCGGCCATGGCCTGTACGGCGGACTCCGAGCCGACGTCGGCCTTGACCGCCCAGGCGTCGCCGCCGGCGGCCTGGCAGGCCGCCACGGTCCGGGCTGCCGCCTCCTCGTTGGCCAGGTAGTTGACGGCCACCGTCGCCCCCTCGCGCGCGAACGCGGTGGCGATGGCCGCGCCTATGCCGCGGCCCGCTCCCGTGACCAGCACCACCTTGCCGCGCAGGCTCAGTCCAGATGGCTGGTCCATCTCAGGCCTCCGGCAGCAGGCTGGTATCGACCACTTCCGCCACCTCGATCCGGCGCTGCACCAGGCCGAGCGCACGATAGGCGTCGGCCCCCTTTTGCAGCGCCTCCAGGTCGAAGCTGCCCAGGCCCTTGCCCTCCACTGTCGGCAGCGAGGCCGCGTTGCGCAGGCGGATCACGTCGAGGTTGATGTCGCGCTGCGTGCCGTCGATGGCGTACTTGCCGGCCAGCGTCGCGGCCTCCTCGGGGTTGGCGATCATCCAGGCGGCGCTGTCGCGGTAGCCTTTCAGGAAGGCCTTGAGCAGATCCGGCTGCTGGCGCAGCGTGCCCTCGCGCACCACGAACATGTCGCTGGAGATGTTCAGATGGTCGCGCACGTGCATCACGTCGACCTCGGCCAGCCCCTTGCGCAGGCCCACGGCCAGGCCCGTGTCGGTGGCGGCCGTGGCATCGACCTGGCCCTGCATCAGCGGCGCGAAGTTCAGCAGGCCGGTGACGACGATGCTCACGTCCGACTCCTCGAGGCCAGCCTGGTGCAGCATCACCAGCAGGTTCAGGCGTGTGCCGCTGGACAGGCTGTAGACGCCGATCTTCTTGCCCTTGAGGTCGGCCGGCTTGCGGATGCCTGCCGACTTGAGCGAGACCACGTTGAACACGTTCTGCGGATAGATATCGTAGATGGCGACCAGCTTCTCGCCCTTGTCCAGCGCCATGAACAACGACCCGGGGTCGGTGAAGGCCACGTCGGCCTGGCCGCTGAGCAGGTTGCGGATGGCGTCGCCGCCGCCCGCGCCGGGCAGGTAGGCCAGTTCCACGCCCTGGGCCTTGAAAAAGCCGTGCTCGGGCTCGGCGAGGATGTTGGTGATCTCGCTGATGGGCTTGCTCCAGCCCGCCAGGCGGATCCTGCCCTGGACCGGAGCCGCCGAGCCGACGCCGGCAAGCATCAGGCCGGCGAGGCCTGCAGTGGCGCCGAGCAGGCGGCGGCGGGAGATGAACGGAAGCTGGACCGGTGTATGCATGGCAGTTGCCCGTGGCAGTCAGGAGTTGCCGCGCGAACGCGGAGGGGACGAAGCGGACAGGGACGAAGCGGGAAAGGCGTGGGCACGCAGCAGCCTGCGCTCCAACAGAAGGCAGCCCTGGTACAGCAGCAGGCCGATGACGGCGATGAGCACCAGCGCCGCGAACATCAGGGTGGTGTCCATCATGCCCTGGGCGGCGATGACCACGGCGCCCAGGCCTTGGCTCGAACCCATGAACTCGGCCACGACGACGCCGACCAGCGCCAGCACCACGGCCACGCGCAGCCCCGCAAGGATGGCGGCAGGCCCATGGGCAGCTTCAGCCGCAGCAGTGTCTGCAAGCGCGTGGCGCCCAGCATGCGAAACAGCTGCAGCCGCTGGGCATCGGTCTGGCGCAGGCCGGTCAGCGTGTTCTCCATCAGCGGAAAGAAGCAGATCAGCGCCGTGATCAGCACCGTGGGCAGCATGCCGAAGCCGAACCACAGCACGAACAGCGGCGCCAGCGCCAGCTTGGGCACGACCTGGCTGACCACCACATAGGGCTTGAGCACGCGCTCCAGCAATTCGGATTCGGCCAGCGCCATGCCGGCAAGCAGCCCCACGATGCTGCCGGCCGCCAGCCCGAGGAACAGGGCCTGCAGCGTCGCCCGGACGTGCGGCCAGAAATAGCCCGAAGCCAGGCCCGACCACAAGGCCTGCGCCACCGCCGAAGGCGCGGGCAGCACCAGCGCCGACAGTCCCCATTGCCGCACCACCAGCTCCCACAGGCCCAGCAGGACCAGGAACAGCGCCGCCGCCAACAGCCGTGCCTGCATCGGCGTCGGGTTCATGTGCCGGCCCCGTCCATGGCAGCGCGCACGCGGGCGCAGTAGTCGTTGAAAGCCGGGCCGTGGCGCATGGCCTGCATGCGCGGCGCGGGCAGCGTGATCGTCCAGTTTTCCACGATGCGCCCGCCATGCATCAGCGCGATGCGGTCGCCCAGGTAGACGGCCTCGTTGATGTCGTGGGTGACGAACAGCACCGTCGTGCCGCGCTCGCGGCAGGTGCGCAGCAGATCGTCCTGCAGTTCGGCGCGCGTGATCGCGTCCAGCGCCGCAAACGGTTCGTCGAGCAGCAGCAACGGCGGTTCGAGGACCAGCGCCCGCGCAAGCGCCACCCGGCTTTGCTGGCCCCCCGAAAGCTGGCGCGGATGATGCTGCGCATGACTGGCGAGCCCCAGTTGGTCCAGCAATCGCAGCGCGCGCTGCGCATCCTGCGGCGTGGGCCGGCGTTGCAGCGATACGGGCAGCAGCACGTTGTCCAGCGCACTCAACCAATCCAGCAGCGTGGGCGCCTGGAACATGAAGCCCACCTGCGGCCCGGGTGCGGCCAGTTCGCCGCCGCGCAGCACGATGCGCCCCGACTGCGGCTTCAGCAGGCCCGCAGCCAGCTTGAGCAGCGTGGTCTTGCCGCAGCCGCTGCGGCCCAGCAGGCAGTGGAACTCGCCGGCCTGCATGCGCCAGTCCACACCGTCGACCACCGGGGCGCGACCGGGATAGGTGAACACCACCTTCTCGATATCCAGAAACGCCACGGTCGCGCCTTCAGTCCGCATACGGGGCGAAGGGCTGCGCCGCCGCCTCGGCCGATTGTTCGATCTCGGTCATGCGCACCAGGTCGATCAGGTTGAAGCGCCCATCGTGATGCCAGCCGGCCTCGGGCATGCTCATGGCGCCGATGGCGCTGATGCGCGTGACGCCGGCCGCGCCCAGCAGGCTGGCCAGCCGGTACAGCTCCTCGGGCGAGGCCGCGATGCCGGCGGTCTGCAGGAACGCGCGCTGCTTTGCGACCACCGGCACCACCTCATCGAGGCGATCCACGCCGACCACGGTTATCGTGCGGTACAGCGCAGTCGGCGCCAGCGCTTGCAGGCTGTCGCCGTAGGCCACGCTCCAGGGCGCATCCACAGGCCCGATCAGCACCTGATCGTCGCTGCCCCACTCCACGGCCTGCTGCCATTTGGCGACGGCGGCGCCTTCCGCCAGATCCAGGGGCCGGCGTGCAAAGCGCTGCTGCAGATTCGCCAGCTCGGCCGCGAGGTAGTCGGCGAAGGCGCGTGGCGGCACCGGCGCGCCGCGCTCCACATAGAACACATGGGGCGAGTAGCAGCCCTGCTGGTCGTAGCGCATCACGTCCCAGGCCGCCAGCCGCGCGACGGCGGGCGCCTTGAGCGCATCGAGCGCCGCTGCGCCGACCAGGCCGAAGCCCAGCTTGTGGCCGTGCGGCAGAAAGCGCGCAGTCATCGGCAGGCGCTGGCGCAGCGCGGCCAGCGTGTCGTTGCCGCCATAGGCCAGCACCGTGTCGGCCTGGGCGTAGAGCGCATCGACTTCCTCGCCCCCGGCGCCACGCCACCACACCACGGCCAGGCAATCGGCCAGCGGCGGATGCACCTCGGCCAGCAGCCGCGCGAACCAGCCCGCGAACAGCGGCTCGGCACTCGCCAGCTTGCCGATGCCGGGGGCCTTGACCAGCAGGCCGCAGACCAGGCTCCACAGCGACAGCGCAGGCACGTTGCCGGCCCAGACATGCACGAGCAGATCGGGACCGAAGGCGCGCACCGCGCCGCCCTTGGGCGCGGGCTGGAAACCGTCGAGGACGGCGGGGTTGGCGAAATCCTCGGCCACGAAGCGGCGCAGCTGTGGCGCGCGGAAGGTCTTGAAGTAGCCCGTCAGCCCCAGCCGCAGCATGTCCGCGTCGTAGCCGCTGACCACGGGCAGCCAGGCCTCGGCCTCGCGGCGGAACGGATCGTTGCGGTCCAGCAGACGGGCGATCGCGCGATCGATCACGTCGATGATTTCGGCCACCGGCATCGTCCTCAGATGCCGGTCCGCCGCCCCGCGCACGCGCTGTGCCAGTGCCTGCATCTGCGCGGCCGTCAGCATGGGCACGGAGACTTCGAGCCGCAAACCATCGCGCTCGAAAGGCAGCACGTGCCACTGCACCTCGTCGTCGCGCAGGCCAGGCAGATGGCCCGCCGTGATCCGCTCCACCTTCATGCGGCCGCCGCCTTCACGAATTCCTCGACGGCCAGCGAGCAGCCCTTGGCCACCGCGCCCTCGGCGCGCCCCAGCAGCAGGAAGCCGCCCTCGGCCCATTGCCCCACGTCCTCGGTCAGGATGGTCGTGACCGAGTTGTAGTTGGCCAGATCGCAGTGCACGAGGATGCCACGCTCGCCAGGCGCCACGCTGCGGCCCGTGACGGGCTCGACCAGGCGCGAGCGGATCCAGTGCGGCCCCGACTTGACCGAGGGCAGCACGGCATTGCCGTCGTCGTAGAACTGCGTGCTCAGTTCCGTCATGCCGTACATGTTGATGCAGTGCGTGCGCGGCACGCCGAGCAGCTCTTCCAGCCCGGCGTAGAAATCTTCCAGCGGCAGCTCGCGCGACTGGCCCTTGTAGCCGCCCGTGTCGAGGATGCGGCTGCCGGCAGGCAGCCGGAAACCGCGCCCCTGCTCGCGCAGCGCATCCATCACATGCACCAGGCTGAAACTGGCGCCCAACAGCGCATAGGCTCGTCCCGTCCGCTCGGCCTGCTCCAGCGCGGCGCACAGGCCCGGCAGATCCAGGCCCTCGGGCGTCAGGAAACAACGGCTGTCCGCGGCGCCGAATTCGGATCTGGCCAGCGCCAGGTAATGCGCGAGCGAGGAATTGGGCATGGCCTGCTCGTCGGGAAACAGGATGCCCATGGACAGACGCTGCGCCCCGCTCATGAAACGCCGCGCGAAGTTGCGCGTCATCGACAGGTCATAGACATCCAGCCTGGGATGGAAATGCCGCCCGCGCGCCGCGCGGCCCGTGGTGCCGCTGGTCATGAACACGCGCTCGGTTGGCAAGGCCGGTTCGCTGCGCAGCTCCATAGCCTTGAACGCATCGATTGGCACGGCCGGGATGTCGCTCCAGGTCTTCACCTTGCGCAGCGTGGCGCCGCGCCGCTGGCAGAAGCTGCGGAACGGCGCGTTGTTTTCGTACTGGTAGGCAAACAGCCGCAGCGCGAGTTGGTCGAACTGTTTGTCGGTGCAGCCATCCATCGCGATGAAAGCAAGCAGGTCTGCAAGCAACGAAGCGGCCTTGTCCATGGAATTTCCTTCGAGAGCGGGGACGTGATGCTCCGAAGTGCCCCGAGCCCGCCATATCAATGCACGGTCTGTCAGGGTCAAGCTCTTCTTCCGCCGGCATGATCCGGTTCAAGTTCTCGGGTATGGATCTCAGCACTGGCGTGCACCCCGGAGCGGGAACCATGTTACCGCATGGTGCCGGCGACATGCTGAACAAACGCTGTTTCCGGGACTCGAACAGGCCAATGGATATTGGCAAACATAAACTTACAGCCCCATGGATCTGCAATGTGGACACTGTCCATTTGAAATCCTAGGATGTGAACGCCGTCCACACTACAGCCGTCACCACCCGCGCCCGCCTCGCCTCTCACATCCAGGTTTGCCTGTGGTTTGGCGCCCGAGACCATGAACGAGTTGAAAAAACTCGACGCCGCTACCGCGCAGGCAAGCTCCGGCGAGTGCTCAGCCGGCGCCTCCGTATCCTCCCCCCAACCGACCGGAGCTCCCCATGAAAGCCAATCCCGTTGTCTGGTTCGAGATTTACGTTCAGGACATGGCGCGTGCGCGCAAATTCTACGAAACGGTGTTCCAGTGCACGCTGGAGCCGCTGGCTGCGCCTGAACAGGCCGCATCTAAGCCGGCCGCGCCCGAGTGCGAAACCGGCGGCATGGAAATGCTGAGCTTTCCCATGGACATGGATGCCCCCGGTACTGGCGGCATGCTGGTCCGCATGGACGAGGTCTCGTCCGGCGGCGGGGGCACACTGGTTTACTTCGGCTGCGAAGACTGCGCCGTCGAACAGTCGCGCGTCGAAGCCGCCGGCGGCCAGGTACACAAGCCCAAGTTCGCCATCGGCCCCTACGGCTTCTGCGCACTGGTGGTGGATACCGAGGGCAACTGCATCGGCCTGCATTCCATGCAATGAGCCAGAAGGAGACACGAAGATGAGCACCGGAACCGTCCACCTCCACCGCGTCCTGCGCACCACGCCCGACAAGGTGTACCGCGCCTTCACGCACGGCGCGGCCCTGGCCAAGTGGCTGCCACCCTACGGCTTCGTCTGCCACGTCCATCAATTCGATGGCAAGGTCGGCGGCAGCTTCAAGATGTCGTTCGAGAACTTCTCGACCGGCCACAGCCATTCATTCGGCGGCGAGTACCTGAAGCTGGTCCCCGGCGAATTCGTCGAATACATCGACCGCTTCGACGATCCCAAGCTGCCCGGCGAAATGCGGGTGACCGTGAAGCTGCGCGCGGTATCCTGCGGGACCGAGGTCAGTATCGAGCAGGCCGGCATTCCCGAGCTCATCCCGGCCGAGATGTGCTACCTCGGCTGGCAGGAATCCCTGCTGCAGCTTGCCACGCTCGTCGAGCCCGACATTCCCGACTAGCCACGCATGGGTCCGCATCGGTGGGTGGAATGAAAGTCCAGTGTCTGGATATCCCGTGTCTGAAGCAACATCGCTTCAGCGCGCGCATCTGGAATCCCCACTCCTTCAACCGCCTGGCGGCCTGCTCCATCCTGGACAAAGGGGGCATTGCCGTTTTGGCTCAGACAGGTCTGGCGTCGAACAGCACTACGTATGATTGGCACGTTCATGCTGCATCGGATCAGTAGAGAGGCAGGCGATGATTTTCGTGTTCGAGATTCACATCAAACCCGGCTACACGGCAGAAGCGTATGCAGATGCGTGGGTCCGCGCGAGTGAAATCATCCAGCGTGCGCCGGGCGCCCGCGGTACGCGGCTGCATCGCAAGATCGGCGCTCCAGACGTACTCCTCGCGATCGCAAGCTGGGAATCGAAGGCCATGCGGGACGCAATGGAGGGAAGTCCGTCACACGACGCCAAGCGCATCATCAAGGAACAGGCCGAGTTCGTCGACGTACGCGTCGTCGGCGAGTTCGAGGATGCGGAGTGGGTCGTCTTGCCAGAGGGGCGCGTCAGCGAGTGACGGTAGGCGCCAATGACCGGCGCACAGCCGAGGACGCCCAACCTTCGATAATTACAACATATCCAAATTCTCACCCCTTCGGTACAGCCGCGCGGGAAGACGGTCGAGCGCACCCACCACGAAAAATTCTGGGGCATCGTTCCAGAACCATAAAAGAATGGTATGAGCAGTACGAATCGTACAAGTGATATGGCTGAGAATTTGGTTTCTGCACCCATCCTCAGCATCGTTCAGATTTCTAGGACAGCAGAATTTCAACCCGGGGACTCTTGGAAAATACGGTGAGTTCATGACCTCTGATGTCCCTTCCTTGCAAATGCGAATGGTGTTCACGCAACTGTTACGGCACGGGGCGAAGCCCGAAAGCCCGGCGGCGCGTGGTGCCGGCACGCCCTGTACGATTTCCGATACGCCATATATAATTAGCCGCCATACTATATGGCAACATCAATCATGGTCTTGGAACAGAAGTACCAGGCGCTGCTGCAGGAAGCGCAGCGGCGGCAACTCCCCGACGTGGCAGGCATCCGCCTATGCTTCCAAACCCTGTCCCTGGCATCGGCGATCGACCGCGATTGCGCGGCGCTGCTGGCCCCACATGGTCTCTCCGAAGGCCGCTTCGTCCTGCTCTTTCTACTCGATGCTGCCAGCGAAGGGCTGGCCCCGAACGCGTTGGCCGAACAGGCAGGCGTCACCCGCGCAACCGTTACGGGCCTGCTCGACGGCCTGGAACGCGAAGCCCTGATCGAACGCCGCGCCGACGCCAGTGATCGCCGCGCCTTGCGCATCCGACTGACCCGCAAAGGCAAACAGACCGCCAAGAAGGTCTTCGACCAGCACGGCCGCTGGATCGCCGGCCTGTTCGGCAATCTGTCCCCCTCGGAACGCGAGCAACTGGCCTGCTTGCTCGACAAGGTTGCGGAGAACATCGGCACGTCCTGGCGGGGAATGCCCCAATGAACGCGACGGCACCACGCAAAGGCGCAACCCGCGCCGCCGATATTCCTGCCGACGTGCTGGATGCCCTGTCGCGCGGCGAACTGCAAAGCGCCACATTGGCCGAGGGACTGGCACTCGACCAGGCCCGGCTTCTGCGTACGGTCTTCCCGCAACTGTCCCAGCAAGTTTTGAGGCGCACGGATACCGCCTGCCAGCTTGGCATTCTCAAGCGCATGGCCGGCGTCGGAGCCGCACTGCTGGAGGAATTGGGCAACGATGGCATCGCACAATGCCAAGGCCATGCTTCGGACACCGTACGTGGCTGGGCCTGCTTCATGATTGGCGCACAACCGGGACTGGCGCTGCCGAGCCGGTTAGCCGCCATCCGCCCCTTGGCCGATGACACGCATTTCGGCGTGCGCGAATGGGCCTGGATGGCCGTTCGGCCCCACTTGGCCGAGGAACTGGATGATGCCATCGCGCATTTGACGAAGTGGACGACAGAACCCTCCGAACGCTTGCGCCGCTTCGCCAGCGAAGCCTTGCGACCGCGCGGCGTGTGGTGCGCCCACATTGCCGCGCTCAAGCGGCAACCGGAACGGGCGTTGCCCATTCTCTCGCCGTTGCGTGGCGACCTATCCATCTATGTGCAGGACTCGGTGGCCAACTGGCTCAACGACGCTGGCAAGGATCGTCCCGGCTGGGTGCGCGAGCTATGCGCGCAATGGCTGCAAGGCCATCCCACCGCAGCCACTCATCGCATCTGCCAGCGCGCCCTGCGCAACCTGAAGTGAAGGAGCACACTGCCATGTCGCACTATCTCGTCGAACTCTATACGCCCAATGCCGCATGGCGCGCATTGCCAGTCGAAAACCGGCAGCAGTTTCTGGATGGCATTCAGGCTGCAATGGGCGAACTGTCCAACCCTTCCTTGCAAAGCTCGGCCAGTACGGCGGCGGTGAGGATACAGGCGTAACGCTGCGAACGGTTCTCATGCGGCGCGTCCGCGAAGATGGACGGGGCGACTCGGTGAATCTGGTCATCGGTCAGCGGGTAATCGCTGCGCAGCGACGGCGAACGGGAAACGAAGCGGGATGCGACTTGCATGGCCTTGCTCCTGACGAAAAGGGTTTGCTGTTCAAACCGCACACCGGATTCCTGGATTCGGAAGCCCAGCCTTTCGGCTGTTCGGTGCGGTTGGCACGAGGAACCCGGGTGGCCCTGTTGCCACCGTCTTTCAAGACGGCTGGACATAGCAACGGCCGCCCTCGTGTGCCGAACCGCACGCAAGTGAAGCGCGCAGGCCCGAAAGCTAAAATTGATGGCGATTCAGGCGAGTGTCTTTTCACGGCATCCGCTATCCAGAAGAAAAATGGCGGGTACGACATGGATACCGATCTCCAGACGATGACGCGAGAACAGCTCATCGAAGAAGCGAAGAAACTGCGCGCTGGCATCCGCACGCACCGGGACACCTCTGGTCATGACCTGTGCTGGTATCACCCGCACCTGTGGGCATTGCTACCTGAAAAAGTCGATCACGTCCCGAGCGTGCCCGACTGGCCGCAGTTCATGCGCGGTTGCGTGAAGTACCGTGAATCGCTTGATGCTCAATGCCCAGGCGCGCCACGCAGCCAGCGGGAATTCGGTGAGTAGGTTGTTGGCGCACCGAATGACCGCATGTCCGCACTCCGTCCCATGATGCACAGCGATCCGACCCAGGCGTTCTGGCGCGACCCGGCCCTGCCCTTCGCCGAAAGTCGCCGAGCGTGCCAGAGCCGTGCCTGTTACAAGCCGCACCACCATCCAAGCTTCTCCATCGGCGCGGTCGATGGCGGCCAAAGTGTCTTCACCGGCGTGGCCGAAGGCCCGGTCGCGCTGCACCCCGGCACGCTGGTGTTCGTGCCGGCCGAGCGCGTGCATGCCTGCAACCCTGCGCCCGACACGGCCTGGAGCTACCAGATGCTGCATCTGGACACGGAATGGCTGCGAGCCATCCGCCGGGAATACGCCCAGACCGATGCGATCGACGCCGAACCCGTGCGCATCGTCACCGAGTCTTCGGCCTACATGCGCTTCTGTCGGCTCAACGCGCTGTTGTTCTCCGAGGCGGATACGCGCGACAAGGAAGCCGCGCTGATCGAGTTCATCGGCGATTGCGACACCGAACAGGGCTTGCGCATCGAAGCCCCGAGCATCCCGTCGCGTCTGGCCGAACAGATTCAGCCGGCGCTGGACGGCCTGCGCGCCACACCCGCGGCCGGTATTGCGCTGGAAGAACTGGCACGGCTGACAGGCATGAGCCGTTATCAGGTAATTCGAGCCTTCCGCGCCGTCACCGGCATGACCCCGCACGCCTGGCAGTTGAACCTGCGCGTCAACCTGGCCAGGGAACGGATGCGGCAGGGAGACAGCCTCTCGGACGTGGCCCAGCACCTGGGTTTCGCCGACCAGGCGCATTTCCAGCGCGTGTTCAAGGCCCATGCGGGCGTGACGCCCGGCCGCTTCCGCGCGTAGCGGCGAAAGCCAGGGCGGCTGCAATTTCCTTCAATACAGAAGTTGCGGCACTCGGCACACTGTGCGGGAAAAACTCGCACGTGTGCCCTTGAATGCAGCAGTTCCTGATGATTGCAGCAGCGCATTTCCTGGCGCTGCTGTCCCCCGGCCCGGATTTCTTCCTGATCGCCCGAACTTCGCTGTCCGCCGGCTGGCGCATCGCCAGCGGTGCTTGCGTCGGCATTGCGCTGGCCAATGGCGTCTTCATTGTCGCCGCATTCGCCGGCATGGCCGCGCTACGGCCGGACAGCGCCTGGTTCGTCGTGCTGCAACTGGCCGGCTGTGGCTACCTGGTTTATCTCGGCGTTCTGTTCATTCGCTACGCGGGCAGTAGCGAACTGAAGGTGTCGGCCTCTGGCCACACCGCCGCGCCCCCCCATCCGCTCGTTGCCTGGCGGCGCGCGGCCGGCATGGGCTTCCTCTCCGGCATCCTCAACCCGAAGAATGCGCTGTTCTATGCAAGCCTGGCCGCGATGCTGACCGGCCCGCACGCCAGTGCCGGCTGGAAGACGTTCTACGGCACCTGGATGTTCAGCGCCGTACTGCTGTGGGACGTGCTGATCGCTGTCCTGATCGGCAATCCCGCCGTGCTGCGCCGCTTCGCGCGGGCGTTGCCGTGGCTGGAACGTATTTCCGGCATCGTGCTGATCCTGCTCGCCCTGGGCGTCATCACGGCTCTACTGCTGCGTTGAAGCAGAAAAATGGCGTATCGCCTCGAAGGGCAACGCGCTTGTCCTCCGCCCCCCACTCCAAGGCAGCGCTCACGCCACGCCGGCAAGCCGCACTGGCCGGCGCCGAAACCGCCCATGACGGCCCGGTCATCATCACCGACCGGGGCAAGCCCGTGCATGTGCTGCTGTCTTACGACGAGTACCTGCACATCATCGGCCAGCAGGAAAGCATCGTCGATCAGCTCGGTCTGCCGCCGGGCATCGAGGACGTGGAAGTGGAATTTCCCCGCTCGCGCGAGCTGGCGCAGCCTGCGGATTTCACCTGAATGCTGCTGCTCGATACCAACGTCGTCTCGGAGTTGCGCAAGGTTCGTGTCGGCAAGGCCGACCCGCATGTCGCGGCCTGGAGCCGGACGGTGCCCGGCGCGAGCCTCTATCTTTCGGTCATCGTCGTGCAGGAACTGGAGATCGGCACCTTGCAGATCGAACGCCGCGACCCGGCCCAGGGGGCCTTGCTTCGCGCCTGGCTGGAGGAGCATGTGCTGCCCGGCTTCGCCAACCGGATTCTGCCGGTCGATACGGTCGTTGCCCGCCGCAGCACCGCGCTGCACGTACCCGACCCGCGCCCTTATCGGGACGGCCTGATCGCCGCCACCGCGCTGGTACACGGCATGACGCTGGTGACGCGCAACGTGGCCGACTTCACGCCGACGGGCGTGACCTTGTTCAATCCCTGGGAGCCGGCGGCCTGAGGCCGGCCACGAACCGGCTGCGACTGGCTGGTTTTTGCTGTTGCCTGACAGGAGGCGCATATGCCCACGCTACCAACCTCTCCCGTGGTGCCCGACAGCGAACACTGGCTGCACAGCGCTGCGGCGGCCGCCGGCCTGCGCGAAGCATTGGCGTGGGCGCAGTCCCATCCCGCCAGCGACGAGGCTGCCGACAGCCTGCTCCAGCACCTGCGCGATGAGCAAGGCTGAGTGCGTAGTGAAAATGGGCAGTAATGGCTGCGTTTGCCATTCCTCTGCCATATCAAGCCGTCTTGGCGAACAGCGCCACGTCCGGTAGTCCTTTGAAGTGCGCATCGCAAGTAAGCAGCTCAGCGCCCTGACGCCGTGCCGTCGCGTAGACGATGGCATCGGCGGTAGCCAGCTTGTGTTCGCGGTGCAGCTCCGCCGCGAGCAGGGCGATGGTGGTGTCCAGTGGCACGACGACACACTTCTGCGTGTAGGCGATCACCTGGTCGGCCTGTTCCTCGCCGAGTTCGCGCACCAGCCACTTCGACAGTTCAAGCTGCACGATGGTCGGCACGATGCACTGCGGCTTGTCCGGAAACTGCTTGCCCAGCCTCTTGCCGAGCGCGCTGCCGATAAGCCATTCGATCCAGGCCGAGGTATCGACCACGCGCAGCGGCGGCGCCATCAGTAGCGGTCCTCGCGGTCGCGGTAGCCGTCGGTGCGCGCGCCCTTGGCGATGCCGGCCAACTGCTCCAGCTCGGGCACCGGCATGACCAGCACGCCCTTGCCTTTGGGGATGAACACGAATTCCTGCCCGGCTTCCCAGTGCTGTTCTTCGCGCACGGCCTTGGGAATGGAGATCTGGAACTTGCTGGATAAGGTGGCGGTAGCGGCCATTTTCGTACCCTAAAAACGTCGATCACGATCTGGTAAGAATATACCGCTTCGCCCCAGGAGAGCTGACTCCTTGGAAAGACCCGATTCCAGGAGCCTCTTGGGAGCCAAGCGGACGGAAGCCGGGTCAGGTTTCGGAAAGCACCGGCATAGGATGAACTCACGTAAGTTCTTGATAAACCTGCAACAACGGACTGTGGCGTAGTCCAGCGAAGTTCGGTGCTGGAGTCATGCTGAAATAAAAAAACCTGCAACCCGGACGGCCCATGGTGTCGATTTTCCGCTTCACCCGTTCCATCATCGCGCCCGCGAGTCGGGATCCGCCTGCTGAAGAATATCCTCGATCACACGAGCAGTCTGCAAGAGACGTTTTACCGCCTCCCTTGTGAACTCATAGACACTTTCATCCACGCCTTCACGAGCGGCACTCCAAAGGCCGTCATCCGTCCGACACAGCCTTCCAGACTCCCGCAACTTGTCGAGCTTTCGGCGAACAGTCTCTTTTGGCAATCCCGAAACCTGTACGATGTCGGCCAGACGCACGGCACGCCCCCCATCCGGCAAAAACCCGTCAGATGC
>NZ_BCUG01000023.1 GCF_001591165.1 Thauera butanivorans NBRC 103042
TGGATCAGGCCCCAAACGCCGCTTGCAGGGCGGCGCGGGGGCCAGGCGTTCTCCCCCATCTCACGGAAGTGAGTTCCGGGCGGCCTTCGGGCCGCCCCTTTTTTGCCTTGAAGCAAGTCCAGGTGATGTCGAACGGCACTGGCGGGACCGGCGGCGGGAACCCGAAAATGGCCAGCGAGTGGATTCCGGCCGGCGTGACGAACCGGGTGCGGCAGCGTGCGTGACGGAAAGCACCTGCTCCGCTTTGGAACAGGTGCTTCATCATGGGACAGTGGCAGGCTCATGCGCCATGCTGGCGGGCTGAAGCCCGGGTTCAGCGGCGGCCGCTGCCGTGGCGGCCCGGCAGCATTCTCGGCAACACCGGCACGCCTTGCAGCCAGTGCAGGATCACGGCGCCGACGTGCATCACGATCAGCACCAGCAGCGTCCACGCGAACAGGCTGTGGGCGGCGCCGAACAACGCGTTCAGGGCTTCGTCCGGCCAGCCTGCCTTTGGAATGACGTAGCCGAAGAAGCGCATCGGGTACTTGGTGAAGCTGCTCGACAGATAGCCGCTCAAGGGCGTCAGCACGAGCAGCAGGTAGACGGCACGATGGCCGTAGCGCGCGAGGCGCTGCTGCAGCGTGCTCAGGCGCTCGTCCGCCGGTGGCGGATGCCGCCTGCGCCAGGCCAGGCGCAGCAGGAGCAACAGGAAGGCGGTGATGCCGAGCGACTTGTGCAGGGCGATCGTGGAACTGCGCTCGGGCCCGCTGGGCAGACCATCGATGGACAGGCCGATGAAGATCAGGACGGCGATCAGAATCGCGTGGACCCAGTGCAGCGCGATTGCGCCCGGGTCATAGCGTGCGGGGATCATGGGGGGCGTCTCCTTGTGACGACGCCCCCTGCCGCGGATCGGGCGGCAGGGGGCGGCTGGGGCGCACGGCGAATGTCCGGGCGGCGAGGCCCGGTCACGATCACTCTTCGGCGACGGTCTCCAGCCAGGCGCGAATCGCCCACATGGCCTCCTGGGACAGGATACCCTCGAACGGCGGCATATAGACCCGGCCGTCGCGGGTGGCGCCGTGGCGGATGCGCTGCATGAAGATTTCGTCGCCCTCGGCGTCGTTCGGCAGGGAGCGCAAGTCGGGCGCGATGCCGCCCGAGACGGCGCCGAGGCCGTGACAGCGGGCGCAGTTCTGGTTGAATGCCGAGTCGCCGATGCGGATGGCGTCCTTGTCTTCGCTGTAGGGGTTGCGCTCCAGCCAGGCGTCGCCGAGCGGCTTCAGGGCGGAGACGTCGACGGCCTGGGGAACGACGTCGCCGTGCGCGCAGGCCAGCGACGCGCTGCCGGCGAGCAGCAGTGCGAGCGCTGCCTTGCGCAGGGGCTGGAATCTCGTCTCCTCGTTGTATTTGCTTTTCACTTTGCAGTTCCTCATGACTGGTGTCGGGATGTATCGATTTCGATGCACCGGCGGATCCGGTTGATGGGAACTCTGCAAGCGGTGTGCCATGGCGGCTTGCGCCGTTGTGTGGCAAGGAACTTGCTCTCACACAGGGCATGGCCCCGGCGGCGGTTGCTGCAATTCGAGGCAGGTGCTAAGTTTTGGGACAGCCCGCATCAAAAAAATATGACCGAGCGGGAAAACGAGGAGGAGACAGGCAATGGGCCAGCTTTTGCCCGCCGACGGACGCGAGTTGCGCGTGACCGAGGCGCGACGGCGGTTTTTCGAGGAAGGGGCTTGCCCGGACGGCGAACTGCCGAACGAGGTTCTGCGCTCGTGGCTGCGTTGCCGTGATGCAGGCGTCGACTATCTGGCCAATGGCCGCGGCGACCCCGAAGGCCGCAGCGAACTTGCCGAAGCCCGCGAGCGCAGCGAACTGCTGCTGAACAACGCCAGCGGTGTCATGGAGCATGTGTACGAGCAGATCCGCGCCTCGGGCAGCATGGTCATCCTGGCCGACGACCGTGGCGTGATCCTGCACAGCCTCGGCGATCCGGAATTCGTCGGCCGCGCGCAGCGCATCGCGCTGCAGCCCGGTGCCTCGTGGAGCGAAGGTGCGCGCGGCACCAACGCGGTCGGCACCACGTTGATCGAAGCGGCGCCGGTCGAAGTCATCGGCGCGGAGCATTTCCTCGACCGCAACGGTTTCCTGGCCTGCAGCGCTGCCCCGGTGTTCAGTCCGGAAGGCACGATCGCAGGTGTGCTGGACATCTCCGGCGACAGCCGCAACCCCCAGCGCCACACGCTCGGCCTCGTCAGGCTCGCTGCGCAGATGCTGGAAAAGCGCCTGTTCGAGATTCAGTACGCGCGCGAGATCCTGGTGGCGATCCACAGCCGGCCGGAATGCATCGGCGGCCTGCAGGAGGGCCTGCTGGCAGTGACCCAGGACGGGCGCGTGGTCGGCGCCAACGGCATTGCCCGTGCGCTGCTGCGGCAATTGCCCGTCTGTCCCGAAGGCATCGGCTTTTCCAATGTGTTCCGGGTCTCGTTCGGTGTCTTCATGGACCGTTGCGCGCGCGATCCGCATGCGCTCCAGGCGCTGGAGCCACGCGCGGGCGAGCGTCTCTTTTCGCGTCTGCGCGCGGCGGGGCCGCTGCTCGGCATGTCCCGTGCCGGCACGCGCGACGACGAGGCGGGTGCTGCTGCGCGCGTCCAGTCCGCGCGCAGCGCCAGGCCCTGTGACCGGCGCACGGGCGAAATCACGCTGGACTGCCTGGCAACCGGCGACCCGCGGCTGCAGCTCGCGCTCGATCGCGCCGCACGGATCAGCGGCAAGGACATCCCGTTGCTGGTCCAGGGCGAGTCGGGCGTGGGCAAGGAGCTTTTCGCCCGCGCCTTCCACTTCTCCGGCCCGCGTGCCGAGGGGCCCTTCGTCGCGCTCAACTGCGCCGCGATTCCCGAGAGCCTGATCGAATCCGAACTGTTCGGCTACGTCGGCGGCGCCTTCACCGGTGCCCGGCGCGAAGGCGCGATCGGCAGGATCCAGCAGGCCCATGGCGGCACGCTGTTCCTCGACGAGATCGGCGACATGCCGCTGGGCATGCAGGCGCGGCTGCTGCGCGTGCTGCAGGAGCGCTGCGTGACGCCGATCGGCGGCCAGCGCCAGATTCCGGTCGATATCTCGCTGGTCTGCGCCACCCACCGCATGCTGCGCGATGCGGTCAAGGCGGGCACTTTCCGCGAGGATCTGTACTACCGGGTCAACGGCCTGACCATCACCGTACCGCCGCTGCGCGAGCGCTCCGACATCCGCTCCATCGTTGCCAAGATCCTCGAAACCGAACTGGCCGAGTCACCGCGGGCCGGCCAGGTGCGCATCAGCGAGCAGGTGCTGGAGTTCATCGAACGCTATCCCTGGCCGGGCAACGTCCGCCAGCTGCAGAACGTGATCCGGGTGGCGGCCGCGCTGCTCGACGACGACGAAGCCGAGATCCTGCCGGTCCACCTGCCCGAGGAACTGTTCGGCGCCGATCCGATGGACGACGCCGAAAGCGGCCGCCCGCAGGCGGCCGCCGCACCGCAGCCCGCGGCCGAAGCGCCTGCCGAGCCGTCCGCGCAGGCGCGCAGTCTGGGCGAGATCGAGCTGGAGGTGATCGCTGCGGTGATGCGCGAAGTCAGCGGCAACGTCTCGGCCGCCGCGCGCCGGCTCGGCATCAGCCGCAACACGCTCTACCGCAAGATTGGCCGCATGCATTGAACCCGGACCGTTGACGAAGCGAAGCCGGCCTCGTGGGCCGGCTTCGCGGTTGATGGAGACGAGGCGGGCTGGCCGTCAGGCGGCGCGTGCTGCCGGTTCGGTGTCGAATGCCGGCTGCAGGCGATTGACGCCGCTGACGATGGCGCGGATCGAGGCGGTGATGATGTTGCCGTCGATGCCGACGCCGTAGCGGTCGCCGCCGTTGTCGCCGGCCTGCATCAGTTCGACGAAGGCGCAGGCCTGGGCATTGCCGCCGTCCTCGCTCGCGGTGATCGAGCGTTCCTCGTAGCTGCGCACCTGCACGTCGATGCCGGCGCCGCGCAGTGCGTGCACCGCGGCGTCGATCGGGCCGTTGCCTTCGCCGACGAGCAGGTGGCGGGTGCCGCCGGTCTCGACCACGAGGCGGATGCCCTGGGCTGCGCCGTGCTCGAACAGGTGGTGCTCGACGTAGCGCACCGGCGAAGCGGAATCGACGTAGGTGCTGCGGAAGAGCTCCCACAAGGCCTCGGCCGACATCTCGCCGCCGGTGGCGTCCGTCACCTGCTGCACTTCGCGCGAGAATTCCACCTGGAGCCGGCGCGGCATGACGATGCCGTACTCGGTCTCGAGCAGGTAGGCGATGCCGCCCTTGCCCGACTGGCTGTTGACGCGGATCACCGAGTCGTAATTGCGGCCGACGTCGGCGGGGTCGATCGGGAGGTAGGGCACGTTCCACTGGGCGCCGGCCTTTTGGGCGGCGAATCCCTTCTTGATGGCGTCCTGGTGGGAGCCGGAGAAGGCAGTGAACACGAGATCCCCCACATAGGGGTGGCGTGGGTGGATGGGCAACTGGTTGCAGTATTCGACGGTGCGGGCGATGGCGTTGATGTCGGAGAAGTCGAGCTCCGGATGCACGCCCTGGGTATAGAGGTTGAGCGCGAGGGTGACGAGGTCGACGTTGCCGGTGCGCTCGCCGTTGCCGAACAGGCAGCCTTCGACGCGGTCGGCGCCGGCCATGATGCCGAGTTCGGCCGCGGCGACGCCGGTGCCGCGGTCGTTGTGCGGGTGGAGGCTGAGCACGACGCTGTCGCGGCGGGCGAGCTTGCGGTGCATCCACTCGATCTGGTCGGCGTAGATGTTGGGCGTCGATACTTCGACCGTGGCCGGGAGGTTGAGGATGACCTTGTCGTCCGGCGTCGCGCCCCATTCGGCGGTGACGGCATCGCAGATTTCCCTGGCGAAGTCGAGTTCGGTGGCGGTGAAGGTCTCCGGGCTGTATTCGAGCGAGATGCGGGTGCCGCATTCGGCTTCGATCTCGGCAGCGATCTGCTTGATGAGGCGTACCGCCGATACGGCGAGCTCGACGACCTGCGGCCTGTCCATGCCGAACACCACTTCGCGGAAGGTCGGCGAGGTGGCGTTGTAGACGTGGACGATGGCGCGCCTGGCGCCGCGCACCGAATCCATGGTGCGGCGGATGAGGTCTTCGCGCGCCTGGGTGAGCACCTGAATGGTGACGTCCTCGGGCACGTGGCCGCCTTCGATGAGATGGCGGACGAAGTCGAAGTCGGTCTGCGACGCGGCCGGGAAGCCGACTTCGATTTCCTTGAAGCCGATGTCGCAGACGGTGCGGAACATGCGCATCTTGCGCTCGACGCTCATCGGCTCGAACAGCGCCTGGTTGCCGTCGCGCAGGTCGGTGCTCATCCAGATCGGCGCCTTGTCGATGGTCTTGCCCGGCCATTGGCGGTCGGCAAGCTGGACGGCGGGAAAGGGACGGTACTTGGCGGCGGGGTTCTGAAGCATCATGGCGCGGTCCTCGTGGGCGTGGCGTGATTCGATGGACGAAAGTTTACGCGCCATGCAGCGGCAGACGATTGCGTTGTTGCGGTGCGGAAGCGGCTTTTCCGGAGAAATGATTCACAAATTGATGATTAAGTGAAATGATCTGCCGAACCGGGCAGATTCAGGAGCCGATCATGCAACTCGACCGCTACGACCGCCAGATTCTGGAAGTGCTGCAACAGGACGGCCGCATCAGCAACCAGGACCTCGCCGACCGCATCAGCCTGTCGCCTTCGTCCTGCCTGCGGCGGCTGCGGGCGCTGGAGGAGTCCGGCCTGATCCTCGGCTACCGAGCGCTGCTCGACGCGAAAAAGCTCGGCCTGTCGCTGATGGCCTTGATCCACATCTCGATGGACCGCCACACCCCCGAGCGTTTCACGCACTTCGAAAGCGAGGTGGCGAAGATTCCGCAGGTGCTGGAATGCCTGCTGATCACCGGCCAGGATGCCGACTACCAGTTGAAGGTGATCGTCTCCGACATGGACGGCTACCAGGAACTGCTGCTCAACCGCATCACCCGCATCCCCGGCGTCACCGGCGTGCATTCGAGCTTCGTGCTGCGGCGGGTGATCGACAACACCGCGATTCCGGTGCACGCAGGTTGAGTGCAGCTCCCGGAGCACGATTTCCCATGTCCTGGGAGGATTGCTAGAATCGCTATTCAAATTTGGAATAGCGAGTTCCACCCATGAAACCCCACGCCTCCGCCCCCGCTGTCTCCATCCTTTTTGCCGGCCTCTTCCTCTGCGCGCCGCTGCACGCTGCCGACCTCAGCGTGGCGGTGGCGGCGAACTTCACTGCGCCGATGCAGAAGATCGCCGAAGTCTTCGAGAAGGACACCGGCCACAAGCTCGTGCTGTCCTTCGGTTCGACCGGCAAGTTCTACGCGCAGATCAAGAACGGGGCGCCTTTCGAGGTACTGTTCGCCGCCGACGACGAAACGCCCGCCCGTCTGGAGCGTGAAGGCGATGGCGTGGCGGGCACCCGCTTCACCTACGCCATCGGCAAGCTGGTGCTGTGGAGCAAGCAGGCCGGCCTGGTCGACGATCAGGGCGAGGTCCTGCGCAAGGGTAGGTTCGAGCGCATCGCGCTGGCCGATCCCAGGCTCGCACCCTACGGCGCCGCCGCGATGCAGACGCTGAACAAGCTCGGCCTGGCCGACAGCCTGGCCAGCAAGTTCGTGCAGGGCGAGAACATCGGCCAGACCTACCAGTTCGTTGCCACGCAGAACGCGCCGCTGGGCTTCGTCGCGCTTTCGCAGGTGTATGCCGACGGCCGCGTCACCGAAGGTTCGGCCTGGATCGTGCCGGGCGAACTGTACGAGCCGATCCGCCAGGACGTGCTGGTACTGGCCAAGGGCAAGGACAATGCCGCCGCGGCCGCGCTGATGGACTACATGAAGGGTGATACTGCCAGGGACATCATCCGGTCCTACGGCTACGCGCTCTGAGCATGGCGGTGCTCGACGACGGTGCCTGGCAGGCGATCCGGCTCACGCTCGAACTGGCGAGCCTGACGACGGTACTGCTGTTGATCATTGCGACGCCGCTGGCATGGTGGCTGTCGCAGACGCGCTCGAAGTGGCGGGCGCCGATCGGTGCCCTCGTCACGCTGCCGCTGGTGCTGCCGCCGACCGTGCTGGGCTTCTACCTGCTGGTGCTGATGGGGCCGCAGGGTCCGCTCGGGCAACTGACCCTGGCGCTGGGCTGGGGCACGCTGTCCTTCACTTTCACCGGGCTGCTGATCGGTTCGATCGTGTTCTCGCTGCCTTTCGCGGTGCAGCCGATCCAGCACGCCTTCGAGGCCATCGGCCCGCGGCCGCTCGAAGCGGCCGCCACGCTGCGCGCCAGCCCGCTCGACGCCTTCTTCACCGTCGCGCTGCCGCTGGCGCGGCCCGGCCTGCTGACCGCCTCCATCCTCAGCTTTGCCCACACGGTCGGCGAGTTCGGCGTGGTGCTGATGATCGGCGGCAACATTCCGGGCCAGACCCGCGTGGTGTCCACCCAGATCTACGGCCACGTCGAGGCGATGGAATACGCCCAGGCGCACTGGCTGGCGGGCGGCATGGTGGCGTTCTCGTTCGTGATCCTGCTGAGCCTGTCCCTGCTCAGGCGCAGTGGCGGGGGTTTCATGCGATGAGCGCGGAGATGGAAGCCGGTGCGGACATGAACCGGGTGCGGCTTGCCCTGGCGCGGTCGGAATTTGCCGTCGACGTCGATCTGGATCTGCCGGCGCGCGGCATCACGGTGCTGTTCGGCGCTTCGGGTTCGGGCAAGACCACCGTGCTGCGCTGCGTCGCGGGGCTGGAGCGTGCGAGCGAGGGCTTCGTCCGCATCGGCGGCGAAGTCTGGCAGGACGATGCGAACGGCGTGTTCCTGCCGACCTGGCGCAGGTCGCTCGGCTACGTGTTCCAGGAATCCAGCCTGTTCGAGCACCTGGATGCGCGGCGCAACCTCGAATACGGCCTGCGCCGCGCCAGGATGCCGGGCGGCAGGGAGGCGCTGGAGGAGGCGATCGAACTGCTCGGCATCCGCGCGCTGCTGGCGCGCCGGCCCGCCCAGCTGTCCGGCGGCGAGCGCCAGCGCGTGGCCATCGCCCGCGCCTTGGCGACGCGTCCGCGCCTGCTGCTGCTGGACGAGCCGCTGGCCTCGCTCGACCTGCCGCGCCGGCGCGAGATCATGCCCTGGCTCGAGCGCCTGCGCGACCAGCTTGCCGTGCCGATGCTGTACGTCACCCATTCGGTGGACGAACTGAGCCGGCTGGCCGACCAGGTCGTGGTGCTGGAGCAGGGACGGACGTTGGCGGTGGGACCGGTCGGCGAGGTGCTGGCGCAGGGTGACCTGCCGGTGCTGGCCGGCGAAGACGCGGCGGCGGTGATCGAAGGCGTCGTCGGCGAGCGCGATGCGCACTGGCACCTCGCCCGCGTGCGGCTCGACGGCGAGGACGGCATCTTCGTGCGCGACGGCGGGCAGGCGGTGGGCGCGCGGGTCCGCATGCGCGTGCTGGCGCGCGACGTCAGCCTGGCGCTGGAGGAGCCGCAGCGCAGCAGCATCCAGAACCGCCTGCACGGCATCGTCGAAGCGGTGATGGAGGACGTTCATCCGTCGCAGGCACTGGTGCGGATCCGTTGCGGCGGCCAGGCGCTGATTTCGCGCCTGACCTGCAAGTCGGTGGAGGAATTGCGGATACGGCCGGGGCTGCCGGTGTGGGCGCTGGTCAAGTCGGCGGCGGTCATAGCCTGACCATGTTCGACAGGGCAGCAGCCACGGTCGGGAGAGCGGAAGGCGGCGCGCCGCCCGTCCGCGGTACGGGAAACATGCACAGAGTCAGCCTCAACTACACGCTTGGCGCCGATGCGGCACCCGCGCTGGTACGCAACCCGCTGCTCGATCTGCTGCAGGCGGTCAGTGAGCGGGGGTCGATCTCGGCTGCCGCGCGCCAGCTCGACCTGTCCTACCGTCACGTCTGGGGCGAGCTGAAACGCTGGGATGCGGAGTTCGGCCAGCCGCTGATCCACTGGGAGAAAGGCCATGCGGCCCGCCTCACCGACTTCGGTGCCAAGCTGCTGTGGGCGGAGCGCCGGGCGCAGGCGAGGCTGCTGCCGCAGATCGAGGCACTGCGCGCCGACATCGAGCGCGCCTTCGCCATCGCCTTCGACGATTCCGCCCATGTGCTGACCTTCTTCGCCAGCCACGACGAAGCCCTGATCGCGCTCGGCGAGCAGGCGCGCGCCCGGCGGCTGCATCTGGACATCCGCTTCACCGGCAGCGTCGATGCCATCCGCGCGCTGAACGAAGGCCGCTGCGAGATGGCGGGCTTCCATACCCGGATCAAGCCGGCGCGTGGTTCGCTGTCGCAGCGCACCTACAAACCGCTGCTGCAGCCGGGGCGCAACAAGCTGATCGGCTTCGCCCGCCGCACGCAGGGCCTGATCGTGGCGCCGGGCAATCCGCTCGGCCTGCGGACGGTGGACGACCTCACCCGGCGCGGCGTGCGTTTCGTCAATCGTGCGCTTGGCACCGGCACGCGCGTGCTGTTCGACGAATTGCTGGCCGACGCTGGCATCGCGCCCGCATCGGTACGCGGCCACGAGCGCGTCGAACCCTCGCATGCAGCGGTCGCGCATGCGATCGTGACCGGCATGGCCGACGCCGGCTTCGGCATCGAGGCCAATGCCCGGGTGCGTGGCCTGGATTTCGTGCCGCTGGTCGAGGAGCACTATTTCCTCGCCTGTCTCAAGAGCAGCCTCGAGCAGCCCGCCGCCCAGGCGCTGCTGGCCCTGCTGCGCATGGAGGAATGGCAGCGCCATCTGTCCGCCCTGCCCGGCTATGCGCCGATGAGCAGCGGCGACGTGCTGCCGATGACCCGCGTGCTGCCGTGGTGGCGCTTCCGCACGCCGCGCGCGGCGAAGCCATCGGCCGCCTGACACGGGTGGACCCGATGCGGCCGATCCGCGCATCATCACGGCTTCGAGCCACGATGAAGCCAAGGAGACTGCCTGATGGACCTGCCGATCCTGACCGACGCCCTGCTGACTGTCGATGACCGCGTCGCCACGCTGACTTTCGACCGCGACGACTTGCGCAATGCCCTGACCGGCTCGGCGCTGATCGACGACATCTGCGCCGTCGCCGAATGGATGAACCGCTGCGACGAGGTGTCGGTGCTGGTGATGACCGGTGCCGGCGCGGCTTTCTCGTCCGGCGGCAACGTCAAGGACATGGCTGAGCGCGGCGGCGATTTCGCCGGCGAGGTTGCCGAAGTCGCCACCCGCTACCGCCGCGGCATCCAGCGCATTCCGCTGGCGATGCAGGCGCTGGAAGTGCCGGTCATCGCCGCGGTGAACGGCCCGGCGATCGGCGCCGGCTTCGATCTCGCCAACATGGCGGACATCCGCATCGCATCGACGAAAGCCAAATTCGGCGAGACTTTCCTCAACCTCGGCATCATCCCCGGCGACGGCGGCGCCTGGTTCATGCAGCGCCTGATCGGCTACCAGCAGGCTTTCGAGCTGACGCTGTCGGGCCGCATCATCGACGCTGAAGAGGCGAAACGGCTGGGCATCGTGCTGGACGTGGTCGAGCCGGACGAACTGCTGCCGCGCGCGCAAGCGCTAGCCGCCCGCTTCGCCGCCCAGCCGCCGAAAGCCCTGCGCCTGACCAAGCGGCTGATGAAGATGGCGCAGCGCATGGAGTTGAAGGACTTCCTCGACCTGTGCGCGGTTTTCCAGGGCATGTGCCACAACGAGGCTGAGCATCTGGAGGCGGTCGGTCGCATGCTGGCCGCGCAGCGGCGCTGAGTGGCGAACAAGGTCGGGGATCGAATAACCCGCTGTTTGGAATGCGGAATTCCGTGAAACATGGGGGCGAAACCTAGCCCTTCCGGCGTCGACGGCGTAGAATTCCACCCCTTGTTCACGCCTTGCAGCATGGAGCGCATCATGCTCTACCCCACTCGTTTCGATGTCATCGTCGTCGGCGGCGGCCACGCCGGGACCGAGGCCGCGCTGGCCGCGGCGCGCATGGGCGCGAAGACCTTGCTGCTCACCCACAACATCGAGACGCTGGGGGCGATGAGCTGCAACCCGTCGATCGGCGGCATCGGCAAGGGTCATCTGGTCAAGGAAGTCGATGCGCTCGGCGGCGCGATGGCGGCGGCCACCGACGAGGGCGGCATCCAGTTCCGCATCCTGAACGCTTCGAAGGGGCCGGCGGTGCGCGCCACCCGTGCCCAGGCCGACCGCGTGCTGTACAAGGCGGCGATCCGTAAGCGGCTGGAGAACCAGCCCAATCTGTGGCTGTTCCAGCAGGCGGTGGATGACCTGACCGTGGTTGGCGACCGCGTCACCGGCGTGGTGACGCAGATCGGCCTGCGCTTCGAGGCGCCGGCCGTGGTGCTGACCGCCGGCACCTTCCTGAACGGCCTGGTGCATGTGGGCTTGCAGAACTACGCCGCCGGCCGTGCCGGCGACCCGCCGGCAGTGTCGCTCGGCGCGCGGCTGAAGGAACTCGCCCTGCCGCAAGGCCGGCTGAAGACCGGCACGCCGCCGCGGCTGGATGCGCGCACGATCGATTTTTCGGTGATGACCGAGCAGCCGGGCGACGATCCGGTGCCGGTGTTCTCCTTCCTCGGCCGCGCCGAGCAGCATCCGCGCCAGCTGCCGTGCTGGATGACGCAGACCAACGTCTGCACGCACGACGTCATTCGCGCCAATCTCGACCGCTCGCCGATGTATTCGGGCGTCATCGAGGGCGTGGGCCCGCGCTACTGTCCGTCAATCGAGGACAAGATCCATCGCTTCGCCGACAAGGACAGCCACAACATCTTCCTCGAGCCGGAAGGCCTGGAAACGCACGAGATCTACCCCAACGGCATCTCGACCTCGCTGCCCTTCGACGTGCAGCTGCAGATCGTGCGTTCGATCCGCGGTCTGGAAAACGCCCACATCCTGCGCCCGGGCTATGCGATCGAGTATGACTATTTCGATCCGCGCAATCTCAAGGCCAGCCTCGAGACCAAGTCGATCGGCGGTCTGTTCTTCGCCGGCCAGATCAACGGCACCACCGGCTACGAGGAAGCCGCCGCGCAAGGCTTGCTGGCCGGCGCCAATGCCGCGCTGCAGGTGCAGGGCCGCGAAGCCTGGTGTCCGCGCCGCGACGAAGCCTATCTGGGCGTGCTGGTGGACGACCTGATCACGCGTGGGGTGTCCGAGCCCTACCGCATGTTCACCTCGCGCGCCGAATATCGTCTGAGCCTGCGCGAGGACAACGCCGACCTGCGTCTGACCGAGAAGGGGCGCGAACTCGGCCTGGTCGACGATGTGCGCTGGGAGGCCTTCTGCCGCAAGCGTGAGGCGATCGAGCGTGGCAGTGCGCAGCTGAAAGCGGCCTGGGCGCGGCCCGAGGCGATTCCGGCCGAAGACCAGCAGCGCGTGCTGGGCAAGCCGCTGGAGCGCGAGCAGCGCTATTTCGAGCTGCTGCGCCGGCCGGAGACCAGCTATGCCTCGCTGATAAGCCTGCCCGGTGCGCCGGAAGCGGCCGAGACCGACCCGCAGGTGATCGAGCAGATCGAGATCGCCGCCAAGTACCAGGGCTACATCGACCGCCAGCAGGAAGAAGTGGCGAAGCAGGCGCAGGCCGAAGCCACCCGCCTGCCGGCGGACCTCGACTACGCCGACGTGCGCGGGCTGTCGAAGGAAGTGCAGCAGAAGCTGAACCTGCACCGGCCCGAGACCATCGGCCAGGCCGGCCGCATCCAGGGCGTGACGCCGGCGGCGATCTCGCTGCTGCTGGTGTGGCTGAAGCGCCGCGACCTGGCGGCACGGACGAGCAGTGCCGATGTCGCGGCGCGGAGGCCGGCAGCATGAGCGGACGGCTGCAGGCTCATGCCGCTCAGCTGGCCGAAGGTATTGCCGAGCTCGGCCTGGTGCTGGCCGATGAGACGGTCGAGCGCCTGCTCGCTTTCGGCGAGCTGCTGCTGAAGTGGAACAAGGTCTACAACCTGACCGCGATCCGCAACCCGCAGGAAGTCATCACCCACCATTTGCTCGATTCGCTGGCGGTGCTGCCGCAGCTGCCGACCGCCGGCTGCCTGGCCGACATCGGTTCGGGCGGCGGGTTGCCGGGCGTGGTGCTGGCAATCGTGAATCCCGGGCTGATCGTCAGTTCGATCGAGACCGTCGGCAAGAAGGCGAGCTTCCAGCAGCAGGCGAAGATCGAGCTCGGCCTCGGCAACTTCAGCGTGTTCAACAAGCGCGTGGAGCAACTGCGGGCCGAAGACCTGCCGGGCGGCGCGGCCGACGGCGTGATTTCGCGGGCCTTCTCCAGCCTGGCCGACTTCGTGAGCCTGTCCGGCCATCTCGTCGCCGGCGGTGGTGCACTGTACGCGATGAAAGGTGTTCATCCGGCCGGCGAGATCGCGGCCCTGCCTGCGGGCTGGCTTGCAAGCGAGGTGCGCGCACTGACGGTGCCGGGGCTGGATGCCGAGCGCCATCTGGTCGTCATCCGCCGTGCCGTGGATGGCGTGGGCTGATGCGTCGCAACATTGAAGTACACTCGGGGCTCCGCGCCATGCGCACAGCCCCTGCAAACGGAACAGCCTGATTCGACCATGGCCAAGATATTCTGCGTCGCCAACCAGAAAGGCGGGGTGGGCAAGACCACCACCTGCGTCAACCTCGCCGCCGCGCTGCAACTGGC
Source organism: Thauera butanivorans NBRC 103042 (assembly GCF_001591165.1). Classification (GTDB taxonomy): domain Bacteria; phylum Pseudomonadota; class Gammaproteobacteria; order Burkholderiales; family Rhodocyclaceae; genus Thauera; species Thauera butanivorans. The sequence continues at coordinate 13,704 of NZ_BCUG01000023.1, forward strand.
CGGCCAGCGCACGCTGCTGATCGACCTCGATCCGCAGGGCAACGCGACGATGGGCAGCGGCATCGACAAGCGCGGCCTGAAGGCGTCGATCTACCAGTTGCTGGTGGGCCTGGAAGACCTCGCCGGCGTGCGCGTCACCTCGCCGACCGGCGGCTACGACGTGCTGCCCGCCAACCGCGACCTTGCCGGCGCCGAAGTCGAGCTGGTCGATCTCGAGCAGCGCGAGAAGCGGCTGCGCAATGCGCTGGCGCCCTTCGACGCCGACTACGACTTCGTCCTCATCGACTGTCCGCCCTCGCTGTCGATGCTGACGCTGAATGGCCTGTGCTGCGCCAACGGCGTGATCATCCCGATGCAGTGCGAGTACTACGCGCTCGAGGGGCTGTCCGACCTGGTCAATACGATCAAGAAGGTACATGCCAACCTCAACCGCGATCTCAAGATCATCGGCCTGCTGCGGGTGATGTTCGACCCGCGCATGACGCTGCAGCAGCAGGTTTCCGCCCAGCTCGAAGGGCATTTCGGCGACAAGGTGTTCCGCGCCATCGTGCCGCGCAACGTGCGCCTGGCCGAAGCGCCCAGCCACGGCATGCCGGGCGTGGTGTTCGACCGGGCGGCCAAGGGCGCGCAGGCCTACATGGCTTTCGCGCGCGAGATGATCGAACGCGCCAGGACCTTCTGAATCCGGACACGACCATGAACAAACCCAGACTCAAGGGCCTCGGCCGCGGACTCGATGCGCTGCTGGCGGCCAACCAGGACGACGAACCCGAGAAGGGCGAGCTGCAGACCCTGCCCACGATCGCGCTGCAGCCGGGCAAGTACCAGCCGCGCACGCGCATGGATCCGGGTTCGCTCGAGGAGCTGGCGGCTTCGATCAAGGCGCAGGGCGTCATGCAGCCGATCATGGTGCGTCCGGTGGGCGAGGACAGCTACGAGATCATCGCCGGCGAGCGCCGCTGGCGCGCCTCGCAGATCGCCGGCCTGGCCGAGGTGCCCTGCCTGGTGCGCGAGATCCCGGACGAAGCGGCGCTGGCGATGTCGCTGATCGAGAACATCCAGCGCGAGGATCTGAATCCGCTCGAGGAAGCCGGCGGCATCCAGCGCCTGATCGACGAGTTCGACATGACCCACCAGCAGGCCGCCGATGCGGTCGGCCGTTCGCGGCCGGCGGCGTCGAACCTGCTGCGCCTGCTCAATCTCGCCAGGCCGGTGCAGGAGCTGCTGATGGCCGGCGACATCGACATGGGCCATGCGCGTGCGCTGCTGCCGCTCGACGGCGCCAGCCAGATCCAGCTCGCCAACCAGGTTGCCGCCCGCCAGCTGTCGGTGCGCGACACCGAGCGCCTGGTGCAGCAGATCCTGAACCCCCGCCAGAAGAAGCCCGCGCATCAGCCGGACCGCGACCTGCTGCGGCTGGAAGAAGAGATCGCCGACAGCATCGGCGCTTCGGTGAAGATCCGGGCCAACAAGAAAGGCGCTGGCGAAGTCACGATCCGCTTCGGCAGCCTGGACCAGCTCGACGGCCTGCTCGGACGCTTGCGCTGACCGGGGTACGCAAGCAAGGCCCCCACGCTCCGCGGGCCGCAAGAGGGGCGGTTTTGCACAGCCGGCCCGTTCCGCAGGCGCGGAGCAGTGCTCCGCGAAACCCCTGATCCACCCTCCGAGGGAGCGCTTTTGCCTTGGGACGGTCCGGCGGCAAAAAGCCGCGTGGGGCCGGGCTGTGCGGTGGCGCGATGGCGGATGGGAGGGGGCCTTCGACGTCCTCGCAGACACACACGACAGTCGAATGAAGCGGATAATTTCTATAAGATATACGACAGTTGACGGGGGCGTTTGCTGCAATGCAACTAAAGTTTGACTTTGCTGTGGATAACCCCTAGTATTCGCGGGATTTTTCGGCGGTCTCCGGCTGCCGGCATGACAATCGATGCTAAAAGCCGTTCTACTGCAGTTGTGCGCAACGATCCTCGCGGTGGCTGTTTCCGCTGCGCTGTTCGGGGTGCGGGGTGCGATCTCTGCGGCGGGTGGCGGGTTGGCGTGCGTGTTGCCGAGCTGGATGTTCGCTGTGCGTCTTGCTGCGATTTCACGCAAGGCAGGCACGGCGAGCGTGGCCGCTTTCGTCGCGGGCGAACTGATCAAGGTCGCCTCGATCGTGGGATTACTGGTGCTGGTGTGGGCCCTGTATCCGCAGCTCCACTGGGGAGCGATGCTGATCGGCCTGATCCTGGCGCTCAAGGCGAACTTATTTGCATTTTTGGTGAAGACCTGACATGGCTGGCAACGCTCCCACCGCATCCGAATACGTAATCCACCACCTCGGACACTTCAACAACACCGGACATCCGCAAGAGAGCATCGTCAATTGGGGGGTCATCAACCTCGATTCGATGTTCTTTTCGATCGCGCTGGGTCTGCTCACCGTCTTCATCCTGTGGCTGGCCGCCCGCAAGGCGACTTCCGGCGTGCCCGGGCGTTTCCAGGGCATCGTCGAGCTGCTGGTCGAGATGGTGGCCGACCAGGCCAAGGGCATCGTGCATAGCGCCGAGTCACGCAAGTTCGTCGCCCCGCTGGCGCTGACCGTGTTCGTCTGGATCTTCCTGATGAATGCGATGGACCTGCTGCCGGTCGATCTGATCCCGATGCTCTGGACCGGCGCCTATTCCGCTGCCGGCGGCGATCCGGCCCACGCCTACATGCGCATCGTCGCGACCGCCGACCTGTCGGCCGCGCTGGGCCTGTCGATCGGCGTGCTGCTGCTCTGCCTGTACTACAACGTCAAGATCAAGGGCGTCTCGGGCTGGGTGCACGAACTCTTCACCGCGCCCTTCGGCAGCCACCCGCTGCTGTATCCGGTGAACTTCGCCATGCAGATCATCGAGTTCCTGGCCAAGACCGTGTCCCACGGCATGCGGTTGTTCGGCAACATGTATGCCGGCGAACTGGTGTTCATCCTGATTGCGCTGCTGGGCGGCACGGCCACCGTGTTCGGTTTTGCCGGCCACGTGATCGCCGGCACCATCTGGGCGATCTTCCACATCCTGATCATCACGCTCCAGGCCTTCATCTTCATGATGCTGACCCTGGTGTATGTCGGTCAGGCGCACGAAAGCCACTAAGAACAAGTTTCGGCTTCATCTTCAACGTAGTACCTGGTTTTTAAACTCACCTTCCCCACTAAGGAGTTGTCATGGAAAACGTTCTGGGTTTTGTTGCTCTGGCTGCTGGTCTGATCATTGGTCTGGGTGCCATCGGTGCTTGTATCGGTATCGGCATCATGGGTTCCAAGTACCTCGAAGCTTCCGCTCGCCAGCCTGAACTGATGAACGCCCTGCAGACCAAGATGTTCCTGCTGGCCGGTCTGATCGACGCCGCGTTCCTGATCGGTGTCGGTATCGCCATGATGTTCGCCTTCGCCAACCCGTTCCAGCTCTGATCGGTTCGAGTTCATCCTTTTTTGAACCAACCTGAGGGCCAAGAACCGTGAATTTGAACGCAACCCTGATAGCCCAGCTCGTTGTGTTCTTCATTCTGGCGTGGTTCACGATGAAATTCGTGTGGCCGCCCATCGTGAAGGCACTGGACGAGCGTGCGAAGAAAATCGCCGACGGGCTGGCAGCTGCGGACAAGGCCAAGGCCGATCTGGCGCTCGCCGAGAAGAAGGTCGTCGAGGAACTGCGCAAGGCTCGCGAATCCGCGGGCGATGTGCGTGCCTCCGCTGAAAAGCAGGCGAGCCAGCTTGTCGATGAAGCCCGTGCCGAAGCCGCCCGCATCATTGCGGCCGCCCGCGAAGCTGCCGAGACCGAAGCCGGTGCTGCAGCCCAGCGCGCCAAGGAAGCGCTGCGCGACCAGGTCGCCAGCCTGGCCGTTGCCGGTGCCGAGAAGATTCTGCGCCGCGAAATCAACGCCCAGGTGCACAGCGAACTGCTTGCCAACCTGAAACAGGAACTGCAATAAGTCATGGCCGAGAACGTCACCATCGCGCGCCCCTATGCGGATGCCGCCTTCGAGCTGGCTCGCGGGGCAGGTGCGCTGGGGCCTTGGTCGGAAGCACTGGATCGGCTCGCCGCCCTGGCGGCCGATCCGGACATGCGGGCCTGCATCTCCGATCCCAATCTCAGCGCCGATCAGCTCGTGAAGCTGGTGCTGGATGTGGCCGGAACCCTGTCCGCTGAACAGCAGAACTTCGTCCGCATCCTCGTGGATAACGAACGTCTGCAGGTGCTTCCCGAGATCCGTGACCTGTTCGTTGCACTGAAGAACGAACACGAAGGTGTCCTCGAGGCTGAAATCGCCTCTGCCTTCCCCCTCGACGATGCGACCTTGGTATCGCTCAAGTCCGACCTCGAAGCCCGCTTCAAGGCGAAACTGAACATCCAGGTCCATATCGATCCCGCCCTCATCGGTGGGGTCCGCATCGCCGTCGGCGACGAAGTCATCGACGCCTCGGTACGCGGCAAGCTCGCGAACATGGCCGCTGCGCTAAAGAACTAGGAGCATAAAAGCTATGCAACTCAACCCCTCTGAAATCAGTGATCTGATTAAGAGCCGGATCCAGAACCTGCAGCTCGCCGCCACGTCGCGCAACGAGGGCACGGTGGTCTCCGTCACCGACGGCATCTGCCGCGTCCACGGCCTGACCGACGTGATGCAGGGCGAAATGCTGGAATTCCCCGGCAACACCTTCGGCATGGCGCTCAACCTCGAGCGCGATTCCGTCGGCGCCGTGGTGCTCGGCGAGTACGAGCACATCACCGAAGGCGACACCGTCAAGGCCACCGGCCGCATTCTCGAAGTGCCCGTCGGCCCCGAGCTGGTCGGTCGCGTCGTCAATGCGCTGGGCCAGCCGATCGACGGCAAGGGCCCGATCAACGCCAAGCTGACCGACAAGATCGAGAAGGTCGCGCCGGGCGTCATCGCGCGTAAGTCGGTGTCGCAGCCGGTGCAGACCGGCCTGAAGTCGGTCGACTCCATGGTGCCGATCGGCCGCGGCCAGCGCGAGCTGATCATCGGCGACCGCCAGACCGGCAAGACCGCCGTGGCCGTCGACGCCATCATCAACCAGAAAGGCCAGGACATGTTCTGCGTCTACGTGGCGATCGGCCAGAAGGCTTCGACCGTTGCCAACGTGGTGCGCAAGCTGGAAGAGAACGGCGCGATGGAATACACCATCGTCGTCGCCGCGACCGCTTCCGAATCCGCCGCCATGCAGTACCTGTCGGCCTACGCCGGCTGCACCATGGGCGAGTACTTCCGCGACCGTGGCCAGGACGCGCTGATCGTCTATGACGATCTGACCAAGCAGGCCTGGGCCTATCGCCAGGTTTCGCTGCTGCTGCGCCGCCCGCCGGGCCGCGAAGCCTACCCGGGTGACGTGTTCTACCTGCACTCCCGCCTGCTCGAGCGCGCCGCGCGCGTGAACGAAGACTACGTCGAGAAATTCACCAATGGCGAAGTCAAGGGCCGGACCGGTTCGCTGACCGCACTGCCGGTCATCGAGACCCAGGCCGGCGACGTGTCCGCCTTCGTGCCGACCAACGTCATCTCGATCACCGACGGCCAGATCTTCCTCGAGACCGACCTCTTCAACGCCGGTATCCGTCCCGCGATCAACGCCGGTATCTCGGTGTCCCGCGTCGGTGGTGCCGCGCAGACCAAGGTCGTCAAGAAGCTGTCCGGCGGTATTCGTACCGACCTGGCGCAGTATCGCGAACTCGCTGCGTTCGCCCAGTTCGCTTCCGACCTGGACGATGCCACCCGCAAGCAGCTCGAACGCGGCCGCCGAGTCACCGAACTGATGAAGCAGGCCCAGTATTCGCCGATGTCGATCGCCGACATGGCCGTCGTGCTGTACGCGGTGAACAACGGCTATTTCGACGACGTCGATGTCAGCCGTGTGCTGCCGTTCGAAGCCGCGCTGCTGCAGTTCGTCAAGACCAAGCAGGCCGATCTGGTCTCCTCGATCCTGAGCAAGAAGGAACTCGACGCCGAAGGCGAAAAGACCCTGGCTGCCGCGATCGCCGAGTTCAAGAAGAGCTGGGCCTGAGGCCGGCGAGGGAGACGGAATATGGCAAGCGGTAAGGAAATCCGTACCAAGATCAAGAGCGTGCAAAACACGCGCAAGATCACCAAGGCCATGGAGATGGTGGCTGCATCCAAGATGCGCAAGGCGCAGGACCGGATGCGGGCCGCCCGTCCCTTTGCCGAGAAGATCCGCCGACTCGCCGCGAACCTGTCCCAGGCCAATGTGACCGACTACAAGCACCCCTTCCTGGTTCACAAGAGCCAGGTCAAGCGGGTGGGGCTGATCCTGGTGACCACCGACAAGGGTTTGTGCGGTGGTCTCAACACCAACGTCCAGCGCATCGCCCTCAACGCGATGAAGGACTGGGAGTCCTCGGGCGTGACCGAGATCCGTGCCTGCGCCATCGGCAACAAGGGTCTGGGTTTCATGCAGCGGATGGGCGCCAAGGTGGTGTCGAACGTCACCCAGCTGGGTGACACGCCGCACCTGGAGAAGCTGATCGGTCCGGTCAAGATCATGCTCGACGCGTTCCAGAACGACGAGCTCGATGCGGTCTACCTGGTCTACACCCGCTTCATCAACACGATGAAGCAGGAACCGGTGCTCGAGCAGTTGCTGCCGCTCACCGGTGAAAAGCTGGGTACGCCGGACAGTTCGTGGGATTACCTCTACGAGCCGGATCCGCAGGTCGTCATCGACGAACTGCTGGTTCGCTACGTCGAGGCGCTGGTCTATCAGGCCGTGGCCGAGAACATGGCATCCGAACAGAGCGCGCGCATGGTGGCAATGAAGGCCGCTTCCGACAATGCCAAGAACGTGATTGGCGAACTGCAGCTGGTCTACAACAAGACCCGCCAGGCCGCGATCACCAAGGAGCTGTCGGAAATCGTCGGCGGCGCCGCCGCGGTGTAAGGCATTATTGATTTAAGGATATGACGATGAGTCAAGGTACGATCGTTCAGTGCATCGGCGCGGTGGTGGACATCCAGTTCCCGCGTGAAGCGATGCCCAAGGTGTATGACGCCCTGAAGCTCGAGGACGCTGCCGATTCCTTTGCCGAGCCTGGCCTGACCTTCGAGGTCCAGCAGCAGCTCGGCGACGGCGTGGTGCGGACCATCGCGCTGGGTTCTTCCGACGGCCTGCGCCGTGGCATGAAGGTTTCGGGCACCGGCAAGCCGATCTCGGTGCCGGTCGGCCACGGCACGCTGGGCCGCATCATGGACGTGCTGGGCCGCCCGATCGACGAAGCCGGCCCGATCGAAACCGACGAGCTGCGCGCCATTCACCAGAAGGCGCCGAAGTTCGACGAGCTGTCGCCGTCGGTCGAGCTGCTCGAAACCGGCATCAAGGTCATCGACCTGATCTGCCCGTTCGCCAAGGGCGGCAAGGTGGGTCTGTTCGGCGGCGCCGGTGTCGGCAAGACCGTGAACATGATGGAGCTGATCAACAACATCGCCAAGCAGCACAGCGGTCTGTCGGTGTTCGCTGGTGTGGGTGAGCGTACCCGTGAGGGCAACGACTTCTACCACGAGATGAAGGACTCCAACGTTCTGGACAAGGTCGCGATGGTGTTCGGTCAGATGAACGAACCCCCGGGCAACCGTCTGCGTGTGGCGCTGACCGGCCTGACCATGGCCGAGCGTTTCCGCGACGAAGGCCGCGACATCCTGTTCTTCGTGGACAACATCTACCGCTACACCCTGGCCGGTACCGAAGTGTCCGCGCTGCTGGGCCGGATGCCTTCCGCGGTGGGCTACCAGCCGACGCTGGCGGAAGAAATGGGCCGCCTGCAGGAGCGCATCACCTCGACCAAGGTCGGTTCCATCACTTCGATCCAGGCGGTGTATGTGCCGGCGGATGACTTGACCGACCCGTCGCCCGCCACTACCTTCCTGCACTTGGACTCCACCGTCGTGCTGTCGCGTGACATCGCCGCGCTGGGTATCTACCCCGCCGTCGATCCGCTCGACTCCACCTCGCGCCAGCTCGACCCGCTGGTCGTGGGCGAAGAGCACTACGGCGTTGCCCGCCAGGTCCAGCAGACCCTGCAGAAGTACAAGGAACTGCGCGACATCATCGCGATTCTGGGCATGGACGAACTGTCGCCGGAAGACAAGCTCGCCGTGGCCCGTGCGCGCAAGATCCAGCGCTTCCTGTCGCAGCCCTTCCACGTCGCGGAAGTGTTCACCGGCTCGCCGGGCAAGTACGTCTCGCTGAAGGACACGATCAAGGGTTTCAAGATGATCGTCGGCGGCGAACTGGACAACCTGCCGGAACAGGCTTTCTACATGGTCGGCAACATCGACGAGGCCATCGAGAAGGCGAAGAAGCTGCAGTAATTCGTCCGCCCGCGCGGTGCTTCGGTGCCGCGCGGATTTGAAAAGGAAACACTATGGCTATGACGGTTCATGTCGACATCGTCAGTGCGGAAGAGCAGATCTTCTCCGGGCTGGCCGAATTCGTCGCGCTGCCTGGCGAGGCGGGTGAACTCGGCATTCTGCCCGGCCACATGCCGCTGATGACCCGGATCAAACCGGGGGCGGTGCGGGTCAAGGTTCCGAATCAGGCGGAAGAAGAGCTTGTGTTCGTTGCCGGTGGTTTGCTCGAGGTTCAGCCGGGTCTGGTGACGGTGCTTGCCGACACCGCGATCCGCGGCAAGGATCTGGACGAGGCGAAGGCGCTGGAAGCCAAGAAGAAGGCTGAAGAGGCAATGGCCAACCAGACCGCGCGTCTGGATTATGCCAAGGCCCAGGCCGAGCTCATGGAAGCCGTGGCGCAGCTTGCCGCGATCCAGCGTCTGCGCAAGCGCGGTCACTGATCGCTTCTCCATCCTGCCTGAAGGCGGGACGGAAATGAAAAAGCAGCTCCTTGGGGCTGCTTTTTTTCGATCCATGCTTCGGAAAGAAAGGGCTTTCCCGTGATTCAGCGGCCTTGCTCTAGCCGTGAAATGCGCTTGTCGAGTCGCCCGATGGCGTCGCGCAAGGCGACGATGTCCTGCGCCAGCGGAGGAAGTGCGCCGTGCGGCACGAGCAGTGAGGCCTCTTCGGTTAGGTACTCGGCGACGTTGCCACCTGCGCGCTCGAGAGAGCGGCGGCTTTCGCCGACCAGTTGCTTGCCGCCTTCGACCAGACGGTGGGCGGCAATGTCGCCGAACAGCCGGGAGAGGTCTTCTTCCGCATCCCAGCGGAGGTGGCGGAAGACGAAGCCCAGGGCATCGGCGAGTTCGGCATTGCCTTCGATGCGCACGTGGCGCATCGCCGTTTCCAGGCCATCGACCAGCAGCTTCGGCAGGTCGGATGCGGCAAGTACCAGCAATACCTCAGGCTCGTTCTCGCCGGACCATGCAGCCAGATAGCCTTCGGCGGACACCGAGAAATCGAGCTCCAGCAGCGGCGTGACGGCGAGCCGGGCCGTGCGGCCGGCATGTGGAAGCAGGCGCGTGCGCGCCCAGCCGGATTGCGACAGCAAATGGTTGGTGGCGGACAGGAAAGCGCTGGACAGCATGGTGGCCGGGCGTGGAGAAGTGGGCGGAAAAATATGAGCCGAAAGCAAAACGGGGAGGCCTGAGCCTCCCCGTCCATGCCCCGATGTTCAGTCGACCTGCTGGATGCCGGCGATGAGCCAGCCGCCCTGGCCCTTGATCGGCTTGGTCAGGTGCCAGATTTCGTCGAAGGCCTCCGGTGCGGCGCCTTCCGCTTCACGCAGCAGACCGTTGAAGCGGACGCTGACGACGTAGCGCTCGCTGTCCTGCTCGACATCGACGACGTCGGCGTTCAGTTCGACGACATCGGTGCGCTGGGCAGCGGCGCCGCGCTCGTTGAGCTGCATGCAGATTTCGGCGAAGACTTCCGGCGTGGTGAATTCACGCAGATCGTCCAGGTTGCCGGCATCGTTGGCGGCCTGCAGGCGAATGAAGTTCAGTTTGGCCTGGCGGGCGAAGCCCTGCACATCGAAGCCTTCGGCAAGCGCCTTGTCGAGGCCCGACGCGGCCGCGGCTTGCGGCGCGGACGACATCGGCGGCATCGGGTTCAGCGGCCGTGCGTTCGCGCCCGCACCAGTGCCTGCCCCCGCGTATTGCAGGTTCTGGCTTTGCTGGTTGTTGGCGTTGCGGCGGAACAGCAGGCGGAAGATGAAGAAGGCTGCGGCTGCGAGCAGCAGGATCATCATGAACGAGGCCATTTCCTCGCCGAGGCCGAGGTGGGAGAACAGCGCGGCCAGCCCCAGCCCGGCGGCGAGGCCGGCGATGGGGCCCATCCAGGAGCGCTTCTGACCGGCAGCGGCCGCGCCGGCGGGCGGGGTGTTCTGGGTTGCGGCGGGTTGGCGGGGGGCTTGCTGGGGCGTCGCATTGCGCTTCATGCCGAAGCTGCTGCCGCCGCCAAGGCGCTTGGCTTCGGCTTCGGGGGCGCCGATGAAGCCGAATGAAAAGATGGCGACGATCAGGGTGAGGATCAGATTCTTCATCGTTGGTGGGTCTCCTGGGTTTTCAAAGCTTGTAGCCGCGATGCAGGGCAACCACCCCTGCACTGAGGTTGAAGTAATCGACACGCGAAAGGCCGGCTTGTTCCATCATGCCCTTCAATTCTTCCTGTCCGGGATGCATGCGGATGGATTCCGCCAGGTAGCGGTAGCTTTCGGCGTCGTTTGCCACCTGCTTGCCCATCCAGGGCAGCAGTTTGAACGAGTATAGATCGTAGATCGGCGACAGCGGCTTCCATACGCGCGAGAACTCGAGCACCAGCAGGCGGCCGCCGGGGCGCAGCACACGGCGCATCTCGGCCAGCGCGGCGTCCTTGTGAGTCATGTTGCGCAGGCCGAAGGCGACGGTCACGCAGTCGAACCAGTCGTCCGGGAAGGGCAGCTTCTCGGCATTGCACTGTGCGCTCGGCATGGCGTAGCCATGGTCGATCATGCGGTCGCGGCCGCGCGACAGCATGGCGTGGTTGATGTCCGTCAGCCACACCTGCCCCTTGGCGCCGACCTTGCGTGCGAAGGCCAGCGACAGGTCGGCCGTGCCGCCGGCGACGTCGAGCACGCGATCGCCTTCGCGCACGCCGGAAACCTGGATGGTGAAATGCTTCCACAGGCGATGGAGGCCGAACGACATCAGGTCGTTCATCACGTCGTACTTCTGCGCGACCGAGGAGAACACCTCGGCCACCTTCTTTTCCTTGGCTTCCTCGGCAACCGTCTGGAAGCCGAAGTGCGTCGTCTTGTCGCTCATGATCGTCTCAGTGATGATGTCCGCAACCACTCTTCGGCGCCGGCGGCGGCACCTTGGCGGGATCGCGGCTGCCGCCGGCCCGGGCAAGGCGGTCGAGGTAGGTCTGCCACAATGCGTCCTGCTGCTGGCCGATCGTGTAGAGATAGTCCCAGGAGTACAGGCCGCTGTCGTGGCCGTCGGAGAACACCGGGCGGATCGCGTAGTTGCCCACCGGCTGCAGGTCGACCACGTCGACGTTGCGCTTGCCCTGCTGCAGGGTCTCCTGCCCCGGACCGTGTCCGCGGACTTCGGCCGAGGGCGAATGGACGCGCAGGAATTCGAAGGGCAAGGTGAAACGGCTACCGTCGTCGAAGGCGATCTCAAGCCGTTTCGACTGGCTGTGCAGCGTGATTTCGGTGGGAAGCGGGGTGTTCCGATCCAGTCCGGCCATGGCCAAAGCCTCGCATTCGGGGGCCACAATCATACCCGAATCGTCATCGTCCGGCCCTGTGCCGCGGCCGCGCGCGGTATTGCAGGCCGATGACGTGTCATCAAAACGTCAAACAGCTGCAATAGACTGTGCCCGTCAATAGCAGGGAATCGACAGCATGCCAGCGAACATCTTGCTCGTGGAAGACGAACCGGCGATCCAGGAACTGATCGCCGCCAACCTCAATCGCGCCGGCCATCACGTGGTCCGTGCCGCCGATGCCGAGTCGGCCCAGCGCATCGTGCGCGAAGCGCTGCCCGACCTGATCCTGCTCGACTGGATGCTGCCGGGGGCCTCGGGCATCGAGTTCGCCCGCCGCCTGCGTGCCGACGAGCGCACGCGTGCGATCCCGATCATCATGCTCACCGCCCGCGGCGAGGAGCAGGACAAGGTCACCGGGCTGGAGACCGGCGCCGACGACTACATCACCAAGCCTTTCAGCCCGCGCGAGCTGGTCGCGCGAATCAAGGCCGTGCTGCGCCGGCGGGCGCCGCAGACCACCGAGGACGCCGTCGAACTGGGTGGGCTGCGGCTCGATCCGGGCACTCACCGCGTGACTGCGGAAGGCAAGGTGCTGACCCTGGGACCGACCGAGTTCCGCCTGTTGCACTTCCTCATGACGCACCCGGAGCGGGTGCATTCGCGCGCGCAACTGCTCGACCAGGTGTGGGGCGACCACGTCTTCGTCGAGGAACGGACGGTGGACGTGCATATCCGTCGTCTGCGCTCGGTGCTCGAACCGGATGGCTTCGATGCGCTGGTCCAGACCGTTCGCGGCAGCGGCTATCGCTTCTCGACCCAGACGCCGCAGGTGCCGGCCGCGCGGTGATCGACGCCGACGTGGAATCAGCGTGATCCATCGCCCTCTTCGCTACATCACCGTCGGCATCGGCGTGCCGGTGGCCGCCGTGCTGGCACTGGCGTTGCTGGCCGGCCACTACCGCGGCAGCGACGCCGCGCTTGCCCTGGTGGTGCTGGGCTTGCTGGCCATCGCCATCCTGCTCGTGCGCCATGTACGCATGCTGGTGGAATGGGCGCGCCAGCCTGTCGGCAGTATGCCGCCGCAGGTCGAAGGCCTGTGGGGCAGCGTGTTCGACGAACTGGAGGACCGCTTCCGGCGCGAACTCGAGGTGCGCGACAAGCTGTCGGAGGAGCTGGGCCGTTTCCAGCAGGCGGCGCAGGCGATGCCGGACGGCCTGCTCTACCTGGCCGAGGACGGCAGCATCGAATGGCTCAACGTGATGGCCGAGCAGCATTTCGGCCTCGATCGCCGCCGCGACCTGCGGGTGCCGGTCACCAACCTGGTCCGCCAGCCCGACTTCGTCGCCTATCTGCAGGCCGACCGCCATGCCGAGCCGCTGATCATGCATTCGCTGGGGCGCAGGGAAAGGGCGCTGCAGGTGCAGATCATCCGTTTCGCCGGCAACCGGCGCATGGTGCTGTCGCGTGACATCTCCAAGTTGCAGCGCCTGGAAAACATGCGCCGGGACTTCGTCGCCAACGTGTCGCACGAGATGCGCACGCCGTTGACCGTCGTCGGCGGTTTCCTCGAGACCCTGATCGACGGCCTCGACGACTTCAGCCGCGACGAGGTGCTGCATTTCCTGTCGCTGGCGCACGAGCAGTCGAGCCGCATGCGGCATCTGATCGAGGACCTGCTGGCACTGTCGGCGCTCGAGACGGGGGCGCCGGCGCCGCTGGAGGAGCGGGTGGATGTGCCTGCGCTGATGCAGACCGTGCAGCGCGAGGCCGAATCGCTGTCGGCGGGCCGCCATACCGTCACGCTGGTGCTCGAAGGCGGCGGCGAGCTCAGGGGAAGCGCCAGGGAACTGCACAGCGCGTTCTCCAACCTTGCCACCAACGCGGTCCGCTACACGCCGGCGGGCGGGCACGTCGAACTGGGCTGGCGCGTCGATGCCGAGGGCGGCGAATACTGGGTCAGGGACGACGGCATCGGCATCGATCCCGAGCACATCCCGCGCCTGACCGAGCGCTTCTACCGCGTGGACCGCGGCCGTTCGCGCGAGACTGGCGGCACCGGCCTCGGCCTGGCCATCGTCAAGCACATCCTGAACCGCCACCAGGCTGTGCTCCGCGTCGACAGCGAGCCAGGCAAGGGCAGCCGTTTTTCGATGCGTTTCCCGCCGGCCAGGATCGGCGACGACAGCTAGCCGGGCACCCTGTCGGGCGTGACCGCCAGCTCCGCCTCGAAAGCGCACAGATCGTAGTTCGTGCCGCGCCGGATCAGGCGCTGCAGGCAGATCTGGCGCGCCGTGCCTTCATGGTGGATTTCCACCCGCTGTCCGGCGGCATACCACTGCGATGGCAGCACGATGCAGGCAGGGATCTTGAGCGCGCTCGCCTCGGGCAGCAGGAAACCCTGCTGCCACGGCGCACGTCCGCTCCCGAGGACTGCCTGGCGTACCGAAACCATGCGGGGCATGCCGGGCAGCACTTCGATGCCGGCTTCGAGCGTGCCGTCTTCGCGGTACATCAGCCAGCTCAGGTCGCCGAGCAGGAAATGCGCGCTGTCCGGCGGGCGGATGCCGACGAGCTGGTGGTGGGCGATGCGCTCCCCGGCCGTGCGGCGCTGGATCCGGAAGCCGGCGACGGACTGGTCCAGGATCGTCCACTGCTCGTAATCCAGCCCGAGGCGCTCGGCGTCGCGCTGGTGGCGCGCCTGTTCATGCTCGGGCGTATCGACCTTCGGTACCTGTCCGCCGAAGGCCAGCAGGGAGATGTCCTCGCGCAGGCGGTGCAGCGGGCTGTCGGTGCGCGGCTGGCGGAACACCACGCCTTCGATGGCGAAACCGATGGTCAGCCAGTCGGCACTCAATTGCAGCATGCCGTCGGCACGCCGGCGCGGGAAGCGGCGGCCGGCCGTGCCGCGCCCCCAGGGCCGGTACAGCGACAGCAGCAGACGGACGCTGGCGTCGGTGGGGCAGTCCTCGCCCAGCCCCAGCGAAGCCGGCTTTGCGCCCCGCTTGAACTGCGCGAGCACGGCCTGGATCTGGTTGGCGAGCGTGCTGCCGTCGAAGCGCAGCCGTGCCGGCGCTTGCGGGACCAGGCCCAGCGGGCGCAAGCCGACGTCGCCATGGATATCCACGCCATAGTCGGTAGGCTTGGTGTTTTCATCGGCTGCGGCGAGATCGCAGTAGGGCGCGAAGCGCTGCGCCCAGCGGATGACCCAGTTCAGTTCGCGTTCGCTGCGGCCGTACGGGTTGGCGAGGTCGGTCAGCAGGATGGCGACGTAGGCCTCCAGCACGCTCTGCGCGTGCCATACCTCGTTGAGCGGATCGGGGACGCGGATGCGGTGGATGCCCGCCTGGCTCGCATCCGCATGGCTGGCATGGATTTCCGCCCAGCAGCCCGGCGGCACCTCGCGCCGCGCGCGGAAATATTCGAACAGGGTCATGCCGGCGTAGTAGGTGCGGCGCTGGGCCAGCAGTGCGCGCTGGTCGTGCAGCGTGCCGGCCGCCGCATCGAGCCGGGCGATCTGCGCATAGGAGCGGGACAGGTTGCGCCACAGTCCGAGCACCCGCTGCAGCGAGGCGTTTTCCTCGCTGTCGGGCGGCAGCGGCAGGCTGGCGTAGCGGCGCGCGATGTCGTCCTGGCTGCAGGCGACGATCTCGCGCGCGGTTTCGAGCACTTCGAGGTGCTGGTTGGGCGCCGGCGCCGCATGCAGCAGGGTCTCGATCATGTCGGTCAGCAAGGCATGCGTGCGCGGGATGTCCGTCGGGTGCAGCTTCTGCAGCAGGTCGAGGCAGACGGCCGGATTGGAGAAGTCCATGGCGGGAGGCGTGGGGAAAGGTGGATCAGGCCTGGGCGGCGAGGGCGCTGTCGATGGCGCGCGCCAGCGCGACCGGGTCGGCAGCGGCATGGACGGCGCCCTGGCGCTGCGCTGGCCCCCAGACCGATTCCGGGAAGTGGCGGTCGTCGCGATAGCGCGGAATCACGTGCCAGTGCAGGTGCGGCACCATGTTGCCGAAGCTGGCGAGGTTGATCTTGTCCGGGTGCAGCAGGGTGCGCAGCGCGGTTTCGGTGGCCAGCACGACGTCGAGCAGGTGGCGCCGGTCTGCCGGCAGCAGGTCGCTCATCTCGGCGACGTGCTCGTTCCAGATCACGCGGCAGAAGCCGGGGTGGGCGTCGTCATCGACGCGAATGACGCGGCAGCGCCCGTCCTCCCAGATGATCTGCTCGGCGGATGCGGGGCACAGCGGACAATCCATGGCGATCCTCGACGGCTTGAATGGCGGGAAACCGCGGAACTCTAGCGGCTCCGCGTGGCCGGGGCGAGGAATTGTTGCTCACAATCGGCATCGCGCCGCGGATAGTCCTGCGCCACCGTGCGGGTTTCGGCCATGTCGACCCGTTCGCCGTCATGGAAGGCGAACAGGTTGCCGGGCGGGATCTGCGTCCAGGCCTCGTTGTCGGTCAGCGGCGTGGTGGCGATCACCGCAACCCGGTCGGACGGCGTCGTGACCTGGTTGAAGTCGACGGTGACGTCCTCGTCGGCCAGATGGGCCACCGGGAAGGGCGCCTTGCGGACGATGTAGCACAGCCGCGACGAACAGTGCGCGAACAGGCGCTTGCCGTCCGACAGCAGGAAGTTGAATTCGCCGAGGCTGCCGACTTCGAGCGCCAGCTCGCGCAGGGCGGCATGCAGTTCGGCAGTGTCCTGCGTGCCTTGCGGAAAACGCTGGGCCAGGCGGTCGAGGATGCAGCAGAAAGCGAGTTCGGAGTCGGTGTTGCCGACCGGCTGGAAGCGGCCGGACAGCCTGGGGGCGAAGCCTTTCAGGTTGCCGTTGTGGGCGAAAATCCAGTAGCGCCCCCACAGCTCGCGCTGGAAGGGATGGGTGTTCTCGAGCCCGACGACGCCCTGCGTCGCCTTGCGGATGTGGGCGATGACGTTGAGCGAATGGATCGGGTAGTGCTTGACCAGTTCGGCGACCGGCGAATCCGCGCTCGGGCTGGGGTCGAGGAACACGCGCACCCCGGCGCCTTCGAAGAACGCGATGCCCCAGCCGTCCCGGTGGTGGTCGGTGAGGCCGCCGCGGGCGCGGAAGCCGGCGAAGGAGAAACAGATATCGGTCGGCACATTGCAGTTCATGCCGAGCAACTGGCACATCGGGGTCTCCGCGATGTCGGTACTGGAAACGGCAGTATAGCGAAGCGGGGGCGGCCGGTGGTCGCACGGGCCGTCGCGCGGGGAGCGGCCTGCCGCCGCTTCCCGTCTTCAGGCGCCGGGCTCGTGCTTCAGCCGAGCTTCTTCTTCAGCAACTCGTTGACCTGCGCCGGGCTGGCCTTGCCCTTGCTGGCCTTCATGACCTGGCCGACCAGCGCGTTGAAGGCCTTTTCCTTGCCGGCGCGGAACTCGTCCACCGACTTCTGGTTGGCAGCCAGCACCTCGTCGATCATCGCTTCGATCGCGCCGCTGTCGGTGACCTGCTTCAGGCCCTGCTTGTCGATGACCTCGTCGGCGCTGGCGCCCTCGCCGTTCCACAGCGCCTCGAACACCTTCTTGCCGATGGCGTTGGAGATGGTGTTGTCGGCGATGCGTGTCACCAGGCCGGCAAGCTGGGCGGCCGACACCGGCGAGGCGGCGATGTCGAGCTCGGCCTTGTTCAGGCGCGCGGCGAGGTCGCCCATGATCCAGTTGGCGCAGGGTTTCGCCAGCGCCGTGCCGGCGGCCGTCACCGTCGCCTGGTAGAAATCGGCGACTTCCTTGGAGGCCGTCAGCGTGGTGGCGTCGTAGGCGGACAGGCCCCACTCGTCCATGAAGCGGGCCTTCATCGCGCCCGGCAGTTCGGGCATCCCGGCCTGCACGCGCGCCTTCCAGTCAGGCGAGACCACCAGCGGCAGCAGGTCGGGGTCGGGGAAGTAGCGGTAGTCGTGGGCGTCTTCCTTGCTGCGCATCATGCGCGTCTCGCCGCTGTCGGGGTCGAACAGCACGGTGGCCTGCTGCACGCGGCCGCCGTCCTCGAGGGTGTCGATCTGCCACTGCACCTCGAAGTCGATCGCCTGCTGCAGGAAGCGGAAGGAGTTCAGGTTCTTGATCTCGCGGCGGGTGCCGAATTCGGTCGCGCCCTTCCTGCGCACCGACACGTTGGCGTCGCAGCGGAAGGAGCCTTCCTGCATGTTGCCGTCGCAGATGTCGATCCAGCGCACCAGCGCATGCAGCGAGCGGGCGTAGGCCACGGCTTCGGCCGAGGAGCGCATGTCGGGCTCGGAGACGATTTCGAGCAGCGGCGTGCCGGCGCGGTTCAGGTCGATGCCGGTCATGCCGTGGAAGTCCTCGTGCAGGCTCTTGCCGGCGTCTTCCTCCAGGTGGGCGCGGGTCAGGCGCACGGTCTTCTCGTAGGCCTGCTCACCTTCGCCGACGCGGATCGTGATCGCGCCGCCCTGCACCACCGGCAGGTCCATCTGGCTGATCTGGTAGCCCTTCGGCAGGTCGGGGTAGAAGTAGTTCTTGCGCGCGAACACGCTCTTTTCCGCGACGTGGGCGCCGATCGCCAGGCCGAAGCGGATCGCACGCTCGACCGCGCCGCGGTTCAGCACCGGCAGCACGCCCGGCAGCGCGATGTCCACCGCGCTGGCCTGCACGTTGGGCTCGGCGCCGAAGGCGGTGCTGGCACCGGAAAAGATCTTGCTGGCGGTGTTGAGCTGGGCATGGACTTCCAGCCCGATCACGACTTCCCAATCCGTTCTGCTCATGGTCGTTTCTCTTGTTGCGGTTCGCGGCGCAGGCTCAATGGCACTGGCCGCTGGTCCGATCGACGATGATCGGCCATACGTAGTCGAAGGTGCCGCGGCTGCAGCGCCGCGCGCAATCGGAAAAGCCCACCGTCACCTGGTTGCCCTGCTCCCAGATGTTGACCGTGCAGCCGTCCTTGGCGCGCAGCTCCACGCTCGGCATGCGGCGCGTCTGGGTGAAGGGGCCGTCGAAGCGGCAATTGCCGCGGCGGGGGATGTCCACCGTGGCGCTGAAGCGCTTGACGTCGGCGTGGCTGATGTCGAGCACCGCGGTCGCGGTGTAGCCGGTCTCGTCGCGGAAGCGGCAGTCGGCCTGGACGTCGAGCGGGCGCACCGGCATCGGCTTCAGGCGGCCGGGGCGTTCGCTCGGCCGTGTTTCGCTTTCGGCCGGCCCCGGTGCCTGCCACGGCGGCGTGGCACAGGAAGCGAGCAGGCCGGCCGCGGCTGCGGCCAGACCGGCACGCAGCCGCCGGCGCGGCGGGATCGGGGGCACGAAAGGCATCATCGGCTCAAGCCGCGATCGCCGGCCGGCGCGTATGCCAGTCGGTCGCCTGCTGGAAGCGGTGGGCGGCGTTCAGCAGGCGGGCTTCGCTGAAGTAGTCGCCGATCAGTTGCAGGCCCACCGGCAGGCCGTCGCCGCCGAAGCCGCAGGGCTGCGACAGGCCGGGCAGGCCGGCGAGGTTGACCGCGAGGGTGAAGATGTCCGACAGGTACATCTGCACCGGGTCGTCCGCCATCTGGCCCAGCGCCCAGGCGGTGGTCGGCGTGGTCGGGCCGGCGATGAGGTCGCAGTGCTGCAGCGCGGCCTGGAAGTCCTGCGCGATCAGCCGGCGCAGGCGCTGCGCCTGCAGGTAGTAGGCGTCGTAATAGCCGTGCGACAGCACGTAGGTGCCGACCAGGATGCGGCGCTTGACTTCGGCGCCGAAGCCTTCGGCGCGGGTCTTGCCGTACATGTCGGCGAGGTCGCCATATTCCGCCGCGCGGTGGCCGTAGCGCACGCCGTCGAAGCGCGACAGGTTGCTGGAGCACTCGGCCGGCGCGATCACGTAATAGGCGGGAATCGCCAGCTTGGCGTTGGGCAGCGACACTTCGACCGTGGTGGCGCCGAGCGCGCGGTACTGCTCGATCGCGGCCTCGACCGCGGCGCGTACGTCCTGGGCCATGCCTTCGGCGAAGAATTCGCGCGGCAGGCCGATGCGCAGGCCTTCGAGCGGCCGTGCCGCAGCCGGCGCGGCGAGCGCGGCGGCGTAGTCCTCGGCCGGACGCTCCAGGCTGGTCGAGTCGCGCGGGTCGAAGCCGGTCATCGCCGACAGCAGCAGCGCGCAGTCCTCGGCGCTGGCGCCGAAGGCGCCGCCCTGGTCGAGCGAGGAGGCGTAGGCGATCATGCCGTAGCGGCTGACCACGCCGTAGGTCGGCTTGATGCCGGTGATGCCGCAGAAGGCCGCCGGCTGGCGCACCGAGCCGCCGGTGTCGGTGCCGGTGGCGATCGGGGCCAGGCGCGCCGCCACCGCCGCGGCCGAACCACCGGACGAACCGCCTGGCACGCGCTCGGGATTCCACGGGTTCTTCACCGCGCCGTAGAAGGAGCTTTCGTTGGACGAGCCCATCGCGAACTCGTCCATGTTGGTCTTGCCCAGGCTGATTGCGCCGGTGGCCTTGAGCAGGCTGACGACGTGGGCGTCGTAGGGGCTGACGAAGTTCGACAGCATCTTCGAGCCGCAGGTGGTCAGCACGCCTTCGGTGCAGAACACGTCCTTGTGGGCGAGCGGGATGCCGGTCAGCGCACCGGCCTGGCCGGCGGCGATGCGCGTGTCGGCGGCGCGGGCAGCGGCCAGCGCGCCGTCGCGGTCGACGGTGATGAAGGCGTTGAGCTGCGGGTCGAGCGCGTCGATGCGGTCGAGGAACAGGGTCGCGAGCTCGACGCTGGAAATCTGCCGGGCGTCGAGCGCGCGGCGCAGTTCCGGAAGGGAAGCGTGGATCATGTGTTCGGCAAGCCAGGTGAAGGCGCGCCAGGCGCGCCGCGGATCATTCGATGACTTTCGGGACCAGGTACAGCCCGGCCTCGGTCTGCGGCGCGACCTGCTGGAAGGCGGCGCGCCTGTCCTGTTCGGTGACGAGATCCTCGCGCAGGCGGGTGGCGAGCTCCTGCGGATGGCTCATGGGTTCGACGCCGGCGGTGTCGACCGCCTGCATCTGCTCGATGAGGCCGAAGATGCCGTTCAGCTTGTCGCGGGTGGCGTCGATTTCGGCATCGGAAAGGGCGATGCGCGCGAGGCGGGCGAGGTGCCCGACTTGTTCATTTGAAAGCGACATGAGGTAACAAAACCTGCTGAATCCACAAAGGTTTGTAGGTTATCATAATCGTCTTTGCCCCGCCGGGGCTGCGCCATCGGGCGGTAGCGGGCGGGGCACTCGCGTTGCGGTGCATCATGCCTTCGTCCGGTGCGCCACGCGACTCAACCATTCCACCGGTTTCGGAAGGCCCCATGTTCGGTTTCCTGCGCTCCTATTTCTCCAACGATCTCGCGATCGACCTCGGCACCGCCAATACACTGATCTACGTGCGCGGCAAGGGCATCGTGCTCGACGAACCCTCGGTGGTGGCGATCCGTACCGAAGGCGGTCCCAACGCCAAGCGCTCGATCCAGGCCGTCGGCCACACCGCCAAGCAGATGCTGGGCAAGACGCCCGGCAACATCACCGCCATCCGGCCGATGAAGGACGGCGTGATCGCCGACTTCGTCGTCACCGAGCAGATGATCAAGCAGTTCATCAAGAAGGTGCATGATTCGCGCCTGCTGTCGCCTTCGCCGCGCATCATCATCTGCGTGCCCTGCGGCTCCACCCAGGTCGAGCGCCGCGCGATTCGCGATGCGGCGCTGGCAGCCGGCGCCTCGCAGGTGTTCCTGATCGAGGAGCCGATGGCCGCGGCGATCGGTGCCGGCCTGCCAGTGTCGGATGCGACCGGCTCGATGGTGGTGGACATCGGCGGCGGCACCACCGAAGTCGGCGTGATCTCGCTCGGCGGCATCGTCTATTCGGGCAGCATCCGCGTCGGCGGCGACAAGTTCGACGAGGCCATCGTCAATTACATCCGCCGCAACTACGGCATGCTGATCGGCGAGACCACCGCCGAGAAGATCAAGAAGGAAATCGGCTCGGCCTTCCCCGGCTCCGAAGTGCGCGAAATGGAAGTCAAGGGCCGCAACCTGGCCGAAGGCATTCCGCGCAGCTTCACGGTCTCGTCCAACGAGATCCTCGAAGCGCTGGCCGAGCCGCTCAACCAGATCGTCTCCGCGGTCAAGATCGGTCTGGAGCAGACGCCGCCCGAACTCGGCGCCGACATCGCCGAGCGCGGCCTGATGATGACCGGCGGCGGCGCGCTGGTGCGCGACCTCGACCGCCTGCTGATGGAGGAGACCGGCCTGCCGGTGGTCGTCGCCGAAGAGCCGCTGACCTGCGTCGCGCGTGGCTGCGGCATGGCGCTCGACAAGATGGACAAGCTCGCGGCGATCTTCACCTCCGAGTGAGCCGTTGCCCCGGCCTTGCCGCCGGGGCGTGCGTTCGTCATCGTCCACGCCATCGTTCTCGATCCGGTGGCTCCTGGTTTCCCGGATGTCTCTCGTCGGCCACAAGACCCCTCCGATCTTCAAGCGCGGACTGACGCCGGTCACGCGCCTGTCGGTGTTCGTCGCCATCTGCCTGGTGCTGCTGGTGGCGGACCTGCGTTTCCGCTACCTGGAGGTCGTGCGCAATGCCTTGTCGGTGGTGACTTATCCGCTGCAGATGGCCGCCGCCAAGCCGGCCGACTTCGTGCGCAACGCCTCGCGCTATTTCGCCACCCTGGTCGAAGTCCAGCTCGAGAACGCCGAGCTGCGCCGTGACCACCTGACGACCGGCGAGCGCCTGCTGCGCTTCGAGCTGCTCGAAAAGGAAAACGCCCAGCTGCGCGAACTGCTCGGCATGTCGCAGCGCATCGACGTCAAGAGCGTCGCCGCCGACATCCTCTACAACGCGCCCGACCCCTTCGCCCGCAAGGTCATCCTCGACCGCGGCGCGCAGCAGGGTGTCGAAGCCGGGCTGGCGGTGATCGACGCCAAAGGCGTGGTCGGCCAGGTCACGCGCGTGCACCCGGTGCAGTCCGAAGTCACCCTGCTCACCGACCGCAACCAGTCGATCCCGGTCAGCGTGCTGCGCAACGGCGTGCGCGGCGTGCTGTTCGGCACCGGCCGCGGCCGCCTGGAAATGCGCTTCGTGCTGGCCGACGCCGACATCCGCGAAGGCGACCGGCTCGTCACTTCCGGCCTCGACGGCATCTTCGTGCCCGGCCTGCCGGTGGCGGACGTGACCATGGTCGACCGCAGCTCCGACGCCTTCGCCCGCATCGATTGCGAGCCGCTGGCGGACATCGACACCAGCGTGCAGGTGCTGGTGATCGGCCGCACCGCCTACCCGCCGCCTCCGCCGGCACCGGACCAGGAGCGCTGAACGATGCAGCCGACCAACCGTTCCAGCCGCATCCTGCTGCCGGTCAAGCTGTGGTTCGTCTATCTCAGCCTGATCGTCGCGCTGGGACTCGAATACATCCCGACCGGGCGGACGCCCGGCATTCCCGACTGGGTGGCGCTGGTGCTGGCGATCTGGTGCGTGCGCGAGCCGCAGCGCATCGGCATGGGCGCGGGCTTCGTGCTCGGCCTGCTGGTGGACGTCGGCCAGGGTGCGGCGATGGGCCAGCATGCGCTGGCCTACGTGGTGCTGGCCTATCTGGCCAACGGCGCGGCGCGGCGCGTGATGTGGTTCCCCTTGCTGCAGCAGGCGCTGCATTTCCTGCCCTTGTTCGTGCTGACCCAGGCGCTGATGCTGGCGGTGCGCCTGCTGGCCGGCGCCGAGTTTCCGGGCTGGTCGTACTTCCTCTCCAGCCTGAGCAGCACTGCGCTGTGGGCGCCGCTGTCGATGCTGCTGCTGCTGCCGCAGTACCAGCCGGTCGACCGCGACGACAACCGGCCGATCTGAGACTTGCGGCGGATGACGGAGATTCGTTCCACCGCCCGGGAACTCGCCCGCTTCCGCCTGCGGGTGGTGGTGGCGCTGCTGTTCGTCTGCGTCTGCCTGGGGCTGCTGGCGGCGCGCTTCCACTACCTGCAGGTGGTGCGCCACGACTACTACCTGACGCGGGCCGAGGACAACCGCATCGCGCTGCTGCCGAAAGTGCCGCATCGCGGCACCATCGTCGACCGCAACGGCGTCGTGCTGGCGCGCAACTACGCCACCTACACGCTGGAGATCACGCCGTCGCAGGTCAAGGACATCCAGGGCACGCTGGACGAACTCGCCACCCTGGTGGCGATCGAGCCGCGCGAGCGCCGGCGCTTCATGAAGCTGCTGGAGGAAAGCCGCAGCTTCGAGAGCGTGCCGGTGCGCAGCCGTCTCAGCGACGAGGAAGTCGCCCGCGTGGTGTCGCAGCGCTACCGCCTGCCGGGCGTCGACGTGAAGGCGCGGCTGCTGCGCGACTATCCGCAGGGCACGGTGGGGGCGCACGTCGTCGGCTACATCGGCCGCATCAACCAGCGCGACGTCGAGCGCATCGAGGAAGCGGGCGAAACCGCCAACTACCGCGGCACCCAGCACATCGGCAAGGCCGGGCTGGAGCAGTTCTACGAATCCGAGCTGCACGGCACCACCGGCATCGAGCAGGTCGAAGTCAATGCCGGCGGGCGGGCGGTGCGCGCGCTGTCGAGCATGCCGCCGACGCCGGGCAACGACCTCGAGCTGACGCTGGACATCGAGCTGCAGCGCGTGGCCGAAAAAGCCTTCGGCGAGCGCCGCGGCGCACTGGTGGCGATCGAGCCGGCCACCGGCGGCGTGCTGGCGCTGGTATCGACGCCGAGCTTCGATCCCAACCTGTTCGTCGATGGCATCTCCACCCAGGACTGGAAGGCGCTCAACGAGTCGCCAGACCATCCGCTGCTGAACCGTGCGATCTATTCGGCCTACCCGCCGGGCTCCACGTTCAAGCCCTTCATGGCGCTGGCCGGGCTGGAGACGGGCAAGCGCACGCCGGGGCAGGCGATCGCCGACTTCGGTTATTTCACCCTCGGCAACCACCGTTTCATGGACGACAAGATCGGCGGCCACGGCATGGTCGACCTGCACAAGTCCATCGTGGTGTCGTGCAACACCTACTATTACCAGCTCGCCCATGAGCTCGGCATCGACAACATCGCCAGGTTCATGGCGCCGTTCGGCTTCGGTTCGCGCACCGGCATCGACCTGCCGGGCGAGGCCAGCGGCGTGCTGCCCTCGCCGGAATGGAAGCGCCAGCGCTTCCGCCGCACCGAACAGCAGCAGTGGTTCGCCGGCGAGACGATCTCGGTCGGCATCGGCCAGGGCTACAATGCCTTCACGCCGCTGCAACTGGCCAATGCGCTGGCAGCGCTGGTCAACGACGGCAAGCTGTACCGGCCGCACATCGTGCGCTACGTCGTCGATTCGCGCACCGGGCAGCGGCGTGCGGTCGAGCCCGAGCCGCTGCGCGAGATTCCGCTCAAGGCGGGCAACATCAAGGCGGTGCGCGACGGCATGGTCGGCGTGAATGTCAGCGGCACCGGCAAGCGTGCCTTCCAGGGGGCGGAATACTCCTCGGGTGGCAAGACCGGCACCGCGCAGGTGTTCTCGCTGCGCGGCCAGCGCTACGTCGAGGGGCGGGTGCGCGAGCGCCTGCGCGATCATTCCTGGTTCGTCGCCTATGCGCCGGCCGAGGCGCCGCGCATCGCGCTCGCGGTGCTGGTCGAGAACGGCGGCTTCGGCGCGCAGTCGGCGGCGCCGATCGCGCGCCAGGTGATGGACTATTACCTGCTGCACCAGCAAGCGGGCGAACCGGCGGCAGAGGATGCCGTCGCCGGCGAACTCGAAGGCGGCGAGCAGGCCGAAGCGGCCCCGGCCGATGCCGCAGCGGCCGAAGCGCCGGCAGGGAGCCTGCGATGAGCAACTGGCGTTTCAACCCGCTCGCGCTCGTGCGCGCCTTCCTTCGGCCGATCGACCCGATCCTGCTGCTGCTGCTGGCGGTGCTGCTCGGCTATGCCTGGGTGCTGATGCAGAGCGCCTCGCCCGAGCGCCTGGACAACCAGGCACTGCATTTCGCCATCGCGCTGGCGGCGATGTGGGCGATGGCCTGGCTGACGCCCGTGCATCTGCTGCGGCTCGCGCTGCCGCTGTATGCGCTCGGGGTGGTGCTGCTGATCGGGGTCGATCTGTTCGGCGAGATTTCGAAAGGCGCGCGGCGCTGGCTCGACATCGGCATCACCCGCATCCAGCCGTCCGAGATCATGAAGATCTCGATGCCGCTGATGCTGGCCTGGTATTTCCACCAGCGCGAAGGCCAGACCCGCTTCGTCGATTTCCTCGTCGCCGGTGCGCTGCTGGTGGTGCCGGTCGGTCTGATCCTGATCCAGCCCGATCTCGGCACCAGCCTGCTGGTCGCCGCTTCCGGCCTGTACGTGATCTATTTCGCCGGCCTGTCGTGGAAGCTGATCGTGCCGCTGGTCGTCGCGCTGGTCATCGGCCTGGGTTCCATCGTCGCCTTCGGCGACACGCTGTGCCAGCCCGAAGTCGATTGGCAGGTGCTGCGCGAGTACCAGAAGCAGCGCGTGTGCACCCTGCTCGACCCGACGCGCGATCCGCTCGGCAAGGGCTTCCACATCATCCAGTCCACCATCGCCATCGGTTCGGGGGGCGTGTCGGGCAAGGGCTGGATGGAAGGTACCCAGACCCATCTCGCCTTCCTGCCCGAGCGCCATACCGACTTCATCTTCGCCGTGCTGGCCGAGGAGTTCGGCCTGATCGGCGCCGTCGTGCTGCTGGCGACCTACCTGCTGCTGATCGTGCGCGGCTTCGTCATCGCGGCCTTCGCGCCCACGCATGCCTCGCGCCTGCTCGCCGGCGCGATCACGATGATCTTCTTCACCTATGCCTTCGTGAACATGGGCATGGTCAGCGGCATCCTGCCTGTCGTAGGGGTGCCGCTGCCCTTCATCAGCTACGGGGGAACCGCGCTCGTCACGCTGTGTCTGGGCGTGGGTATCCTGATGAGCATCCAGCGCAGCCGGCTGACGGCGCGCAAGGCTTGAACGACCGAGGAGCGCCGATGAAATCCGATTCTGCCCGGGCCGATGCTCGCAGCGTCCACACCCCGGCCATGCGGCGACCGCGCTGCCGCGGGCTGGCTGGCGTGGCCGTGCTGGCATTTGCCGCCGTGCTGCTGTCGGCCTGCGGTTCCGCGCCGAAGCGCGGTGAAGGCAGCGCCGCGGCCGAACCGCCTGCGGCGAGTGCGGCGAAGCCCGCCGGCCGCGGCGGCGGCTATTACAAGGACGACGGCCCGGACGAGGTGCCGCCCGACAACCTCGATGCCATTCCCGACGCCGAGCCCCGCCTCGAGCCGCTGCACCGCTTCGCCAACCGGCCCTACAACGTCTTCGGCAAGGGCTACGTGCCCGCCACCGAGCTGCGGCCTCACCGCGAACGCGGACGAGCGAGCTGGTATGGCCGCCGCTTCCACGGCAAGCCCACGTCCAGCGGCGAACCCTACGACATGTATGCGATGACCGCCGCGCACCCGACGCTGCCGATCCCGAGCTACGTGCGCGTCACGCATGTGGCCAGCGGGCGTTCGGTGGTGGTGCGGATCAACGACCGCGGCCCCTTCCACAAGGGCCGCATCATCGACCTGTCCTACACCGCGGCCCACAAGCTGGGCTACATCAACGCCGGCAGCGCGGAAGTCGAAGTCGAGCAGATCCTGCCGGACGAACTGCCGCTGCTTGCGGCGGCGAGGCCGGTGCCGCCGGTACGCGGCCGCCAGGCCCAGGCCATCGAAGCCGCAGCGGCGCCGACGACGGCTCCGGCCGAAGTGGTGGACGCTGCGCCGCGCACCCTGCCCCCGCTGGCGCCGCCGCGCGTGGAGGCAGGCACTGCGGCCGCTGCCACCGGGCAGAGCGCCGCCGCGCGTGTGGTGGCTGCGGCAGCCGGCGCTGCAGCGGTCGAGACTGCTGCAGTCGCTGCGACGGAAGTTGGCGACGGCCT
The DNA here is from genome assembly GCF_001591165.1 of Thauera butanivorans NBRC 103042. Classification (GTDB taxonomy): domain Bacteria; phylum Pseudomonadota; class Gammaproteobacteria; order Burkholderiales; family Rhodocyclaceae; genus Thauera; species Thauera butanivorans. The sequence goes on from NZ_BCUG01000023.1 coordinate 41,250, forward strand.
GGTGCCGCACATCGCCTCGGCCAGTGCCGGCATCTTCCTGCAGCTCGGCGCCTTCACTTCGCGCGCGAACGCCGAAGGCTTCAAGGCTTCGGTTGCGGATGAAGTCGGTGAACATGCGGAGCGCCTCGAACTGTTCGCCGACGGCGAGCGTTTCCGCCTGCATGCCGGTCCCTACGACACGGTCGATGCGGCGCGGGCGGCGGCCGAGAGAATGGGGGCGGCGCTCAAGCTCAAGCCATTCGTGATCGTGCGCTGAACGGCCGCTGCCGGCTGCTGCGCTGCCGCAGCGGGTTGAAACAAGGCCTTTCGCTTTTGGTCCGCAGCCGGGGTGGCACTTATAATCCGGCGTTCCCGCCAGCTTTTTCCCTCTTCTTTCCGGGTTCCCTCATGCGTTTCGTCCTTGCCGTCCTGATTTCACTGTTTTCCTTTGCCGCGCTGGCGCAGTCCGTGCCGCCGCCGGCGCTGGCCGCCAATACCTGGGTGCTGGTCGACCATGCCACCGGGCAGGTGCTCGTCGACAAGGATGCCGACACCCGCATCGAGCCGGCTTCGCTGACCAAGCTGATGACGGCCTACCTGACTTTCAGCGCACTGAGGGCAGGCACGCTGACGCCGGACCAGGTGGTGCCGGTGTCGACCAAGGCCTGGCGCATGGAAGGTTCGCGCATGTTCATCGAGCCGAACAAGCCGGTGACCGTCGATGAGCTGATCCGCGGCGTGATCGTGCAGTCGGGCAACGACGCCTGCGTGGCGCTGTCCGAGGCGATCGCCGGCAGCGAGGAAGCCTTCGCCGCGCTGATGAACCGCGAAGCCCAGCGCCTGGGCATGACCAACACCAACTTCACCAACTCCACCGGCCTGCCCGATCCGCAGCTCTACACCACCGCGCGCGACCTGGCCATCCTGGCGAGCGCGATCGTGCGCGACTTCCCCGAGTTCTACAACCTGTACTCGCTGAAGGAGTTCACCTACAACGGCATCAAGCAGCCCAACCGCAACCGCCTGCTGTACATGGACGCCACCGTCGACGGCATGAAGACCGGCCACACCAGCACCGCCGGCTACTGCCTGGTGTCGACCGCGCAGCGCGGAAGCCGCCGCCTGATCTCGGTCGTGCTCGGCGCCGCTTCCGACACCGTGCGGGCGCAGGAGTCGCTGAAGCTGCTGAACTTCGGCTTCCAGTTCTACGACACGGTCAAGCTCTACTCGGCAGACGAGGCGCTGTCGCAGTTCCGCGTCTGGAAGGGCGAGGACAACGAGGTGGCGGTCGGCTTCACCCGCGATTTCGTCATGTCGCTGCCCAAGGAGGTGGCGCAGAACGTCGCCGTGTCGCTGGAGAGCCGCCAGCCGCTGATCGCGCCGCTGGAGAAGGGCCAGCCGGTTGGCACGCTGAAGCTGAGCGTCGACGGCAAGTCGCTGGGCGAATATCCGGTGGTCGCGCTCAAGGACGTGCCGGTGGCCGGCTTCTTCGGCCGCCTGTGGGACGCGATCGTGCTGTTCTTCAAGAACCTCTGAGCGAATACGCCATGAGCGAACACAGCGGTGCGCAGCCGCGCCAGACCCTGATCGAATACCCCTGCGACTTTCCGATCAAGGCCATGGGCGCGCGGGTGGACGGCTTCGCCCAGGCAGTGATCGAAGTGGTGCTGCGCCACGCGCCGGACTTCGAGCCCGCCGGCGCCGAGATGCGGCCGTCGAGCAAGGGCAACTACCTGGCGGTGACCTGTACCTTCCGCGCCACCTCGCAGCAGCAGGTCGATGCGCTGTACCGCGAGCTGACTTCGCACCCGCTGGTCAAGGTGGTGCTGTGATCGTCAAGCGCCTCGGCCTGGTGGACTACGCGCCGGCGCTGGAAGCGATGCGCGTGTTCACCGCCGGGCGCACGGACGGCACGCCGGACGAGATCTGGCTGCTGCAGCATCCGCCGGTCTATACCCTGGGACAGGCCGGCAAGGCCGAGCACCTGCTGTGCAACCCGGCGGGCATCCCGCTGGTGCAGATCGACCGTGGTGGCCAGATCACCTACCACGGCCCGGGCCAGCTCGTCGCCTACCTGCTGATCGACCTGCCGCGGCGGCGCCTGAAGGTGCGCGAACTGGTCCATCTGATGGAGCAGGCGATCATCGACACCCTGGCCGAGTACGGCCTCGCCGCCGAGCGCAAGGACGGCGCGCCCGGCGTCTACATCGCCGGCGACAAGATCGCCGCGCTCGGCCTGCGGGTCAAGAACGGCTGCAGCTATCACGGCCTGGCGATCAACGTCGATGCCGACCTGACGCCCTTCGGCTGGATCAATCCCTGCGGCTACGAGGGCCTCAAGACCATCCGCATGAAGGATTTCGGCGTGGATGACGGCGTCGAAGCCGTCGGCGAGCGCCTGCTGGCCCATCTGCAGCGCCTGCTGCCGCCGATCGAAGCGCGGGCTGATGCGCACAATCAGCCTGAACGGGCTGCGCAAGAGGCGCCGGCGGGGCCATAATCGCGCTCATCTACCAAGAGCGCCACACCACACAGAGAGCGGACAACATGGAAAACCCGGTGGAAACCCCCGCCCGCAAACAGCGCGGCGCCGCAAAGACGGCGCGGATCCCGATCAAGATCGTCCCCGCCGAGCGCCTGCAGAAGCCTGACTGGATCCGCATCCGGCTCGGCGCCGGCCAGGAAGCCGAGCGCTTCAACGAGATCAAGGCCACGCTGCGCGAGCACAAGCTGCACACCGTGTGCGAGGAAGCGTCCTGCCCCAACATCCACGAATGCTTCGGCAAGGGCACGGCCACCTTCATGATCATGGGCGACATCTGCACCCGCCGCTGTCCCTTCTGTGACGTCGGCCACGGCCGCCCCGAGCCGCTGAACGCCGACGAGCCGCGCGACCTCGCCAAGACCATCGCCGCGATGCGGCTGAAGTACGTCGTGATCACCTCGGTCGACCGCGACGACCTGCGCGACGGCGGCGCCCAGCACTTCGTCGAGTGCATCCGCGAGACCCGCAGCGCCTCGCCGGCGACGACGATCGAAGTGCTGGTGCCCGACTTCCGCGGCCGCATGGAAGTTGCCCTCGACATCTTCGACCAGGCGCCGCCCGACGTCATGAACCACAACCTCGAGACCGTGCCGCGGCTGTACAAGCAGGCCCGCCCGGGTTCCGACTATGCCTATTCGCTCGAACTGCTGCGCCAGTTCAAGGCCCGCCACCCGGACGTGCTGACCAAGTCCGGCCTGATGGTCGGCCTCGGCGAGACCGACGAGGAAATCCTCGAAGTCATGCGCGACATGCGCGCCCACGACGTCGACATGCTGACCATCGGCCAGTACCTGCAGCCCTCCGGCGGCCACCTGCCGGTACTGCGCTATGTGCACCCGGACACCTTCAAGATGTTCGAGACCGAAGCGCTGAAGATGGGTTTCCGCAACGCGGCCTGCGGTCCGATGGTCCGGTCGAGCTATTGGGCGGATCAGCAGGCGCATGGTGCAGGGGTCGTGTGATTTCCATCGATAGCAGCCGATGCACGGCGCTCGCTGCGAGCTCGATGCAAAGCCAGCGTTCCGCGCGTGATTCGCAGCTCCAGGCGGCGTAATCACACTCGGCTGCAAGACCTGCCGCCCCCAGTCCGGCATCGCCGCCGCTGGGGGTTCGGCATTTTCAGGTGCCGGCGAAACTGCGTCGAACGACGCTGGCATGGAAAAAACGCTGTGGACAGGGAAGAACTCACAGGCTGCATGCGGCGGAACGTCGACAATCGGAGCCTTGCCGTGCATGCGCGCGGCGCAGGCTGAGGGCGGATGGAGATGTTTTCGAGCGAGGCTGGCGTCAGGACTGGCCAGGTCCAGTCGATACGGGAGTTTTCGTTCTCCGAACGGGAGTTCGAACGTGCGCGCAAGCTGATCCACCGGCTGGCGGGCATTGCGATGACCGACATGAAGCAGGACATGGTGTACGGCCGGCTGGTGCGCTGCCTGCGGGCGAAAGGGCTGAAGAGCTTCGAGGCGTATCTCGATCTGGTCGAAGCCGACCGCGGGCGGGAACGCCAGGCCTTCATCAATGCGCTGACGACCAATCTGACCTCCTTCTTCCGCGAACCGCACCATTTCCCGATACTCGCCGAGCACGCCCGCAACCGTGGCGGCGCGGGGGCCTACCGGGTGTGGTGCGCGGCGTCCTCGACCGGCGAGGAGCCGTACTCGATCGCGATCACGCTGGCCGAGGCGCTGCCTGCGGCCCGCGTCGAGATCGTCGCCTCGGACGTGGATACCCAGGTGCTGGAAAGCGCACGGCGCGGCGTCTATGCTGAAGCGCGGGTGCGCGAGCTTGCGCCCGATCGCCTGCGACGCTTCTTCCAGCCGGCACCCGGTGCCGGGCAGGGCATGCTGCAGGTGCGCCCCGAACTGTCCGCCCGCATCGACTTCAGGCACATCAATCTGCTCGATGCCGACTGGGGGCTGCGTGGCCAGTTCGATGCCATTTTCTGCCGCAACGTGATGATTTATTTCGACAAGAGTACCCAGCGCCGCATCATCGAGCGTTTTCGTCCGCTGCTGCGCCCCGAGGGCTTGCTGATATGCGGCCATTCCGAAAGCCTGCAGAATCATTCCGATCTGTTCCGCAGCCTGGGGCGTACCACTTATGCACCTGTCCTCCGGCCGGCCTGAGGCGGGCGCCGCGATGGCCTTGCGCCAACCGCTGGCATTCAACGACAGACTGATCGCCATCGGTGCGTCGACCGGCGGCACCGAGGCCATCCGCGAAGTGCTGGCCGGGCTGCCGGCCGGGTTGCCGGGCATCGTCATTGCCCAGCACATGCCCGAACGCTTCACCCGTTCCTTTGCCGAGCGCCTCGACCGGACCTGCGCCTTGGTGGTCAAGGAGGCGGTGCATGGCGAGCGCATCCTGCCGGGCCATGCCTATGTGGCGCCGGGGCACTCCCATCTTGCGGTCATCCGCAGCGGCGGCCATTACCTGGCAGAAGTCTCGGGAAGTGCGCCGGTCAACCGCCATCGGCCTTCGGTGGATGTGCTGTTCCAGGCGGTTGCCCGGGTGGCGGGACGCAATGCGGTCGGCGTGCTGCTGACCGGCATGGGCAAGGATGGCGCTGCCGGCCTGCTCGAGATGCGCCGCGCGGGGGCCTTCACCATTGCGCAGGACGAGGCTTCGTGCGTGGTCTATGGCATGCCGCGCGAAGCGGCGGAAATCGGCGCGGCTTGCGAAGTGCTGGATCTGCGCGCGATTCCTGCGCGCATCGTCGGTGAGCTGCGCCAGACGGTGCGCTGAGGGGCGGAGAAGGTTTCAGGGGCAGCCGGTGCAGCCGTCAGTCTGGGCATTGAGGAAGATCGCCTGATCGAGATTGGCGCCGCTGAGATCGGCGTCGACCAGCACCGCGCGGGTCAGGATCGCACCCTGCAGGTTGGCGCCGGCGAGCGAGGCGCCCTTGAGCTTGGCGGCGCGCAGGTTGGCGCGCTGCAGATCGGCCCTGTCCAGCTTCGCGCCTTCGAGCCGGGCGTTGGTCAGGTCGGCGTTCGCCAGCCGGGCGCCGCTGAGATCGGCCGCCGTCAGCACGGCGTTCTGCAGCACGGCGTTGCGCAGATCGGCCTCGACCAGCGTGGCATTGGCGGCCCGCGCGTTGCGCAGGTTGATGCGCGCCATCGATGCGCCATTGAAGTTGGTGCCGGTGACGTCGGTGCTGGAGAAGTTCGCCTCGCTCAGCGTTGCGCCGCTGAGGTCCGCGCCCGACAGATCGGAGCGGGTGAATTGCGAATTGGCCAGATTGACGCCGGCGAGCTGGGCGCCGTTCAGATTGGCATTGGTGCACAAGGTGCCGCGGCGGATGTCGCAGCCGCCGACGCTGCCGGTGCGCTGGGCCTGGGCGGCGAAGGACTGGGCCAGCATGGCGATGGCGAAGAAGCAGGCGAGAGGCGCATGCAGGTGCGGCCGGCTGAGGTGTGGCCGGCGCAGGAGTGGGGCGGTTGCGAGCAATTTCATCAAAGGGTTCCGCGGGAGCATGGTGCGAGTGGATTGTCGGTGAGCAGGCGCCGGCTGTCACTCCCGCCGTTGCGCTCAGATGGGAATGTGCGGACCGGCTTCGGTGTCGTCCAGCTTGCCGTGGGAGTCGGCGAAGCGTTCGCGAATCCGGATCATTCGAGGCAGGGCACGGCGGAAAGGTTCGATCAGGCCGGGATCGAAGCGCGAACCCGCTCCCGCTTCGATGTAGGCCACGGCATCCTCTACGCTCCACGTCGGCTTGTAGGGACGGCCCGTCAGCAGGGCGTCGAAGACGTCGGCGATCGTGGCGATGCGGGCCAGCAGCGGAATCTCCTCGCCGGCCAGGCCGCGAGGGTAGCCGGAGCCGTCCCAGTGCTCGTGGTGACAGAGGGCGATCTCGCGCGCGGCAGCCAGCAGTTCGTCGCTGTGCGTGCCGATGATTTCCGCGCCGATTTCCGGGTGGCACATCATCATCGCCCACTCTTCCTCGTTCAGCGGTCCGTTCTTGAGCAGCACGGTGTCGCGGATGCCGATCTTGCCGATGTCGTGCATCGGCGAGGCGTGGTAGAGCGTCTGCACGACTTTTTCGTCCAGTCCTACCGCCTCGCCGATCAGGCGGCAGTAGTGGCTCATGCGGATGATGTGGTTGCCGGTTTCGCCGTCGCGGAATTCGGCCGCGCGGCCGAGCCGGTGGATGATCTGCTGGCGGGTGTTGAGCAGGTCGAGCGTGCGCGCGTGGATCTGGCGGGCGAGTTCGCGATTCTGGTCGTAGAGCGCGAGGTGGGTGCGGACACGGGCCAGCACGATGGCGGGGCTGACGGGCTTGGTGATGTAGTCGACGGCACCGAGCGCGAGGCCGTAGGCTTCGTCTTCGGTTTCGTTCAGCGCGGTGACGAAGATGACTGGGATGTCGCGGGTTTCCGGGCGTGCCTTCAGGCGCCGGCATACTTCGTGGCCGTCGATGTCCGGCATCCGGACGTCGAGCAGGATCAGATCCGGGTGCGGCGGCGTGGCGGCGATCTTCAGCGCCCGTTCGCCGCCGGGTGCGACACGGGTGCGATAGTGCGGCGAGAGAATGCGCCCGAGGATGTCGATGTTGTCCGGTACGTCATCGACCAGGAGAAGGGTGCTTCGCGGAGGGGCTTCGCTCATGGCTGGATGCTTTCGGGCGTGGGGGGCGGGTCGGCGAGAGCCGGGCAAGCCTGGCGCAGGGCGTCGAGGCAGTCGAGCGCTTCGTCGAAGCGGTACAGGGCAACGAGTTCGCGGAGTCGTTCGATGCGCTCCGGCTGCTCCAGGCTGTCGAGGGCGGCGGCGAGGGAGTCGAGGTGGCGGCCGCTCTCGCCGTCATCCGCGAGCAGCAGGTTTTCCAGTTGCTGCAGGCCGGCCCGGAGTGCGTCGAGCCAGGCAGGCGTTGCGGCGGCTGTCGTATCGGCGACGGTGCCGGCGGGCGCGTGGCGGGCGAGCGCTGCCCGGATGCCGCTGCCCAGTGTGGCGAGCGCGCCGGCCAGTCCGTGCAGGGCGGCCTCGGCGTCCTGGCCGTTGCGCAAGCGGCTGTCGATGTCGGCGGCGCGGGCGGCGAGGGCTTCCGCGCCGATGTTGCCGGCGAGGCCTTTCAGCGTATGGGCGATGCGCGCGGCGGTGTCCCTGTCGCCTGCGGCAAGCGCTTGCGAAATCCGCGCCGGGGCGTCGCACTGGGTGTCGCAGAAGCGGCGCAGCAAGGTGTGCAGCAGTTCGGCGTCGCCCCCGAGGCGCTGCAGCGCGGTGTCGAGTTGCAGGCCGGGAACGGCGGGCAGCGCGATGGTGTCGCTGCGGGGATCGGGCGTGCCGTCCGGCAGCGCCTGCTGGCGGGCGCGGGGCCCGATCCATTGATGCAGGCGGATGAACAGCTGCTGCACGTCGATCGGCTTGGAGATGTGATCGTTCATCCCTGCCGCCAGGCAGCGTTCCCGGTCGCCGCTCATGGCATTGGCCGTCATTGCGATGATCGGCAGCCGGGCGCAGTCTTCCATCGCGCGGATGCGGTGCGTGGCCTCGAAGCCGTCCATGACCGGCATCTGGCAGTCCATCAGCACGCCGTCGTATCGGCTGCGGGCGATCAGCGCCAGCGCCTCCGCACCGTTGTTGGCGACATCGACATGGATGCCGCTGCGGCCGAGGATGTCGACGCTCATCTCCTGGTTCATCGTGTTGTCCTCGACCAGCAGCAGACGGGCGCCGCGGAGCGCGCGCTGCGCTTCGAGAAAGTCGGCCTGCATCGCCTTCTTGCGCGGCTGGTGCGTGTCTGCTGCGCCGAAGGCGGCGAGAATGCAGTCGAGCAGCGTGGAAGGCGTGACCGGTTTCTCCAGCAGGCCGGCGACCGGCAGGTCGCCGAGGCGTGCGTGCAGTTCTTCCCGGCTGAAGGCGGTCACCATGACGAAGCAGGGCGTTTCGCCGATGCCGGGGTGGGCGCGGATCTGGCGGATGGCTTCGACGCCGCTGGTGCCGGGCATCATCCAGTCCATCAGCACCAGCCGGTAGGGCCGGCCCGCCGCACAGGCGCTTTCGAGCATCGCGATTGCGCCGGCGGCGTCGGCAGCGGTGTCGGCATCGAATTTCAGTGCATGGAGCATGCCTTGCAGGATGTCCCGCGCATTGGGGTTGTCGTCCACGACCAGCACGCGCATGCCGAGAATGTCCTCGCTGCCGATCTCGAGCCTGCGTTGCCGGTTCTGCAGACGGAACGGGGCACGGAAATGGAAGGTGCTGCCGATGCCCAGCTCGGAATCGACGCCGAGCTCGCCACCCATCAGCTCCACCAGACGCTTGCAGATCGCCAGCCCCAGGCCGGTGCCGCCGTACTTGCGCGAGGTGGATGAGTCGGCCTGGGTGAAGGCCTGGAACAGGTGCTGGCGCTGTTCCTCGTCGATGCCGATGCCGGTGTCGTGGACGGCGAAGCAGAGCCAGACGCTGTCGTCCAGGCTTCGTTCCCGGCGGATGGTGATGGTGATCTCGCCCTGCGTGGTGAACTTGAGCGCATTGCCCAGCAGGTTGTTGAGCACCTGGCCGAGCCGCAGCGGGTCGCCGCGCAGGCTGGTCGGCACGTCGACGCCGATGTCGAACAGCAGTTCCAGGCCGCGGTTCTGTGCTCTGGCGGTGCCGAGGGCGGCAAGATTGGCGAGCACGTCTTCGAGGAAGAAGTCGGTCTCCTCGAACTGCAGCTTGCCCGCTTCGATCTTCGAGAAATCGAGAATGTCGTTGATGATGCCGAGCAGGGTTGCCGAGGCCGCATGGATCTTCTCCAGGTAGTTGCGCTGGCGCGGGCTCAGCGGGCTGTCGAGGGCGAGGTGCGCCATGCCCATGATGACGTTCATCGGCGTGCGGATCTCGTGGCTCATGTTGGCGAGGAAATCGGACTTGAGCCGCGTCGCTTCCTCGGCCAGCAGCTTGGCCTCCACCTGAACCTGTTCCGCCTGCTTCTGTGCGCTGATGTCGATCAGCGCGCCCACCAGACCGGCAGTCCTGCCGTCGCTGCCGCGGTGGCCGCTCAGGCTGTAGAGCACGTCGTGCACCCTGCCGTCGGCGTAGGGCAGGCGCATTTCGGCAGTGAAGGTGCCGCCTTCGCGCAGCACGCGCTCGTTGGCTTCGTGGTAGGCCAGGCGGTCCTCGGCAGGTAGCTGCATGAACTGCAGCACGCTCTTGCCCAGCAGCGTTTCCCGCTCGATGCCGAATGAATCGAGGAAGGCCTGGTTGAAACCGAGGTAGCGGCCTTTGCCGTCCTTGAAGAACATCGGATGCGGCAGGGTGTTGAGCAGCGTGCGCTGGAAGGTGAGCTGGTCGGCAATGGTCTGCTCGTAGGCCTTGTGCTGGGTGACGTCGCGCACCGTGACGCAGGTGCAGGCCGGCCCGCCACCCTGGTCGGGCAAATGGGTGAGGCCAAGTTCGACGGGAAATTCACTGCCGTCGTGCCGGGCTGCGCGGAAGCTGCCGGCGGCCTTGCCGAGATGGAGGTGGCCGTCGGCACAAGCGTTGAAGCGCGCACGCATGGCGGCATGGCGCGGGCGGATGTCCGTGGGCACGAGCTCGTCGACGCCGAGGCCGACCAGGCTGCCGGCCGGATAGCCGAACAGCTCGTGTGCCTTCGGGTTGGCGATGATGATGGTGCCGCCGGCATCGACGATGAGCATGCCGTCCGGAGAAAACTCGATGATCTGGCGGTACCAGGTTTCGGTGTGGCCGGATTGTTCGCGCTCGGCATCGGTCCTGCAGGCGGCGCGGCGATGGAAAAACTGCATGGACGCTGCGAGCATGCCCATGCCGGCCAGGACCAGGACGATCGAACCGAGTACGCCGTACTGCCCGTGAGCGAGCAGGAAGCCCAGCAGCACGCTCGACGTGGCCGCCGTCAGCAGGATGGCCGGTCCTCCGGTGAATCTCGAGCGATCGGGCATGGGTTTCAATGTGGCGTTCTTGTCCATGACAAAGTATTGCGGGGCTGCGGCCATCCCGTATTTGCGCTTCAGGCATGCGCATGTTTCCGGCCGCTTCGCAATGAAGCTCGTTCGCGGATGAATGCCCAACGTGGGGAGTTTAGTGTGCCGGGGTCCTGCTTGCCATCCCCGGCGCCGGTCCGGCCGGGCGGCATCCCGTGCCCGTTCGGCTAGAATGGCCGGCCGCCGTGCCCTCGCCTCCTGCGCCTGCCGAATCGATGTCCGCTCTCCTCAACGCGCCGCAGCGCGAAGCAATCCGTTATCTCGACGGCCCCTGCCTGGTGCTGGCCGGCGCGGGCAGCGGCAAGACGCGGGTGATCACCCACAAGATCGCCCACCTGATCGACGAATGCGGGCTGAGCCCCGCCAACATCGCCGCGATCACCTTCACCAACAAGGCGGCGAAGGAAATGCAGGAGCGCGTCGCCCATCTGATGGGCGGGCGGGCGCCGAAGGGCCTGACCGTGTGCACCTTCCATGCGCTGGGCGTGCGCATCATCCGCCAGGAAGCCGTGCATTGCGGCCTGAAGCCGCAGTTCTCCATCCTCGATGCGTCCGACACGGTGCAGATCGTCGCCGACGTCGCCGGCGACAGCGACAAGGGCATCGCCAAGCAGATGCAGTGGCAGATCTCGTCGTGGAAGAACGCGATGATCACCCCCGAAGAGGCCGCGCAGCTTGCCGACAACGAGATCGCCTCGGTCGCGGCGAAGCTGTACAAGGAGTACGAACGCACCTTGCGCGCCTACCAGGCGGTGGATTTCGACGACCTGATCTCGCTGCCGGTGCGCCTGTTCGACGAGCACCCCGAAGTACGCGAGCGCTGGCAGAACAGGCTGCGCTATCTGTTGGTGGATGAATACCAGGACACCAACCGCGCCCAGTATCGGCTGCTGCGCCTGCTGTCGGGCGTGCGCGGCGCCTTCACCGCGGTGGGCGACGACGACCAGGCCATCTACGCCTGGCGCGGTGCCGACGTCGAGAACCTGCGGCTGCTGCAGCAGGACTACCCGAAGCTGAAAGTCATCAAGCTGGAGCAGAACTACCGCTCGTCGCGCCGCATCCTCGAAGCCGCCAACACCGTCATCGCCAACAACGAGAAGCTGTTCGAAAAGCGCCTGTGGTCCGAGCACGGCGTCGGCGAACAGATCGTCGTCACCAACTGCCGCGATGCCGAGCACGAGGCCGAATGGGTGGCGACCAAGCTGTCCGCGCACAAGTTCGAGAATCGCACCCGGTTCAAGGACTACGCCATCCTGTACCGCGGCAACCACCAGGCCCGCATCATCGAGCAACAGTTGCGCAACAACCGCATTCCCTACGTGATGTCGGGCGGGCAGAGCTTTTTCGACAAGGCCGAGATCCGCGACCTGATCGCCTGGCTGCGGCTGATGGTCAACGAGGACGACGACCTCGCCTTCATCCGTGCCATCACCACCCCGCGCCGTGGGGTCGGTGCTGCCACGCTGGAAGCGCTCGGTGCCTATGCCGGCCAGCGCCACGTCAGCCTGTTCGCCGCGGTGTTCGAGGAAGGGCTGACCCAGCACCTGAACGCCAAGCAGCTCGGCGGCGTGCAGGAATTCGCCGGCTTCATCAACCGCCTGCAGTACCGCGCGCCGCGCGAGCCCGCCGCGCAACTGCTGGAAGACCTGCTCGGCGCGATCGGCTACGAAGCTTGGCTGTTCGAGCACTGCGACACGCGCGAGGCGGAATCCAAGTGGAACAACGTGCGCGATTTCGTCGGCTGGCTGGGCAGGAAGGGCGAGGAAGACGGCAAGAACCTGATCGAGCTGACCCAGACCATCGCGCTGATGTCCATGCTCGACAAGGAAGACCCGGATTTCGACGGCGTGCAACTGGCCACGCTGCACGCCTCAAAGGGCCTGGAGTTTCCGCATGTGTTCCTGATCGGCGTCGAGGAAGGCCTGCTGCCGCACCAGAGCAGCATCGACGAGGACAAGATCGAGGAAGAGCGCCGGCTGATGTACGTCGGCATCACCCGCGCCCAGCGCAGCCTCAACGTCACCTGGTGCGAGCGGCGCAAGTCCGGCCGCGAATTCCGCCCCTGCGAGCCGAGCCGCTTCATCGCTGAGATGGGCGGCGATGTCCGCATCAACGACCGCAAGACCGCGGCACCGGTATCGAAGGAGGAAGGCCAGGCGCGACTGGCCAGTCTGCGGGCGATGTTCGAGTCGCGGGCGAAGGACTGAGGGCGGGCAGCACGGCCCATGGCAGACACGAAAAAGGCAGCCGAAGCTGCCTTTCCGGAGTGCCTGCTGCCCTGACGGGCAGCACAAGCGAAACTTACTCGACCGGGGGTTCGGTGTAGCTCGCACCGGCGCTGTTGGCCAGGAAGGCCACCGCGCGCTTCACTTCGGTGTCGGTCAGGTCGCTGCCGCCGCCGCGCGGGGGCATCGCACCCTTGCCGGCGATGGCCGAAGCGGTCAGGCCGTCGAGGCCCATTGCCAGGCGGGAACCCCAGTCGCCCGCATCGCCGGTCTTCGGCGCACCGACCAGGCCGGCTTCGTGGCAGGCGGCACAGGTGGCCTTGTAGATCTGCTCGCCAGTGCGGGAGCCCGGTGCGATCTTGACGGCCTGGATCTCGACCCGTGCGACGGGCTGGATCAGGGTGGCGGTCAGCTCGGGGTCGACCGAACTCTGATTGCCACAGCCGGCCAGCCCGGCGGCTGCGATCATGGCGACAGGCATTGCGAAGCGGGTGAGAGCGCGATGGTTCGACATGCTCGGGTCCTTTGACTTGTGTTATGGCGCAAGGCGAAAGCACGAATTATAGCCATGTAAAAACCATCGTGGCAGCGCGGCATGGACTTCGCGGACAAACACGGCTATGCTTGCGACCCTTGTGCGGGTAGCGATCCGCGCAAGCCCCCGCGCCCGTAGCTCAGCTGGATAGAGTACTGCCCTCCGAAGGCAGGGGTCGGACGTTCGAATCGTCTCGGGCGCGCCATATTCCAAGCGGTCCTCCAGTTCTCTGGCGGGCCGCTTTTGCTTTGTGCTCCCAGAACGCGCGCTTGGCCGCGTCCTTCTCCCGCTCGGCGTTCGCCTGGGCGATGACGGTCATCTCATCGATACCGAGCAATTCCGCCAGACGGGCGGCGGTGTAGTCGTCGATTACCCGTTCCCCTTGGTCGTATCGCGTAAGAGCTGCTCGGCTCAATCCGAGCGCGCGCGCCAGTTCGGCGTTCGTTTCGGCTTCTAGCTTTCTCTTCGCTGCCTTCAGGTAGTCCTGTGTGTTCATGGTTCTCTCCGTCGGAACGGGTGGAACATATCGGTGCTGTTACCGCTTGACAACACTGTTACCAGATGGTTACGTTTGCGCCGCTGTTACTTGAAACCGTTGTCATAGGGGAACGTCATGAGTGCAAACGCAGCAGCATCAGTAGCGGAACTGCCCGCATCGGCCAAGTCGGCCACCCGGCTCGGAGAGGCCACCATCAAGGGACGTCTGCAGCTTTACCGCCGCCCGCAAGGCAACAGCCAGTTCTGGGAAAACCTCATCATCCTGCCGGCGCCGGACGAGTACTCATCGCCGGCCACGGTGCTCGTGCTCGCCTCGCGTCGCCTGGGCGAGCGCGACGACGATGTGACGGTGCGCGTGCGCATCGGCGGCTACCGCCGCAGCTACAACAGCACCGACCGCGAGACGGGCGAGATTCGCAACGTCCAGACCGCCGACGTGAAGCTGTTCGCTCTCGAGGACTGAGCGATGGCGACAGCGGCCCTTCACCTGGTCGTCGATCTGTCGCCATTCGGCGGCAGGTCGGCGCCGGTTTCTTGCGGTGCCGAGTCTTTTTCCGTCGTTTCACGATGTGGGATGGCGGAGGGGGTTTCGAGTCCGGGTCCGTATGTAACACCCGGACTTTGTGCACCAGGGTGCACTTTTGGCGTCTTGGGGGGTGCCGGACTTTGTCTAACGGGTTGGACTGACAGCCTTCAAATGAGTCCATCGGAGTAATCAAATGATCCTCCGAAACCTCCTCATCGACTGGCTCACCCTCCGCATCCCGCTGACGCATTCGCGGCTGTCGAAGGTGGTCCATGACCGCATCCGCGACTGCCTCGGGAGCCTGCACCACACCGATTCGAACGGAGAGCTTGTCTGGTCGAAGCACGTTCTCGACATCGACAAGCTGCGTTCCGACTCGGTGGGCCTGTTCTGGCAGGTCAAGGGCGACGGCCGGGAAACCTATCTCGTCATCGGCGGTTCGCCGGCTTCGCTCGAACACGGCATCAACGTGTTCGGCTCGCTCGACATCCGCCACGCCGCGACCGTGATGATCCGCGCCGCGATGCGCGAGTTTCACGCCGTGCTGCCGCCGCTTGAACAGTGGCAGTGCCAGCGCATCGACATCACCGGCAACTACGGCCTGCCGGATTACGAGTCGGTCAAGTCCGCCTTGCGCATGCTGCTGTTGTCGGATGGATCGCGGCGTAAGCCCGGATCGAAGCGTGACGCCGATTCCGTGTATTGGAACGCCTCCAGCGATCTGGTGAAAGGGAAGGCGTACCACAAGGGGCCGCAGCTTCGGAAGCTGGCCAAGGAAGGCAAGGTCAAGGCATCCGATCACCAGCTCGATGCCGCCGACCGGCTATTGCGCCTCGAATGCACCAAGGGCGCGCGCTGGTTCCGGCGCCAGCGCGAGGCGGGCGGCAAATGGTGGCAAATGACGGCATTTCAACTCTGGGAAGAATACAAGGCGTTTTTCGGGAAATTGGTTCAGGGCGTGGAGGTCAAGGAAATGAACAGAATGGAAATGGTCACGAAGATGATGGAAGTCAATCGCATCACCGAGGGCAGGGCGGAAGCGGCTTTTACGACGTTGCGCAATATCCGTGAGGATGGTTTCGATGTGGTCAAGGGCTATATGACTAAACGAACGTTCTACCTCCATCTGAAACACCTCCGCGCCATCGGCGTTACCGATGCCGACATGCACACCGCCAAGATTCTGCCGATTCGCCCGGTCAAGATCGTCCTGGCGCAGCCGGTCGGCAGTTGGGATGAACTGCGGCGGGTGGCGTGATGAAAGAATCTCAACGGCGGGATTTTCGTCATGGTGACGATAAATCGGCACACCTGCAGATGCTGGCGTGCCTGCGCGAAGTGCTGCGTGCCCACGTTGAGTACAACGCCTATGCGGCGGAGCAGGCGGAAGTCTTTCGCAACTCGAAAGACTGCCATTACAGCGAGCGGGCCGGCGCTTTCTCTCTGGCGTTGGCGTTGCTCGATGGCGTCATCGACCACTATCGGGATATGCCGTGATCGTCTGCATTCCTTCTTCCAATCCTGACGCACCGGGCATCGGCGGATGTGCCTGGGGACATCAGCCGGTCTATGTCGGCACCGACACGGCAGGCTTTCAGCCGCTCACGCTATTGGAATGCACCGGCTTCCTCTGCGATATGGCCGTTCAGGACGTGGCATTCGCGGCCCTTGTCGTCGTCGCATTCTCAATCGGCTTTGCAGCGGGGTTCATGCGGCGATGACGGATATACAAGTTTTGATCGGGTATGGTTTTTCGGCCCTCCTGCTCGGTTTTGGCGCCGGCTTCATCACCGGCGGCATTGTTTCACTCATCAAGGGCCTACTTTCTCCAGAAGGTGATTGACATGGAAAGCAAAATGAAGCGGGTTATCGGAATTTCCTCGGGTGCGGCTGTGGCCGTCCTCGGCCTGGTCGGCGAAGCTTCCGCCGCATCGGTTATCGATGCCGGTATGAAGACTGCGCTCGAAGCGGGTTTCACTGACTTGGTCGATACCGTCAAGGATGTGATCTCCACTTCGTGGCCCTTCATCCTTGGCGCTACCGTGTTGCTGGCCGCGCCGGGACTGGTCCAGCGCATGATCTCGAAGGCGACCGGCCGCTAATCGCGCCAGTGCAGGAAAGGGGCTTCGGCCCCTTTTTTGCGCATTCCGTCAATGCCATTTGATTGAGGTAAAAAATGGGAAACCACGATTTCCGGCTCGCGATCGCTACCGGCCTGCTGGTCGGGTCCGTCTTGGCCATTCTCGGCCGTATGCTCGGGTGGCTGTGATGCGCCGCGTGATAGTGCTGGGCGCGCTCTTGGCCGCACTCGTGCCTGGTCTCGTTTTTGCGCTCTTTCCGATCGCGCTCCTGCCTGGTGTGGCTCTCGTGTTTGAAAGTGGCACCTTGGCGGCTTCTTACGCTGCGGCCATTGCGCTCGTTGGCTCTGCGATCGCTTGGTTGCATTTCCAGCCATCACCGCCGCCGCCTTCTGCTTTGCCGTCCCGGAAAGTCTCCGTGCGTTTCGATCAAAGCGAGGTTGTGATCGTTCCGCCTGGTTCGTACAGTTCCGAATACTCGCCGGGCCAAATCCAGATATTGCCTAATTACGCGGTGCCGGCCAGTCCATCGGCTGTTACGTCGTGGGCGAATAACACGCAATATCAAGGCTCGGAAAGTCAGTTGCGCAACGTCTTTAGATGCACCGTCGGACAAGGTTGTACGGAGAACGTCGGAACACGTTTGCGGAATGAGCGCGACTGGGTTCATGAGTCGGCCGGCCGCTATCTCATGTTCACGTTCAATAGCACCGTCGTCAAAATCGATCCGCACAATGTTGCAAGTATCGATGGCGCCTCGCTGCCGGAGTTCGGCGGCTGCCCGCCTGGTTACGGTTATTTCAATGGCGGCTCGCAATCGTGCGAGGAACCAAATCCCGATGATGGGCGAATCGCGCAGCAATCCGACGGCGTGTGTGCCTATATCTACGACGCCGATGGAAAGCGCCTTGCCATCGATCCAGCCAATTACCTGGAGCATGGAGCGGGAATCGGTCAGCACACCTATCTGACGGACCCGGATTGCTATGGCCGGCCTCAGACTGTCACAAAGCTGGAAATGGGGCAGGGCGATCACACCGCCACCGTCGAGGTTCTGCCCTCTGGTTTCGTTGCCGTCACGGAAAACAAAACCGATTCCGATAATCGCGTCATCACGACCGGCTATTCCATCAGGCCGGACGGTGCCGATATGAAACTCGACGGCGGAACGTACAACAACGTACTCGATCCCGGAACCGGCCCCGGCGACGGCGGAGCCGGCGACGGGGACGGGACCGGGAATGGCTCTGGTGGAAACTCGGGCGGAACATGCGGCGGAACAGGTCAGCCAGCATGCAAAATCGATGATTCCGGTTTCGCTGGTGCCGATGCCGGCACCGGACTGGATGATGCGCTCTCCGCCATTGATGCCCGCTCGGATGCGTTGGGGGACTTCGCCGATTCGGATATCGGCGTCGGCTGGGACTGGTTGCCGTCACTGATGCCTGGTGTGCAGCTTGAATGCACCGCGCTGGTATTCGAACCGGCGATCACACACGGCCCGGCGGCGGGTCTGGGCGGTTCATACGAGCTCGACATCTGCGACAAGCTCGGCACCGTGCGCGAAATCATCGGCTGGCTGTTCGGCCTCTTCACCGTCTTCTACGTCTGGCGCAAGTTCGCCAATTCCAACGGGGGCATGTCATGACCTACCTGGCGCAGTTCCTCATTTCCATCTTCGGCGGTCTCTTTACCTGGCTCGCTCAATACTTCACCCGCAAGACCGCGATGGCCTTGACGCTGGTCGCGACCGGCCTGGCGATGACCACGACCTTCTATCTGTCGATCAAGCTGCTGGTGACTGGCGTCGTCGGCGCGATCTCGAACCAATACCTGCTCATGGGCTTCTGGGCCTTGTGGCCTGATAACGCCGATGTCTGCATCGCCGCCTGCCTGTCGGCCGACGTGGGCGCGTTCGTGTATCGCTACAAGATGAAGATGATGCAGATGATCACGGCTTCGTCATGACCGAGGCGGTTTTGCTGTCCGGCAAGCGAGGCGCCGGCAAATCCATCACCGCCTGCCGGCTCATGGCGGACTATGTGCGCCAGGGCCGGCCGGTTGCCACGAACATGGACATCCGCCTCGACAAGATGGCGCGGCCCTGGTCGCGTCTCGTGTGCTGGCGCCTGCCGGATCACCCGACGGCGGCGGACTTCGAGCTGTTGCCGCCGGGCAATCCGAATCCTGTCGATGAAGGCCGTAACGGCCTGATCGTGCTCGATGAGGTCGGTACCTTCCTGAACTCGCGCGACTGGCAGGCCAAGGATCGCAAGTTGCTGATTTCCTGGCTGCTGCACTCGCGCAAGTTCGGCTGGGATTTGATCCTGATCGCCCAGCATCCGCGCCTGGTCGATGCCCAGATTCGGGATGCGCTGTGCGACGTGCATGCCAGCGCCAAGCGTGCGGACAAGCTCACGGTGCCGGTGGTCGGCGCGGTGGCGAAGTTCATCACCGGCAAGCCGCTCAAGCTGCCGCGCGCCCACGTCGTCACCTTCCGCTACGGCTTCCTGCCGCAAGCGCCGGTCATGCACGTGCTGTGGTTCTCCGGCACGGAATACGGCGCCATGTACGACTCGCTGCAGAAGATCAGCGCCGAAGGGCAGCAAGGCGTCTCCAGCTACCTGCCCGCCTGGCACCTGAAGGGAAGGCATATGAAAAAAATCGAGATGTACCGGGGCGTGGCGCTGTCGGCCTTCGTCCTCGGGGCGATGGTCGGCGTGCTCGGCGGCTTCATGGCGTCCTGGCTGTCGGACGGCGATCCGGCGCCCGCCGCTGCCGTCCAGTCGGAAAGGATCGAGGCCTCGGTGCACGTCAATGGGGTGATTTCGTCGGCCAGCGGGATGGCCGTATCGTTGTCGGATGGCCGTATCGCGCCGGTCGAAGCCTCGCGTTTCGATCCGTCTGGCGTGCTCTATCAAGTGGGGGGCGTATGGTTTCGCGAAAGAAAATGATCGCCGGCATGGCCTGCCTGGCCTTCGCGCACTCGGCGTTCGCCGTGTCCTTCCAGTTCCGCGACCTGCCCTTGCCGCAGTTCGTGCATGCCGTGTTCGGCCAGGTGCTCAAGCGCGATTACGTCATGGCGCCATCGGTGTCACAGTCCTCGCAACTGGTGACGCTCGCGGTATCCGACATCGACGACGCCAAGGCGGTGGCGCTGCTGTCGTCTGTCTTCGAGGCGCACGGCGTGGCGTTGATCGAGCGGCAAGGCGTGATTTTCCTGGAACAGCGAGGCGCAGCGCCGGCCGCTGGCGGCGCCGTGGCCGACGTGGCGCCGGTCATTACCTCTGCCGCGGAGGTGTCGCCGCTGCCTGTGCTGGCCTTCGATACCGCTGCCGCGGTCGAGGTCTGGCGACCGCGTTACCGCTCGGCCGACTTCCTCGCGGTCGTGGCTCGCTTCGCCGGCGCTTCGGTGCTGCAGGCCGATGGCCTGATGCTCGATTCCGTCGTGTATTCGGTGCCAGAGGCGTTGCGCGACCGCGTCGCCGATGCGCTCCGGGCGGCCGACGTTGCGCCGATGGCGGTCCGCCTGCGGGCGGCCATGATCGAGGTCACGACCTCCGATGACCGCTCGATGTCGCTGACGGGCGTGCTCAATCTGCTGTCAGGCAAGCTTGGCGTGAGCTTTGGCGCGACCTCGGTCTCCGGTGGCGCCTCGATCTCGTTCAGGAACGTGAGCATTGATGCCATCCTTGCGGCGGTCGAAGGCGACTCCCGCTTCCGCTACGTCGCCGAACCTTCCTTGCGCGTGCTCGATGGCCAGATCGCGCGCCTGATGGTCGGCTCGGAAGTGCCGGTGCGTGGATCCACCGTCGTCGATCGCTCGGGCAATCCGGTGCAGGCGGTGGAATACCGCTCTGCCGGCGTACAGCTCACGGTCGAGCCGCGCATTTTCGAGGAACTGATCGTGGCCAAGGTCTCGCAGGAAATCAGTTCTTTTGCCGTCACCACCACCAGCGGCATCGACTCGCCGACGATGATGAAGCGCTCGGCCTCGACCGTGATCGATCTGCGTCCCGGTGAAGTCGTGGCGCTGGCCGGTCTCGACGAAACGCGCGAAACCTCGACCCGCTCGGGCCTGTCCTGGCTCCCGTTCGACTTCTCGCGCTCGGGCTCGAATGCCCGATCTCAAATTCTGCTGTTCCTGCAGGCGGAAGCAAGCTGATGGAGAAAGCAAAAGGCCCGGAACCGGGCCTTTTTGGTGACAGGTGGTGACGTTGGAACGCTGGCGCCGGCTCGGCCGACGTGGGCGCTGTCACCAATTAGCTGATCAGCTTGACCAGCGCGGTGACTAATCCGGCTTGGGCGAGCAGCAGCCCGGCTATCCACTTGATGATGTCGGCTTTTGCGTCGGAGATTTTGGTTTCGATCTCTGCCCGGAGGATGTTGACGTCCTCTTTCGTGGCGAGGCTCCGCATCTCGACCAGATCGCCCAGGGCGTCGCGCAAGGCTTCCGCCTCCGCCTTGGCCTGCTTCTCGGGCAGGCCTGCGGCGGTGAGGCGCTCGACGTACTTCAGGGTATCGAAGGTGATGGCGGACATTCTGTTTTCCTCAAATTGGTGACAAATGCAGCTGCTCGATCGCGGGTTTTGTCACCAATGCGGAGTCTAGCCCATTGGTGACAGATTCCCTACCTGGTCGCGCTCCGCTGTCACCATCGACTGCGGCTGATGGTGACAGTTTCGCACCTGGTGCAGCGGCTGCCGTCACCAAGTCCAACGGCGCCAGGCGCTCCAGGTCACGGATCATCGATTCCAGTTGGTAATGCACCGCGTCGAGCGTGCGTTCGATCCGCGCCGTCTCTGCCTCAAGCGCATCATGGTTCTTCGCGTTCTCGACCTTCTTCAGGGCCTCGGCGACGCGGGCAGGGGCTGCGCCGATGTATTCGCGCACGCGCTCGCCGTCCTGGCTGGGGTGGATCAGGTACAGATACTTGCCGGCCCGCCAGTGCGGCGTTGCGTAGATGCGTCCCTCATCTGCGAGCCGCTGAATCTCGTGCCGGTTGTGGCTGGCCAACTGGATGCGGTCGAGCAGCAGTGACTGCATCCAGTGCGCCCGTTCGAGCAGTTTTGCCGCATCCATGATCAGCCCTCCGGATTGGTGACAGAAGGATCTGTCCTGGTGCTCGATTTGTCACCATTTCCCGTTTTCGCCTTCTTCGCCGTCGGCTTCTCGGGGTGTGTGGTGGGTTGCAGGCGCTCAATAACAGCCTCCAGGGCCTCTATGCGCCCTTTCAGGCGCTCGGACATGCCTCGGGATGCATCCGCCTCTTCGCGGGCCGTCTGCGCCGTTCTGGCGCGTTCTTCGGCTATTGCGTAGGCCTTCGCCCGTTCCTCGACGATGGCCGCATTCTCGACCTGCAGCCGCCTGACCGTTTCCCGCTCTTCGTCCAGATCGGCCGTCACCGCGTCAGCCAGCCGGATGGCTTCATCGCGTTCGGCCTCGATCTGGGCGCGCTCGGCCGCCCATGCATCGCGCTCTGCCTGGAACTGCTCGCCCGCGATCCGCATCGCGATCGCGAACAGGTCCGCCCCGGCCTGGACGATCCGATCCTCGAATTCAGCCGGTACCGGCGCCAGTTCGTCGCCGTCGCTGGCTTCCGGCTCGACCCATTCCTTGAGTGCGGCCGTGATCGTCGTGTATGACCCGGTGCCCAGGCGCTTCCGAACCTCGACGGCGGACGGCTTCTCTCCGCCCGCGTTGATTTCGTTCGCCACCCGCCACACGTCCTGTTTCGTGATCGCCATGATTCACTCCGTAATGTAAAAATGTAATGTAATAACGTAATTACGTAATCGTAATACTCGGCCCGGTTTCAGCCAGGCCATTCACCGCCACCGCCTGAACTCCCGAAAGGTTTTGCCGTTGAAACCACCGGGGCCGTGGAGCTTGAGCCCGGCGTTGAACTTCCTGCCTGCCTTCACTCCGCGCCCTCCGGTTACCACCGTCCGCCGCATCGCCGTCGCCCTTGGCGTCCTGGACCGACCCGACAAAGGGGTGTCAAGGTCGCGCTTGCGCGCCCGCGAAGCGGGTTGCCTTGACACCCCGACTCGGGGCGGTACTGGTCGCCAAACAGGGGCGACGGCGATGCGGCGGCAGGAAACCGTATGTCGGAGCGATGGCAGGCAGGCTCAGGCCGGACTTGTCCGGCCTCTGACTGAAGCCCCGCAGGGGCGGGCGGCTTTTCCATTGGTGACAGATCGAGCGCCAGGACAGCGCCATCTGTCACCAATGGAAGTCGTTGCCGTTCCGATGGCAACATATACGCATGACATTCGACGAAGCCATAGCCGAATACCTGGCGGCCCGCCGACATCGGCAACAAGACTCCGAGCGCGACAGATACACCCTCAAGCACCTGCAAACCCATTTCCAGGGCAAACGGCTTGCGGGGCTCAGGCGTATCCAGATCAGGGCTTACATCAATGCCCGCCTGGATGCCGGCGTGAAGCTCTCGACGGTGAGGCGAGAACTCCGCCTCTTCTGCGCAGCGATCAACTTCGTTCGCGTTGAATACGATCTCCACGACCTGCCGAACCCGGTCGCCCGCCTGCGGCTCGCCAAGCCCGAGCCGCGCGTGCGCTGGATCACACGAGAGCAAGCCATCAGCCTGGTGAAGGAAGCCGAACGCGATGCGCCCCGGCCGCACCTCGCAGTGTTCATCCGTCTGGCACTCAACACCGGCTGCAGGCGTGGCGAGCTGCTGAACCTCGAATGGAGCCGCGTCGATCTCGAACGGGGCTGCTTCCTGCTCGAAGCGCATCACACCAAGGGAAGGCGCCGCCGGCTCGTACCGCTGAACGCCGGAGCGATCGAAGCGCTACGCACGCTGGCAGACTGGCAAAAGGAGAGGGAATTGCAAACGCCGTGGGTATTCGGCTGGGAACGGGGAAAAATCACCACGTTCAAGACCGCATGGACATCAGCGCTCAAGCGCGCCGGAATCGAGAACTTCAGAATCCATGACTTGCGCCATACGTTCGCAAGCTGGCTGGTGATGAAGGGGGAGTCGATCTACGTCGTGAAGGAACTGCTCGGGCATGCGTGCATCACGCAAACAGAAATCTATGCTCACCTCGCCCCCAGCCAGGGAGCTGCCGCAGTGCAGCGCCTAGAGCCCTTCTGAGCCTACAGATATACCCAAAATGGGTAGTCTGCTCCGAAGGCAGGGGTCGGACGTTCGAATCGTCTCGGGCGCGCCATATTCCAAGCGGTCCTCCAGTTCTCTGGCGGGCCGCTTTTGCTTTGTGCTCCCAGAACGCGCGCTTGGTCGTGTCTTTCTCCCGCTCGGCGTTCGCCTGGGCGATGACTTCCAATTCGTCGATATCGAGCAGCTCCGCAACGCGGGCGGCGGTGTAGTCGTCGATTACCCGCTGCTCTCCTTGGTCGTATCGCGTAAGAGCCGGCCGGCTCAATCCAAGCGCGCGCGCGAGTTCGGCGTTTGTTTTTGCCTCTAGCTTCCTCTTCGCTGCCTTTAGGTATTCCTGAGTGTTCATGGCTCTCTCCATCGGGACGGGGGGAACATACGTCCGCTGTTGCCGCTTGATAACGTTGTTGCCGCATGGTTACGTTCGCATCGCTGTCACTTGAAAACGATGTCATAGGGGAATGTCATGAGCGCAAACGCAGCAGCAGCATCAGTCGCGGAACTGCCCGCAAAGAAGCCGCTTCCGATCGGCGAAGCCACCATCAAGGGACGCCTGCAGCTTTACCGCCGTCCGCAAGGCAATAGCCAGTTCTGGGAAAACCTCATCATCCTGCCGGTGCCGGACGAGTATTCATCGCCGGCCACGGTGCTCGTGCTCGCCTCGCGTCGCCTGGGCGAGCGCGACGATGATGTGACGGTGCGCGTGCGCATCGGCGGCTACCGCTCTGCCGGCGTACAGCTCACGGTCGAGCCGCGTATTTTCGAGGAACTGATCGTGGCCAAGGTCTCGCAGGAAATCAGCTCCTTCGCCGTCACCACCACCAGCGGCATCGACTCGCCGACGATGATGAAGCGCTCGGCCTCGACCGTGATCGATCTGCGCCCCGGGGAAGTCGTGGCGCTGGCCGGCCTCGATGAGACGCGCGAAACCTCGACCCGCTTGGGCCTGTCCTGGCTTCCTTTCGACTTCTCGCGCTCGGGCTCGAATGCCCGATCTCAAATTCTGCTGTTCCTGCAGGCGGAAGCAAGCTGATGGAGAAAGCAAAAGGCCCGGAACCGGGCCTTTTTGGTGACAGGTGGTGACGTTGGAACGCTGGCGCCGGCTCGGCCGACGTGGGCGCTGTCACCAATCAGGGGATCAGTCGGGCGATGGCCACGGCCAGTGCAGCGGCGGCAAGGATGGTGCCGATGTTCCACTTGATGATGTCGGCCTTCATCGCATGCATCTCGCTTCGCAGCGACTCGATGCTGTTCTTGAGTTCGAGCTTCGTGGTGGAAATGTCTTCCTTCGTAGCCAGGCTTTTCATCTCGACCAGATCGCCCAGGGCGTCGCGCAAGGCTTCCGCCTCCGCCTTGGCCTGCTTCTCGGGCAGGCCTGCGGCGGTGAGGCGCTCGACGTACTTCAGGGTATCGAAGGTGATGGCGGACATTCTGTTTTCCTCAAATTGGTGACAAATGCAGCTGCTCGATCGCGGGTTTTGTCACCAATGCGGAGTCTAGCCCATTGGTGACAGATTCCCTACCTGGTCGCGCTCCGCTGTCACCATCGACCGCGGCTGATGGCGACAGTTTCGCACCTGGTGCAGCGGCTGCCGTCACCAAGTCCAACGGCGCCAGGCGCTCCAGGTCACGGATCATCGATTCCAGTTGGTAATGCACCGCGTCGAGCGTGCGTTCGATCCGCGTTGTCTCTGCCTCAAGCGCATCATGGTTCTTCGCGTTCTCGAGCTTCTTCAGGGCCTCGGCGACGCGGGCAGGGGCTGCGCCGATGTATTCGCGCACGCGCTCGCCGTCCTGGCTGGGGTGGATCAGGTACAGATACTTGCCGGCCCGCCAGTGCGGTGTTGCGTAGATGCGTCCCTCATCAGCGAGTCGCTGAATCTCGCGTCGGTTGTAGCTGACCAACTGGATGCGGTCGAGCAGCAGTGACTGCATCCAGCGCGCCCGTTCGAGCAGTTTGGCCGCATTCTCGGCCTGCAGCCGCCTGACCGTTTCCCGCATTTCGTCCAGATCGGCCGTCACCGCGTCAGCCAGCCGGATGGCTTCGTCGCGTTCCGCCTCGATCTGGGCGCGCTCGGCCGCCCATGCATCCCGCTCTGCCTGGATCCGCGCGCCACGCCGCAGGCGACAAGCGAGGCGACGATGCGCAGCAGCACGGTGGTGTGACGCCGGTGCGCCGTTGGTCGGCGCAGTGATGATGGCCGCTGCACTTTCAACCCGTCCGGTAGAGCGCGTTCCTGCGGTTGCCGCGTGCAACACAGGCGCGCATCCCCGCCCAGATTGATCGCTTGCGGCACGGATGTCCGTCTCACTGACGAAATCGAAGGGCGACTTCGTTCGGAAGTATATCCATCAGGCCGACGATGGCGGCAGGTTCGGTCGTCCCTTGGCTGGGCGCGTTATCGTAAGCAGGGGATAGGCACTGCCTCGGAAAACGATGTGCATATGGCGTCTCGCCTGGCGATGCTCATCCCACTTCGTATGGCTGAAGCTACCCGTGACATTGAACTGCATTGCTCCGGGCAAGAAAGGACAGCATAAGGCTGTTGAAACTATCCGCGTGCTCCCATTGGGCCCAGTGGCCGCAGCGGTTGAATATGTGCATTTCGGCGTTCGGTATTCCGGCGATCAGCCGCATGCCAAGATCAACGGGGACGAATCTGTCTTCTCTTCCCCAAATGACCAATGCGGGTGCAGCGATTTCGCCAAGCCGGTTTCCCTGGTCTGGGAATTGTTTTGGGTTGGCCTGCAGGCTGGCCACGAAATTATCCAGATGAGCGCGATTCCCGAGCATGTTGGTCAGGCGGGTGTGGAGCAAATCCTCGGTCAGGCTGCCTGGGTCATATACGAAGATGTCCATCATCCGCTTCAGATTATCGAGTGTCGGATTCCGGTAAACCGCGTTGAGACACCGGATGCCCTCCGTCGGCATGGGTACGAACATGCTTGCGCCGCCGGTTCCGCCGCCCATCAAGATCAACTTCTCGACCCTTCGTGGATAGGACAGGGCAAATGCGACGGCGCTGTGGGCTCCCATCGAGTTTCCGATCAAATGTGCCGATGCGATCCGCAAGCCGTCCAGGAGTGCGTTGAGCGTATCTGCGTTGAGCTGAGAGCGGGAGCCAGTTGACACTATTGGATCGCTATTTCCCCAGCCGAGGCAGTCCATGAGGATTACCCGATAGCCGGCTGAAGATGCAGCCTCGACATTTCGCTGGAAGTTGGCCCAGCCCGTCGCGCCGGGGCCGGAGCCGTGGAGCATTATGACGGCTTGGCCGTCGCCTCCAGTGTCGTTGAAATGAATTCGATATTGGACGCCGTGGAGATTGATCTGCATGAAGCGGCTTGTCTGCTTTTCAGTCGATATAGGGCTGGGCTGGGTCATGGCAAAATTTCCTTGCTGTGATCGCGCGGCACAGCTTACGTCTGCGGAGCAGATCGACTCGTATCCGAAAAACGAAGAACTTATCCCGGCAACGCAGAGTTCTGAGTGATGGCGGAGGATCGCCAGCTCTTTGCCTGGACGGTGTTTGCAGTGTCTGAAAACGGGTGCGGCGGAAGGACAGTGAGTGCACTTGCCGGATAGCTGCCATATCCGGCGGAAGTTAATTTTGATGCGCATCAAATTGACCTGCCTTTGCAGTGCGGCACCAATCAAATGGGCTTTAGAAATATGGATCGGATCTCCTCTGTTGCCGAGCCGGCGTTTACGCAGCCGCCAACCCACACGGCCTCCGCTGGCGCCGGTTTCATTGGCAAGGCGACCAAGTTCGCGGTCTCCAGCGTGCCCTGGATCATCATCGCCACGCTGCTTTGGGCTGGCCTGTTCATCAAGCCACAGCCGGTTGGCGGGACTGTTCTGCCGCCGGTCATGGAGCGGCGCGATCATTTCTTCGGTGTCGCTGCGGCACCGGAAAGCGGTATCTGGGTCGCGGGATCCGGCGGAAAGATAGTCTGGATCGACGGTACTGGAAGTGTCGTGCGTCTCGCCACGCCGACGGAGAAGACACTGCAGGATATTGCGGTTTGGGATGGGCGCAACGCGCTGGCGGTGGGTAACGAAGGCGTTGTCCTGGTTACCAGGGATGGCGGCAAGGCCTGGCAGAAGATCGAGGGCGTTCCGCGCTCGGAGATCGCAAACAAGTTGACTCGGGTACAGGTTGCGCCCGGTGGGAGGGCGATTGCCACCGGGGAGATGGGAGCCATCCTGCTGACCGCCGATCATGGCGCTACCTGGTCACGATTGCGTGATGAGGAAGATGTCGCCTGGAATGACGCCGCCTTGCTTCCCGGTGGGCGCATTGTCGTGGTCGGGGAATTCGGGCGTCTCCTGGTGAGTGGCGACGGCGGGATCACCTGGCAGGAGCCGGTCTCCCCTGTCGATAGTTCGTTGATGGGCGTTGCATTCCGTGACGAGAACTCTGGCGTTGCGGTTGGCCTGGAAGGTGTGGTGCTCGTTACACGCGACGCGGGCATGACCTGGGAGCGCGCAGGCGCCGGAACCCACGATCACCTGTTCGACATTGCGTGGGATGAGGAAAACCAGCGCTGGTTGGGTGCAGGAGCGCTGGGCACGTGGATCGGCGGCGACCCGGAAGGTCTCGAGTGGCGCGCCGGCCGCGTGGATGAACGTGATCTCGCCTGGCACACCCGCGTGCTGCCTGCGGGCGAAGAGGCATGGTTCGTCGGCGCCAACATCGGGCGCTGGAACGGCCAGCGCTGGATGATCCTCGGGCACTGAACGCTCGGTTCGGAACGTCACCGAGCCGTTTCCCGCCCAACTCCCTTTCAGAGATGAAAATACCATGATCGAAAGAATCGCCGTTTTCTGTATTCGCCGGCGTGCCTTGGTGGCGGGCCTCATCGGGCTCATAAGCTTGGCGCTGAGCTGGTTCGCATTGCACATCGAAGTGCGCACCGTGTTCGAAGACATGCTTCCGTCACGCCATGAATACGTGAAAACTCATCAGAAATTCAAGGACACCTTTGGTGGGTCGAACATGGTCACCATCATGCTCGAAGTTGAGCAGGGAGACATCTTCGATCCGGAGGTTCTGGAAAAAGTACGAACGATCACGCTCGGTCTGCGTGAAGTGTCGGCGGTAAACCCTTTTCAGATCATCTCGCTCGCATCCAAGAAGCTGAAGGAGGTGCGTGCCTCCACCGACGGCATCGAGACGAGGCCGCTGATGTGGCCCGATCTGCCGGCAAGCGCCGAAGAGATCGCTGCCCTCAAGCAGGCAGTCTTGCGCAACCCGCTGGTCTATGGGCCATACGTATCGAAAGATCTGCAGGCAGCCTTGGTCACCGTCGACTTCATCGATC
This sequence comes from Thauera butanivorans NBRC 103042, assembly GCF_001591165.1. Taxonomy (GTDB): domain Bacteria; phylum Pseudomonadota; class Gammaproteobacteria; order Burkholderiales; family Rhodocyclaceae; genus Thauera; species Thauera butanivorans. Next base: position 70,030 of record NZ_BCUG01000023.1, read on the forward strand.
GGGAGGTGAATTACTCCAAGGTCTTCGAGGAAATCAATGCATTGGCCAGGCAGGTCGAGGACGGAAAAGTTGGTGTGCGCGTCGTTGGTGCCCCGATTCTCTATGGCTGGGTGGAGCATTACCTGCCCGAAACGATGAAACTGGTGGCGGTCGCTCTGGGGGTGACGCTGGCGATGCTGTTTCTATTGCTGCGGACCTGGCGTGGCGTGATACTTCCACTGCTTGCAGGTCTCGTCAGCGCCATTTGGGCCCTGGGCATCTGTAACTTGCTGGGAATCCATTTCGAGCCGCTGGTCATCGTCGTTGCGATGCTGATCACTTCGCGCGCGGTTTCGCACTCCGTTCAGATCGTCAATCGCTTCGACGATGAACTCGAGCATATCGCCGAGGGCTCCGAAACATCCGCGCATGCCGCCCGGATCTCGCTCGCAGATCTGTTTCGCCCCGGTATGGTGGGCGTCGTTGCAGATGCGGGATGCATGGCCGTCGTGGCGCTCAGCCCAATCCCGATGCTTCAGAAACTGACACTGCTTTCTGTTGTGTGGGTCATGACCTTGACCATCAGCGCAGTCATTCTGACTCCGGTACTGCTGTCCTGGATCAAGCGGCCGCATGGCACCGTACATGGACTCGACTTGGCGCCCATGCTGCGCAAGGTGCTGGATTTCGGTCTGTGGATGGCGCTGAGCCGCTTCCGTTATGTAGTCGTGGTTTGCAGCGTGCTGGTATTGCTCGGATCGGGTTGGTACGCGTTCAAGCTCAAGGTCGGTGATGCCAATCCGGGGTCACCCATCCTGTGGCCCGAAGCGGTCTATAACCAGGATTCTTCCGCAATCAATGATCGCTTCGATGGGGTCGATCGGCTGTTCGTCGTTGTCGGCAAGGATGGTCAGGAGGGCCTGGTCAAGAACACGGAAACCTTGCAGGCGATGAATCGCTTTCAGCGATTCATGGAGGTGCAGCCGGAAATAGGCGGATCGATTTCCATTGCCGATGTCGTGCCGGTACTGAATCGCACCCTTCGTGAGGGCAATCCGCGTTACGAAGAACTTGGCGTCGATGCGTCGGTGAATGGCAGCCTGATGGCCATCCTGGAGTCGGTGTCCGAGCCGGGCGACATGGATCGGTTCGTTGATGGCCAGGCAGCCAATGGGGCGGTGACGCTGATGTTCCGTGACCGCCAGGGTGAGACGATTCGCACGGCGATGGCACGAATCAAGGAGTTCATCGCTGACAACCCCTTGTCCAGTGGCGACTGGCAATTGGCGGGCGGCCTGATCGGAATCACCGCAGCAATGAATGAGGTCATTCTTGCCAGCCAGATCGAGGGCATCGCGCTTGCATTGCTGGTGCTGATGATAATTTGCACCGTAGTTTATCGTTCGACGGTTGCCGGCATGCTGTTCATGGTTCCGGTGATCATCTCCAATACGCTCACTTTTGCTTTCATGGCGTGGAAAGGAATCGGCATGAGCATCAATACTGTTCCGGTTGCCGCGCTGGGTATCGGGCTGGGAGTGGATTACGCGTTCTACGTCGCGGACCGGATCAAGGAAGAAATCGCGATCGGGAACACTCCAGAAGGGGCCATCCGGACTTCACTTCACTCGGCTGGCATGGGGGTTCTGGTCACGGCCAGCGTCCTGATCCTCAGCACTTTGCTGTGGTGGGCCTCGTCGCTGCGCTTCCAGGCGGAAATGGGCCTGCTCATGGCGATATGGCTCGGTATTTCAGCGATGTCAGCGCTCTTCGTCATGCCTGCAGTGATCTATGTATTCCGCCCAGACTTCATTTTCGGCAGCGATGAAAAGCCCATTCTGAGTGGCGCCGAACCTCGGCTTCAGGAAGTCTGAATTTTCAGTGCCTGGAGCGGCCTTCACTGATTGCTTCTCCATCAACCAGCCGGAAAGTCGGCGCATCCACATGCACAAGGAGTGAAAAATGAGGAGTGGGAAAGAGAGCGGCGGGAATATGCCGTTTCGGATGAGCAGGATTGCCGCCGCCGCGGCGCTGGCAGCAATCGGGGCTGCTGCGCAGGCCCAGGAGCCCGGAGAAATCAATATCGACGGCTTCCTCAAGCAGGAGCTTTCGTTCAATACATCGAACTGGCAGGACACCCCGGACTACGATGACCGCGGCAAGTTGTCGATGGCGCGGACTACCGCTCGCGTCAATATGGACTGGAGTCCCGTTTCCGGCGTTTCGGTCGTTGCCAAGTTTCGGCTGGTCGGGGAGCTCGAAACCGATTTTCTGAGACATCTGGAGAAGATGGGGGCCTATAACTATGGTGCGTCAGGTGGCCGAGGCAATCTGATGGACCTCTACAACAAGAACAGAATCAGCGACGTGGTGCGGGAGCTTTATGTGGACTTTCCCCTCGGGGAGCGTTCCCGCCTGCGCCTTGGCAAGCAGCAGATCGTGTGGGGCGAGACGGATTTCTTTGCCGCGAACGATCTCGTGCACGGTTTCGACTACACCTGGCGTTCATTTCTCGAACCCGCCAATGAGGAGCTGCGGAAAGCCAACATCATTGCCAAGCTGAATATCGACGTGCCTGAACTCGACGGTGGCCTGGAAATGTTCGTACGCCCGGGATGGGACCGTAAATCCGATATCGGTACCGAACTGGATGTGTACGGCAGCCGCTGGTCCACACAGTCGACGGCGGGAGTCGACTTCCGCAATATCGACCCCTACAACTTCCGCAACAAGGATGGGGATGCGCGTGACGTGACGGGGGGTATCCGCTGGTCGGGGCTTGCAAAAGACATCAACTACTCGGTGTCCTATCTGAAAACATACTGGACGACGCCGATGTTGAATGCTTCGAGCACGCTCAAGCTGTTCGGCTCGCCTGATGTCCCTTCTGGCGTGACGACCGTTGGGGGCAAGGACAGTGTCGGTGCAGCCGGTGAGCTCATCTACCCGGTCGTCGATGTCTTCGGGGCAACGGCAAGCGGCTATTCCGAGTGGGCTGATGCGGTGTTCAGCACCGAGGTGGCTTATATCAAGGATGCTCCTTATCAGGTTCACAAGGGGGGGCAAGGGGGCGCGCTGAGTGCGGTGATCGCGCCGGGCTTCGACGGCATCAAGCGCAAGAACATCCTGGCCTGGATGCTGCGGATGGACAAGAACATCGCTGCCACTCAGCAATGGCTGGGAACCGAGAAGCCCATGTTCTTTTCGGTACAGCTTTTCGATAAATGGATCATGAATTACGACCGCGATGACAGGTTGCTCAATGCGGTCGGCGCGGGGCAGCGCACAAAAGAGCATTCATTCCTGCTTACCGGCATCTTCGATCTCAGCTATGACAATGGCCGTATCAAGCCGAATCTCGTCGTCGGCGCCGATCTGAGCTATGGCGGTGGATTCGTCGTGCCTTCCGTGACTGTCGAGTTGAGCAAGAACTGGCGCTGGAAAGTCGAGTACGACAAGTTCTGGAACGATGACATCAGGAAAAGTGAAAACTGCGCTCCTCCCCAGGCCGCATCATGCGACAGCATGAGTCTGTTCGGCTATTTCCACAAGCGCGACCAGTTGTACACCAGCCTGACCTATCTCTTCTGATTCCCCATCGGAGTATTTGAAATGCATAAAAACTACAGCCTCCTGGCCTATTCAGCCTGGGTCGCTCTGGCCCTTTCCATGCCCGCCGTCCATGCGGCGGAATTGTCGCCGGGTACCGTGATTTCGGCCGAGAATATCGACAGAATCAAGGACGACACTTTCGAGGGGCACAAGATCGGCAGCCTGCTGACCGAAAAAATGGAGTGGCGCATTCGCAATAGCGGCTGGAAGCTGCCGCTCGCCAAATCGAAAGCAATACCCGTCGATCCGACCTGGCTCAAGGCTTCGCAGGCAAACGAAGGCAAGACCAGGATCAACGCGGAGACATGCCAGGTCGAGGGCTGGACGGCTGGCCAGCCTTTCCCGGATATCGACATGAACGATCCACAGGCCGCAGAGAAGATCGTGTGGAACTGGCACCTTGGAGCGCTGGTTGGCGATGTCTCGATCGTGCCGTTCTATACGCAGGTCCTGATCGATGGCGAAAAGGGGATCCATGCGGAGCCGATTGCCGAGTTTACCCGTTATTCGATGAAGGGCCGCCTGGCGGGAGAGCACACCCAAGGCGATGGGAGCGAGCGTGGGCGCCAGCTGCTGTACTTCAAGTCACCGTCCGACATGAAAGGCCTGGGTACCTTCACGATTCAATATGATTCGGCCAAGGTGAATGATGTCTGGGCGTACGTACCGGCCGTGCGCCGCGTCAGGCGGCTTTCGGGCGGTGCATGGATGGATCCGGTGGGGGCGTCCGATCAGCTCCAGGATGATCTCGAGATCTTCAATGCCCGTCCGTGCTGGTATCCCAGCTATAAGTTGCTTGGCAAGCGCCATGTACTGGCTGTCGTCAACAGCAAGTACCCGTTGTGGAACCGTCAGGGCAAGAGCGCCGAGGAGAAATACCCGGTGCTGGACAGCGGCAAGCCCTATTGGAACATGAACAACAACGATTTCGAGCCGCGCGAAGTTTACGTGATCGAGGCGAACACACCCGCCGAGCATCCGTACAGCAAGAAGATCATCTATGTGGATACCGAGTTTCCGCGTATTCACTATGGCGAGGCCTACAATCGCAAGGGCGAGTTCTGGAAATTCATGGAATGGCATTCCTACGTCGGCAAGGGCGAAGATGGCTTCCGCGACATTCGGACAGCGGGAGGGGTCATCATTGATTTCCAGCGGAATCATGCCACCGTGTCGCTGATCGATACCGCGATGTGGCGGACCAATCCTGCGGGTGTGAAGGAATCCGACGTCTCGCTGCAAACGCTACAGGCTGCAGGTCGCTGACTGCTTTTCCTCACCCGGGGTTTCGGGGGCGTTTGGAAACAAGCGCCCCCTGTTCATTCCTGGCCGAAACCGTGATGGACAGGGCGCGCGCGACAGCGAACTCTCCTGATCTGCGGTGAGCGCGATATACGGGTGATGTCGGCGATGACCGTCTGCCGCTTGCCCGATGGGATCGATTTCGAAGCTGGCGCGGCCATGATGCTGAAGGGCTGGACGGCTTGTTACCTGCTGCACTGCTGCACGCTGGTCGGAGGCCTGGCGCGAGGCGGCTACGTGCTGTTTCACGCCGCAGCGGGCGGTGTCGGGCTGATTGCCACGCAGTGGGCGAAGTCACTTGGATTGCGGCTCATCGGCTCTGCCGGTTCGGACGAGAAGTGCGCACAGATGGCTGATGCGCTTTTCGAGGTCGTAGGCAGTGGCAAGGTGAAGATTCCCATCGTACGCCCTCGAGAATGGGCACCAGGCACACCAGGATCTTGCTGAGAGGCGGACGATGGGGTGCTCGATCCTGCTGCCGTGAGCCAGATGTCCGGGATTGATGCCGCGAGAATCAATCCCGGAGTGCATGGGTTTTGCTCTTGTTGCTTCAGACGCCGAATGCCGCGTCCTTGGACGTCTCGGGCGAAGGGTAGGCCTTCTTGCTGTGGCGCAGGCCGAGGTCGAGGAACATTTCGCACAGCTTGTAGGCAATGATGCCCGGGTTGAGCACCGGCACCGGCAGATGCGCAGCCAGATGGGCGTGCGACTGGTGCATGGTGGTGGAGCCGAGCACGATGACGTCGGCGCCATCCTCACCGATCGCGCGGCGCGCAGCCTCCTCCAGCTTGCCGAAGACGATGTCCTCCTTGCCGCTGAGCAGTTCCTGCGTGTCGGGCCGCACCTCGATGGTGCGGATGGAGGCCACGCGCGATTCCAGTCCGTATTCACGCAGAGTCTTGCGGTACAGCGGAAGCCAGCGCTCCCACATGGTGAGGATGCTGAACTTGTGGCCCAGCATCGATGCCACGTGGAAGGCGCTCTGGCCCGGCGACAATACGGGAATGCTCAGCCGCGAGCGCAGGGCGGCGAGGCCGGAGTCGCTGACGGTGTTGATGCACACCGCATCGAAGCCGTCCTCCTGCGCCTGAAGGCCGGCCTGGATGACGGCCAGTTCCATGATCGCCATGTCGTAGTAGCTGTCGGCCAGCGTGATCGTGCTGCCGGCGCCGACGAAGCTGACGTCGATGTCGCTGCGCCGGAACTCGGGCGGTAGCTGGGATTCGACCATTGGCCGGGTGGCTTCGCTCATCGGCACCGGAAAGATCATCTTGACGCGCTTGCCCATCGTTTGCCTCCTTGCTTGTGTGAATGCGCGAAATGGCTGCTCAGGCCGCGCCCATGCCGCCGTCCACCGGGATCAAGCCGCCAGTGACGTAGGACGACTGGCCGGACAGCAGCCACAGCACGGCACTGCTCACTTCGCGCGGCTGACCGATGCGGTGCATGGGCACGCCGCCGTCGTACATGTGGTCGTCACCGCCGGTGACGCGGTCGTAGCTGGCCGTCTTGATCGGGCCGGGGCACACCGCATTCACGCGGATGCCCTTTTGCGCATAGTCCAGTGCGGCGGCCCGGGTGGCGCCGATCACGCCGTGCTTGGCGGCAACGTAGTAGGCCAGTTGCGGCATGGCCTTGAGGCCGAAGATGGAGCTGTTGTTGACGATGGCGCCGCCACCGCTTTTCAGCATCGCTGCAGCTTCGTACTTCATCATGTACATCATGCCCTTGAGGTTGATGTCGATGACGTCCGAGATGTCGGCGTCGGGCGTTTCGTGGATGTCGTGGAATTCGCGCTGCAGGCCGGCGTTGTTGAAGGCGCCGTCGAGGCGGCCGAAGGTGTCCAGCGCGTGTTGCACCAACGCGGCGCAGTCGGCCGGCCGTGACACGTCGGTAGGATGGAACACGGCGCTGCCACCGGCGGCAAGAATGGCAGCCGCTACAGCGTCGCCGTCGGCGCGGTTGCGGTTGCCGAGTACGACGCGTGCGCCCTCGGCGGCCAGTGCCATGCAGGCGTCGCGCCCCATGCCGCTGCCACCGCCGGTGACGATGACGACCTTGTCCTTGAGTTCGGGGTATCTGCTCACGTTCGTCTCCTGTGTGGAGGGTAGCCAGGTGCTGTCGCTGCCGGCGCGTTTCAGTGCGGCGCCGGGGGGATGCGTCCCAGCACGGTCTCCAGCGCGATGCCGATCGCCAGCAGCCGGCGATCATCGCCGGCATGTCCGTCGAGTTCGAAACCCACCGGCAGGCCGGTCTTTGCGCCCAGGCCGACCGGCAACTGGATGCCGGGCAGGCCGGCGCTGGCCGAAGGCTCCGTGTTCTGGATCAGCAGCGCGAAGTTCTGCGGCTCGCTCACATCCGGTTTGGCCAGTGGCGCGACCACCGGCGTGGTCGGGAACACGAAGGCATCCAGCCGGTGGCGCTCGAACAGCGCGCGGTAGTGCGCGCGCAGCGCAGGGCGGCCGGTGTTCTGCGCCATTTCGTATAGCGGAGCGGAGTCGACGATGTTGCCTCTGGCATCCGGAGCCTTGCGCGGCAGCACGAAACTGTCGTAGATGCCGGCCACATCGGGGCTTGCGATGCCTGCACGCAACTGCTCGATGCTGATGCCGGGCCCCTGTTCGGCGAGGTAGTCGACCATGTCGGAGTAGGCTTCGTGGAACACCACCGGAAAGCCGACGGCGTTGTTCAGGGCCATGATCTCCTTGTCGGCGACCTCGACGAAGGTGACGCCCGCGGTTTTCAGCCTGCGTTGCACGTCGGCGGCGACGGTGGCGACTTCCGTGTCCATGTTGGCCCAGAAATCCGGCACCACGCCCAGCCGCAGCGACTTCAGGTCCACCGGCGGAAGCGCGTGCTCGCCGGTCACGAGGGCATCGAGCAAGGCGACGTCGGCCATGCACAGCGCCATCGGCCCTGCAGTGTCGCGGCTGCTGGCAATCGGTGCGATGCCGGCTGCCGGATAGCGTTTTGCGCTCGGCCGCAGCGAGGCGCAGCCGTTGAGCGCTGGCGGGATGCGCATCGAGCCTCCGGTGTCGGTGCCCAGGGCGGCCGGCGCCATGCGGGCGCCCAGTGCTGCGGCGCTGCCGGACGAGGAGCCGCCGGCGATGCGTGCCGGATCATAGGGGTTGCGCACGCCCACTACCCCGGGAACGTGGAAGGCAGCGTTGTAGCCGGTGGCGCCAAAAGCCAGTTCGTGCATGTTGGTCTTGCCCAGCATGATGGCGCCGGCTTCGCGCAGCCTGCGCACCACCGATGCGTCTTCGGCCGGTATGAATTCTGCCAGTGCCGGCGTGCCGGCGGTGGAGGGCATCCCGGCGACGTGGATGTTGTCCTTCACCACTACCGGAATACCTGCGAGCGGACCGAGTGGCTGGCCCCGTGCGCGCATGGCGTCGATTGCACGCGCGGCGCTCAGGGCGCCCCCCTCGTCCAGCGTGATGAAAATGTTGAGGTCGCTGTGCGCTCGGGCGCGTTCGATGTAGGCCGACACCAATGCTTCGCTGCTGAGGCTGCCGTCGGCCAAGGCGCGCATTGCGCCGGCAATGGTCAGGTTGTCGATATCCGCCACCGCGCCGGGGCTCGATGTCGTGGAGATGCTGCTTGCGGGCATGCTTGATCCTCTCTGGTCGTGGGAGCCGGTCGCGGCTTCGATGCTAAGGGTGGTTCTTGTGCCAGGCGGTCGCTTGCTGCAGGGCTGCACCGGCGGCAAGCAGCAAACGTTCACCGCCCTTGCGGGCGACGAGTTGTATGCCCACCGGCAGGCCATTGGCTGTCGGAGTGCTGGGCAGGCTCAGGGCCGGATGGCCGGATATGTCGAATGGGGCCGTGTACTGGATCAGGCGCTGGTTGGCTTCGGGGTCCGCAGCCAGTGCGCCGAGCTGCTCGTGAGTCGGTGCGGCGAGGGGCTGTACCGGCACCAGCAGCAGGTCGATGGTTTCGAGCAGGGCGGTGAGCTTGCCGGTGAATGCGGCTGCGGCCAGCAGCAGGCGCTGGTAGGCCATGCCGTCGAGCGCGCGGCCGATGTCGATCAGGCGGCTCAGCGCCGGGCCGTACTCGGCTGCGCGTGCGGGATAGGTGGCGGCGTGCGCCACCGCCGTCTGCACCCCGCACTGTGCTTCCCAGTTGCCGGCGATGTCCCTGGCATCCGGAAAGCGGATTTCGGTGACGTGCGCGCCCAGGTCGCGTAGCCCGGCCAGCGCATCCTCGACCGCGCATAGCGTGTCGGCGTCGCTGCCGTTTGCGTTCCAGGCCGGATCGATGCCGATCCGCATGTGCTTGAGACTCGCCTCGGCCGGCATGGCCGGTGCACGGCCGGGCAGCGAAGTGGGGTCGAGCGGGTCGTGGCCTTCGATGGCGTCGAACAGCAGGCGTGCGTCGGCCGCGCTGCGCGCCATCGGCCCAACGTGGTCGAGCAGTGCCGCGAGCTCGAACGCGCCATGGCGGCTGACTCGGCCCCAGGTCGGCTTGAGGCCGGTGAGGCCGTTGGCGGCGCATGGAAAACGGATCGAGCCGCCGGTGTCGCTGCCGAGCGAGCCGAAGCACAGCCCTGCGGCGGTGGCGACGCCCGATCCGCTGGATGACGCCCCGCACCAACGACTGGCTCCCCAGGGGTTGATGGGTGGTGCAATGCTTGGGTGGGGGACGGCGAAGGCGCCCTCGGTGAGCTGCAGCTTGCCGAGGATGATCGCGCCGGCCTTGCGCAGCCGGCGCACCACGGTGGCGTCCTCGCTGGGCATGAAGTCGGCGTGGACGGTGGTGCCGGCGGAGGTGGTGACGCCCTTGGTCCAGAACAGATCCTTTACCGCCAGCGGAATGCCGTGCAGCGGGCCGCGGTATTCGCCACGCATGATCTGTTCCTCGGCGGCGCGCGATTCGGCGCGCGCCTGTTCCGCAGTGACGCGCGCATAGGCGTGAAGCTGGCTGTCGAGTGTGTCGATGCGGGCGAGCATCGCCTCGGTCAGTTCCACCGGGGATAGCCTGCGTTCGCGGATGAGCGGTGCGAGCTCCGAGATTTCCCGGTAGTGGAGTTCGCCGCTCACAGCCCGAGTTCCTTGCGCGTGCGCGTCAGCGTGTCGATGGCGATGTACATGATCTTCTTTGCGCAGGGGATGAGGTCGGGGATGTAGGTCGCTCCCATGCCGCCCAGGCCTTCGGCCACCGGCAGCGGCGGATTGGGGGCCGGCCATGGCCAGCCCAGGCGCACCGTGGGGACACCGTAGCGGCGCAGTGCGGCGCCGTCGGTCTGGCCGCCCAGCAGATCGGGGGTGCCGAGCGTGCGCTGTTCGACGTGTTCCCAGCCGCGCCTGGCGGACTGCACCACCCAGCTGTCGGGGTCGGTGGTACCGCCAGGTACCGAGCCGTACATTTCCCAGTCGAGCACGACGTCCGGGTGATGCTGCCTGAGGCCGGCGACGAATTCGGCGAACTGCGCCTTGACGGCGGCCGGCGAGGTCCGTGGGTTGATGCGCACGTCGAAGAAAATTTCGGTGATTGCCGACGGAAAGGCCGGGCGCTCGGGATTGCCCGAACGCACACCGGCAATCCACCCGTGCGGCTTGATCACGCCCGAAGTGTTGCGTTCGGCGTATTCCAGCAGCCAGGTTTCCAGTTCCTGGATCACGGTGGCGGCGGGCACCACCGAACTGCGGAAGGCGGGCAGATCGTGTGGCACGCCGGCATAGCCCAGCGTGCCGTGCACCCGCAGCTTGAACCAGCCCATGCCGGGCTCTTCGTGGTAGACCCAGTTCCACGGTTTCATGATCACGGCGAAATCCGGCGCCGCGCCGCGGCTGAGCAGGTGCAGCACGCCGTTGGACATGCCTGCATGGTTGCGGCCCGCGATGTCGACCGGCATGCCGCCGTCGGCCATGCCGACCAGCAAGTCTCCGATGATCGGGATGCCGGCTTCGATCAGAGCGGTCGCCACCTCGGTCAGCGTCGCCACCATCGCCTTGGGGTTGGAGGCACCGAGGCCGAACACCCAGTCGTCGAGCATCCGCGCGTGCGGCTGCATGTCGGCCTCGCCTTTCGCTCCGGTCCACTCACGTTCGGTGTCGTCGAGTTCGAGGTGGGTGTCGATCGGCGAATACAGCATCAGCGTGGCGCCTCCTCCCGTGCCGCGCAGTTCGGCAAGGACGTTGCCGCTGGTATCGGCCATCGGTTGGTAACGCGCGTTCATGCCAGCCTTGGCAAGACGGCTGGTCATGAATTCGCTGGCTGCGCGTGCCGCACCTGTGGGGCTGTGGATGTCGACGATCTCGAACAGCAGCTCTTGAAGACGCTTGGGGTCGATCTTCGCGCAGGCCTGTTCGTACCAGGTTTGCTGCTCGGCAGAAAAAACCGCTTCTGCGGACTGGGTCATGAAAGGCTCCTCCCTGAAGAGTCAATGGCTGGCGACGAACTGCTCGCTGAAGATGCGGCCGTGTGGCACGCCGAGTTCGACGAGACGCGTGGTGGCAGCGTCGATCATGGGCTGCGGCCCGCACAGGTACGCGACGGTGTCGGGGCTGGAGACATCGCTTTCACGCAGTGCGGCCACCGGGCTGCCTTCAAGCAGTGGGCCGCTGGCGCCGCGGTCGACACAGAGGCGGGTTTCGAGCGTGGGCAGCCATTGCTGGCGCAGTTCCAGTGCGTCGAGGCAGAACAGGGCGTCCGGTGTGGCGCAACCGAAGCTCAGTAACATCGATGGCTTGCGTCCGCCCCATTGGCGGATGCCGTCGATCATCGACAGAACGGGTGCCAGCCCGGTGCCGCCAGCGATGAAGATATGCTTGGCCCGGCGGTGCTCTTCGCGCAGGAAGAAGGCGCCGTAAGGGCCCTTGAGCTTGACCACGTCGTCCGGTTTGGCGCGATGCTGCAGCCAGTCCGACATGACACCGCCAGGCAGCAGCCGGATCAGCAGTTCGATGCGCGGCAATTCGGCAGCGATGTTCGATGGCGAGTAGCTGCGCACCTCGCCACTGCCGGGAACCTCGATCTGTACGTACTGGCCGGGGCGGAAATCCAGCCAGTCGCCTTCGGCAAGCTCCAGTGACACCTTCATGACGTTGGATGCGATCCGTTCGATGCTGTCGACGAAAGCATGAGCGGCGACCGGGCCATTGAGGCCGGCGGTACTGGTGTAGGGCAAATCGAAGATGCAGTCGCTGTTCGCCTGGGTTACGCACAGCAAGCGCTGGCCGGCAGCATATTCGCCGCTGAGCAGGCTCGTGCTCGCGCCGGGCCGGGTGATGGCCTCGCCGTCGGACAAGGTGGCGATGCAACTGGAGCAGCTCCCCGAATGGCATTGGTGTATCAGCGGGGCGCCGGCCTCCAGGGCAGCGTCGAGGATGGGATGGGTGTTCCCGACGATGACCTGATGCGTAACGCCGTCGGCGAATCGCAGTGTGACTTGGTGCGTTTCGTTCATTGGTCCTGTTTCCATTGCTTGGGTACATGCTTGCGGTGTGCTCGATGGGCAGCACGTCGTGCGCATCCTATGAACTGGTCTTGGGGCGGTCGCTCCGCTGGGGGCTGCGTTTATCCCGGTAGCGCAGCTTTCCGCAGATCGCCTGCAGGCCAATTTGGTGCATTACCGGGCTGCTATGCACGAAAACGGATTTCCGGCGCTGGGCTGGATGGCGCAGCCTCTGGAGGCGGCACCACTGCTATCGAGGCTGGCCTATTCGTTATTCGAATCGAAGGCTATGCAATAAGTGCAACGTTTATCCTGAAAGTGCATCTTTATCCGCGTAGCGCACGAAATCCAATTTTTCGATCCGATGTCTTCTATTCGGGCATGGGTATTGCTTGGAGAAAACGGCGGCACGGAGAGCGGCTCGCTTTCATCCTTGCAAGAAGCGGGAAGGAAGCGTGATTGCCGGTCTTTCGTGATCTTTCAGTGGGAAACGCGCTTTTGTGCGCTGCAGGATTGGTTTTTGAAATGAAAAGTGCTGTAATTTTCTCGTCAAATGGTTTAAAAATAGCGGCCCGGACGCGTGCAGAAGCTGCGTTTCCGAGAAAGTGCGATGCGCCCGCTGTCGGACTCGAAGGTGGGTGCGGCAAGGCAAGAAGAAATAAAAGGGCTGTAGATGCCCCCCGGAGGAGACAATGATGGAGCTTGCTCGTCATGAGACGGGCGCCCCTTATGCGGCGCTCGCCTGTACCGACATGTTTCATACGCAGGATGTGGATGAGGCGCGCCAGTGGGGTGCGCGCACGTTCTGCGAGAACCGGCTGACGAAGGTCTGCGACAGGCGTTCGATTGATGCCCGGCTTCACTTGCGGAGCGTGCGAGGAGTTGGTTTTGGCCGCATGGCTTATGGCGGAGAGGTCAGGATCGAGGCAGGAGGCTTCGAGTCCTTCTATCTCGCTCAGGTCCCGCTGAACGGACGCGAACTTGTCAGCGCCGGCGGCGAGACCGTGCTCTCGGCGGGTAGTAGCGGTTCGGTGATCAATGCCAATCAGCCGGTGCAGATCGACCATGCGGCCGATGCCGAAAAACTGGTGGTGAAAGTGGATCGCGAGGCGCTTGAGCGCAGTTGTATCCAGCACCTCGGGCACGGCATGCGACAGCCGCTCGAGTTCCGGCTGGCGATGTCGCTCGACGGCCCTGAAGGCATGCGCTGGAGCAGCCTGTTGCGCTGGATCTATGAGAGCCTGATGGTCGACGAACGGAGCTTCGACTCACCCATCGTGGCCGCCCAGATCGAGCAGATGGCGATCACCATGCTGCTCACCTGCCAGCCGCACAATTACAGCCAGGAGCTGGCTGGCGAGGAGCGCTCGATCGCTCCGGCCTTCGTCAAGCGCATCGAGCGCTACATCGAGGAACATGCCGACGAGCCGATCACCATCGTGGATCTGGCCGAGCATGCCGGTGTAAGCAGCCGCTCGATCTTCAATGGTTTTCGCCGCTTCCGCAACACCTCGCCAATGCTGTATCTGAAGGAGGTTCGCATGCGCCGGGTCAATGAAGAACTGAAGAATCTGTCGCCCAGTGCAACCACCGTCACTGCCGTGGCCTACAAGTGGGGTTTCACTCACCTTGGCCACTTCACCACCGACTACAAGCGCCGCTTCGGCGAAAGCCCGTCGCAGACCCTGGCGCGCTGAGCGTCTGCCTGGCCTCCCGGTTTTCGCTTTCGAGCCCGCTTATGCGGGCTTTTTTCATTCGTGCGCTGGGGGGATAAGCCGGGCATTGGGCGGAGCGTCGAATGAAGGGCCGTTCAATAACATTGGTTCCGCATTTGCTGCAATCTCGTTTAATCCTGTAGCCGGGAGATTCAGATGTCGGACCAACCCACCATTCGGCGGCGTATCCAGAAGGTCAACCAGATCAGCGAGGAGCGCGTCAATAATCAGAAAACGCAGAGTCAGTACCAGCCGTACAAGGATGCGGCCTGGGGCTTCATCAATCACTGGTACCCTGCACTGTTCAGCGATGAATTGCCGGAAGATGAGATTCAAGGCATCCAGATCTGTGGCGTGCCCATTGTCCTGCGCCGTGCGGAAGGCAAGGTCTATGCCCTGAAGGATCAATGTGTACACCGCGGCGTCCGCATGTCGGAAAAGAAAATGTGTTTCAACAAGAAGACCATTTCTTGCTGGTATCACGGCTTCACTTTCGACCTGAAGGACGGTAGGTTGTCCACAATCGTTGCCAACCCGAACGACAAGCTGGTGGGATCCACCGGGGTGACGACCTATCCGGTGCACGAAGTCGCCGGCATGATCTTCGTCTTCGTGCGTGAGGACGATTATCCGGACGAGGACGTGCCGCCGCTGGAGCAGGATCTGCCCTTCCGCTTTCCACAGCACAGTGAGCGCTTCCCTCACCCATTGTGGCCGGCTTCGCCCAGCGTGCTGGATGCTGATGCCGTGGTGCACGGGATGCATCGCACGGGCTATGGCAACTGGCGCATTGCCTGCGAAAACGGTTTCGATAATGCCCACATCCTGGTGCACAAGGACAACACCATTGTGCACGCAATGGACTGGGTGCTGCCGCTCGGCATCCTGCCTGCGGGGGATGACTGCATCGAGGTCGTCGAGGATGAAAACGGCCCGAAGGGCATGATGCAGTGGATGTTTACCGACAAGTGGGTGCCAGTGATGGAGAACCCGGAGCTGGATCTCAAGGTGGATGCGTTGAATGGACGTTTCTACCGTACGTCGGTGGTGCTGCCTGGGGTGCTGATGGTCGAGAACTGGCCGAGCGAGCACATCGTGCAGTACGAATGGTACGTGCCCATCACCGACGATCTGCACGAATACTGGGAAGTGCTGGTGAAGGTGTGCCCGACGCAGAAGGAGCGCGACGATTTCCAGTACAAGTTCGACCGGGTGTACAAGCCGTTGTGCCTGCACGGCTTCAACGACTGCGACCTGTATGCCCGCGAGGCGATGCAGTACTTCTACACCGACGGCACGGGCTGGGATAACGAACAGCTGGTGGCCACCGACATTTCGCCGATCACCTGGCGCAAGCTCGCGTCGCGCTGGAACCGGGGCATCGCCAAGCCGGGTCGCGGCGTGGCCGGAGCGACCAAGGATTCGTCCGTCCGCTTCCGTAATACGGCCGCCGGCAAACCCCCGGGCTACAAGACCGAGAAGGTCGACTTCTGATTTTCGCGCCCGGCGACGGGCGCATGCGCCGAGGCCGTGCCCTGATGCTGTCTCGCTGGTGATGCCGGCCAGACAGCATCGCTGAGGCCGGTACGTTTCTTGAATCCGTGCGCGCCGTGGCGCGCCTGTTCGTGCAGGACTGTCCCATGCAGCAAAACCCCGAGATAGGGCGCTCGATCGACATCGATGGAGTCGAGACCAATTACCACGACCAGGGTGAAGGACATCCCGTCCTGATGCTCCATGGTTCCGGGCCTGGTGTCAGCGGATTCGTGAACTGGCGCCTGGCCATGCCGGAACTGGCGAAATCCTGCCGCGTGATCGTGCCTGACATGCTGGGTTTCGGCTACAGCCAGCGCTCGGCCGATGGTCATTATTCGCCGGAGCGATGGGTGGCGCAGGCGCTTGGCTTGATGGATGCACTGGGTCTGGCGCAGGCCGACGTCGTAGGCAATTCGTTCGGCGGAGCACTCGCGTTGATGCTGGCGATCCAGCGTCCGCAGCGTATCCGCCGGCTTGTGCTGATGGGGGCGGCAGGCGTGGATTTCGAGCTCACTTCCGGACTCGATGCGGTGTGGGGCTATGAGCCGTCGATGGACAACATGCGCCGCATCATGGATGTCTTCGCCTTCGACCACACGCGGATTACCGAAGATATTGTGCGTTCGCGCTTCGAAGCCAGCATCCAGCCCGGTGCGCAGGAAGCATTCGCGGCGATGTTTCCAGCGCCGCGCCAGCGCTGGGTGCAGGCCCTGGCCAGTCCGGAAGAGGCAATCCGTGCGATTCCGCACGAGACGCTGATCATCCACGGCCGCGAGGACAAGGTGATTCCGTTGAGCAATTCGCTGCGTCTGTGCGAGCTGATTCCGCGCGCCCAGCTCCATGTCTATGGCCGCTGCGGCCACTGGACCCAGATCGAGCATGCCGGCCGCTTCGCCCGCCTGGTACGCGACTTCCTGACCGAACAATGAGCTCGTTCCGCCGTCACTGCGCGGAATGACGAGAAGGAGTGCAGAAGTGGAAAACGATATCAAGGGACGCTGGTACATCGAGTCCTGGACGCAGGAGTACGACGACGGCCGCGTCGTCCACCCTTTTGGTGAGGAGCTGGACGGCTTCATCGAATACGGTGACGGCACGATGTTCTGCCTGTTGACGAAGGTGCCGCGCACGCTCTTTGCTACCGGCGGCCAGTGGGATGCCGCCGATGCCGAGAAGGCCAGGGCATACGACGAATTCCTGTCCTATGCCGGCGGCTACAGCATCGATGGCGACACCGTCACTCACCATGTCGAGCTGTGCATCTTCCCCAACTGGCAGGCCGGCAAGCAGCGTCGGCGTGTCGTATGGGGTGGGGACGGCGAACTGATGTTGGTTGCGCGCATCGAGGAAGGAACCCGCGAAGCGCGGACGGCCAGGCTGACCTGGCGCCGTGAGAAACCGGGCGGGAGGCAGGCATGACACTGGTGAAGCGGCTCGCCTATGTGGAGATCGAAGCGTCCGACCTGGAGCGCTGGACGGTGTTCGGCCGTGATGTGTTCGGCTGTGAACTGGCAAAGGACAGCACCGCTGACTGCCTGCAGTTCCGGATCGATGCGCGCCCCTGGCGCATCCAGGTATCGCGTGGAGCACGCGACGACCTGAAGGTGATCGGTCTGGAAGTTGCCGGCCGTGAAGCCTTGCTGGAAATGTGTGCTCGTCTCGAACGGGCTGACCATCCGTTCCGGATGGCAACGAGGGAGGAGTGCGAAGCGCGCGGCGTGTACGAGATGTGCCTGCTCACGGACCCGTCCGGCATCGACGTCGAAGTCTGCTACGGTTCGCTGCTGCAGCCGCAGCAACCCTTCTGCGCGGCGGTCGGCCACGGTGGCTTCATCACCGGAGAGCAAGGCCTTGGCCACCTGATGCTGGTCGTCGATGACCCGCTGCGGGTGCAGCAGTTCTACGGCCGGATCATGGGTTTCGTCACCAGTGATTACGTGTCGACGAAGAACTACGGCGGGCTTGCCGGCGATTTCATCTTCATGCGCTGCAATCCGCGCCATCACACTTTGGCCTTCGGCCGCCTCCCCGTTCCGCGGCGTCTGGGCCATCTGATGCTGCAGGTGCATCGCATAGACGATGTGGGCCTGACGCTCGACCGTGTGCATGAACACGGTTTCCGCCAAACGCGCTCGATCGGCCGGCATGTCAATGACAACATGTTTTCCTTCTACTGCGAGTCGCCATCGAAAATCCAGTTTGAATGTGGTTGGGGAGGGCTGGAAATGTCAGAAGACGACGACGACGTCAAGCTCTTCGATGTCACCAGCGTCTGGGGACACAAGCATCTATAGCGCAGAAAGAACGTCCCAGGCTATCGGGCAGCGCGCAGATCATCGAAGGCTCATGCAGAGGCAGGACCGTTTTTGATTCGTGCATCGCCCGGCCGCTCAGACAAGGATTATCGGAGAAAATTGATGGAAATGATGAGGGCAGCGCGGCTGCATGAAATTGGAGGGGCGTTCCAGATCGATGAAGTGCCGCTTCCTGTGCCGGGAAAGCACGATGTGCTTGTTCGGGTGGAGGCATGCGGAATCATTCCCAATCTGCGGAACGTCGTGACCAGCTTTCCCACTTGGTATCCGTTTCTGCCGTTGCCCGAGCTGCCTGCCATATTCGGCCTGGATGCCGCGGGAAGAATCGCAGCGGTAGGTGAGGGAGTAAATACCTTCAAGCCCGGTGAGCGGGTCTATGTCAATCCGGGAGTCGGCTGCGGAGAGTGCCGTTATTGCAGGCAGGGAGAGCCTACACGCTGCGGCGATTACACCTTCATGGGCTATTTCGGATTCGGGAAAAACTCCACATCCATCTTCAGAAAGTATCCGTATGCGGGATATGGAGAGTACACGGTCGCTCCCGTAGCCAATCTCGTCCGCTTGCCGGAAAACATGCCGCTGGAGCACGGGGCGCGTCTGGGTTATCTGGGGACGGCATATTCGGCGATTCGAAAATCAGGCCTGCGGCCGGGACAGGCCATCCTCATTCTGGGTGCAACGGGAACGCTTGGCGTTGGCGCGGTGCTACTGGCACTGGCTTTCGGTGCCGGACGCGTGGTCGCCGCCGGTCGCGACCCCGCAGCGTTGGAGCGTCTGGTCGAGCTGGACCCGCAGCGTGTGATTCCGGTTTGCTGGGGCGGCAGAAGCATCCACGAGCAGGTGCGGGAACGCATGGGCGATGGTGTGGATGTGATGCTCGACACACTGGGGGCGAAAGCATCGGCCGAGCTTTCGGTCGATGCAATGCAGGCCGTCGCCCGTGGCGGACGCATCGTCCAGATCGGTGGGGTGGCGGGACCGATTCCCATCGATCCTCACCCTTTCATGTGCGCTCAACTGCAATACATCGGCTCTCTCTGGTTCACGCCGGCAGAAGCCGACGAAATGGCGGCCATGCTTTCCTCGGGGGTCGTGGATATGAGCATCCTTGAACCGAGGCCATATTGCCTTGAGGACATCAATGAGGCGCTGCGGGATATCGAGGCGTGCGGCAATGGCTTCACAAATTTCCATATTTCGTATTGAACGGGGCGCCCTTCAGTCTGGCCCTGGTTGTGGAGTTCTGGAGAAGCAATGATGAATTTCAATCGCGTTGTCACAGGGCATGACTCTTCCGGACATGCCGAGCTGAAAAACTTCGATTTACCGCCCGGGTCAGGAGCGTTCGATCATACGCCCGGCTTTTCGGTTGCGCGTATCTGGCATACCTCGAATGAACCCGTGATCGAATCCGTGCCGCGAGATGATGTATCTGTCCTGCCTTCCGTTCTACCGGGGTGCGGCGGCACGACCGCGCTGGTGGTTACGTTTCCACCCGATGAGCAGGTCGCTGGTCACGATTTTGATCCGCAAAAAGCAAATGCAGAATTTGGCGAGAAGCTGCCCGGCCTGGCGGAAACCTTCGAGCCGGATGGGTCGGGATATCACACTACCGATACGATCGACTACGGCGTGGTGCTTGAGGGTGAAATCGTGCTGGATTTGGGTAATGGATGTGAACGGCAGCTCCACCGGGGAGACGTCGTCGTTCAGGTCGGCACCCGCCATGCATGGAGAAACCGAAGCGGCCAGCCTGCGCGAATGTTCTTCGTGCTGATCGGGGCAAGGCGCTCGGTTCGGGAGCAGCCATGAAATTCATGCTTCAGTGCATGTCTCATACACCGTTGAAAGGCTATTTCGACCCTTCGGCCGACGTGGTGAACGAGGTGGCGGGATGTATCAGGGCAGTGCGGCAAGAGGTCGAGCGATTCGATCCCGAAGTAATCTATTTGTTCGCGCCGGATCATTTCAATGGATTTTTCCTCGATCTCATGCCTCAGTTTTGCATCGGCATGCAGGCGACATCAGTGGGGGATTATGCAACGCCGGTTGGAGAACTCGATGTTCCCCGGAATGTGGCGGAGTCGTGCGCGGAAAGCGTGATCGGAGCCGACATCGATCTTGCCTTTTCCTATCGGATGCAGGTCGATCACGGTTTTACACAGAGCCTGATCGAACTCACCGGGGCGCTGGACCGCTATCCTGTGGTGCCCATCATGCTGAATGCAGTTGCCCCGCCACTATCGACCTTGAGCCGGGCGCGGCAATTAGGGATAGCTGTTGGAAATTTTGCGCGTGGCCAGAAGAAACGTGTTCTTTTCCTGGCTTCGGGCGGGCTGTCGCACAACCCCCCCATACCCAGCATCGCCACGGCAACGGATCGTGAGGTGATCGAGCGTCTCATTGCCGGCCGCAATCCGACATCCGAAGCACGTGCCGCCCGGCAGCAACGCACTGTCAATGCCGCTCGCGATTTTGTGGCTGGCGGCAGTGTCCTTCACGCGCTCAATCCCGGGTGGGATCTCGAATTCATGGGGCATCTCTGCCAGAAAGGCTGGGAGGCGATCGATGCCTATACGAACGAGCAGATAACTGCGGAGGCAGGAGCATCGACGCATGAGGTACGTGCCTGGGTTGCGGCAGCGGCGGCAATCGATGCCGCATGTCGTGGAAGCTGGTCTGCAAAGCAGAATTATTACCGTGCCATTCCGGAGTGGGTCGCAGGCTTCGGCTCCCTTTCCGGAAGTGGGACGGTTCAATAAGTCAAGAATGGAGCGAGGATACAGGGCATGACTGATGAAGCAATGCTTATTGAACTCAGTGACAGGCTTTACTGTGCCCTGAGCACAGGTGAGGCGGTCGACCCGCTGAGTGCGGCGCATCCCGGGCTGACGATCGAAGACGCCTACGCCATCCAGCAGCGGCTGATGGCGCGTCGCCTGCGGGATGGCGAACGGATCATCGGCAAGAAGATCGGCGTGACCTCGCAGGCCGTGATGAACATGCTCGGTGTGGATCAGCCCGACTTCGGCATGCTCACCGACGCGATGGTCTTCAACACGGGCGATCCGATTCCGATGTCCAGCCTGATCCAGCCCAAGGCCGAAGGTGAAATCGCCTTCGTGCTCAAGCACGACCTGACGGGTCCCGGCGTGACGGCGGCCGACGTGCTGCGCGCCACCGAAGGGGTGATGGCCTGCTTCGAGATCGTCGATTCCCGCATCCGCGACTGGAAGATCAAGATTCAGGACACCATCGCCGACAACGCCTCCTGCGGCGTCTTTGTGCTGGGCCCGGCGCTGGTCGCCCCCCATGACGTGGATCTCGTCACCTGCGGCATGGTGCTCGAAAAGAACGGCGAAGTCGTCGTCACCGGTGCGGGGGCGGCGACGATGAATTCGCCGGTCAATGCCGTAGCCTGGCTGGCCAACACGCTCGGCCGCCTGGGCATTGGCCTGAAGGCGGGCGAGATCATCCTGTCGGGGGCGCTCGGCGCCATGGTGCCGGTCGCGGCCGGCGACAACCTGCGGGTCACCATCGGTGGCATCGGCACCTGCGCCGTGCGCTTCGCCTGAGCCTCCGACTTTCCGATTGCAGTCGTGCGGCCCCGCTCCTGTCTCCTCTCGGGGCCGCGCGGTCTGCATTCTTGAGCGACGTTTCGCAAGGAAATCTCCATGAACAAGATCAAATGCGCGCT